>CAKSAC010000009.1 GCA_934434925.1 uncultured Eubacteriales bacterium | reverse complement strand
GATTAGACATAAACAAATCCTCCGCATGGTCTAAGCCATACGGAGGATTAACTGTTTTACGGACACCCGTCTATTGCGCCGTTTTTTATGGTCGGACTCTTGAATTTGTAAAGTTCCTTTTACAGATTGGTGGCGTAGAGGTCAGCCGTCATCAGCAAATCATGCCGGATCGATTCCAGTTTCTTTGCGTCGCGTTCATAATCGTTGAAGTCCCGGCAGGCACGTTTCACAAGCGCGTCGGCCTTTTCCGGGTCGTGTCGCCGGATGATTTCAAGCAATTCCCAGTCTTCGGCACCGGCGCGTTGCGCATGGGAGCGGACGCTTTCCGCAACGGTATTGCCATGCGGGTAAACAATGTTCTGATTGCCCGCCGGTCCGACAAGCTCATTGACATGATATCCCCAGTGCAGGAAGCCTTCAAAGCCATACCGATGGCACATCCAGAAGGGGAGCCTCCCGGCCGAAACCGGCAGATCCAGCACACGGTTCATGGTGTCGCCGGCCGGGTAGCCGCAGGTATAGAATGTGAAGCGTTCCTGATTCTTCTGCAATTCGCGGTAAAAGTCTATGTCGCGCTCATAAGCCGCCTGCTTCACGCAGTAAATATCCATGGCGCCGCCGATCCCGGTCGTTTCAATCGGGTCACTGATCGGAATGCCGGGCAGATAACGGCGACAGATTCCCGAAAGGACCCAATACATCGGTTCACTGTACGTCTGCGGTTCGTCCACCAGGCATTGCAGATAACATTTTTCCCAATCATTCCGACGGAGCATATCGCCGATCTTGGTGAAATAGAGCGCCAGTTGGCGGAGCGCCTCAGGGGTCGTGACTTCGGTTTCTTTGTCCCAGAGGAGCCAAAGGCTGGCATCGGTCCATTTTACCCAGTGCGCCACAAAAGGGCCGGAGAGAAGGGTAAAGCCCATCTCTTTCGCTATTTTGAAACTGCGTTCCAGGTGCGTGATATCAAAATCGATTACCCGCCCGTTTTCATCCCGTATCGCGGTCACACCGGTCGGTTTTCCGAACCCGCCGACAAGGCAGAGAAGGTTGGAGCGGATATCCAGTTGATGCGAAAGGTAGCGCCGGTAGATGGTATAATAATCTTCACTGAAAACCTCAACGCCGTGCGTCGCGGCCAGTCGGTAAGGGAAGAGCCAGTTGCAGACCGAGAGCCGGCTGTCACGGAGAGAGGGGATCCGCACGGCATGTACTGTCAACCGGACGGGAACCGACAACGTGAATTCCCCCGCCCGTATCAGCAACAGGACCTCTTGCACTCCGGCAGGTGCGTCGGCGGATACCGTAAAACGCAACGCGAGAGCGAGAACGCCTTCCGAAAGACCTTCTTCTCCGATCGGCGCTGTGATATCCAGCACATCGAAGGGGGCGCGGCGGGTGACGAAGTTCTTGACAGATTCGTAATCATCGGTCGTTTCCATTTTCCCGCGCGGTGCGCTGTTTTTTGCGACGTGAACCGGGAGCAGTTGATAGGGCGTCACCGTCACGCCGTTTGCGCCGTTCACCTGCATGGAAAAACCGGCACCGGCAGAGATATGCCTGCCTGTGACCAGTTGGACGAGAAGATTACCGCCGCGGGCGGCTTCCGCCGTGGTAAGGGTCGTTTCCGGATGCGGCAGATCATCGGGAAAGACCCATTCATTTTCAAGGAGCGTGCGATAGGGGATCGGATTTGCGGAAAAAGCAGGTTCCCAAGACGGGGAAGTATGATTTTTCATAACGCCTCCATGTCAAACGGCTGTCAAAAAAAGCCGTAATTTCGATAAAATTATTGTAACACAAATCTTTTTGCCGGTCAATGCTTTTCGGGAATTCCGAGCAAAATTTCCCAAGAATTTTTTCTTTGAAAGGTCCGGATAGCGCGCTTGATTTTTTTTGTAAAATCCGCAGAGCGTGCTTGATTTTTTCCGAAGAAAATGCTATACTTTACGTATCGTAAAGGCAAACGATCCGGCTGAAAAATCCGCCGGGCGCACAAAAGAGGTGCGGAACCTTCCGATGCCGGACGCGAACAAAGGGCAGGCGGTAACGAATATGAAAAAAAGGAAAACGGGAATCGGCCGTCCTCCGGCCTGGCTCTGGTATCCGGTTCGGCTCATCCTCAGCTTTTGGTACCGTGTGCGGTACGGAGCGCGGTTTTTTCGCGATTTCCGGGGGCCTGTCCGCGGCCCGGCGCTGGTACTGGCCCCGCATACGGCCGTGCAGGACCCCTTTCTGATTGCGATAGCCCTTTTTCCGAACCGACCGAATTATGTGGTCAGCGCACATCTGCTTGCCCGCCGCAAAACGCGGACCTTGCTTCGCCTGCTCCACGTGATCCCGAAAACAATGTTCTCTGCCGACCCGCGGACGGTTCTCGGGATTCGGCGCGCTCTTTCTTCCGGCAATACCGTGGTGCTGTTCCCTGAAGGGCGGCTCCCGTGTTTCGGCCGTTCGTTGCCGCTTGCGGCCGGAACGGCGGAACTTGTCCGGCGTATGGGGGTCGATGTGTATACCGTGACCAATAACGGCGCATATCTGACCTTTCCGAAATGGGCCAAAAAAGCACGGCGGGGGCGCATTGATGTCAGAACCTCCCGGCTTTTTCGCGCAGAGGAACTGGCCGCGCTCTCCCCGAAAGAGGTAGAGAGCCGATTGGAAGCGGCGCTTTTTCATGACGATGAGGCCGCCATGCAGGGCGTTACATACAAATGCCGCGACATGACGAGGGGGGCGGACGGGATTCTTTACCGTTGCCCGGCATGCCTGCGGGAGCTGACGCTTTCGGCCGGTGACGGACATATCCGGTGTACTTGCGGATTGGATGCTGTTTTGTCTGGGGATTACCGCCTGATGGGGGTCGGATTCCGGACGCTCGGCGGCTGGTATCGATGGCAGGAAGAAGTACTCGATACTTCAATTCCGCTGGTCTCCCGCGTGTCGGTCGGCACACCGGATGAACGAGGGATCATGCGGGAAGGGGTCGGCGAAGGGGTCGCTACGCTGAACCGCCTTGCCTTTTCCTTTGAAGGCCGGGTGAACGGTGAACCGATCTCATTCCGTGTGCCGGTTGAAAAGATCGGCGGGTTTCCGATTACGGTTTCGCGTTTCTTTGATATCCATGATAAAAACCGGCTCTATTATATGACGCCGTTGCCGGACCCCCGCATTACGGTGAAGTGGGTCAGTTACCTCGATAAGGTTCACGCGCAATCCGCCAAAACGGCAGACGGTGCCTTTTCCAACGACAAAATGGCAGAGAATGGCCAATCGCTGTGACCGGAACCTCCGTCTCGCTTTTCGCTTTCCCGTTCCGAGAGATTTTGATTGCATTTTATTGAAGGAGATAAAATATATGGAAAACAACAAACGTCCGGACAGTATGGAACGTATTACCACCAAGGCTCTGGCCGAGGCTTTTATCGGGGAGCAGGTGCAGACTCTTCGGAAGCAGATCGGGAACAAAAAGGTGCTGCTGGCACTTTCCGGCGGGGTTGACTCTTCGGTCGTGGCCGCACTGCTGATTAAAGCGATCGGCAAGCAACTGGTTTGCGTTCATGTCAATCACGGGCTGTTGCGCAAGGGTGAGCCCGAGCAGGTCATCCGGGTATTCCGCGATGAGATGGATGCAAACCTCGTCTATGTGGACGCAACAGATCGGTTCCTTGACAAACTGGCCGGCGTTTCGGATCCGGAAGAAAAACGGAAGATTATCGGTGCGGAATTCATCCGCGTGTTTGAAGAAGAAGCCAGAAAACAGGACGGCATTGAGTTTCTCGCCCAGGGAACGATCTACCCGGATATTCTGGAAAGCCACGGCGTCAAGGCGCATCACAACGTCGGCGGTCTGCCGGAGGATCTGCGGTTTGAATTGGTCGAACCCGTTAAATTCCTGTATAAGGACGAGGTGCGAGAGGTCGGCCGCGCGCTCGGCCTGCCGGCCACCATGGTCAACCGCCAGCCTTTCCCGGGACCGGGGCTTGGGGTGCGTTGCACCGGGGCCATCACCCGCGACCGGTTGGAAGCCGTCCGGGAATCTGACGCGATTTTGCGGGAAGAGTTTGATAAAAACGGCCTTTCCGGAAAAGTATGGCAATATTTCACCACAGTACCTGATTACCGTTCTACCGGTATCCGGGACGGAAAACGTTGCTGGGAATGGCCGGTTATCATCCGCGCCGTCAACTCCGTGGATGCCACTTCCGCCACCATCGAAGAAATTCCTTACGCGCTTCTGCGCCACGTGACCGCACGCATTCTCGCCGAAGTTCCCGGCGTGAACCGCGTCCTGTACGACCTTTCTCCGAAACCCATTGCCACCATCGAGTGGGAATGAACGCATAACGCCGGAGGGGATCGACCGGCAAGCGGGATCGCCGGAAAACATGAAAAAAGGCTACTGCATTCGGGCTTTGAGAACCCTGGTTGCAGTAGCCTTTTCTGTTATGCGCGACGCCTGTCGCGCTATGCGGGAGATTTTGCCGGTTAGAATACAGAGGAACTTTTATGGGCAGGGCGGTGGCCTGTCGGGTATTTGCGGTCTGTCGGTATAAAGAAAAGGGGGGCGGCACAAGATTTCTGAGAATGAGAGCAGGCCCGGCAAGGAAAGCGTCAATATCAGAGAATGAAAGCAGGCCCGGCAAGGAAAGTGTCAATATCAGAGAATGAGAGCAGGCCCGGCAAGGAAAGCGTCAATATCAGAGAATGAGAGCAGGCCCGGCAGGGAAAGCGTCAATATCAGAGAATGAGAGCAGGCCCGGCAAGGAAAGCGTCAATATCAGAGAATGAAATCAAGCCCGGCAATGAAACCGTAAGCGACAAGGGTCATCAGCAGTCCGGCGCAAGCCACGCCGAGAAGAATCGACGGCAGGGCATATTTCATGCGCATATCCAGCATGGCGGCAATCAGCGAACCCGTCCACGCGCCGGTTCCCGGCAGGGGGATCGCCACAAAAAGGAAGAGACCGAACACGGCGTACTTTTGCACTTTGTTGTAGTTTTTCCGCGCTTTTTCTTCCACCCAACGGCTGATCCGGACAAAAAAACGGACGCGGCTTTTCTGCATGGCCGCAAGAATCCGCCGGATAAAAAGCAGGATGAAAGGAACCGGGACGATATTCCCGAGAAAACAGACAAAATAAGTAGCCAGCCAAGGAAGACCTGCGGCGGCGGCGTAGATAATTGCTCCGCGCAATTCAATCAGCGGAACCATGGAGATGAAAAAAGCAATCAGGTAGGGAAGCATAGAGTTTCTCTCTTTCGGGAATGGATTTTCGATGGGAATTTTCGCCCCTTCTTACAAAACGCGGCGATGATGGGCAGGAAAAGCAAATCGAAACGGCAGCATCCCGGAAAATACGGCCGACGCGGACAGGCGCACGAGCGGCGGCAGGGCGGAAATCCGGGCCGCCGGGGAAAATATATCGGAACGGACCTTTTGCCGGCGACCGGAAATCGTCTGATTTTGTTCGTCGTCCGGAACTGTCTGCCGGGGCAACGCGCAGTCAGGTCATGCGGCTCAAAATTTTTGCAAGGCACGGTATGCCGGTTCTTTCCCCGGCTGTTTATTTTTTATCTTCGATTCTTTTGTCGGTCTTGCTCATCATCACCACGCACTCCACATGGCCGGTGCGCGGAAAGAGATCGACCGGAATCACGCGGGCGGCTGTATAGCCGTGGCCGAGCAAAAAGGACATATCCCGCGCCAGCGTGTCGGGGTTGCAGGAAATGTAGAGCAGTTTTTCCGGTGCGAGTGTGAGAACGGTGCGGAGCGTTTCGGCATCGGCTCCGCGCCTGGGCGGGTCAAGCACAATGACATCCGGAGAAAATCCCCCCGCTTCCTGTAAAATCTTCTCGGTTCCGGCCGCGTCTCCCACGGCAAACCGTGCGTGACGGACATGGTTTTCTTCGGCATTCTTCCGGGCGCACAGGACGGCGCTTTCCACGATTTCAATTCCGAAAATTTCGCGTACCCGGTGCGCCATGCTGAGGCCGATACTGCCGATCCCGCAATACAGATCGAGCAGCGCTTCATTCCCCGTCAAAGCGGCTTCTTCGGCGGCGGTGCGGTAAAGCAGTTCCGCGGCGGCATGATTGACCTGATAAAAAGAAGGCGGCGTGATCCGCAGTCGTATACCGCACAGCGTGTCCTGCAAATAATCCCGCCCCGTAAGCAGGCGATAGCGCGGACCGAGGATCACATTGGTGTTGGCGGAATTCTCGTTCAGCAGGATACCGACCAGGGCAGGGAAGCGCGCCAAGAGCGTTTCGGTAAGTTCGCGTTCATGCGGATAGGCGAGGCGAGTTGTCACCAGAGTCAGAAGAATCTCGGCTTCATCGGCGGAGGCGCGCAGGCAAATGTGGCGGAGCAGGCCACGGCCCGTTGTTTCATCGTAAGCCGGAATCCCGAAGCGGCGCGCGTGGTCGCGTACTGCCTCGGCAATCTCTCCGAACACGGGAGGAAGGAGAGGACAGTGCGCCGCTTCTGTCACGCGGTGGCTCTTCGGGGCGAAAAAGCCGATGACCGGGCCTTCTTTCCCGGGGGCGACGGGATATTGCGCTTTGTTGCGGTATCCTTCGGTTTTTCCGGTATGCAGTACCGGCGTAACGGGAAGCGAAAGCCCCGCCTTCCGGAAGGCGGCAACGACGCGGCGTTGTTTCAGTTCCAGTTCGTGCGGATAACTGATATGCCGGTAGGCACATCCGCCGCAACCCTTGGCCTGGCAGGTGTTTTTCACACGGTGCGGAGAGGGGGTCAGCCATTCTTCTATCCGGCCGACGGCGTAGTCTGCCGCATCTTTGATAATCCGGACGGTGCAAAGGTCTCCGTCTGCCGCTCCGGCAACGAACACAACTTTTCCGTCGATATGGCCAACGCCGTAGCCGAGGTTGTTTATATCGGTGATTTGCAACTGATGAAGGCTGTTTTTGGCAGGCATGGCATTCTCTTTCTCACCGAAAGCGTGTGCTTACGGCACAAATGTTCCGGACGCGGTTTCTCCGATAAAGACCGCCGCATTCCGCGCGGCGGTCATGACCGGGGGCAACGGCTTTTTTGTTTTTTCGGCCGGTCAGTCGATCGTATAATCTATGCAGGTGCGGGATTCCCGGAGCGGCCGCATGAAATCTCCGACCGCTATATGGGCCGGATGGCGGATATATTCGTTCAGGGATTCCGGATCGGAAAAATCGGAAATCAGCAAAAGGTCGGCGTTGGAAGCGGCCGCTCCTGCGACCCCTGTGTGGACCTCCGAACGCAGGAGCGTCGGAACGACCCCTTGCAGGGCGCGGAGCTTTTCGGCGGTCAGCCGCACGTTTTCTTCGCGGCTTCGTCCGTCTGCCTCTTCGAGAAATCTGAAAAGAACGATATGACGTATCATGGCGGTTTCCTTTATTTCTTGTGATAGAGTTTTTTTGTCTGATAGCGCGGCTCGCAAGTCACATTAACGCCGAGTTTATGGAAGGTCTTGCTGTCGATTTGCGCCAGGATGACCGAGGAATGCACCTCGCACCCCGAGAGATCGGACAATCTTTGCATGGCGCGCTCCGCCACCGGAGACGAAAAAGCGCAGATAGAGAGCGCCACCAGCACTTCATCGGTGTGCAGGCGGGGGTTGTTGTTCCCGAGGTGGTTGACTTTGAGATCCTGCAACGGCTCAATGATCTCGGGCGGGATCAGGAGAGTTTTTTTGTCGATACCCGCCAGCGCTTTGAGCGCGTTCAAAAGAAGCGCGGCGGACGCTCCCAGCAGGGAAGAGGTCTTTCCGGTAATAATGCGACCGTCATGGAGTTCCATGGCCGCCGCCGGAGCGCCGGTCTCTTCCGCACGGGCCAGCGCCGCCCCGATGACCGGCCGGTCGGCCGCCGTCAGTTCGGCCTGCTTCATAAGCAGTTCAAGTTTGCGGACAGTCGCTTCTTCCACCGTTCCGTCACGCTGGCCGCAAAGCGCCACATAATACCGGCGGATGATTTCCTGCTTGGCGGCGGCTGTCACGGCCGCGTCATCCGTGATACAGTTCCCGGCCATGTTTACCCCCATGTCGGTGGGGGATTTATAGGGGGAAGAACCGTAAATCTTATTGAAAGTCGCTTGCAGGACGGGAAAGACTTCCACATCGCGGTTGTAGTTGACGGTCGTCACGCCGTAGGCTTCCAGATGAAAAGGGTCAATCATATTTACGTCGTTGAGGTCGGCGGTCGCGGCTTCATAGGCGATATTGACGGCATGACGGAGCGGCAGATTCCAGACCGGAAACGTCTCGAATTTGGCGTACCCGGATTTAATGCCGCGTTTGTTTTCGTGATAGAGCTGGGAGAGGCAGACGGCCATTTTCCCGCTTCCGGGGCCGGGAGCCGTCACCACCACAAGGCGGTGAGAGGTTTCGATATACTCGTTTCTTCCGTACCCGTCTTCGCTGACGATTTTTTCAACATCGGAAGGGTATCCGTCGATCGGGTAGTGACGATAAACACGCACGCCGAGCCCTTCCAGTTTTTTCTGGAAAGCGACGGCACTGCTCTGCCCGGCATACCGGGAAAGCACAACGCTGCCGACATACAATCCCACCCCGCGGAAAAGATCGATCAGCCGGAGTACATCCAGGTCGTATGTAATGCCGAGGTCACCGCGCATCTTGTTTTTTTCAATATCCGCGCTGTTGATGACAATGACGATCTCCGCGTCCTTTTTCAGTTGCAGAAGGAGCTGGAGCTTGCTGTCCGGCTTGAACCCCGGCAACACGCGGGAAGCGTGATAATCATCAATCAGTTTCCCGCCGAATTCCAGATAGAGTTTCCCGCCGAACTGCGCAATCCGCTCCCGGATATGGGCGGATTGCATGGAAAGGTAAAGGTCATTGTCAAAGCCGATCTTTTTCATTCGTCATTCCTCGATATATCTCGATATAGTATTTTTGTAGAATCAAACAGTATGAATATCCTTGGAGTCAAGCGCGGACAGCCCGATGCGGAAAGCGCGGACGACGGCGGTGCGTTCATCCACCCCGACGACTTCAAAGCGTGATTCAAGCGTCCGGAAAAGCTCGCCGCGCACCGTCATATCCCGGTAAAAGTCATCGGCCTGGTAGGTGGGGAGCGTCCGGTCGAAGAAATCAATGCTGTTCAGCGTGAAAAGGTGCTGAATCTCTCCGCCCGGCCGCAAGAAGACCGTCGGTGAAAGCTCCCCTGTCAGAATCACGCGCAACGAGGTGTTTTCATCGTATCCTTTCTCGGCAATCTTTTCCTGCAGAATCCCGGCCAATTGCTCGGTATCGGGGATCCCCGTGATATCGATGGAAAGAATCTCGTAACGGTGGCGCGAAAAGGAGAGGGCGCGGCTCTCGATACGGAAAGAATCGTTTTCCTTCGTCACATCCAGTCGGATAGCGCCGCCGGGGCCGATCTCTTCAAAACTTTTGCCTTCCAGAAATCCCGCGTGGGCAAAAAGCGTCTTTCCCGCCCGCAGGACCGGGGTGGCGGCTCCGTGGCCGAGTGCGGCGTAGTCGGCCCCTGTTTGTTCGATTTCTTCCGGCGTGGCAGAGCAGAAAGAGGCGGGAGAGTCTGTTTCGCAACATCCGCAGATGAGATTCAGCGTGTCGGGAGAATCGGCGCGAATGGCGGCCATCGGAGAGGGGGAAATACGTCGGTCGCAGTATGCCCAGCCGTAAATCCGCACGGAAAGTTCGGGAAAATCCAAAATTTCGGGAACCGAAGAACAAAAGACCGATACGTTTGCGGGAAGCCGGCCGGAGGCATAGAGAGACGCGGACGAATAGGGATCGCAGTCGCCGGGGGCGATTACGAAACGGCAGGCGGGCAGTTTGGAAAAAGCCGAAATCAGACGACGGGCATCCTCACTGCCGAGATACTGACTGCACAGGTTGCCGGGCAGAAGCACAAGATCTATCTTTTCATCGGCAATATACCGGATGAGCCGGTCAAACACCTCGGGAAAACGCTGATAGCATTCTTTGCATTTCTGGAGGGGAAGACCTGTATAAGGATTCCCGAGCGTAATATCCGGGCAATGCAGAATGCGAAGGACACGACCGTTTTCCATAAGAACCTCCCAAAGAATAATAACGGATACAGTATACCACATCCCACGCGCGTGTGCAAGAGTTTTTCTTCTTTCTTTTCGTCTTTCGCGCCGCTTTGAAAACGGCAATCCGGCGTTTTGCTTTCCGATCCTCCCGGAAAGAGGTTTTTGTCGCTTTTGCGAAAAATCTTGATTTGCCGGAACGGTTGTGTTACAATAAAGAAAATCGGAACGAAAAATGTCGGGTTCCCGGCGAGGAGGGTTTTATGCTGGCAATGGCGGTGCGGAATACAAAAAAACTGGTGCGCCGGTATGTGGCCAGCGACAAGATCCGGCTCGGGCGTTATTTTACCGGCGCGGACACTGCCGCCACCATGGCGGCCTCGCTCTGTATACCCGAAAAAGAGACGGTGCGTGTACTCGACCCCGGAGCCGGAACAGGAATTCTTTCGGCCGCGATCATAGAGGAAATCTGCCAGGCGGGGGGTGTTTTCCGGATAGAACTGACCGCTTATGAGAACGACCCGCGCTTTCTCCCGATGTTGCGGGACAATCTGGAAAGAATACGCAAAAAGTGCCGGCATGACTATGGTGTACGTCTGGCGGCCGATGTGCGCGAAGCCGATTTTTTCACGGTGGGCAGAGGAACGGAAGAGCCGGCCGCAGAGGGGGAGGAAAGTTACGATCTGATCCTGGCCGCTCCGCCGACCGGCCGCCCCGCGCCGGGGAGCCTCGCCGAAGAGACCATGAACCGGCTTTGCCCGCGCGGGACCGACGTGAGTTTCATTTTTGCCGAATGTGCGGCCGCGCTTCTTGCGCCGGGCGGGCAGATGTCTGTCCGTTTGCCGGCTTCTTTTGCCAACGGCGCTCATGCCGCGCCGGTCCGTCGGAGGTTGTTCGGGTTTGCGCCGCTGATTTTCCTCTCGCTTGCGGCGGACGCTGACGGGAAAATGAAAAAAGACCTTTTTTGTTCGGTTCGCCGCGGGGAACTCCCCGAGGAGGTAGAGGTACGCGCGATCCGCGGCAATCGCATCGAGGATCTGCCGCCTATCCCGTATCATGTGGCTGTGTATTCGGAAGAATGTAAAGTTTTGCTTCCAAAAAAACTCTCTGATCTGCGCCTGATACGCGCCATGCAGGCTCTTCCGTGCCGTTTTTCCGACTTCGGGCTGGTGGTCAGAAACGGATTGACGATTGAAACGCGGTATCCCGAATGCCTGCGTTCTTCGCGCGTGGACGGAGCGATCCCCCTTCTGCATCCGGCGGGGTTGCGTGGGGCGGAAGTGCTTTTTCCGGCTCCCGGGCGCGAAAAGCCCTATATCGTTCCGCGCATTCCGTCTCTGGCACAGCCGAACCGCACTATGCTCCTTGTCAAGCGTGTGCCTGTCCGTTCCGACGGCCGCCGCCTTGTGGTCGGGGTATATTATTCCGGTCAGCTCCCGCACGACCGGCAGATCAGCACCGCCAATAAATTTCTTTGCATTGAAGCCGAAAGCGGTGAAATGGATGCCGCGTTTGCCACCGGGCTGGCCGCAGTGCTTTCTTCCTCTTATTACGAACGATATTGCGCGTTGACCGATACCATCCGGCGCGTCAATGTTTCTTCTCTGCAACTTCTTCCTCTTCCCGATCGCAAAACCCTCGCGTCAATCGGACAGCGTCTGCTTGTGGCGCGCAATCTTTCATTGCGGGTGCTGGACACCGTTGCGGGCGTTTTTTTGGCGCCTTTTCTCGGCGCTGAAAAATAATTTATAAAAATACTTGCATTTTTTTCCGACATGTGCTACAATGAAGCGTATGACAATCCGGCTTTGATGCTTGTGGATAGAAGAAAGGAAAAATCATGGGTGTACTCGATATTATTCTCATCTCTCTTCTGCTCCTTTCCGGAGTAGTGGTTATTATTTCCGTGCTTTTGCAGCACGGCAAGTCTGACGGGCTTTCCGGAACGATCACCGGCACCACGACCGAGACGTATTTCGGCAAGGCAAACGGCGGTGCGCGGAAGGAAAAACTCCTTTCCCGTATCACCATTTATTCCTCTGTTATTTTCGTGTTGCTTGTGTTGGTCGTATATGTCATTCAGTCCGAGGGTGGGAACAACATCACTCCGTTCTGACATGTGCGATGAAGAAAAGGCGGGCCGTTTGTATCCCGCCTTTTCTCTTTACGAGGGCTTCGGCGCAATGCGTGATGCTTGGCAGGCGGAATCTCCCGGCACGGGTTTGATTTGCGCAAAAGAACCGACAAGACCCGATCCGAAGACGGAAAAAAGCAAGCGGGATGTCACGAATCGGACTTTTCGCGGAAAGAATACGAAAAATGAAAAAAGAAACAAAACGGAAAAAATACGCCCGTAAGGGGAAAGCGAAAGCATGTCAAAGGAGTGCTGCGCAGAAAAAAGACAGGCGCGGAAGAGGTACTGTTCCGGACAAAAAAGCCGGGTTCCCGGTGCGGAAAGCGAAGAACGTCCCGGGCGGCGAAGAAGTGACGGGGCGGTTTTGCGGTACCCGGCACGGGTACGGATTTCTCTTCCGCGAGGGGGAAGAAGATATTTTTCTTCCCGCCGCGACCTGCGAGGGGATCTATGACGGCGATACGGTACGGGTGCGCCTTCGCATGCGCGGGGAACGCGCCGAAGGACGGGTTGAAGAATTGGTGACCCCGGGCCGGACCCGGGTAATCGGGAGCGCAATCCCCGGAGAAGATACGGAAACGACATTGCGGGGGGAAATCGTTTTTCTGCCGGATGACACGCATATCCCGCCGTTTTTACTCCCGCGCCGGGAGCGGGAGCGCTGCGGCCGCAAACTCCTTGTTACTCTCCCGCGCGCCGGACAGCCCCCGGTAGTGGAACAGGATTTCGGCCGGGCGGACACGCGGCAGGCCAATTATACCGCGATTCTGCGCGAATACGGGGTGGAGACCGAGTTCTCCCGGGAAGAATGTGAAGAAGCCGAAAAAGCCGCCGGCGAAAAGGTGTTGCCGGACGGGCGCGAAGACCTGCGCCGCCGCATCATTTTCACCATCGACGGTGCGGGAGCCAAAGACCTGGACGATGCCATATCGCTCAAAAAGACCCGCGACGGCTATCTGCTCGGCGTTCACATCGCCGATGTTTCGCATTATGTCCGCCCGTTCGGCGCGCTGGATGCTGCCGCACATCGCCGAGGAACCAGTCTTTATTTTGCCGATCGGGTCGTACCGATGCTTCCGCCGGCGCTTTCCAACGGCGCATGTTCACTGAACGCCGGAGAAGATAAGTATGCCGTGAGCGCAGAGATTTGTCTGGACAGAGAGGGCGCAATCCGGAAAACACGGGTCTTCCGGTCAGTCATCCGTTCCCGTGTGCGAGGCGTTTATGCCGAAGTGAACCGCGTCTTTGCATCGGGAGAAAAGGCTGATTGTTATGAAAAGTACAGTTCTGTTTACAAAACTCTCCAAAATATGCGGGAGTTGTACAAAATTCTTGCTTCCCGCGCACAAGCGCGCGGTGTGCTTGATCTGGAAATGCCCGAAGCGGTAATCGCGCTGGATGAAGAGAATAACCCCGTCTCGATTGAGCGTGAGGAACGCGGCGAGGCGGAACGCATGATTGAAGAATTTATGCTGACTGCGAACCGGGCCGTGGCCGAACTGCTGACCGGAAAATCAATCCCGCTCGTGTATCGGGTACACGCGGCACCGCCGCCTGATAAAATCGTCATCTTCACCGCGTTCCTCCGCGCTTTGCGGATCGGGATTCCGTGGCGGCCGGGGCAACCGGTGACGTTGCCGATGCTTTCTTCCGTTCTGGCCGAAGCGCGCAGAATGGGGAAGGGGGAAGCGGTTTCGCTCATGATGCTCCGCTCGCTTTCCAAAGCCGAGTACAGCGCGTCGGCATCGGGGCATTTTGCTCTTGCCATGCCGCTCTATTGCCATTTCACATCGCCGATACGCCGGCTTTCCGATCTGGTGACGCATCGGATTATCGGCGCGGTGCTTCTCGGGGGAGAAGAGCCCGGGAAATATCGTTCTGCCGCGCACCGCGCCGCGGTGGCCGCTACGGCCGGAGAGATTCGTGCCGTCGGCGCGGAACGGCGGATCGAAGCCCTTTTCAAAGCGCAGTATATGCAGGCGCACATCGGGGAAATCTTTCCCGCCCGTATCACTTCCGTCACATCCTTCGGGTTTTACGCGGAAACGCCGGAGACCTGCGACGGGATTGTTCCGCTCTCGCTGTTACCCGAAGGCTTTGCCTACGAGGACGATTCCCGCACACTCCGGCGCGGGGAACGCGTTTTTGAAATCGGGATGCCGGTGCGGGTCCGTGTGCGGGATGCCGATCTGTCCGCGGCACGGGTGACTTTTGACCTTGTCGAACCCGAACAGGACGGCGGCGGGTTCCCGGAAAGCCCGGGAGAATGCGGGGAAAAAAGAATTCCCGAAAAACCGTTCGGCCCCGGACCTCTTCCCGGGAAAGAAACGAATCGCCTTTCCGCCGCCCGCGGAAACGCCCGCGAAAAGGACAGGGGCCGTGCAAGGGCGGCGGCTTCTTCCGTCCGCAAGAAAAAAGGCGGAAGGTCCGGTTGCAAAAAAAAGCAAAAACATTGAAAAAGGCAGAGAAGTTCTACCACGGAGGAAAAGAGATGGAGAAACATCGGTTTGCGTTGCCGGAGGTGCAGTATGCCCTTTTTTCGGCTTTCTTTTCAGGATGGATGGGATATGCGGCGGTTCTGAATTTTTTCGGGCCGGGCGGGCGATGGCCGGCGGTTGTTTTCGGCGTTTTGCTGGCCGGCGCTCTCTTTGCCGTACCTTTTTTCCTTCACGGCCGCATGGCCACGCTTCCCGGAGCGGTCAGCCTTTGGCTTTCGGCTTTGGCGTACTCTGCCGTGCAGATCAACGGAAACCGGGCGCTTGAAGCATATCTTTCGGCCTGTCTGCTGATGGCGGTTGTGACCCTTGCTTGTCTTCCCGCTCTTTCCGGGCTTTCCCTGCCGGAACTTCCCGCCCACGCGGCCCTTTTGGTCGTTTCGCTTTCCGCTCTGTTTTTCTTCTTATATCTTTCTGTTGTAACGGTCGCCCGGTATCGCGCCTATTGGAGTCCTTCCTTCGATTTCGGAATCTTTGTGCAGAGTTTTTGGTCGATGCTTCATCGCGGACTCCCCTATACCACCTTGGAACGCGGGTACGATCTTTCGCATTTTGCCGTTCATTTTTCGCCCGCACTCTACCTGTTTTTGCCGATTTTTGCGATATTCCCCTATCCGGAGACCGTGCAGATCGTGCAGGCTGCCGCACTCGCGGTCTCGGTCATTCCGTTATACGGGCTTTGTCGCCGGCGTTCGCTTTCCCGGTGGGCGGCGGTGGTCTTCTGCGTTCTGCTTCTTGCTTATCCGGCCATGACCGGCGGCTCCATGTACGATTTTCATGAAAACTGCCTGCTGACCCCGTTTCTTCTTTTTACCGTCTTTTTTGCCGAATCGCGCCGCCCTGTTCCCGCTCTGCTTTTTGCCTTTCTGACGTTGACGGTCAAAGAAGACGCGGCCGTTTATATCGCTTTTCTGGCGCTCTACTGGATTCTTTCCAGGCGATATCCGAAACTCGGCGGTATTTGTCTTTCTCTTTCGGTCGGCTGGTTTTTCCTGGCCTGCGGGTATCTGAATGCGAAGGGGTTGGGGATCATGGACTGGCGATACAGCGGAGTGTCGGAAACCGATTCTTTGTTCGGGGTGATCCTTGCGGTACTTCGCAATCCGCAAAGAGTGCTCGCTGTCTGTTTGCAGGGCGATCGGCTCCTTTTCCTCGCTTTGATGCTTTTTCCGCTTGGATTTTTACCGTTTTTCACGAAAAAAGTATCGCGTTATATCCTCTTCGGCGGGTTGTTGCTTGTCAACCTGATGCCGAACTGGGTGTATCAGTATTCGGTGGATTTTCAATATGTTTACGGCAGTCTTGCTCTGCTCTTTTATCTGTCTGTCCTGAACTTTTCGGATCTGCCGCGATACCGTGTGCGCCGCGCGCTGGTCGTGCTATGCTGTGCGGTGATGTGCGTCGGTGCGTCGGCGCGGATACCGGGGCAGTGGGGGGCTGTCGGCGTTTCGGTCAGCGCCCGGGAAACCATTGCCGCCATGAATGAGGTCGTTTCGCTGGTGCCGGAAGAGGTTTCCGTCTCCTGCACGACTTTTATGGCACCTCGCCTTGCCATGCGGCGGGAGTGTTATGACGTTTCCGAAAAACGCGAGACCGATTATGTGGTAATCGATCTGCGCAGTGAAGAATGGGCGGCGTACAGCGCATATTATCGCAGACTCGGGTATCGCTGCCTCCGTTCGGTTCCCGGCGCGGCCGAAGTGCTGACGCGGTTGCCGCAGACATGAAAGCATGAAAAAGGATACGAGAACGTCTCTCATATCCTTTTTTTATTTACCGCCGACTATCTTTTTTATTTACGCCGGCTATCTTTTTTATTTACGCCGACCGGCGAACGAGCGCGAAGGGTGCGCTGTCAGATACAGAATCTGCCGCTCGGCGGCGAGTTTTTCAAGAAGAGAAAGGCAGGCCGCCAGATTCGTTTCGTCCAGCAGGGCGAAAGGGTCGTCAAGGATCAGGGGCGGAGGGTCGCCGGGGTAGAGTGCGTCGGACAGTGAAAGCCGCATGCATATTTCGGTCATGACCTGCCATCCGCTACTGAAATAAAGACTGCTACGCGCTTTTCCGGCACGCAAATAGTTGACTTCAAGCAAGGTGTTCAGATTAAAATCGGCAAGAAATCCGTCCGAAAGTATAGCGGAGTAGCGGGAAAAACCTTGACGGACAGCGGCGAGATAGCGTGTTTCAAGCGCCTCTTTCGCCTGGGTCAGGAATTCTTTTGTTTTGTCGATCGTGTCTTTTCTGTCTTGCAGTTCTGCGGTTATTTCCAAAGATTCTTGCAATGACTGTTTCAGAAGAGGGAGATTTTCGGCAAGCGCGGCATAATGCTCGGCGCGGGTACGGTGGGCGGCGGCATCTTCGCTTGCGCGGTTGAGTTCGGTGCGCAGGGCCAGAATATCCCGTTCGGTCACGGCGGGCCGTTCCACGCCCCGGCTTTCATCATCCGGCAAAGCGCCCCGGCTTTCATCATCCGGCCGTGCGTTTTCCGGCAGGCTTGCGCGGATGCGATCGGTCTCGGAACGGCGGTCTGCAATCTCGGTATCCAGCCGGGTGAGGGCGGCGCGCATTTCGCGTACCCGGAGAATGGCCGCGCGCGGGTCTTCGTCCGGCGAAATCCCAGCATCCTCGAAGAGCTTCCGGCGCGTTTCCCCGGCGGCTGCCAGCGCGTCCTTTGCCCGGGCCAGATCGTTCCCGGCGGCTTGCAGCCGGGCGGTTTCACAATCGGCTTTTTGCAACGCGTCTTTGATATTTTCTCCCGGAAGGCGCAGGGAAAGTTGTAAGTCGCTCCGTTCTTTTTGCGCCAGCAAAAGCATCCGGTTTGTTTCTTCAAGCAACGCTGCCCGCGTTTTGGCCTTTTGGGTCGCCTCCCGGTTGGTGCGCAGTGCGGAAAATAACGGAATCAGCAACGCCGCCGCAGGCAAAAAGAGCAGGAAGAAAAGGGGAGAGAGCGCGATTCCCGTAATGGCGGCGGCTCCCGCCGCAAAGAGAGCGGCCAAGAGGAAAAAGAGATAACGCGTTCCCGGTCGTTGCGGTTCCGGCTCTTCCTGCAAAGTGCAAAGTTTTGTTTGCAGAAATTCGATATCTTCCTCTGCTTTCAGGAGCTTTTTCCGGTCTTCCTCTCCCGGCAGACCCTCCGGGCGGGCGGCCCGGAGAATGCAAAAACGGGTTTCGGCTTCCGCGACGGCACTGCGGGCCTGTTCTTCCCGGACGGTCGCCGTTTCAAGGTTTGCCAGCCCGTCGGCCGGCAGAAGGGCGGCGGGGCAGGAAGCAAGAAGCGTCTCCTTCTCGTGCTCACGTTCCGACAGCGTTGTCAGCATTTTTTTCAGTTCTTCGCCCCGGCGGACGGCATCCGCCGCTTCTTTTTGCGCCGTCAGAGATTTTTCGGCGGCGTTCAACGCTTCTTCGGCAACCTGCCGGCGGTGCAACGCATGCCCGGCCTCTTCTTCTTCCCGCGCGGCGGCTTCTTCCGCCGCATGGGCATTGCGCAGGTTCTCTTCGATCATGCGCGTTCTTTCTGTTTCCCGGTAAAGGGAGCCGCCTTTTCCGCGGTAGAGCGCGATTGATTTGCGTGCGTCTTCAAGCGACCGGATTGCGCCTTCGTATGCGCAGATATCAAATACTTCTCCCGAAAGGTCGTTCAGTTTGGCGGTAAGCCCCGCCGTCGCGCCGACCCCGGCGCTTTTTGCCGGCATCAGAATACTGCCGAGAAAAGAGTCGGCATCCAGTCCGAAAAGCTCTTCGCCGAGATTTTTCCCGTAATCGAGGCTTTCGCGCCCTGTTTCCAGGTCGGTCAGCAGGAAGCTCTCCGGGGAGAAAAAGCGTTCCGCCCGGTAGCGTTTTCCGCCGGCTTCAAATTCGAGAAAACCGCCGAAATTCCCGCCTTCCCACGGGGTGTAGAGTTCGCGTTCGTTTTCGGAGAGGTTCCGCTTCCGTTCTCCCGAAAGGCCGTAAAAAACGGCTTTCAGAAAAGAGGCCAACGTGGATTTTCCGCTTCCGTTCGGTTCGCAGAATTCGCAAAGACCGGCCGGAAATTCCAGGGTTTTTTCTTTCAGACCGCCGAAAGCGGCGATA
Organism: uncultured Eubacteriales bacterium; assembly: GCA_934434925.1. GTDB lineage: Bacteria > Bacillota > Clostridia > Oscillospirales > CAG-272 > UBA1740. The sequence goes on along the minus strand of CAKSAC010000009.1, from coordinate 53,485 downwards.
TAACAGCGCAGAAATTTCATCGGTCGGTTCCTCCCCGCAGAGCGGCAAGTCCGGTTTCCAGAATGGCGTTGCATTTTTCTTCGGGAAGGCCGGACGACAGTACCAGCCGGATGAATTCGCCTTTCAGACTTTTGTCGTTTTTGTAGGTTTCCGGATCAAGAAAAAGGCGCGTTTCGTCCTTGACCGAAACAAAAAAGCAGAGTTTGGAGAGCAGTTGTTGTAAAAAGGGAATATCCCGGCAAAAACCGGCCGGCAAACTGCCGCGCAAAACCAGTTCGGCCATGTCGGAGGAGGGAAAGTCGGCAAGCGCGCGATGGGCGGCGAGTTCTATATCCCGCATTCCTTCCGCGCCGGTGACATCCAAGGCAATACGGCGGAGCGTCCGTTCCGCCATCGGGAAGAAGCGCGAAGAAACACCTTCTCCCCCGGTGTCGAGCAACACAACGCCGTGCGGGCCGCATTCATCAAAACCACGGCCTTCCGGGCAACCGGCGTAAGCATACCGTCCCCGCTCGTCCAGTTTTCCTTCCGTGTAGCTATGGTAATGCCCGAGAGCCAGATAGTCAATCCCCTTTCCCGCAAGACGGGAGAGGACGATTTCCCCGGGAGCCGAACGCCCGCCGGCCTTCACGGCCCCGTGCAGAAGAACAATATTTTTGCGGGTCGGATCGGGTTTCAGGGCATTGTAATCCAGCGCACCGGCCGGGCAGGACCCGTATACATCGCAATCGTCAAACTCCACCCGTTCCCATGCTTCGCGGAACAGGAAAAGATTGCGCGGCCGTTCTTTTACCGTGCCGAAAAAACCGGCGTCATGGTTCCCGCTGAGGCAGAGGAACGCAACGTCCGGAAGCGATGCAACGGTATCCATGACATACTCCCGCGTTTTCTTTTTCGGCGCGTCGGTGTCGAAAAGGTCTCCGGCAATCAGCACGGCGGCTTTTTCTTCCCCGGCCATACCGGCAATCCGGCTGAATATGTGCAGAAGTTCGTCGCGGCGTTTTTCGGCAGCCGTGGGATCGAGGTGCGTCTGCATAGAGGCTCCGAGATGCAGATCGGCGGTATGAATAAACTTCATTTTGTTCTCCTGCGGTGGCTTTCTTTCATGATAACGAAAACGTGATGAATCGGAATTCTGCCGACAACGGTCCTGCCCCGCGCTTTGCGCCGAGCAACATGCCGTTTTGGTTGAAAAGGGGCGCAAAAACCCTTGCAAGCAGTTTTTTACACTTGTATTATATGACACCCCGGTCGGCTTGTCAAGCAGAGGCGTTTTTACGGGATCCCGCCGCCGCCCGGCCGACCGGGATTTTTCCGGCCCGGCTTTTGTTTCGGAATGATTCTGATTTTCTTTTGGTTGCATTCCGGCCCGGTTTGTGGTATAGTATGTGATGGTAAAAAAATTGCGCCCGGCCGTGTGCCGTGATTCTTCGGAGGGGTATGATCGAGTTTGCATTTTTTGATTTGGACGGGACGCTGACAGATTCACGCCCCGGAATTCTGGCGGGAGCGGCGTATGCGCTCGGCCGGTTGGGGATAAAGACCCAGGCGGAGGAAGTCAGCACCGGCTTTATCGGTCCGCCGCTTTACGATTCTTTCCGTCGTTATTACGGGCTGGATGACGCAAACGCGCGCCGTGCAGTCACATTTTATCGCGAGTATTACGGCGAGAAAGGGCTTTTTGAAAATCGCGTGTATGAAGGGGCGGAAGCCATGCTCCTCCGCCTCGGGAACGCCGGGTGCCGTCTGTTTGTGGCGACCGGAAAGCCATGGCAGTACGCCGAGCGGATTCTGCGGGCCTTCGGCCTTGCGCGGTTTTTTGAAAAAATCTACGGGGCTGAATTTGACGGAACGCGCACAGACAAAGGGGAACTGCTTGCCTACGCGCTGCATGACAGCGGGGTACCCGCCGAACAGAGCGTGATGATCGGGGATCGTTCCTACGATATGCATGCCGCCCGGGAGAACGGGACGACCGCCCTCGGGGTTTTGTGGGGATACGGGAGCCGCGGGGAACTTCTCGACGCGGGCGCGCAGATTTTGGCCGGAACGCCCGAAGAGACCGCGCGACAGATCCTCGAAAAGAATGAAAAAACGAAACCGAAAGGGCGATAAAAAGAATGACTACCGAGAAAAAAGCCACAAGGAAATTGTGGTTTCGTCTGTACAGAAGCGTGGCGCGGCTGTTTATCCGCCGGCCGAAATTCATCTATCTCGGTGAGCGCGTGACCGAACCGTCCCTGATTCTCAGTAACCATGTGGGCGCGTCCGCACCGCTTTCCTGGGAGATTTATTTTGACTACCCTTTCCGTTTTTGGGGAACCCATGAGATGACCGAGGGGCCGCTGTCGGTCTATCGGTATCTTTCAAGTGTGTATTTTCATCAGAAAAAGCATATGAAAAAATGGCTGGCCCGCCTGGTCGCGCTGGTTGCTACACCGCTTGCATGGCTTTTCTACCGTGGGCTTTGTCTGATCCCGACTTACCGGGATGCCCGCTTTGTCAAAACGGTGCATGAAAGTTGCGACACATTGGCCGCCGGGCAGAGCCTGATTATCTTCCCCGAGGATTCTTCCCACGGGTATTTTGACAATCTGCGCAAGTTTTACAGCGGATTTGCCGTGCTGGCCGGTCGGATGTTGCGGCAGGGAACCGATCTGCCGGTCTTTGTTTCCTATTATAAAAAGCAGGATCGCGCCTTTATCATCGACAGCCCCGTTCGCTTTTCGGTACTCTCGTCCGGAACGGCCGATTTGCAGGAGATTGCCGATCGGATGTGCGACCGCGCCAACGCGCTTGCCCGCGTGGTTTCCTCGGCGGCGGAAGACCTGAACCGCTTCCGCTGACACGCGCCTTTTCGGTCTTTTGACCGTCTTTGCCGGCAGGCGCCTTTTCGGCCGCCGCATACAAAAAGCCCCCTCCGGTTTTCGCATCCGTTTACAGGACCCGCGCCAACCGGGGCGAGGCTTTTTTTGGTTTGGTTGAAAATGCCGGATCCGGCCGGGAAAATGCCAAAGGGAAAACGTCGGATGGAAAACGTCGGAGGGAAAACGTCGGAGGGAAAACGTCGGAGGGAAAATTCACGGAAGCAGAAGCGTCATCAGCGGCAGGGTGAGGGCGGAGAGAATCGTGCCGAGCAGAACGAGGCCGGCGGCGCTTTCCTGTCCTTCTCCCAGCATTTCGGAGAAGTTGAGGACCACACTGGCGACCGGGCAACACATCAGAATGTAAACGGTGGCGCGCAAATCGGCTCCGACCGGGAGCAACAGAAGCAACGCAAGCGTGGCCGCCGGCAGAAGCAGTTGCTTGATTGCGATGAAGAGATAATGGATCGGAGTCAGGAAAATGCGCCGCAAATCCGAAAGAGCCAGCCGTGCACCCATGATGAGCATACAGAGCGGAGTGGACATTTCCGCCAGATAATTGATGGTTCCGGTGACAGGGGCGGGGAGAGAAAGCCCGGTGACGAACAAAAGAATGGCGAAAGGAAGTGCCAGAACCGGGGGATTGAGAAAGATTTTACGGGCGCTGATATGGCGCGTGTCCAGCGAAATGACCGAGCAGGCGACCGTCCAGGCGAGGACGTTCAACGCGACCGAAAAGACCGTGGAGAGGGCGAGTGCCTCGGGATAATCGGGCAGGAGAGCTTTCAGCATCGGAACCCCCATGAAACCGAAATTCCCGAGTGCGGAAGCGATGGTGTAAATGCGGAACCGTGCCTCTGTCATCTTGTGGCGCAGGCAAAGAAAAACAATGCCGATTGTTCCGCCGAGCAACAGAAGCGCCAGAAAAAAGACGAGAAGCATATCGCCGAGCAGGGAAGAATTATACGGAATGCCGGCCATGGAATAGAGAATCAGCGCGGGTTGGCAGATGTACATCAGGACTTTGGCAAGGACGGGGATAGACTCTTCCCGCAAAATGCGGGTCTTTACCGAAACATATCCCGGCAGGGCGCAAAGAAGCATCATGGCCACAGTCGAGAAGGCGGTCAGCATAGTATTCACGGCGGTACTCCTTCTATATCAATCGGAAGAAGTATACCATATAAAAGCATTTTTTGCAAGGCGGAAAAATATTTTCAAAAAGGGTTGACAAATACAGGAAGGCATAGTATAATGTCGGTGTTAATCCTAAGACAGCAGGTTCCCGTAAAGGCGCGCGGCGCTCTCCTGCCGAGGAAAAGAACCGATTTTCTGATGTGTTCCTTTTCTTGCGGCGTGCTGTGCCCGGGAAAAGGATTTTTTATTTCAATACGGAGGTAAAAACAATGCCCAGTCAGAAAATTCTTGCCGCGAAGCAGGAAGCTGTTGCGAATCTCGCCGCAAAGATGAAAAATGCGTCTGCCGGCGTTATCGTAAAGTATGAAGGCATTACGGTCGAGGAAGATACCAAACTCCGCGCTGCGCTCCGTGCAGCAGGGGTTCAGTATTCGGTACTGAAAAACTCCATCACCGGCAGAGCCTGTGATGAAGTCGGGTACTCCTCGCTGAAGGAACATCTCGTCGGCATGACGGCTGTCGCCATCAGTGAGAATGACCCCGTTGCCGCCGCCAAGATCATGAAGGAATATGCCGACAAGGTAGAGACCTTTGAGATCCGCGCCGGTTTCGTGGACGGTCAGGTGCTGGACGCTGCGGGCGTCAACGCGCTGGCGGCCATTCCGTCCCGCGAAGTTCTCATCGCCAAAATGCTTGGCAGCATGATGTCCCCGCTTTACGGCTTTGCCCGTGCTTTGCAGGCCATTATCGACAAGGACGGCAGTGCGGAAGCACCGGCCGAGGCCTGAATCGTTTTTTACAACAAACAACAAAAGAAGAATTGAAATCGGAGGTATTCAATCATGGCAAGTGAAAAAACCGCTCAGATCCTGGAAGAAATCAAAGGTCTTACCATTCTTGAACTGGCTGACCTTGTGAAAGCTCTTGAAGAAGAATTCGGCGTCAGTGCCGCTCCCGTCGCCGTTGCCGGTGCCGCTGTCGCCGGTGCCGCCGCTCCCGCTGAGGAAGAGAAGACGGAATTTGATGTTGTGCTCAAAGCCTTCGGCGATAAGAAGCTCGACGTTATCAAGGCTGTTCGTAACATCACCGGTCTCGGCCTGAAGGAAGCCAAGGACATGGTCGAGGGCGCTCCCAAGACCGTCAAGGAAGCCGTTTCCAAGGACGAAGCCAACAAGATCGCCGAGGAGCTTAAAGCTGCCGGCGCGGAAGTCGAAATCAAGTAATTTGACCGATTCCGAAAATGCGGAGGGTTCTACTGCTGGTACCCTTCGCGTTTTCTTTTTTTGCGCTTTCCGTTTCTTTGCGCCTTTTCCGGTATGCGCCGGAAATCCGGGCGGAGAGGACGATGAAGCACGCGGAGAAACTCTTTTTGCCGGAGACCTCCTTTTGTTTTGCCGAGGCTTCCTTTTGGCGTTTTCTCTTGACAAACGGAAGAATTTTGTGTAGAATGAAAAAGAAATACCGACGGCGAGTGCCGGAAAGGAAAACAGCATGGAACAAGCAAGAAAGCAGGAACTTGCGGAAATCGCAAGAAAGATCCGCGTGGGGATCATCGAAGGCGTGTATCACGCCGGATGCGGTCATCCCGGCGGCTCTCTCGGCATTGCCGATCTGATGGCTTATCTCTATTTTGAAGAAATGAATATCGATCCCTCCGACCCGAAAAAGGAAGGACGCGACCGCTTTGTCCTTTCCAAAGGGCATACAGCGCCTGCGCTCTATGCGACGCTGGCGAACCGCGGCTTTTTCCCGGTAGAGGAACTCAAAACCCTGCGCCATACCGGCAGTCGTTTGCAGGGGCATCCCGATATGAAACATATTCCCGGCGTGGATATGTCCACCGGCTCGTTGGGACAGGGAATCTCGGCCGCTTGCGGCATGGCGCTTGCCGCGAAGATTTCCGGTGCGGCTTATCGTACTTATACTGTTCTCGGAGACGGAGAAAGCGAAGAAGGACAGGTCTGGGAAGCCGCGATGTTTGCCGCGCATTATAAACTTGACAACCTCTGCGCCGTCCTTGACTGGAACGGCCTGCAGATCGACGGGCCGATCACCGAAGTCATGAATCCCACCCCGCATGATGAAAAGTTCCGCGCGTTCGGCTGGCACGTCATTTCAATCGACGGGAATGACCTGGATTCCATCGAGGCAGCCTTCCGCGAGGCCCGCACGATAAAAGGAAAACCGACGGTCATCATTGCCCGGACGGTGAAAGGCAAAGGCGTTTCGTATATGGAGAACGCCGTGGAATGGCACGGTGCCGCTCCGAAAGAAGAACAATACAAGGTAGCGCTCCGCGACCTTGGTGAAGAAGCGTGAGGTGAAAGACATGGAAAAAATTGCAACCCGTGAGGCCTACGGAAAGGCTCTGGCCGAATTCGGCGAACAGTATGATTTCATTGTTCTCGACGCTGACCTTGCCGCCGCTACCAAAACCGGCATTTTCAAAAAGAAGTTTCCCGAACGGTTCTTTGATTGCGGGATCGCCGAGGCCAATATGACTTCTGTTGCCGCCGGTCTCGCCGCCGCTGGACAGCTTCCCTTTATTTCAAGTTTTGCCATGTTCTCGGCCGGCCGCGCCTTTGAGCAGGTGCGCAACTCGATCTGCTATCCGCATCTGAATGTGAAGGTCGTCGGTACGCATGCCGGCATCACGGTCGGCGAAGACGGTGCAACGCACCAGTGCAATGAAGATCTGGCATTGATGCGTTCGCTCCCCGGCATGGTTGTCATCAACCCTTCCGACGCCTGTGAGACACGCGCGGCGGTGCTGGCGGCCATCCGGTATAACGGCCCGATGTATCTCCGCTTTTCGCGCTATGCCACCCCCAATCTGACCGCCGAAATGCCTGATTATCATTTTGAAATCGGCCGGGGCGTGGAGATGGCGAAAGGGAGCGATGTGACCATCGTGGCCTGCGGTTATATGGTGCATCTTTCGCTGGAAGCGCGCGAAACGCTGGCGGCAGAAGGAATTTCCGCCCGCGTAATCAATATGCATACAATCAAACCGCTGGATACCGCAATCCTGCGGAAAGCCGCAGAAGAGACAGGGTGTTTTGTCACTGCTGAGGAGCATAATGTCAACGGCGGCCTCGGAGAAGCCGTTGCCGGGTTCCTTTCCGAAACCATCCCGGTACCGGTTCTTCGCGTCGGAGTGGAAGACACCTTCGGCCAGAGCGGAAAGGTTCCCGAACTGTTGGAAATCTACGGCCTTACCGCCGCAAAGATTGCCGAACGGGCGCGGGCGGCCGTTGCGCTGAAAAAGAAATAAACAAAAGGGAAGGGGTGCCGCAAGGTGCCCCTTTGTGTAAAAATGGAAAAGAATCAAAGCGGCCTGACCCCGCAGCAGATCCGGCAGTATAACAGCGAAACTCTTCGCCTGCTTTCTCTCTATCTCAACCTTGCCGCCGATACGGTAACCCCGGAGATCGTGACCGGGATTGCCGCAGAAACCGGCGTTTCCCGGGAATATGCCTATGCTTCGGTGCTGGCGGCTGTTTGCGGATTGGAAACAGCGGGATGCGACCGCGCGTATTTTGAAAACTATTTTCTCCCGATGATAAAAGAAGAGGAAATATCCGCGTATGAGTCCGATGCGTATTTCCGGAAGATTGTTTTCCCGCAGAAAGTGCGCGGCCGTTGGGAGTGGCGCACGATGCATTTGCCCGCGTGCGAAGCGTTTGTCCGCCGGGATTTTCGCGTTTTTCCTGACGGACGGATGATTCCGCAACTCGGGTATTTCATGCGGGAATATACCTATCCCGCCGTGCTGGAAAACGGAAGAGAGTGGATGACCCTGATGCCGAATGAGACCGCCACCACGCTCCCCGCTGTCAAAAAGGCCGTCGGCCGGGTGCTGACCTTTGGTTTGGGGCTCGGATATTTTGCCTTCCACGCTTCGGAAAAGCCGGATGTTTCGGGTGTGACGGTGGTAGAGCTTTCCGCCGAGGCAGCCTCGCTTTTCTGCGAGGAAATCCTGCCGCAATTCCCACATCGGGAAAAGGTCCGGGTCGTGACGGCGGACGCTTTCGATTTCCTTGACCGCACAATGCGGGAAGACGAATACGATTTCGTTTTTGCGGATATCTGGCATGATGTCAAAGACGGGCGTGAACTTGTCCGCCGGTTCCGTACCCGTGAAACGCGGTTCCCGCATACCCGGTTTTCTTACTGGCTGGAAGACACCATCCGCTGTTATGAAAATGCCGCTCTCTGGCCGTAGACCGCAAAAACCGATGCGGCCGTAAACTTTTTCAAAACAAAAACCGGAACCGAAAGATATGGTCTCCCAAAAGTTTCCGAACCTTTGGGGCCCCTTTCAGGCGTTCCGGTTTTTTATAGAAATGCGATGGAAGATTATTTGTATAGCTCGCCGTATTGGGCGCAGGCGCGATAATCGGCTCCCTCGGCATCGCGAGTGCCGAACGCGGACCATGCATGCGGACGGAAGAGCGCGTCATCCGGCAGGTTGTGGAGAGATACCGGAATGCGGAACATCGAGGAAAGCGTGATGAGATCGCGCCCGATATGTCCGAAGACAAAAGCGCCGTGATTGGCTCCCCAATCGGCCATCACCTGGTATACATCCCGGGCGGCTCCGCCCTCTCCGGTACGCGGAACAAACCAAGTGGATGGCCAGGTCGGGTCGGTTCTGTCCAGCAAAGTCTTGTTTACATTTTCAGGCAATTCAACCGTCCAACCCTCGGCAAACTGCAGCGTATAGCCGATTCCTTCCACCATGTTGACGCGGATGAGCGTGACCGGCATTTCGCCTTGAGAGGAATAACTGGAAGAAAAGCCGCCGCCACGGAAATAGCCCCGGTTGGCCGGGCTCCAGCGGGTCGCTTCCAGCATCGCGTCCATGTCTTCGTCGGTTACATCCCACCAGCGTTTCATGGTATGATTTTTATTTTCGTCCAGGGAAGCACCTGTGCCGTCGAGAGCGGCCGCTCCGCTGTTCAGCAGATGCATAAAACCGTTGGCGGCTTTTCCGGTGGGGGTCCAGCCGGTCACGCGGCGAACGGCATCGGGCGACCAGTAGGTGCGCACATCGGCAAAGCAGGCGGCGCGCCCGGTCAGCAGATTGGCAAAGAGCATGGCAAGGCCGTTGCAGTTGTCGCTTTCCGTTGCCAGAATGATCGGCGCGCGTTTTCCGTTCCAGTCGAAACTGGAGTTGAGCATGGCTTCGGTGAAGTCGCCGTTCGGTTTATAGTCGGTCCACATCCGTTGCCCCTGAAATCCGCCGAGAATGGCATTCCGGCCGAGGGCTTCTTCATGCCACCCGATTTGGTTGAGGGCGGGATTGCCCAGCATGATATCGCGGATGATGAGCGTCATTTTGGCAACGAACTCCCATTGCGCGTCAAGCTCCTCCCGGGTGAAATCCTTCTGTCCCCATACATCGCCGTTGAGGTCGCGCCCTTCGCGGCAACGCGTTTTGATGAACCGGAGAAGCCGGGAGTATTCCTCGCGGTCATAGATTTCCAGATCCACGCGCCGCAAAATTTCGGTCATATCGACCCATTCGGCGCGAAGGCCGAAGAATTTCTGCATTTTACCTGCGTCGAGGAAGGAACCGCCAATCCCCATCGCGACGCTTCCGATAGAGACATAGGCGCGGTTCCGCATCTGGCCGACGACCAGCGCACAGCGGGCAAAGCGCAGAATCTTTTCTTCCACATCCGGGGTAATGCCGCTATGGCCGATGTCCTGCACGTCACGGCCGTAGATGGCGAAGGCGGGAAGCCCGCGTTGGGCATGCGCCGCCATGCAGGCCGCCAGATAGACGGCTCCCGGCCGCTCGGTTCCGTTAAACCCCCAGACCGCTTTGGTCGTCAGCGGGTCGAGATCCATTGTCTCGGTACCGTAGCACCAGCAGGGAGTCACGCTCAGGGTAGCGGTGACGTTTTCCTTCGCAAAATATTCCGCGCAAAGGGCGGCTTCACGGCCTCCGCCGATCGTGCAGGGGGAAATGACGACTTGCGCAGGGGTTCCGTCCGCATAAAACACGTTTTCCTCAATCAGTTGTTTCGCCGCGCGCGCCATTTGCATGGTCTGCTCTTCCAGCCCTTCGCGGATACCGCCCCATCGTCCGTCAATCGTCGGACGAATACCGATCTTGCATTTCATACGATCTTCTCCTTTCCGTGGGTCTTGCCGTCGCCGGTTTGCGCGGCAGGAACCCGGCACGTTTTTTGTGCCTTTATTTCATGATAGCAGAATAATCCGGAAAAAAGAATATCAGGAATCTTCCGGAACTTATCATTTTTCGCTCCCGGATTGAAAAGAGTTGACAAGTACGGCGGGGCGGAGTATACTGGAGCCGGAGGTGATTCTATGGTTATCAATTCGGTTTTTCAGTACGGAAAGACCTACACATACAGCAACTGGGAGTTTATTGATAATAAACCGACCTTCTCGCGGGTCTATTATATCCTGGGCGGAACAGCCTATTACCGCGACAGTGAGCAGTCTTTTTCCTTTCGGCGCGGGATGCTGTATATTCTCCCTTCCGACCGCGTGTATTCGATATGGGAGGATAAAAAAGACAAACTGAATCATCTTTATTTTCACATTGCGGCAACGCCGAAGATTGCGCGTCCGATCCTGTGCGACCCGGCGCGGGATCCGTTTGTCGCGGATATGATCGCCCTGCTTTTGCGCTATATTCCGGCGGGGGATCCGGTGGCAATCCATCGGATGGCGGAGGCGCTGATCCTGTATATCACCGATTCCGACCACCGGGATGAAAGTCTGCCCGCCCGCATTCGCCAGTATATTGACGGGCATTATGCAACGCTTTTGGATATGCAGGAACTTTCCCGCGTGTTCGGCTATTCCGCGTCTTACCTGTACCGCGTGTTTCGCCGCTATTACGGCCTTTCTCTGAAACAGTATCACGGGGAATGCCGCTTCGATTATGCCGTGCGTTCATTGGCAAAAGGGGAGAGCATTTCGGCGGTTTCGGACGCGCTCGGGTATTCGTCGCTCTCCAATTTCAGCAGGGATTTCAAAAAGCACTATGGCCTTTCTCCGCGCGACTACGGTAAATGGTTGCCGCGTGGCAGTGAGCCGCCTCCCGGCTGAGTTTTCCGGCTGAGTTTTCCGGCTGAGTTTTCCGCCGCAACCCGCCCTTCGGAATTCTCCGGCCGAACGCCGCCTCGGCAAAATCTCCCCGCAGCCCCTCCCGCTGAATTTACCTCCGACCGAAGGAATAGAGCCGGCCGGCTCCCGCCGTAACGGTTCCGGCGGTTCTTGCCATTTTTTCTCCTGCCGTTCGTGCGCCCGGCCCGCCTTTTTGCGTTGCCTGCCCTTGCGGCGGGTCTTTTCTTTTTCTCCTTTTTTGAAAGAATACCGGTAACCGATATACCGAAAAAAGAAAGAGCATATACAGAATGAGCGCCAGCGCCATACGCAGGATCAGGCCGGCGGCACCTGCTCCGGGAATGCGCCGGGCAAGGGTAGAGAAGAGGAGAATGACGGCAGTCGGGAAGAGGACCCATTCCCCGATACGGAAGGAAAACCGGATTTTGTTATGCAGGCCGGTGACGCTCAGCGAAAAATTGAAGATTTCGGCCGCGATGATGATATAAGCATAGCCGCTGACCCCGAGGCGGGGCAACAGGAGCAGAACAAGCAGGATACTGCCCATGGAGTCGAGGATATTCACGACCATGGAGTAAAATTGCAGGCCGACGCCTTTCATCATGGCGTCGGTCACATGGTCGAGATACATGACCGGAATGACCGGGGCGAGAATGGCAATATACCGCCCCGCCGCCGCGTCATGATAAATCGCCTGCCCCAGTTCTCCCGCAAAGGCCGTCATCAGTCCGCTGCAGGCAATTCCGAAGAGCAGGGTCAGGTGCAGGGCGCGTTCGCAAAGCCGCCGGTTTTCCAGAACCGTGCCGCGCGCTTCCCCCTCGGCAAATTCAGGAACCAAAAGCCCGGCAAAAGAGGAAAGAAGCGCAGTAGGATATAAAAGGACGGGGAGCGCCATACCGGAAAGAACGCCGTAAGAGGCAAGCGCTTCTTCCCGACTCCCCCCGCCCCGCGTAAGCGCACGCGGGATCAGCATATGTTCCGCACTCAGAAGGCCGGAACGGATGTAAGAAGAAGCCGCGATCGGCAGCGTAATCCGCAGAATCGCCGAAGCGGGGATTTTTTCAAGTGTGACCGGAGGAGAATGCCGTCTTTCCGCCCGATAGAGGAGAAAGAGACAAAGCGCCGAAAAAATTTCAGAAAGTGCCGATCCCGCCACCAAAGACAGGCAGGCATACGTCATGCCGTGGGGAAGGAGCAGGGTCAGGGCAAAGGAAGTCAGAAGGATGCGAACGACCTGCTCCGCCATGGAAACGGCGGCGTTTTTCACCGCATGCCGCATGGCGGTAAAATACCCGTTGAAGACCGAGGAGACCGCAATCGGAACAAGCGCCGCCGACAAAAGACGGAGGGAAGGAACCGTGCGGCTGTCGCCCAAGAGGACCGTTCCGAAAAAGTCGGCTCCGAAAAAAAGAAAGACCGAGGCCGCCGCCCCGAACGTAAAGGCATAGAAAAGAGCCTGCGCCAGTGCGCCGCGCACTTCACCCGGACGCTCCCGCCCGAGGGCATCCGAGCATAAGCGCGTGGTCGCCAGCGAAACACCCGAGGTGGCAAAAGTCACGGCAAAGGTGTAAATGCTCATAATCAGTGAATAAAGCCCCATCCCTTCCGCTCCGATACGGTCGGAAAGATACGCGCCGAAGGCGACCGACACGGTTCGCATGACAAGGGCGGAAATGCTGAGTGAAATCCCGTTTTTGATAAATTGCCGTGCAGACTCCCGCATAAACATCACCTCCGCTCCATTTTATGCGGGGAAAAACCGGGCTATGCGGTTTTTGCTTGACAAGGGGGGAAAAAGACAATATAATATAGAAGCAACGACACGATTCGGCACCGCAGGACGGTGCAACCGGCCAGGGCCGGGGATAAGGAAACGCGGGGAAGTTCCGCGGCAACAGCCATTGCCGTGATTGACCGGGAGCGGGTCATCAGCCGGAATGCTTATCGTCTCGTGAAGGGAAACAGTCTCCGGGCAAGTGGGAGACGGCCGCGCGTTTTTTTTGTGCGTTCCGTACCCGTGGGGGATATGTTTTCTTCGGGAAAGGAATGAAATGAAAAAAACACAGACTCAAAACAGAATTCTCGCAACTCTCCTTCTCCTCGTATTCGTCTTTTTTGCTTTTACCGCCTGCGGAGAAAGTGTCTGGGACAATGCCCGGTACAAGACCGACGTTACCGTTGGCACGGGAGAAACGACTGTCACCGTCAAAGTAACGGCAGAAGAAAAGACCGTTACCGTCACGCTCCGTACCGATGAAAAAACCGTAGCCGACGCGCTGACCGCCATCGACCTTGCCAACGGAAAAACTTCCGAATACGGCCTGATGGTCACGTATGTGAACGGTATCCGTGCGGATTACAACCTTGACGGCGGATATTGGTGGGGCTTCTATGTGAACGGAGAAATGGCGCAGGTCGGCGTTTCCTCGGTTCCCGTGACCGCCGGAGACATTTACGAGTTCAAACGGCAGAAATAATGCCGTTTTCGCTCCTGTATTTGCCGGAGAGAATGCATGGGATCCTATGAAAAGACCCGCCGCCGTGTGCGGGATACGGCCGTGTTTGCAATGTTTGGCGCGCTGATGTTCGGTACGAAGTATCTCATGGAGATTTTGCCGAATATCCACTTGCTCGCCCTTTTTATCGGAACGCTGACGGTGGTGTACCGCTGGCGGGCGCTGATTCCGATTTATATTTATGTCTTTCTGGACGGGCTGTTCCACGGCTTTTCACTCTGGTGGTTGCCCTATCTTTATATTTTTCTCCCGCTCTTCTTCGCATTTCTTGCACTGCCGCGCCGTTTGCCGCAAGGAGCGTGCGCGGTGGTCTATCCGATTCTTTGCGGCCTGCACGGGCTTCTCTTCGGAGCGCTCTATGCCCCGGCGCAGGCACTGCTTTTCGGATTGGACTGGCAGGCAATGCTTGCCTGGATTGCCGCAGGGCTGACCTTTGATCTGATCCATGCGGTATCCAATACCGTCTTCGGCACGTTGGTACTTCCGTTTACTCTTTTACTACGCAAGCTGGAAAACCGGTGCTGACGTAAAGTTTCCTTTACAAACCGTCGGAAAACATTCGGCGGTTTTTCTTTTTTTTCACTTGCTTTTTTCGTTTGAATATGTTACACTGGAACCGATTGCCGGAATGATGAAACGGAGGAGACCGTATGGATCGGAACGCAGAGAAGATAACGGGCGTTTGTCCGGACGCTTCCATCATCGCAAAACAAAAGAAAGAAATCGAAGCGGCCATGGAAACAGCGATGAAAACGCCGGTCTTTGCCCGCGAAACGACCGCCTATCGGCCGACCCTGCCGGAATATGCCCATATCCGCGCCGTGACGTATGACGGAATGCCGTACCTCGGCCACAAGACCAAGGTTTTTGCATATGTCGGTTTTCCGGACGGAGCCTCTGCCGATTCGCCGGTTCCGGCTGTTTTGCTGGTGCATGGGGGAGGCGGGCATCCGTTTTTGCCGTGGGTGAAACTCTGGAATGACTGCGGCTATGCCGCAGTCGCCATGGAGACGACCGGATATTTCCCCGTTACGGTGAATGCCGGCTATCGGGAAGGCTCCGGGGAAATGTATACCTACGGGCTGACTCCCGAGTTTGCCGAGGAAGGGTATATTTCTTCCCCCGACCGCGTTTTTTACACCGCATATGCTCCCATCGAAACGCATTGGGCGTATCATGGTATCGGGCAGGTGATTCTGGCCGGCAACCTCTTGCGCGCCGACGCACGTGTGCAAGCCGACAAGATCGGCATTTGCGGCATTTCGTGGGGCGGAGTGACGACCTCACTGGCCATCGGATACGATCCGCGGTTCGCTTTTGCCATTCCGATTTACGGTACGGCATATGAATGCGGCGCACTGTCGGGTTTTGCCGATTTTTCGGATCCGTATGTCCGCGCGCTCTGGGCGGCTGAGGATCGTCTTGACCGGGCCGGCATGCCGATTTTTTGGCTGGCGTATAACGACGATAACAATTTCAGCGTCGATTCCTATACGAAATCGGCCGCGCACACCGCATCCAATCCGCGGAACGCACTGGCCATGCTCGGGAGCTGGTCGCACAGTCATACCTCCGCGTTTTCCAAACAGGCGCTTTGCAGGGCTTTTGCCGATTACGCAATCAACCGCCCGGGCGCGCCCGGTTTTGTCACATTCCGCGACTGGCCTCAGGGAAGAGAGGTCTTATGCCATGCCGAAATTCCCGCAGAGGCCACCAATGTCCGCGCCCGTGTCTTTTATATCACCGAGCCGATGACGTACAGCGTGCATGACAAATTCGGATTCGGTGCCTATCCCTTCCTGGACCAGGTCTGGCAGACCTGTGACGACGCGGTTTTTGCGGATGCCGCCACGGGAGAAGTGCGCGGCCGCATTCCGGACGAAGCCGCCGGATATTATATCAACATTCTTTTCACGCTCCCCGGGTACGGGGAGTTGCAATCCGGCACGGGATACATCCCCTGCCGTTGACTTTTTTCCCGCACCCTCTTTATCACTCCGCACTTCGCCCTCTTTATCACTCTGCGCTTCGCCCTCTTTATCACTCCGCGCCGCGCCGGAATCCGCGCCCCTTTCTTCCGGGTTTTCCGCTCGCCGGCCACTCTTTTTGACTCTTTCGGTGCCGCCGGCGGATGGTGCGAAGGTTGCCGGGGAGAGATTTCTGCGTATCATATGAAAGTTCGCCTGTTGAGGTATCTATGAGAATTCGTTTATCTGACCATTTTACCTATGCCAAATTATTGCGTTTTGTTGCTCCGACGATCATCATGATGGTTTTCATCTCAATTTACGGGGTGGTAGACGGCTTTTTCGTTTCCAACCACGTCGGGAAGGTTCCTTTTGCCGCTTTGAATCTCGTGATGCCTTTCATGATGATCCTCGGCGGAATGGGGTTCATGATCGGTACCGGCGGGGCGGCGCTTGTCGCCAAGGAGCTGGGGAGAGGCAATCATGAGACAGCCAACCGGTATTTTTCCATGCTGGTTCTTTTCACGCTCCTTTTCGGCGTGGTGCTGGCGGTGTTCGGCCTTCTCGTCATGCGCCCGGTCTCTATCCTGCTCGGCGCGACCCCGCAGATGCTGGACGACTGTGTGCTGTACGGCCGTATCTGGGTGGCTTTCAGTCCGGCTTTCATGCTCCAGAGCGTTTTTCACAGTTTCCTGACGGCGGCGGAAAAGCCGCGTCTCGGCCTGGCGTTTACGGTGGCGGCCGGATGCACCAACATCGTGCTGGATGCCGTTTTTATTGCCGGGTTCGGCTGGGGGCTTGCCGGAGCGGCGGTCGCGACCGGTATCGGCCAGTGTATTGGCGGCATTCTGCCTCTCTTCTATTTTTCCCGCCAAAACTCCAGCCTGCTTCGCCTCGGTTTTACCCGCTTGCGCGCCGCCCCGATTTTAGCGGCCTGCGGGAACGGCTCTTCGGAACTGATGAGCAACGTTTCCTCTTCGATCGTCGGGATGCTGTATAATTTCCAGTTGCTCCGTCTGTTCGCCGAAGACGGCGTGGCCGCTTACGGGGTTCTCATGTATGTGAACTTTATCTTTATCGCTATCTTTATCGGATATACGATCGGAACAGCGCCGATTGTGTCCTATCATTACGGAGCGGAGAATACGGAAGAGCTGAAAAACATTCTGCACAAGAGCGTCCGCCTGATGTTGGGGCTCGGGATTGTCCTTTCCGTGCTGGCGTGGATTCTGGCCGAACCGCTGGCCGCCGTCTTTGTCGGATATGATGAAGGCCTGCTTGCGCTGACCGTGCGTGCCATGCGTCTGTTTGCGCTCTTTTTCCTGCTGGCCGGATTCAATATTTTCGCATCGGGATTTTTCACGGCGCTGAACAACGGCGGCGTTTCGGCCATCATTTCTTTTTTGCGCACACTGCTCTTTCAGTCAACGGCAATCATGCTCCTGCCGCTTCTCTTCGGCGCGGACGCCGTTTTCGGCGCGGTAGCCGTGGCGGAGGTTTTCGCCTTTGTGCTGTCGAGTGGTTTTTTGCTCGGCAAGCGGAAAAAATACCGGTATATGTGACCGGCGCATATAGAAGGAAAAACCATGAACGAACGCTTTACGAAAGAATTCAGTCTCCGCACCTCGGACTTTGATTGTTACGACCGCCTGCGCCCTTCTTCGATCCTGGATCTTTTTCAGAATGTGGCCGGAGAGCACGCAACGCTTCTCGGGGTCGGTCGCGCGGCCATGCTCGGACGTGATCTCATATGGGTACTGACGCGTATCCGTTACGAGGTCTGCGGGGAGAGCGCGCCGTTTGCCCGCGTCCGCGT
This sequence comes from uncultured Eubacteriales bacterium, assembly GCA_934434925.1. Taxonomy (GTDB): domain Bacteria; phylum Bacillota; class Clostridia; order Oscillospirales; family CAG-272; genus UBA1740. The sequence continues at coordinate 36,078 of CAKSAC010000009.1, read as the reverse complement.
GGAGACCTGGCCGCTACGGCCCGGGCGGCTGACCTTTATCCGCGAATACCGCATTTTGTCCGCCGAAGGGAAAGTGCTGGTGCGGGGGAGTTCCGAGTGGGTACTTTTGCATACGGTACGCCGTCGCATTGTCGCGGTGGCCGATCTGTATCCGCCGATGGAGCATATCGCGGAACGCAATTTCCCGGACGGATTTTCACGTCTTGCGCGCGTTGCGGAGCCGGAGAAGTCTTTTTCGGTCATACCGGGCTTTTCGGATTTGGACGATAACGGCCATGTCAACAATATCCGTTATGCCGACTATGTCATGAACGCCTATGTCCCGCAGAGAGAAGAAGCGGTACGTTGTTTCGAGATCGAATATCACCGGGAGGTGCTGGCGGACACGCCGCTCACGCTTTTTTGCCTCCGGTCGGAGAAGGGTTTTTCGGCAGACGGGCAACGTGCGGACGGCGAATTGATGTTTTCCTGCCGGGTGGAGAACTGAAATTTTTGCAAAAACCGAAAAAACTCTTGCAAATTTATAAAAAAATGATATAATGTAAGCAAGAAAACCTGCTTGCGGGAGCTTTCCGGCAACGATTCCGACAGAAAAGGCACGCGGGCAGAGCAAACGCGGGAAACGGTAAACGCCGACAACGGCAGGTTTCTTTGCATTTTCGGTATATAACGGCCATGAGGAAAACTATCACGGACGCAATGGCACAGAGAACCGGCGGGAGGTGCGAGCCGGCGCGGCGCGTTTGTGTATCCATTTTCGGAGCCGCCGATGAAAGTCGGAGGGAGCGCCCTTGACAGCGCAGAGAGTGGGCGGGAAATCCCCGTCAATTTGGGTGGCAACGCGGAGCTTCTTCGTCCCATGGAGGCTCCTTTTTTGTTTCGTATTTTATATTTCGGAGGATAAAAAAATGTTGGATTTACGGTTCGTCAGAGAAAATCCGGAAGCGGTCAAGGAAAATATCCGGAAGAAGTTCCAGGATGAAAAACTCCCGTTGGTGGATGAAGTCATCGCGCTTGACGCAGAGAAGCGCGCCTGTCAGCAGGAGGCGGATGCCCTGCGCGCCAACCGCAACAAACTCTCAAAAAGCATCGGGGCGTTGATGGGGCAGGGAAAGCGCGAGGAGGCGGAAGCAGTCAAACGCGAAGTCACAAAAGAAGCCGAAAAACTGGCCGCCGACGAAGCCCGCGAGACAGAACTTGACGCGGCCATCCGGAAGATCATGCTGACCCTGCCGAACATAATCGATCCCAGCGTTCCGATCGGGCGTGACGATCGTGAAAACCGGGAGGTCCGGCGGTACGGAGAACCGGTCGTACCCGATTTCCCGATTCCCTATCACACCGATATTATGGAGACTTTCGAGGGGATTGACCTGGACAGCGCGCACCGCGTGGCCGGAAACGGATTTTATTATCTCATGGGGGATATTGCACGCCTGCATTCCGCCGTTCTCTCTTATGCCCGCGATTTTATGATTGACCGTGGTTTCACCTATTGCGTACCCCCCTTCATGATCCGCAGCGATGTGGTGACGGGGGTCATGAGTTTTGCCGAAATGAGCGCCATGATGTACAAGATCGAAGGGGAAGACCTCTACCTGATCGGTACCAGCGAACATTCCATGATCGGGAAATTCATCGATCAGATTATCCCGGAAGAAAAACTTCCCTATACGTTGACCAGTTATTCCCCCTGCTTCCGCAAGGAGAAGGGCGCGCACGGGCTGGAAGAGCGCGGCGTTTACCGCATCCACCAGTTTGAAAAACAGGAAATGATCGTGGTCTGTAAACCCGAAGACAGCAAAATGTGGTTTGACAAACTCTGGCAGAATACGGTTGATCTTTTCCGTTCGCTTGACGTTCCCGTACGTACGTTGGAATGCTGTTCCGGGGATTTGGCCGACTTAAAGGTCAAGTCGCTTGATGTAGAAGCCTGGTCTCCGCGGCAGAAAAAGTATTTCGAGGTGGGCAGTTGTTCCAATCTCGGTGACGCACAAGCCCGTCGCCTGCGCATCCGCGTGAACGGCAAGGAAGGAAAATACCTCGCGCATACACTGAACAATACCGTTGTGGCTCCGCCCCGGATGTTGATTGCGTTCTTGGAGAACAACCTGCAAAAGGACGGCACGGTGTCGATCCCTGTCGCCCTGCGCCCCTATATGGGCGGGAAAGAAAAAATCGTTCCCAAAAAATAAAATATATCGAACCGATAAAAGAAAAACACCATAAAAAAGCGGCATCAGATGCCGCTTTTTTGAATCTGTAAAGTAAAGAAATATTTACATCGCAAAGAGAATTGCGCGAACGTTCCCGGGGTTTATGTCGGGTTTTTCGACTCGCGTCGGATTTTTCGGCCCGCGTCGGGTTCTCCGGCCTGCGTCGGGTTTTCCGGCTTATTTCAGGTGCAGTTTATAATGTTCCGTGCCGCGCGCTTCGGCATCTCCGGAAAGGACGTCAAAAGCGTGGTTGATGCACTGTGCGGAACAGCAACCGAGGAGAAGCCGGTCAACATGCGGGATTTCTTCCATCAGGTAGGGATTGCCGAAGTGGAGAACCGCCGCAATCCGGTTTGTGGTCTGTAAGGCTTCCATCACACCGATCACCCGGCTGGAAAGACATTCGCGGCCGAGATACGCGCTGGTTCTCCAGTAAGTAACATAGATGACATCGTCAAACGCAATTTGCTTATTGAAGAGAATGGAGCTGTCCGATGCCGAAGGAAAGTAACGGAGCAGGTAGACTTCGGAGTTCGGATACGTTGCAAGAATCTTTTCCTTAATCCGTTGCGGCAGGTACCAGTCAAATTCGCTGATCGGCGCGTCCTCCTGCGCGATCGGGTCATAGTCATTGTCGGTCAGCACCACAAAGAGATGGCGGCCGTTCTTATCCACGGCGGGAGAAACGCCCCGGTTGACAATCCGGCAGATGCAGTCCTCGTTGATACGGCGGAAGTTCTCTTTATCTTCCTCGGTGATTTCGGTACAGGTGCGTTCATCATGAAGAACGGCGGCTTTGTGCTGTGCCGCAAGGAGCCGGGTGACGGAAGCGTCAAGCAGTTCGTCCGAGAAAACGCCGCGCCGGTAAGCATCCAGAAGGGCCTCGTAGGCTTCCTTGTTACTGATTCCCCAGGAGAGAACGCATTCGTTCCCCGCGGCGGCGGCCAGGCCGTTACAGGCATATCGCCCGTACTTCAACACAACGCCCATCATCGAGAGTGCGTCGGTCATATAGAAACCGTCAAAGCCGTGTTCGCGGAGCAGGCTGAGAACCTTCCGGGAAAGAGAAGCCGGGTAATCGGGGTCGATCTTCGGTACCAGCAGGTGCGCCGTCATGGCAGCGTCCAGCACACCGGCTTCCATCATTTTGAGGTAAGGGTAGAGACGGTAACGCAACAGTTCCTCTGCGGTTTCCTCAATCCGCCCTTCCTGCATATGCGTATCCACGCCGATGTCTCCGACGCCGGGATAATGCTTGGCCATGACAAGCACGCCGCTGTCATGCATTCCGCGCCCGATGGCGATCCCGAGATTTGCCACTTTATCCTTATCATTGCCGAAAACACGCGTATTTGCACCGCAGGGGCAGTTATGGTTGCCGGTCATGTCCAAAACGGGATTGGTGATAACATTGTACCCGAGGGCATGGAGCTGAACAGCCGTTACCTTGCCGAAAGAATAGGCAAGGGCAGGGTCGCTGCCGGTGCGGGCAAGCGAGATAGCCTGCGGAATCTTATAATCCCCGTGTCCGTTTTCGGCATCACAGCAAATGAGGATAGGGTAATCTGCCGCCTCCCGGATACGGCGGATCAGTTCATCACGGCGCGCATCAAAGGGATTGACCCAGGCCGAGCCGAGTTTATGCTCACGGATGAGTCCGATGGTATAATCAATATCTTCCTGCCCGTGCGAAAAGGTGCCGGTGAGAAGCATACCGATTTTTTGTTCAGTGGTCAGGTCCCGCAAACGAAGTTCCATATTGATTCTCCTTAATATACATATCGGAATGGGTGCGCAACGAAAGAAAAGCGCGCCTTATAACCGTGCGGCTCCGCCGGCTTCCTGCATTGATTATACAGGCTTTCCGGATAGAATGCAAGAGATTTTTACTTGTTTTTCAAGAGACCGGCGGCCGTCAGAGCCGGGCGGTTGCCTTTTGCAGGCGTTTGGTCTCTGCTTCGGAAAACAACGGGGAAAGTTCCTCATATACCCGTTGATGGTAGGCGTTCAGTCGGGCGATATCCTCCCCGGTCAGAAGAGACGGGTCGATCGCGTCGCGGTCAAACGGAACCAGCGTCAAAGGAGAGAAGGAGAGAAAGCGCCCGTATTCGGTTTCCTCCGCCTGCGTCACCAGCAGGAGATTTTCATGTCGCACCCCGAAGGAACCGGCGCGGTAATACCCCGGCTCGTCCGAAACAACCATCCCGGCTTCCAGCGGGCAGGCGGCTCCGTTTCCGCGCAGGCGGATATTCTGCGGACCTTCGTGTACGGAGAGCAGATACCCGACTCCATGCCCGGTTCCGTGCCGGTAGTCCAGCCCCTCGTTCCACAGCGGGGCGCGGGCAAGCACGTCGAGGTTTTCTCCGCTTACCCCGGCCGGGAACCGGGCGGCGGCCAGCGCAAGATGACCGCGTAAAACAAGGGTGAAGAGGCGTTTTTCCTCTGCGGTCACAGGGCCGAGTGCCACGGTGCGGCTGACATCGGTCGTGCCTTTCGTATAATGGGCGCCGGTGTCGGTCAGGCAAAGGCCGCGGGCGGGGATTGGGCGGTCGCTCTTTGCGTCCGGCTCGTAATGGATAACGGCGGCGTGTTCTCCGCATGCGATGATCGGGGAGAAAGAGGCTCCGAGATAACCGTCGCCGGCGCGGCGGAATTCTTCGCATTTCCGGCAGGCAGACAGTTCGGTCACGCCCGCTTTCCCGGCATGATCCTTCAACCAGAACAGAAAGCGGGTCAGCGCCGCTCCGTCTGTCCGGTGCGCCTTTTGCAGATTCTCGCATTCGACGGCGTTTTTGACGGCTTTCATCCGGCAGACGGGGCTTTCTTCATCCATCGTGCGCACCCCGTCGGGCAGGGCATTTATCAGTTGCGAGTTGGCGGTTTTCCCATCGTAGAGAAGGGAGGCACCCGCCGGCAGACCGGCAAGGAGCCGGTAAATCGCGTCGTAAGGGGCGACGGTGATACCGCATGCGGCAAGTTCCGCGCGCAGCTCTTCGGAAAGCGCTCTTTCCCGCACGCAGAGAGTGGCGTTCTTTTCTCCCAGTAAAAAGAAGGAAAGAAATACCGGCGTATGGGAGATATCGCCGCCGCGCAGGTTCAGGAGCCATGCGATTTCGTCCAGCGCGGAAAGAAGGAGAAGATCGGCGCCGCGCGTGTGCATCGCCCGTCGCACCCGTTCCAGTTTTTCTTCCCGGCTCTCTCCGCTGAATTCCACCGCCAGCTCCCAGATCGGTGCTTCGGAAAGAGCGGGGCGGCCGACGAAAGCCTCACCGGCGGGATCGCATTCTCCGCAAAACCGAAAGCCGCGGCCTTCGGCTGCCCGGCAAAGCGAAAGAAACCTGTGCCGGCTGACGGTCCTGCCATCGAAACAGATTACGGCACCGTCGGGCAGGGAACGGCAAAGATATTCTTCGGGAGAGGGAACGCCGGGCATTCCGCTTTTCATAAGCGTGATACCACTGCCGGCCAGCTCGTCTTCCGCCTGCAAAAAATAGCGGCCGTCGGTGAACAGGGCGGCTTCTCCGCGCAGAACGACCAGCGTTCCCGCCGAACCCGTAAAGCCCGAAAAGTATTCGCGCGCTTTGAAATATTCCCCGACATATTCGGAACCGTGAAAATCTTCGGTGCCGATCAGGCAGGCATCGGCACCATGCGCATCCATCCGGGCGCGCAAAGCCGCCAGCCTTTTTTGAATCTTTGTTGTTTCTTTTTGCATCGGCATGGTTCTGCTCCTTTTTTTTCTGCGATTTTCTTTTTGGATTATTCTGTGGCCGTCTTTCGGATTTTTCTTTTTGATTTTTTTCGGTTTTCTTCGGCCTTTCGGCGGGGCGCGCCGAGAAAAATACTACATTAAACAGTATACCGCGCACGGCGCGTTTTGTAAAGCCGAGAGCCTTCTTTTTTCCATTTATGAAAAAATTACAAAAAAATATTGCAAAAACTATTGACAAATGCCAAAAGGGGGCGTATAATGGACAAAACTGAATAGTCGAATCAAAGAATTGTTAGAGGCGCGGAAGTGATGAGTAGCGCGGTATAGGCCCGGGAGGCCGGCAGGACCGTGTGAAAGGTGCTTTTGCCGAAATGGTATCGTTCCCCGGACGGTATCGTTGGGCGTTGGGAGAATATCCCCTCGACTGTCGCAAGAATTTGCGGAGTGCTACATTTGATTGGATTCTGATATATCCCGGGATATATTGAAACGGTCGGAGCACTTGCTTCGGCCGTTCTGTTTTGAAAAATATTTTTCGGAGGAAAAAATCATGAAAAGAATCATCTCTCTCGCACTCGCACTGGCTCTTCTTTGTCTCGCTTTTGCATCCTGCGGCGCACGTGAAAAGGTGGATATTTCCGATAAGGGCAGCATCTCCGCCCTCTCCGGTTCCGGTGCCGTTCTGGCGGCGCAGAAGGGGACTTTCCATCTGACGGCTTTACAGCAGCAGATCACCGGCGTGACCGCGAAAGAATATCCCGATTTCCCCGCGCTCCTGACCGCTCTGCGCAGCGGCGCCATTGACGGTTATGTGGCGGAGGAACCGACGGCATTTACCGAGACGGCGAAGGATCCCGAACTTGCCTATCTTCCCCTGAAAAACAACGACACCGGTTTCCGCGTGGTCGGGGATGAGACGGGTATTGCCGTCGCCTTCAAAAAAGGCTCCGAACTTTTGAAAAAAGTCAATGCCGTTTTGGCCGGCATATCTCAGGAAAAACAGCAGGAACTGATGAATCAGATTTTTGACGCCAACAAAAATCCCGAGACGGAGCTTCACCTCAGCTATGCCGTCCGTTCCGACAAGACCGATGTTTCAAAAGGCGTGCTGAAAATTTCGATGGAATGCGCATATGACCCCTTCAACTGGACGCAGACAAGCGCTGTGAACGGTGCGGTGCCGATCAGCGGCGCGCCCGGACAGTATGCCAACGGGTACGATGTGCAGATCGCCAAGTATATTGCGGCCGAACTCGGCATGAGCCTTGAAATCGTGCGGAACGAATGGGATTCGCTGATTCCCGCCGTGACATCCGGCGCGGTGGACTGCGTTATCGCCGGGATGAGCCCCACGGACGAAAGAAAGCAGGAGGCCGATTTCTCCGACTGCTATTACCGCAGCAACCTGGTCATTATTTATAAAAAGTAATTCTGTTCGCAAAATCATTACAAAGAAAGAAGCGTAGCAAGTGGAATTTCTGTCACAAGTTGTCAACATTGCCGTAAAATACCGGGAACTGCTCTTGCGCGGGGTCGGATACACCCTGCTGATTGCTTTGACCGGAACGCTGGCGGGGCTGCTTATCGGTCTTCTGACCGGCGTTATCCGCACGGCCCCGTTCTCCAAATCTCCGGTACTCCGCGTCCTGCATAAAATCCTGAACGCGATCATCGGGGTGTATATCGAAGTTTTTCGCGGTACGCCGATGATGGTGCAATCGATGGTCATTTTCTGGGGGTATGCGTTTCTGAACGGCGGTAATACGCTCCCGCTGATCCCTGCCGGTATCTTCATTGTTTCAATCAATACGGGAGCTTATATGGCCGAGATCGTCCGGGGCGGCATTATCTCCGTGGAGCGCGGACAGATGGAGGGAGCCTGTTCGGTCGGAATGACGCACATGCAGGCTATGATCCATGTTATTCTCCCGCAGGCCATGCGGAACATCCTGCCCTCGGTCAGCAACGAGTTTGTCATCAACATCAAGGACACCTCGGTTCTGAATGTTATCGGGGTCATGGAGCTTTATTATATGGCCGGGGTCATCAACCGGATCAATCTCCAGATCTTCCAGACCTATGCCGTGGTCTGCGTGCTTTATTTTGTGTTGACTTTCACGGTGACGCGCCTGCTCCGTTTGGCGGAGAAAAAACTGGAAGGGGCCGGCAATTATACCATCTGCGGCTCGCAGTCGGACCCCGGGGCGGAAATTCATGTTCGGAAAGAGGCATAATATGGAATACGAGAATAAAATGCCGGACGAAATGATCGACCGTGCCGCGGAGCCGGAAGGGGAATACATTCTCTCGCTTCTTCATTTGCAAAAGAGTTTCGGCGACCATGAAGTATTGCGCGACATCAATCTGAATGTCCGCCGCGGGGAAGTTATCAGCGTCATCGGGTCTTCCGGTTCCGGTAAAAGTACAATGCTCCGTTGTATCAATCTTCTGGAAGAACCGACGGGCGGGGAAATCCTGTTTGAGGGCAGGAATATCACCGGCCGGGAAATCCGGTTGACCGAATACCGTTCCCGCGTTGTGATGGTTTTTCAACAGTTCAATCTGTTCAATAACATGACGGCGCTTGAAAACTGCATCCGTCCGCAGACCGTCGTTTTGCACCGTTCGCGCGCAGAAGCGACCGCCCTCGCCTATCAAGCGCTGGACAGGGTCGGGATGAGCGCCTATGTCAATGCCCGTCCGGCGCAACTTTCCGGCGGCCAGAAACAGCGTGTAGCTATCGCGCGCGCTCTGTGCATGAACCCGGATGTGATACTCTTTGACGAGCCGACCTCGGCGCTGGACCCCGAAATGGTCGGGGAAGTTCTGTCGGTCATGCGTTCATTGGCCGAAAGCGGCATGACCATGATTGTCGTCACCCACGAAATGGGCTTTGCGCGCGATGTTTCCGGCCGGGTCATTTTCATGGACGACGGCCGTATCGCAGAAGAGGGGGCCCCGCAGGAGTTCTTCAATGCGCCGCACACACAGCGGGCGCGCGAATTTCTCTCACGGTTCCTCGGTGAGGCGCAGGTCTGACCCGTTCCGTTTCCCGATATTGCAAAAAACCGCCGTTACCGGCGGTTTTTCTTTGCAAAGAATTCTTTACAGTCTTTCAAGATAGGAAACAATATCCCCGACCGTGATAAAATGTGCCAGCTCTTCGTCCGGGATCACAATATCGTTTTCTTCTTCCAGGGTCATGAGAAGCTGGAGTATGTCAATCGAATCGGCACCGAGGTCATCTTTGATACGAGAAGCGGGAGTGATGGCGGCGGCATCTGTTTTCAATTCTTTTGCCAGCAAGTCGCGTACTTTTTCAAACATGGTCTACTCCTTCGTTTTGCTAACAGCAAGATAAAATTTTCCAACGGTAAGAGAAAAATAGTATAAAAAAACATCATAATCGGGTATTTTACCGACGGCGGGGCAGGGAAAGGCTTTGTGTGCAGAGCGAACAGAAAACGAACGATCAGACCCGCGCGGGGCAGGCTTGCAGTCCGGCGGCAATCTTTTCATTCAGATGCTTGTCCACCATCCGGTAGGCCTGCTCCACACATTTGGCAAAGGCGTTGGCGTTACTGCTTCCGTGTCCTTTGACAATGGTCTTTTCCAGCCCGAGCAGAACGCTCCCGCCGTAGTTCTGATAGTTCATGAACTGCTTTTCTTTCATGAACATCCGATACAGGAAGAGCGCGCCGATCTTGTTGAGCAGGGAAGAGGAGATGTCTTTTTTCAGTTTTTTGAGCATTTCTAAACAGGCGCCTTCGGTGCTTTTTACCAGCACATTACCCGAGAAACCGTCGCATACCACAAGGTCATAACGCCCGGAAAGCAGGTCGCGGCTTTCCATATTGCCGACAAAGTTGACGCCTTCCTGCACGGCGAGAAAAGAATAGGCTTCTTTCCGCAGGCTGTCGCCTTTTTCACTTTCGGTCCCGACGTTCAGAAGCGCGGCGCGCGGAGAAACGATGCCGTAGACTTCGGAGAGGTAGGCACTGCCCATAATGGCAAACTGGCGCAGCTCTTCTGCCGTGCATTCGACGTTGGCCCCGCTGTCGCAGATTCCGACCAGCCCGCCGTCCATTGCGGGCAGAACAGGGCAGAAAGCAGGGCGGCGTACCCCTTCGATCCGGCCGACGCGGAGAATAGACGCGCCGACAAGAGGACCGGTGGCACCGCTGGAAACCAGCGCGGAAATATCGTCGTCTTCCCGCAATGCGCGGATGGCGCGGATCATGGAGGCATCCTTTTTCATCCGGATAGCGTCCACAGGTCTGTCTTCACCCGTGAGGGCCATGGGCGCGTGCACGATCTCTGTGCGGGAAAGGAGAGCGCCGGCTCCCGTCAGCGATCGGCGGATGAGCGGTTCATCTCCGTAAAAAATGACCGAGAGGTCCGGGAACTGCCGGAGAGCTTCCAGTGTTCCTTCTATGTTCGCTTCGGGGCTTTTGTCACCGCCGAGGCAGTCAATGGCAATTTTCATACCGGCGTTTCCTCCAGTTTTTTTACATAGGAGCGGCGGCGCTTATGCTCCACGGAGGCAAAACGCTTCCACTGATTTCTGACAGAGAAATTATCTTCAAGGTTCAAATTGGTCTCGGCATATTTCACGCCGTCTTCCCGGAGCATTCTGGAAAGCTCGGCCATGATTACCGCGCTGATCCCGCGATTTTGGTAGGACGGAGCGACGGCAATCAGCCCGAGATCAAGGATCTGCGGATGGCGGATGGCGCGCAATACGCGCACAAGCGCGGCCGGAGTCAGCCGTCCCATGGAGGGTTGCAGGGCTTTTGCCAGCGAAGGGAAGCAGACCCCCAGGCAGACAACGCGATCATGTTCGTCCAGCACGGCGGCAACGTGGCGCGGGTTGGCGATGAGACGGAAGTTTTCGACCAGCATCTTTCGCATTTCATCCGTAAAGGGAACGGTTCCGTAAAGCCCTTCGTAGGCTTCGTCAAGCAGGGCGAAAAAACCCTCGCCGTACCGGCGAAGAAAGTCGTTGATATTTTTGGCTTCTCCGATACGGAGATTGTAGCGTTTCAGAACAAAAGCCGCGGTCTTTTGCATTTTTTCCGCTTCTTCCGGCGGTGGCGCATAAATCCTGGATTCAACCCAGTCTACCTCTTTCGCGTAACCGCAGTTTTCGATCAGCGTTCCGTAATATTCGGCATTATACTGCTCTTCAAAAGTAGAAAGTTCATCAAATCCCTCCACCAGAAGCCCCTCGCGTTCCAGATCGGAGAAACCGAGCGGACCGCAGACGGTGTCCATTCCCTTTTCGCGCGCATACTCTTCCACCGCGCTGAAGAGAGCGTTGGCTACTTCCTGGTCGTTGATTGCGTCAAAGCGGGTGAAACGAATGCGCCGTTCCCCTCTTTTTTCGTTGGAGGCCTTTTGCAGGATCGCCGAAATCCGGCCGACGGTCACTCCGTTCCGGCGGGCAAGAAAACAAGCGGATTCACAGGTTTTGTAATACACGTACTTCTCGGAAAAAATCATTTTTTCTTCCCGGTACAAGGGCGGAACGAAGCAGGGGTTCCCGCGGTACAAACGAAGAGGAAATTGCAGAAATTCGCGTTGCTCTTTACGGGAGCTGACCGGTATGATCTCTACCATTGCTTCACCGTTCTTTCGAGTGGAAAGCAACGCCGACTCCGTTCGGACCGCAATGGCTTCCGGCTGTCGGGTTGGTGCAAACGATTTCAAGCCGCAGATTCCGGCCGAATCGTTCACGGATTCTTCCGGCCAGCTCTTGCGCCATCTCGGGCGCGTCGGTGTGGCCGACGATTACGCGGTACGAGGCAATATCGTCGCCCTTTTCTTCCATAAAAGCAAGCAGGCGCTCTGCTGCCCGGGCGCGGCCCCGTTCTTTCGTCAGGCTGACCATTTTCCCTTCATCGTTCATATAGATGATCGGGCGGATGCCGAGAAGGGTTCCCATGGTGGCCGAAATTCCGCTGACCCTTCCGCTCCGCCTGAAAAAATGCAGGTCGTCCGCAAAGAAATACTGGGAAAAATGTAGCGTCTCCCGGTCTGCCCAGGCACAGACTTCTTCGGCACTCATTCCCGACAGGACGCGGTCGCCGATCTCGCGCGCCAGCACATAGGCCAGGATGGTAATTCCCTTGGTATCGATCTCATGAAATTTTCGTTCGGGAAATTCAACGGCAAGGTCCCGGAGCGCTTCGTGCATGGCATCGAAAGTGCAGGTCATAGCCGCTGAAAAATGAACATAAAGAATATCATTTCCGGCTTCAAATTCCGGGCGGAAATATTCTTTGTATCTTTCGCGGGAAAGGCCGCCGGTCGTCGGCAGGGCCCCCGCGCGCAGAGAATCATAAAAGGCATGCATATCGACCGGCTTTCCGTCTTCGTAAGGGAAAACGGTTTCGCCGTCTACGGAATACGGCATGCTGATGAGACGGTATCCGTATTCGGCGGCGACGGCCGGGGTGATGTCGGTATCTGTGTCGGTGAAGAGTGTGAGCATGAGAAAATCCTTTCTTCCCGGCGAACCGGAAATAAAACACAAACTGATGGAAAGTTTTGTTTACTTATTTATTCAAATACAAGCATATAATCGTAAATCGGTTGCCCGCCGTCAATCAGAATGACCTCGGTAGACGGATAGGCGGCAGAGAGGTGATCGCAGAGAGAACGGGCGGAGTCTGCCTCGGCTTCGGTTCCGGCAATCAGTAACAGAACGCCGTATTCGCCGGCTTGCATCCGGGCGGCGAGTTCTTCTGCGGCGGTTTCCCGGTCCCGGCTGTCGGATAGGATGGCATCTTCGGAAAAGCCGATATAATCCCCGCTGCACACGTTGATGCCGCCCATGTGCGCATTCCGGCTGGCGCGGGAAACAAATCCGCTTTTGACCCCGGCAATCACTTCTTCCGCCGCTTTGAGTATTGCTTCGCTTTCTCCTTCTGTTTCCATCATGGATATGGCCGCATAGCCTTCTCCGATTGTGCGACTGGGGATAATCACGATTTCGGCATCCTTGTAAAGCGAGGCGGCCTGCCGTGCCGTCATGATAACATTCCCGTTGTTGGGGAAGACGAAAATTCGCCCGGCGTTCACTTCCCGGAATGCGCGGAGAAAGTCCGCGGCCGCAGGATTCATGCTTTGTCCGCCGTCCACCACGGCATCGACCCCGAGCGAGGCAAAGGTATCCTTAATCCCCTTCCCGGCGGCAACAGCCACGATGGCGTTTTTCTTTTTCGGCTTTTTGGCGACGGCTGCCTGCGCGTTGTTCCCGCGCCGCACGGCCTCCTCGTTCTGAAATGTCATGTTTTCGACTTTCAGAGTCAGAAACTCGCCGTATTGCTGGCAATATTCGAGAATCTGCCCCGGGTGCGCCGTATGGACGTGTACTTTTACAATGCTGTCTTCCCGGAACGCAACGACCGAACTCCCGACTTCTTCCAGGTAGGCAATCAGTCCGGGAAGGTCGAAATGCGCGATATCGGTTTTGGCATTTTGCAGGCGGAGAAGAAACTCCGTACAATAGCCATAGGTCAGAACGCTGTCCGGGCCGAAAAGCGAAAAATCCGGTTGCGCGTTTTCGTCGGCGGGATTCCGGGCGACGGATTTTTCTGTCGGGTCGGCCCGGAGACCGAGCAGGGAATTCCGCATTCCTTCAAAGATACAGAGCAGTCCGGCACCGCCGCTGTCAACCACACCGGCCTCCGAGAGAACCGGAAGGAGTTCCGGCGTCCTGTCCAGCGAACACTTCATTTCCGTCAGCAGGTCGTCAAAATAGGTGCGGATAGTTCCGCCTGCGGCGGCATGCCGGTTGGCGTATTCGACCGCGTCGCGGAACACGGTGAGAATCGTACCCTCGACCGGCTTCGGCACGGCGCGATAGGCTTCTTCAACACCGCGGCACATCCCCCGCATCAGGGCGGCGGTATCGGCGCTTTCCAATTCCGAAAATTCGCGTGTGATCCCCGAAAAAATACGGGAAAGAATGACCCCTGAATTTCCGCGCGCCCCGAGAAGCATTCCGTGTGCCGCGGCGTTGGCCGTATCGCAGAGGCGGGTCCCGGCGCTTTGTGCGGCCCGCGCCCCGGAACCGAAGGTCATCAGCATATTGTCTCCGGTATCGCCGTCGGGGATCGGGAAAACGTTCAGGTCATTCACGCGCTGGCGGTGGCGCGAAAGCGTGTCGGCTCCGCCGTTCAGCATAGCAGAGAAGGTTTCACCGCTGAGGGTAGTGGTGATTTCCATACTGCCTCCTGTCAGAGCGCCCGCACGGGCCTTTTCAGTTCCACAACATCCATGATATTGCAGTGCAGGACCGTGCAGATTTTAATCAGTGTGTTCAGATGGACCGGCTGATTCTTCCCGAGTTTTGCAATCACGGCAGAACTGAGATTAGTAAGAAGTTGCAGGTCTTTCTTTTTCATTTTCCGGTCAACCAGCAATTTCCAAAGCCGGTCGTAGGATAGGTGGACGGATTTGTCGCGTGTGTTTTCCATAATTCTTCCCTTTTTCTTCATATTTGCGAAACATTCCGAACAAATTATATAACAGGATCCGACAGAAGTCAACCAAAAAATTTACGAAAACAAAGATTTTCTTTTCAAAAGTGAAATTCGATTCCCGAAATATGCCGATTCCCGGCGGGAAAACTTGACACGGGCGTGTAGATGCGGTATACTGGAACAGTGTCTCCCGCCTGCCGGGAGCGAAGGATAAAAACCGCTTTCGCGGTCATGAAAGGAGTGCGTGATGGATTTCCGTACGGAACAGGATTCCATGGGAGATGTGCAGGTGCCTGCTGACCGGCTTTACGGCGCGCAAACGGAACGGAGCCGGGAGAATTTCAGGATCGGAGTCGGAATCGAAACGATGCCCGCCGAGATTATTCACGCGTTCGGGATCCTCAAAAAGGCCGCCGCACAAGCCAATGCCGAATTGCTTCCCGGAAGGATGACCGCTGAAAAATGCGCCGTAATCACCACAGCTTGCGATGAAGTCATCCGCGGAGAACTGGACGGGCATTTTCCGCTGGTCGTATTTCAGACCGGTTCGGGTACGCAGTCCAATATGAACGTCAACGAGGTAATCGCCAATCGCGCCAACGGACTGGCCGGGAAAAAACTCTGCCATCCGAACGATGACATCAATATGAGCCAGTCTTCCAACGACACCTTCCCGACAGCCATGCATATCGCGGCGGTGCTTGCGGTGGAGGAAAAACTTCTGCCGGCACTTTCCGGACTGAACCAGGTCTTTCGCCGCCTTGAAATCGAGAACGAGGGCGTTGTCAAGTCCGGACGGACCCATTTACAGGACGCCACGCCCATCGGTTTCAGTCAGGAGATTTCGGGATGGCGTACCAGTCTTGAACGTGACGCACTCCTGCTCCGCATGGCTTTGGAACCGCTTTGCGAACTTGCGCTCGGCGGCACGGCGGTCGGGACCGGAATCAACGCGCCGCCCGGGTTTGCCGAGCGGGCAGCGGAAAAGGTTGCCGCCTTGACCGGAAAACCTTTTCGCACGGCAGAAAACAAATTTCATGCCCTCACCTCCCGGGATGAGCTGGTCTTTGCGCACGGGGCCGTCAAAGCGACCGCCTGCGATATGATGAAGATTGCCAATGATGTGCGCTGGCTGGCAAGCGGTCCCCGGAACGGCCTCGGCGAGATCCGGATTCCGGAAAATGAACCTGGCTCTTCCATCATGCCCGGCAAAGTCAACCCCACGCAATGCGAGGCCGTGACAATGGTGGTGGTGCAGGTCATGGGGAACGACGCGGCGGTGGGAATGGCCGCGTCACAGGGGAATTTTGAACTGAATGTTTTTATGCCCGTTCTTGCGTATAATTTCCTGCAATCTGTGCGTCTTCTGGCGGAAGCGATTGATTCTTTTTGCCTGCGGTGCGCGTCGGGTATCGTGGCGGACAAAGAAAAAATGCGTGAAAATCTCCGCAATTCTTTGATGTTGGCCACTGCGCTGAACCCGTATATCGGGTACGAGAATGCCGCCCGTACCGTAAAAAAGGCCTATGCGGAAAATCTTTCTCTGAAAGAGGCTTGCGTAGCGCTCGGCTTTTTGACGGCGGAGCGCTTTGATGAAGTCTTTCAACCCGAAAAAATGATTTGACGCTTTTCTGCAAACATGCAGCATCCGGGGATTTTTCAAAAAATGTAAAGAAAACTTTATAGTAAAGAGGAACATGTGCATGGTGGATCTTTTGGAAGCACTGACCATTTTCTGTTTCGGCCTTTCCTGGCCGCTTTCTATCCGCAAATCCTGGGTTTCGCGCACGGCGAAAGGAAAGAGCCTGTTTTTTGAGGTGTTTCTGCTCATCGGGTATGCTTGCGGGATTGCCCGCAAGATTATTCAGACAGCGGGCGGCTCCTCCGGGTTCATTTTCTACCTTGGTTTCTTTTTCTATGTAATGAATTTTATAGAGATTTCGGTTGACGTGGCACTTTGGTTCCGCAACCGCAAACTGGATGAAGCGGCAGAGGCTGCCGCGCTCCGGGATTAAATTCCCGCCGGGGCGCCCCGCCCTTGACTGTATTTTGTCTCCGATATGCCGGGCATCTGCCCGGTTTTCTTTTTCGCCTGCCGTTTTCGCCTGCCGTTTTCGCCTGCTTTTTCGTCTGCTTTTTTCGCCTGCTTTTTTCGCGCCGGCTTTCTTCGCTCCGTAAACGCCGAAAAACGCGCCGGTCTCCATCGCCCGTAAACGCCGCCGGCGGGTGTGCACGCCGGAAGAGCCGGACCGCGGCTCCGAAAAGAAACGTTTATCCTCATTTTTCGACCAAAAAAAAACTTTTGCTCCAGATATTGACATTTTCCAAGAAGTGGTATATAATGGTATCAATTTCTACAAATTGGCAGAAATGGAAAATGTATTGAAATGAAAAGGAGAAAAGCATGAACACAGAAAACTTTTATGTTGATATTGAGTTGCAGGGCGGAGCGAATTGCGACGGTTCCGGGCTTGCGGTTCTGTCCCGGGATTTTTTCGGCGACCGGAAGATTCTTCACGTAGGGTATTCCATCTTGTCGTTTTTGGAGGGCGTACGTGAAATATATTATTTTGTAAGTCGTTATCGGGCGCAGATTCTGTGCGTGGAAAGTTGCCGCCGCGACATGACCGACAAGACGTATTCTTTCCCCGCTTTTCTCGCGGGGATGGTCGGGCTGTGGCAGGAACGGTTGGATTATTTCTACGGGTATTACGGCCGCTTGCTGATTCCGGCCGACGAAAAGTTCCCGAAAGTCAGTCATCGGCCGATCGGCCGGTTTTTGCGTCGGGAACTCCCGGCCGGAGCGGCGCTGGAGGCCTATCGGAAGCGTCTTTCGCATTCTGCGGAGTACAGGGCGTTGCTGAAAGAGGCTGAAGAGGCCGGATACGCCGTCAGAGTGGAAGGAAAGCGGGAAACGGCCGCCGGCGGGGAACGCTATATGGCGGTCGTCACGGTCAGAGACATGGCCGGGGAGGTCCTGCTCTCTGCCGATCCCGCCGGGAACTTTCCGGAATTGGCCGCGCGGGAGTGTTTTTTGTTTTACAATACGCGCAGGCAGAGCGTCCGGGAGTGCGGACCGGGATACGGGATGATGCGCGCCGTGCGCCGGATGCGCCGCTTTTTGCCGTGCGGGCAGGACGCTGATGTGACCGCTTTTTGAACTTTTTCCGGATTTGTATTCATTTTC
The DNA here is from genome assembly GCA_934434925.1 of uncultured Eubacteriales bacterium. Lineage (GTDB taxonomy): Bacteria > Bacillota > Clostridia > Oscillospirales > CAG-272 > UBA1740. The sequence continues at coordinate 18,474 of CAKSAC010000009.1, read as the reverse complement.
GACGAAAGTGTTGCTATTTTCATCCGGAAGGAGTATACTACTATGCGAAATCAAACGGAACGGGAACCGGGAACGGTTCCGGACAGGAGGATTGTATGGATTTGAACATGATCGGGAAAAAACTGAAGAAATTCAAGTGGAGCAGAATTGCAACTGCGGTGCTGGCTATCGTGACCGGGATACTCTTTCTCGCGGTGCCGGATGATTCCGCCAGAGTTATCTGTGCGGTTTCCGGGATATTGCTGGTAGCGTTGGGGTGTATTTCAATCGCCATGTTTCTTATATACGGTTTCGGATTTTCCGGCCGACTGCTGATCACCGGCGCGGCTCTGATCCTTTTCGGTGTTTTTTGTCTCGTGAATCCCGCCGTGCTGATGGGAATCCTGACCGTGATTTTCGGCCTTTTCATTGCGGTGGACGGATGCGTGTCGCTTTCAGACAGCCTTTGTTGCGCCAGGGCGCACGCCGCCGGATGGTTCCCGATGTTGCTGCTTTCTGTTCTGACGATCATACTCGGCGGCATCGTTATGTTCGGAACGTTTGAAACAGTTATGATCTTTGCGGGTATATCGTTGCTCGTCGACGGCGTTTGCGACCTGATCATGATCCTCGTGTTCAGCCGCCGGATCCGGGAGGCCAAAGAAAAGCTGAATAAGTCTCCGAAAAACATTTATTATATGGACTGAGGCATATCTGCACACGCCGTAAAAAAGGGGCGGAGCCGCAGTGTTTTTGTTCACCCCTTTGCAATCGGTTTACAAAAAAGCACTCGCGACCGAACTGAACCCGTAAAAACCGATTTTGAAATAAAAAACCTCTTGTAGTAGAATATCGATATCTGCTGCAGGAGGTTTTTGTATGGAAAACAGAATCGGAAGTGAGGTCAATCTTTGAAAAAATGTTCCTTTGAAAAAGGAAGCCCCGCAAACAAACCGGAAGATTTGGAGACAAAGAGCATACTATCGTACGGCGGAGAGAAAATCAACCCCGTGCAAAAAAGGAAAAGGCCCTGCCGAAGCAGGGCCGGTTACGGGCGGATCATGAACCTTGTGCGGACGGGTCACTCCGACCGGAGAACGTCTTCTTTCGGTTCGGCGGCGGGGGCTTTTTTCCCGGTGGCAGGGTCTTTTTTCCCGGTGGTGGGGTCTTTTTTCCCGGCGGCGCGGCCGGCCACATAGCCGGAGAGAATAGCAGAGAGGTCAAGGCCGGTAGATTCCCGTACCCCTTCCATGATCTGATTGGCACTGTTCATCACGTCACGCACCACGCGGGTAGAGTTTCCGTCGCCGTACATGACGATCTTGTCGGTGCGGCAGAGAGGTTCGGCGGCGTTCCGCACGACTTCCGGAAGAGCCTGCAGGTACATTTCAAGCACCGAGGCTTCGCCCATTTTGCGCTGAGCTTCGGCTTTCTTTTCAATGGCTTCGGCTTCCGCCAATCCGCGGGCGCGGATTCCTTCGGCTTCCTGTTCCATGGCGTAACGCGAGGCCTCTGCCTCTGCCCGGCGGGCTTCTGCCGCTTTGGTGGCTTCAAAAACCTGTGCCTCGGCTTCACGCTGGCGGCGGATCAGTTCGGCCTCCGCCTGTTTTTCGGTCTGATACTTCATGGCGTCGGCTTGTTTGTTGATGCTGGCTTCCAGCTCGCGTTCTTTGAGCGCGATGCTCTTTTCGGCCAATTCGGCTTCTTTTTCGCGGCGGGCAATATCGGCGTTCGTTTTGGCGATCTCAATGACCCGGCGCTGATTTTCTTCCTGAATAGAGTAGGCGGCATCGGCTTCGGCGCGCTTGGTATCTGCCCGCACCTTCATGTCCGCCTGCTGAACGGCCAGCGCGGCATTCTGTTCGGCAATCTTCTTTTCGGCCTCTACTTTGACGGCGTTGGCTTCCTGCTGTGCCATGGAAGTGGCAATGGCGATGTCTCTTTGCGCGTTGGCCTTGGCGATTTGGGCATTTTTGCGGATTTGTTCTACGTTGTCAATACCCATGTTTTCAATCGTTCCGGCTGCGTCCTTGAAGTTCTGGATATTGAAGTTGACGACCTCGATACCCAGCTTTTGCATGTCGGGAACGACATTTTCTGTAATCTTTTTGGCAACACCCTGGCGGTCCTGGACCATTTCTTTCAATCCGACAGACCCGACGATCTCGCGCATATTGCCTTCCAGAACCTGCGTGACGAGGCTGATGAGTTCGCCGCGGTTCATCCCAAGGAGCGATTCGGCCGCACGTTTCAGATAAATAGGGTCGGAAGAAATTTTTATGTTGGCTACGCCGTCCACTGTTACATTGATGAATTCGTTGGTCGGCACGGCTTCGCTGGTCTTGACATCGACTTGCATGACCCGGAGGGAGAGGCGGTCAACGCGTTCAAAAAAGGGAACTCTCCATCCGGCCTTTCCGATCAGAATACGCTTTTTTCCGAGGCCGGAAATAATATAAGCGGTGTCGGGCGGAGCCTTAAGATATCCGATAATTCCCATTAAAATTAAGAGGACAGCAACGGCAAACAATGCAAAAATCATGGAAAAACTCCTTTTATCGTATTTGAAAAAGCACAGCGGTTAACAAGACCAGTGCTGTTCTTTTCCCTGTTACAGATATTATTATACGTGTATCCGCGAAATTTGTCAATAGTACAATTGGCGGACCATGCAGTTTCGGGAGCGGGTCACTCCGACCGGAGAACGTTTTCTTTCGGTCCGGCGGCGCGGTCTTTTTTCCCGGTGGTGGGGTCTTTTTTCCCGGCGGCAGGGGCTTTTTCCCGGCGGCGCGGTCTTTTTTCCAGGTGGTGGGGTCTTTTTTCCCGGCGGCAGGGGCTTTTTCCCGGCGGCGCGGTCTTTTTTCCAGGTGGTGGGGTCTTTTTTCCCGGCGGTGGGGTCTTTTTTTCCCGGCGGCGGGCTTCGGATGAGAGCTTTTCCGGATACGATAGCCGTAAAGAGGGAAGTTTTGTAAACAAAACCATACAAATGCGAATTCACCGGGAAAACCGCTTCTTACGAAGATTTCGGGAAAGCCCGACAGCATCCGGAAAGCATACAAAAAGACGGCCCCCGGTCGGGAACCGTCCTGTATCGGCGTTGCGCCGGAGCTTATTTCGCGGGGGTCAGTCTGATAATGGCATAGCCTGCGCCGGCGGAGGTGGCGGCCAACCCGTTTCCGGTGACGGACGCGCCGACAGTCATGCCGCTGCCTTCCACAATCTCGGCCGTCATGCTGTTCATATAATCGGGCAGGGAAACCGTTTTGTCAACAGCTTTGACGGTGTGGAGAGAGAGGAAGATTTCATCTCCCACCCAATACCAGTTGACGGCGATAAAGTCTTCGTCATACGGAACCGAGGGCAACCGATACCCGATGAAACTGAAATGATCGCCGGCTTTCAATTTGCCGCCGCTGATAAAGTAAGGATACATCTTGTAGGACGTGTAATAAAACCCGCAACCGTTTTTCAGATAGGGATCACGTTTTCCCGGCGTTCCATCCCCGTAAACGGTATTGAATCCGAGATTCATAGCCTTGGCACCGTTGGCATCGGTCATCTGGAAGCAACTTGATTGCGGTTTGCCGTTTTCCATCCTGTTGAAGTCTATTGACTGCCCCTCGGTCTGCAATTTGGGGGCCTTATAGTCGCCGGCGGAACCGGGAAGATAAATATAGTGATCTTTTTCGGAGAAGGAACCGGACTGCACACCGCCGATCAGCGACAGGGAAACATCCTTATGAAAGTCATAGTCACTGTATAAAACGGTTGCCCCGTTCTTATGGAAACGGTAGGAAATGCGGAAGGTGACATAGGACTCGGTCAATTCATCGCTACAATGCGACATTTCCTTGTTTTTTCCCACATTATCCATCAGATGCCGCAGGACGGCCGGAAGATAAAGGACATCGTATTCTTCATAGAAATCAATGAATTCGGCTTCATATGTCGCAACCTTAAAAAGGTCGATCTCATATTTTCCGTCGAGAAACGCGTGCTGTTTGACATGGTTCAGCGCGGTGTAGAACTGCACAAGCCCGGCACCATACCCGGGGCAGGTCTCCGACAGAGTCGTGACGGTGATTTCTCCGTCATCGGAAATCAGCTTTGTTCCCTTCTCAATCTTGAAATTCTTGTTGCAGAATTTCCCGAAATTTCCGTCTTTCATGGCGGCATCGTCATACGGACAGAACCAGAGCATATTACTGCGCAGTTCCTTCGTGTAGGCGTTCACGCGCACAAGGACATACTGCCGCCCTTCAATGCCCTCGGGGCGAAAAACGCGGCCGATATCGGCTTCAGTCAACCCGTAGGATGCGTCTTGGGGAAGGCACTGAATGAGGTTATAACCGTGGTTGGCACCGATATAAGTTCCGTTGATATTGATAGGTGTAATATCGTCACCGCAGTATTTGAAGGGGTTTCCGTCACTGAAAGAATCCTTTTCGGTAGCCGAGGGGATTTCATATAAACCGTCAATATTGAAGAAACCGTTGGAAGAACCGCCGAGGGTCGCGGCGGTGTAAAGGTCTTGTCCGGCACCGGGCCATTCCCTCGCGCGAAAGCGAAGCTGCATCCTGCGGCTCTCTTTTCCCTCTTCGGGTTTACGGACAACAAGAACCATACCTTCCTGCTCACTGTGATTTTCCTGCTTGCCGTAGTCGAGTTCGCGCAGCATGGCACTCATCAGCGGTACTCCGGCGGCGGTCTTGTCTTTGAGATGGGAGGCGAGAACGGTGTAGGAGCCGTTCCTCTCTTTTGCGTATTCAAGGTTCCCGTCATTTTCGCGCAAATAGACTGTGAGTGCTTCGGGCAGGGGGGCGTTCAGTTGGATGGCGGCCTGATTGCGGGCGAGATTATCCAGGACCGTGAGGGTCACGACGCGGTCGGTTTCGTCAAATTCACAGGAAAGATAGTGCGCGCCGTTATAGCCGTTTCCGGCTGTTACGGGCGAATATTTTTGCGTAACGTAAAGTTTACTTGTCAGAGATTTTCTGAATTTCAGTACAAAATTGCCCGATTCATCAATCTTGGCCGAAACGATCGGGTTCTTCTCGGTCCGGGCAACGGCGGCGGTGGTCGTCACCGGCGGGGCGGTTGTGGTGACGGGGGCGATTGTGGTTGTTGACGCGGAACTTTCGACCGACGGAACGGTGGTTCCGGAGCCGAAGTTGAGAGAGCAGGCGGCGAGCGTCAGCACCATGAAAAGCAAGACGAATGCAAAAAGAAACATATGCGTTTTTTTCACAGGAAACCTCCTTGTTTTCAGATACGAAGTTTTGCGCGGACGTATTCCGTTTGTACATCCTATCTTATATAGTATAACGAAAAACGACGCTTTTGTAAAGAGGTAACTTTCACAAAAATCAACGGCGGTTTTCGGTATATTGAGAAAGCCGCGCGTCTGCCCGGAGGTATGACATCGCCCCCGTGGTCGTTTCCGCTTTTGCCGACGGCGCGGCCGTTTGTCGAAATATCTCTTGACGAATCCGGCAGGGTGTAGTATGATAAGAACAGATGCGTCTGCATGCTCTTCGGCCGGCTGTCGGGCCGATCTCGGCAGAAGTTGCAAGCGGGCGATGAGCGGCTTATATTTTTGCCGCGTTCGGTTCCGGGCTTACATCATTCCCGGCGGGTGACCCCGGAGGCGTTTTGGCCGGATAGCGCCCTGAAAAACAAAAAAGGTGGAAAAAAGCATGTTTGAAAAGGTAAAATGGCAGGAGAACGGGAAACTGAAACTGCTGATCATTGTCGGCACGCGCCCGGAGATCATCCGGTTGTCTGCCGTCATTACAAAATGCCGCCGGTACTTTGACGTGATCCTCGCGCATACCGGACAGAATTATGACTACAATCTCAACGGCGTGTTCTTCAAAGATCTGAAACTGGCCGATCCCGAGGTTTATCTGGATGCCGTCGGCTCCAATCTCGGCGAGACCTGCGGGAACATCATCGCCAGATCCTATACGCTGATGGAAGAGATAAGACCCGAAGCGGTTCTGGTGCTCGGCGACACGAACTCCTGCCTTTCGGTCATCGGTGCCAAACGCCTGCACATTCCGATTTTCCACATGGAAGCCGGGAACCGGTGTAAGGACGAATGCCTGCCGGAAGAGACCAACCGCCGTATCGTGGATATTATTTCGGATGTCAACATGGCGTATTCCGAACATGCGCGCCGGTATCTTGCCGATTGCGGTCTGCCGAAAGAGCGCACCTATGTCACCGGTTCGCCGATGGCGGAAGTGCTGCGCAATAACCTTGCCGAGATCGAGGCGAGCGACATTCACGCGCGGCTTGGCCTCGAAAAGGGAAAATATATCCTTCTTTCCGCGCATCGGGAAGAGAATATCGATACCGAAAAGAATTTTATCAGCCTTTTCACCGCCATCAACAAAATGGCGGAGAAGTACGATATGCCGATCCTGTATTCCTGCCATCCGAGAAGCCGCAAACGTCTGGAAACCAGCGGGTTTGCGCTTGATCGGCGCGTGATCCGGCATGAACCGCTCGGATTTCATGATTACAACTGCCTGCAAATGAACGCTTTCTGCGTCGTTTCCGACAGCGGAACTCTCCCCGAGGAAAGCAGTTTCTTCACCGGAATCGGTCGCCCCTTCCCGGCGGTCTGCATCCGCACATCGACCGAACGCCCCGAAGCATTGGACAAAGCCTGCTTTATCCTTTCGGGGATTGATGAAAAGGGGCTTCTCCGGTCGGTCGATACGGCGGTGGAGATGAACCTCGCCGGCGATTACGGTATTCCGGTGCCGGATTATGCGGAAGAAAATGTTTCCGCCAAAGTGGTCAAGATCATACAGTCCTATACCGGCGTGGTCAATAAAATGGTCTGGAGAAAAGAAATATGAATATTCTTGTGACCGGTGCAAAGGGATTTGTCGGGAGAAACCTGTGCGAAAATCTCAAAAACATCCGCGACGGGAAAAATCGCACGCGTCCGGGGCTTCGGATCGAGGAAGTTTTTGAATACGATCTGGAAAGCACCCCGGAGGAGCTGGACGCTTATTGCGCGAAGGCCGATTTTGTGTTCAACCTGGCCGGCGTAAACCGTCCGAAAGACCCTGCTGAATTCCAAGCGGGGAATTTCGGGTTTGCCTCCGTGCTGTTGAATACGCTGAAAAAGCATCATAACACCTGTCCGGTCATGCTTTCTTCTTCGATTCAGGCGACTTTACAGGGGCGGTTCGGCACTTCCGAATACGGTCTTTCCAAAAAAGCGGGAGAAGAGCTTTTCTTCGCATACGGGGAAGAGACCGGTGCCCGCGTACTGGTCTATCGGTTCCCGAATCTTGTCGGAAAATGGGTGCGCCCCAACTATAACAGCGCCGTCGGCACCTTCTGCCATCATATTGCCAACGATCTGCCGATCACGGTGAACGATCCCGCGATCGAACTGGAAATGCTTTTCATCGACGATCTTGTAGAAGAAATGTTTGACGCGCTGGAAGCAAAAGAGCATCGCTGTGAATTTGACGGCGTGACGGCCGTGCCGACGGAAAAGGGTAAATATTGCGCGGATCCCGTGACGCATAAGGCCACACTCGGGTACATCGTGGAATGCCTGCATCGGTTTCACGATCAGCCCGATACGTTATTGATTCCCGAGATGCCGGACGGCAGTTTTGAAAAGAAACTCTTTTCGATGTATCTTTCTTATCTTCCGAAAGAAAAGATCGCCTTCCCTCTGAAAATGAATGTGGATGCGCGCGGCAGTTTCACAGAGCTTCTCAAGACGGAAAAATGCGGGCAGGTCAGCGTGAATATTTCCAAACCCGGTATCACAAAGGGTCAGCATTGGCATAATTCCAAATGGGAGTTCTTTATTGTCGTTGCCGGACACGGATTGATAGAAGAACGCCGGATCGGAACCGACGAGGTCCTTCGTTTTGAAGTCAGCGGAGAGAAAATCGAGGCTGTTCACATGCTCCCCGGCTATACGCATAACATCATCAATCTTTCCGACAGCGAAGACCTGGTTACGGTCATGTGGGCAAACGAACGGTTTGATCCCGCCCGCCCCGATACGTTCGGCGAAAAGGTCTGAATCGGGTAGAAACGTTTCTCCTTCCCGGAGAGGGTATCGGCCGGGGAAAGCACCGGGTGCGCACGGAAAAACAAAAAAGAAAAGCGGACGTTCTTTGCCGGAAGGCGCGGAGCGGCCGCTTGTTTTTTCCTAAAAATCGGTGCGGGGCCAAAGATTCGATTGTCCGGATGTTTCAGATATGACCCGTCGATAAAAGGAGGCGGTGTTTATGATTTTTTGAAGAGGTTCTTGCACGCGGCGATCAGATCGGCGAAAGATTTTTTACGGATCGCAAACCAAAAGATTGCAAAGCCGCCGATTCCTGCCGCCGCGATACTTCCGATGACGATACCCGCGACAGCGCCGCCGGGCAGTCCTTTCTTTTCGGGAATATCTTCCCAGATGGCATAAAAACCGGTGTTTTCGGTAATGAGACAGGTCGCCTCTTTGAGAACCTCTCCGTCCTCGCGGAGCGCCCAACCTTTGAACTGCTTGCCGGCGGGCGCTGTGAAGGTGCAATCAGGCAAAGTGTATCTGCCGGCAACCGCGGCGGCATCCATCGTTCCCGTTCCGCCGTTCGGGTGAAAAGTCACGGTGAATGTCTGTGCCGAGACCAGTGCAAACGGAGAGAATTCGTCTGTCGTGAAGGAGACGGTTCCGTCGGATTCGTTGACCGTGGCGGGAAGATATCCGTTGCCGTATATATCCGTACCGGTTTCGGTAATATGCGCGATAAACAATGTTCCGTTCTGTATGCCGGCGGCGTTTTCTCCGCCGACCGAAAGCGTGACGGTCGCCGTTTGTCCGTCTGGCCATTCATAAGGATTCCCGTCTGCGTCGATCAGCGAAATATCGTAAAGCTCTTCGACCGCAAAACCATTGGTCGCGTGCAGGACATTTTGCAGATACGGATGGTTAACCGTAGTCAGATCGACCGTGTATGCAGTGGCTTGAACGGGCGAATCGTTCACCGACACGTTGTTCACGATACTGTTGTTGAGCACCGCAAAAGACGATGTGCCGGGATTGTCGCAGGTACATCTTGTTGCATGACAGGCAGGGTCGGTTCCGGGCAGGGTGCAGAAACCGCATACGGAACAGGCGTGTGCGCAATAGCTTTTGAAGTAGCCGGTGATAAGGATATTTTCAGGAGACGCGGACATCATCGGACCGCCTTTTTCGCCTTTTTCGTATTTTCCGCCGGGTTTTCCGCTGCCGTTATAGGAGCCTCTGATGTAAAACCTATTGCCGGTTTTGTCATATTCTTGCGTTTCGATGGCCGTGCCGTCACCGTCTTTGTCCGTAAGCACCCATTTGTTCAGTTCGCGAGGCACGGAAGGATCGCCGATCGCCCAAACGGTGCTTTCGTCCGGAACACGGATGCACGACGCGGCAACGGCGTTAGAATACGTTCGCAAAAGCCCGTTGTGTACAGTCAGATCATGGTGAGCGACCGTGTATACAGGCAGCGAGGTTTCGGCACTCCAGACGGCGGTGATGCGGTTTTTGTCATAATCATCGGTCACTGTCACTGTGTAAGATTCCTTCTCGGAAATCAGCGTATATACCCGGTTGCCGCCCGGCCCCCAGCCGACATGGCACCAGCCGAGGAAGTGGGGGTATGCGGCTTTATCGGAGCTTTCTGTGGTGAGCGTGATCTGCTTGCCGACTGCAATTTGCCCGCCCGTGAAAATCTCGCCGTCCTTCTTGATTACGCCGTGTTCTGCGTCGGCATCAAAATAGGCGGTTTGATCTTCGTAGACCGCGAAATATTCCGCGTCGGCCTGGCAGAAGATCCGGTTTTCTGTCACAGGGTCGCCGTTTGAGTCCGTAAATCCCGCAAATTGCTTGCCTTTCGGCGTTTGTTTGCTGTCGGGATATAAGCGAATGACCGTATTGTAAACCACGTCGGTATCGTTGTATTTTTTGATGCTCCAATCGTACCAACCTTCATCTGTGCGGAAATATCCGCCGTTGACTTTGATATGGTACAGACTGTCCTTGAACACCGCGCGGAGAGTGGTAACGTCCGAAAGGGAAGGGGTCCAGCTTTCTTCGAACGAGCAGAATTCCCATTTATGCGTATACGGATCATATTTTTCCCAATGGCTGAACTTTTCGCCGTTCCTTGCGTCACGGTGTTTCACCGAGCGATTTTCCGCGCTCGACTCTTTGCTTGTCATGCCGAAATAGGAGCGGTCGTCGTATACGCCCTGATAGGACCCTTCGCTGACATGATAACTGTAATGGGTGATTTTTTTCCGCTCGGGTGCGGTAAACGGAAAATCGTCTGTTTCGCCCAGGTAGCTGATTTCACTGCGCCCGTCACTGAAGGCGGCTTTTACGCATACGTTAAGCGCGTCAACATATAAAGTTTCGGTCGAATTCCCGTTTTTGTATTCATAGACCTTTACCGCCCGGTTCCAACCGGATAACGTCTGGTCTTCGTTTTTCAAAACAAGTTTTTCCTGTTTTCCGTCGTTCCATAACGCCGCGTAATATTTGTATCCGCTTGCAATCGTATAGTAGAAATTAGAGACAGAGAGGCCGTTGTCGTACTGATAAATACCAGACCAACGGCAGATTAAGTCGAGGAATTCCTGGCGGCTGTCAACATAACACAAGATTCCGTAATACCCGGATTCCCTTGTTCCGTAGCGAGAATCGGGGGTAAAAGAGGAACCGCCGCCGCTGAATGTTCCGCTCTGGACGTAAACGGGACTGTTTTCCCCTTCATCAAACCACAAAAGAGCAAACCCCGTCGGACTTGCGTCGCGTTTCACCGCATAATAATACGCCTTGTCGCTGATGTAATGTTCTTCAATGCGCGCCCTGTTCATCCCCGAATTCGTCCCGTAATTGGATGTGCGCACAAGGCGGTAATGCTGGACTTTTTTTGCAGACGCAGGGAGTTCTGCCTCAATATACGCCTGTTCCGGGCCGAAAGCGTCTCCTTCGGTGCATTTCAGCCGGCGGACCCCCGGCTGACCGTTTTTGGCGGGCGTGACAATATCATAATCGGAATCCTTCGGGTAGAAAGGAAAAGAATGCTCCGCCGTTTTTTCCACGGGAGTTGTTTTTGTTGCGCCGCAATCAAGGCAGGTCAGGCGTTTAACACCTTCCTTGCCGTGCGTCGGTTCGGTGGCGATGACGCCCTCGTTCCACCGGTGCGCAATCTTTTCGGAATAGGGGCAACGGGAACAATTCTTTGTGTGATACTCTCCATCAACCTCTTCGTATTCGTATGTGTGGTCGTAGCTTCCTTGCTGATATTTGAACTCCTTCAGCCCTTTCGCTTCATCGCCTCTCATGTAAATCGTTGCATCTACACAGAATTTCCCCTGTTTGTATACCGCCCACTCCCCAAATGAGCCTTTCAGATCGGAAAACACAGGGAAAATTGCCATGTCGCGTTCGACCAGCGCGCGGAACGTTTTTTGCGGTATAATCGTGCCGTCGTCGCATTGCCAATACAGGAAAGAGTGGCCGGACCAAATTTTCTCGTCAAGCGCGACTTCGATCACGCTCCCCGCTTGCAGGGTCCTTTCGGATGTCGTGCGGTTGATGATACCGCCGTGTGCGGTGACGGAATAGGTTCTGGAAGCGTCCGCGGTGTCATTATCCGCGAACACCGGGGATGCACCCGCAAACAGCGCGCACAGCACGACCGTTACGGCCAGAATACATAACATAGATACTTTTCTTTTCACTTAGGTTCTCCTTTTCTGTTTGAGAAGATAGGCGTCGTCTGTTCCGGCGATGCGGGACCGCCGGTTTCCTTCCGGTTTTCGCGTGCTTTTCAGGCGAATCATGATGTACTGCATGCAGAGACTTTTTCATGCAAAGACTACTTCATGAAGATACGCCCGTTTTGCCAGGCGAACCCCGCGCCATGTCTTGCGGGAATCTTCGCACCGGCAAGCGTCAGACATTTCCGGAACAAATATATTGTATCATCTTGCATGCCGTGCTGTCAAGCCAGAACATGGCCTTAACTTATTTTGCTTAATTGTTTTTTATTTTCCGGTCTCACATTTTTGACAAATGCACAAATGTAAAAACTCCGCACCTCGTAAGAAGTGCGGAGAAGAGACAATAAAGAAATGTTGCTTTACTTTTTCTTTTTTAAGTAAATAATGGAGGCTATGAGATTCAAAACTGTGCCCATAGATAAAAATTTTCAGGAATCAATATCAATAGTGAATTTCTCCGAAAAATCGAGGAACGAACGAGATTCATCCCAAACAAGCGAAGCATTTTTGTTAAATCTGTATTCTTCTGCTTGATAAAGTTTGCTGCAAGCGGTATGGACTTTATCAAATTGCAGTTCGCTTTTTGAAAGTTTACTTATGAATTTTGCATACAGAGCAATATTATCAGCACTCCAATTCTCACTGGCGTCGTAAAATGTAATCAATAATCTAGCTTTCTTTTGAGGAAAAACCGTTAGCCTTACTGCAAAACAGATATGATCTTGAGTTTCTATAGAGTAGACCTTAATATAATCCCCGTTTTGAGCGGCGAGAGTAGATTCATTAATAAAAAGTGATTCATCTATGGATTTTATTTCTTCTTTATAAATTGAAGCAAAGTTTTCAAATTGTTCCATGGTAATCTCCTTTATATTTATACCACATGAGGTGAAAACCCAACTAATGTTACAAAAGCATAGCATTAAACAGATTTTTTTCATAAGTACCTCCCCAAATATTAATCATAGAATTGCAAACGTATATCGTAAGGAATCATTATGCCGCATTTTTGCATAAGGAAGCCGAGATTATTTGCCGCATTGGCAAATATGCAGTGAAGCTTTACAGAAAGTTTCCCAAGTCCATTTTTTGCAAAATGTATTCCCAAAATAGTTACCTGTCCATTGTTTCCAAACTGTGGTTTTGAAGAAATCACCGACACTTACACAGACGTTTCCGGAACAAGTTTATTGTATCATCTTGCATGCCATGCTGTCAAGTCGGGGAGACGGCGCTACTTCGCCCTGTAAAAAACTCCGCACCTCGTAAGAAGTGCGGAGAAAATGCTTTCAATCAACATCCCAATCCAGAAGACACTTTGAATTTTGGGCATAAACAATCGTGCCAGAGTATCGGCCTCCTGGCAACTCAATTCTGCCATCAACCTTCAAGCAGCCTGATTCATCAATCAATAATACATAGTACTCTCTAAATGAACTTATTTCAAAATCACCATGATACGTTATGTATGCCTGTTCTTGTATATCTTTGTGTAAGTTTATAATTCGAAAAGAGAAATAAAAACTTCCAAGTAATATGACTGTAATAATAAAAATATTAACCGCGGTTTTTCCAATTTTTCCCATTTCATCGAGAAAATGTTTTTTGTTAAGTAAAAACAACATGAATGATAACGCAAGGACCAAGGCAAATGGAAAAAGCGAAGCCCAAATTTGATTTTTAAGAAGCTCATTATATTTATTCATATTCTAAACCCTTCTTTGTATTTGTTTAAAGTATTGATTCTGCTTGAATATCCATATATTACCTCTTTCTTATTTCATGAAATAGTGCGTTGCAATTGCTGCCGCAGCTTTTGCTCCTTTTTTAAGAATGAATGTATTGTATCATCTTGCATGCCATGCTGTCAAGTCGGGGCATGACCTTGGCTTATTTTGTAGCCTGTTCTGCTTCATGTTTTTTTATTTTCCGGTCTTACATCTTTGACAAATGTACAGCGAACGATGCTGTCGTTGCTATCACGGACACAGAAAACTCCGCGATTGGAAACTGCAATCCAATCGCGGAGAAACGAATGTTCAACGTTTGTGTTCTTTTTCATCGATAACTTTATAAACCCAACAGAGTTTCCAAACGTCCGCATCAACTTTCAACAAATCCATGGCGTTTTGAGCAGCCATGGGATTGTCAAACAAACCCTTTGTATTCAGATATCTCTTAACAGAAATATCTATTTGTTGATTATAACTGATCAATGATTCAGCCATGTCTTGCACGATGTCAATGCCTAAAAATTCAATTGGAGCATCATAAACAAAATCTACGGGGGTTGTGTTATAAACAATCAATTCACATGCCACGTTGTATTTGCGAAATTGTTCGTAAAATCCCTGTATCACGCGAAATCGTTTTTCATCATAGGCAAATGATTCATATGGGTTACACGTTAAATCTATATAACTAAAATACATAGCAAGTAGAGTGTCAAAATATGGTTTTGTTTCCGGCGTCAAAAAGTCATCTGTCGTTAATGAGCGATCTATCCCGGAATAAGCTCTGTTTGTGGGTGCAATATCAAACCTCATATATAGCTCCTTAATTACGAAATATAAATTTGAATCAGCATCAACCAAGAATTCGTTTCAACCAATCCCAAGCTGCTTTTACAATTTGAATATGGAGATTGCTAAATTTACCATTTCCTCCGCTTAAGTGGATATGCCAGCTATATCCGCCGTGAGGAGAATCCAAAGTGATTCTATACCCGAATCTTTTTGCAACTTCATACAATTTCACAACCCGATTTCTTCGTCGTAATAATATCCGCGGTATCGGAAGGGGTTGATGGTCGCAATCCGGCAGGCGGCAAGCGTCAGACGTTTCCGGAACAAGTTTATTGTATCATCTTGCATGCCGTGCTGTCAAGCCAGGGAGACGGCGTTACTTCGCCCTGTAAAAAACTCCGCACCTCATAAGAAGTGCGGAGAAAGCGTAATAGCTGATCATTGAGAGTCCTGCTGAGTAAATTCAATTATCACTTTGCTTCGTTCAGCATACGTTACATATCCTGTGTGTCTCCCATAAGGCAGATCTTTTCGAGCTCCTTTCAAAATCAGCGTCGTTCCGTCATTCAAAGTAATTTGTATTGATTCTGAAGCGACTAAGCTGTTACGAGTATTCGATTCATCCGATCTGTAATATTCAACGTATTCCGTGATATACGAACCGTTTTTGATGTCCATCACACCTTGAATTGTGGGAACTGATACGTATATTGTCATAAGAGCCAGTAATGCAAATGTCCACCATCTGTATTGACGGATTGATTTTATACACGAAAACACTATGAAAATCGCTAAGAGTAAAATAAGCACAATCACCCATATAACCCATTTGCTTATGATATGTGAAATCACAACAGAGTTGTTCATTGATTTAAGCCCTCGCTTCTTTAATTTTAGAAGATACAGAATTAATAATGTCGTTTGCTATTTCCTGTAAAGTGTTCATAATGGTCGAAATAATGTTTTTAATAACATTATAACAAAAATCTTTCAACGCCTTAAGCCCAAGATTCCAAATGTTAACCTTTATCTTTTGCTTCGTTAAATACTGAACCAGCTTTTTTGTTCCCTTGATGCCCTTGGAACGTGCCTTCGCTTTAATGTCACGGATGTATTTGGGCGATTTAATCGATAGCTTATCTAACACACCACTCATTATTCCATCAAAGACAGCCTCACACAATTGTGTTGGCTCGAATTTCTTACCATTCCAAACAATGTCTATGAATTGCTTTACCAAGTTGACTATTACGGCTTTCATAATATTTCCGATAAATCCGGAATTCCAGAATCCGTCAATAGCTCCTTGCAATGCGACAGAAATGTATACGCTCTTATCACTCTTAATTTTTTTGCGATAGATTAACGATAAAAACTTATCTGCTAAGTACTGAATACCCACGTTCATAGCAGCATATAGGATCATTCGTCCCACAACTTTAAGAACCGCAAAAATAATCGCACCATCAATGTCTGTTTCGTTCACAGGATCATTGTTGCAGAAAGTATAGATATCGTTAGTTAAAATGGAATCTACAAAACCGATATTAATAACAACATCTGCATTGACAAATCTTCCAATATTCGCATCGTAATATCTACTCTGGAGATAGTACAATCCAATCTCTTTATCGTAGTAGTAGCCACGATAACGGAAAGGGTTAATATCTGCAATCTGGCAGTCCGACGTATCCAACGTAACGGTACAAACGCCCCAAGCATCGTAGGTATATCTTGCAACTGTCTGAGCATCTTTGTCAACGATAGCAATTACGTCACCCTGCAGGTTCTTGATGAAGTAGTAGGGAACAGCGTTGTAAAGAATACCGCATACAGAATCTTCATTGTCTCTTAGAGGAATAAGGGTATTGCCGCCCCAAGTCTCACGAAGAATCTTGGTGCCGTCAAGCGTGTAGGTGTGGAGAATACCGTTTACCTTCTTGCTCGTTCTGATACCGTTCGCATTGTATGTATAGGTATTGCCATCAAAGCGCTTGAGCTGTCTGCCTTTTTCCCATGTCAAGGTGTGGCCGAGATAGGTTGTCGGGAGCTATAAATATTATACCATTTTAGAGCCAAAAAGTCAAGAAAAACTCCGCACCTCATATGAAGTGCGGAGAGAGCGAGCAATAATATTTATAAAATATCATAATATTCTACAATATTCAGAGCATACCTCTTTTGATAATTCGAAAATTTTTCATATTTCAGCATCTGGTTGTCAATCCAACTAGGTTCTGTCATTTTCCATACAAACAAATTAACCCGAACATTAAAGTAAGAAAAGCTATCGCAAAAAGATCCCAAGCATCTCCTAAAAAACAACAAATTGTTATCAGCGCTTTATTTTTATGTTTTGCTTTTTTTGCGTCCCTAATTGCATCCTTAAAGCAAGCCACCATCAAGCTCAAAACCCAACCATTCGATATTAATAAGACAATCCCCAAAATATGCTTCATATAGATACCCCGAGTCCCTTTTTAAAAAATCGCTTAATAGCAGTAAACCATGATTCACCATTTTTTCTTGAACCGACTTTCATAACCATATTAATAAGAAAGTTAAACCCTTTTGCCAACAATATAAGCCCTTTGATAACAGAGTTAGAGATTCTCATCTTCTGGGCTAGTCCAATAAGTTTTAACATATTCTGGAATTTCCCACCAAGTCCCAAATACCAAAGGAATGCGCCCATTGCTGCATTAGCGCCAACAATTGCAACCATCGCGAACCAATTCCAATATCTCATACCCAAATAATATTCGAGATAGTACAATCCCAGTGCAATAACGCCGCTAACAATTGCTCCAATGATTGCTTGCGCCAATTTTCCAGAATAATCGCTATGCATAATCGGATTGTTTATACAATAAGTAAATAAATTCGCATCTAAAACATATCCGCTTGGAGAAAGCATATCTGGATCATCTGCGCTTAGATATCTTCCTAAACTTACATCGTAGTACCGACTCTGGAGGTAGTACAAGTTCGTTTCTGCATCGTAGTAATACCCACGATAGCGGAACGGGTTAACAGTTGCGATATTGCAGCCGGACGTGTCCTCTTTAATCGTCGGCACACCCCAAGCATCGTAGGTATATCTTGCAACTGTCTGAGCATCTTTGTCAACGATAGCAATTACGTCACCTTGAAGATTCTTGATGAAGTAGTAGGGAACAGCGTTGTAAAGAATACCGCATACAGAATCTTCATTGTCTCTTAGAGGAATAAGTGTATTGCCATCCCAAGTCTCACGGAGAATCTTGATACCGTCGAGAGTATAGGTATGGAGAATACCGTTTACCTTCTTGCTCGTCCTGATACCGTTCGCATTGTAGGTATATTCGATGTTGTCAAACTTTTTGAGCTGTCTGCCCTTTTCCCATGTCAAGGTGTGGCCGAGATAACTTGTCGGGTTCCCCTGCGCGTCATAGGTAATAGACTGACCGTTATAAGATGTGAGAAGGTCTTTCCATACCGCATTACCGTAGGTGTACGCTTTGCCGTTCTTTTTGGTGATGTTGCCGTAATTGTCATACTCCATTGCGTTGACAACTTCGCCGTTTACCGTCTCGGTAAGAAGCTGACCAAGCGCGTCGTAGGTGTAGAGCGTGGTGTTCGTTACGGGAGTTTCGTTAACCGTGTAGGTCTCAACAACGGAGGTAATACGCTCTTCGGCATCGTAGCCGTAAGAAAGTGTTGTGCCATTGGACAGGATGATCTGACTGACAAGCTGAGTGGTAGCAGAGGACTTGACCTTTGCGTTGGATTTGTGTTCGGTGGTGACCTGGCCTGCATGGTAAACGAACTGCCTGGAAACAAAGTCGGTTCCGAGCTGAAGCTCGTCGAATACCTTGCGACCAAAGGAGTCGGTCTTGGAGTGGCTGGTAACCGTTCTGCCACCTGCAAAGAACTTTACAATGGTCTTGTCATCATTGGTCTCGTAGTAGGTGGTCTGAGCAGAGCCGCTTGCGGGCGTGGTAACCTTCCTGGTCATCTTACCTTCGGTATCGTAATAATACTTGACGGTGTTGACGACCGCTTTGGCACTTACGATCTCGCCGGAAAGTTCGATATCGGCCTCGGTAGCACGGACGATTCTGCCTTCCTCGTATTCATAATTATACTCTTTTTTACACAAAATGTCAATAGAGCGCACGATGTTGCCGCCGCC
>CAKSAC010000008.1 GCA_934434925.1 uncultured Eubacteriales bacterium | reverse complement strand
ATTATAATATCTTGATTTTCTTAAACTAGAATTTACTGTTCCCAATAATTCTAGTTTAGATCATTTTAAGATAACCATATCCGTTTTCGACTAAACCAGCCCATTCCAAAATTCCTGCAACAACAAAAAGCGGATCATACGCAGTTTCGCCGATTTCTTTTTTGTAGTATTTTGTTGCAATTTGATATATAACTGTTTCGGGACCGCACTTACCAAACCCTATATTGTTTTGCGGACCTCGAATCGAACCTTTTTTGGCATATCCCTTATTCTCCGCTAAAAAATCCATTACAATATCAAAAATATTGAAATCTATATTTTGTAGTGGCAATTTATCGCATTGAAGTTTCCCATTTGTGGGGATTAATTTTATTAAACATTCGCCTCCGCGCTGAAGAAAGATTTTTGCGGTACCGTTAGCCGTCATTAGTTTTGTTTTTACGATGTCAGATGCTCTATAATTGTTCATAAAACCTGTCTCTTTATTCCTGTTTCTCAAAAACCACATATTCTTGCTTTAAATTAACTTCTATCGTTTTGTATCCCACTTTTAGCCAACTGCGGGCAAGGGACTGCGATGTTGAATTGGCCCAATTTGCCCGATTATTATAAGCACAAGGAGACAAGTTGAAGCCAAGAATCTGCTCGATTTCCTTAAAAGACAATTTTATTTGTTCTTCACAACTATTTTTTAGATAGTTCGTCAATGCGCGATACTTTTGCCCGCCAAATTTTGGCTTTTCATGAAGAACAGATTCTTCAGCTTGTAATTTTCCAATACAGTTTTCTAATGAGGATACTTTTTCTTCTAGACGTTTAATTCTGTCCAGCAGTTCAATGATTATACTATTATAGTCCATAAATAGACCTCCTTTATACGCACAGTATAGCATAGTAGCTTTGAATTGTCAAGACTTTTTACTATATTTTAATACATTTTGCTATATTTTAATATCAGTATTGAAATGTATTGTTAAACTGATGAATGATTATAAAAATAACGTTGACTCAGTATATGGGAAAATCCGGCGAACGTTTAGTTTTAGGACGGCGATTTACCTACATATTTTCAGTCGGATATTTTGATAAATTCCGCAAGCTCGATCTTAGAATAGAGGAAAACAAAAAGCGCCTGATTGACGGGCTTGTAAAAGCAATAATTGTTTATGACGATCATTTTGAAGTATTTCTTACTTTCGATGATTCGCCTATCACCATACCAACTTCAGAAGAAATTGAATCCATGAAAAACAGTTCGGACATCGCATCTGTCACTTCACTAGACAAACAGAAGCCGAACGCCTTATTCTTTGCAGGGATTGCGTTCGGGCAAACAACAAAGCACCGGGTGGAGTAAAGCTCTGCCCGGTGCTTTGTCTTAGGCATATTCTTTGATAATCATAGAGACCGCTTTTCAGAATTGCCCCGGGTCAGTCGGGGAATACGCCGCCCCGGGCGCTCACGCTGAAACGACCGGCTTTCTCCGCGGCGGTGTTGAGATTTTCAGTCTTTTATGTACGAAACGGTATGCCGGGGTTCGGCCTTCTTCAGCCAAAGATTTAGGCTTTTGCCGTAATTCAGCCTTCTTCTGCCGGAGCCTCGGGCAGGCAGATTTCTGCCGTCACCACAAAGCGTTTGACCGATTCGATGGCACTTTCGCAGGCCGCCCGGGTGGTATAGGACTCGCCCATGAACGCGGGAGCCACGCCGATATTGCGCAGAATATAGCGGAACCGGCCGAATTTATCTTCATCGACCGAGAAATTACCGACATATACCGCGCGTTTGAAAGACTGGATGCCGGCCTGGCACTGGCAGAGTTTTTCATAATTCTTCCCGGTATACAGGATCTGCCCGTTGTTGGCTACCAGATAAAACCGGAATTCACGGTCTTCCCCGCGGACGATCTCAAACTTCCCGAGTTTTTCGGCGACGGCCTCCTGTTGCGCGACGGCATCCCAATCGACATCCTCCGGACGGCGGCGGGTCGCTTTGGCAGCGGCAAAAGCAGCCAGCTTTTCTTCGGACGGCTCATACGGCACGACTACCGCGCCGGAAGCGAAACGCCTGACCGACTCCACGCATTTTTCGCACTGTGCGCGGGTGGAGTAGTTCTCGCCGTAATACTTACGGTTCAGCACAAAGCGATAACGGTCGTACTTATCGCCGAGCACCGTGAAGTTCCCGTTGGCCACGGCACGACGGAACGTATCGATCCCCGTCAATGCGCCTTCCAGACTGGAAAAACCGACGCTCTCATACAAGAGTTGGCCGTTGTTGGCAATCAGATTGAACCGATACCCGTCCGGGGCCAGTTCAAATTCATATTTCCCGATGACATGCGGCTCTCCGGCAGGCGTTTCCGGCGCAGGAGATGCCGGTTCTTCTTTTTTTCTCTTGGGCTGCTGACGCACCACCATCACGCGCGGTCTTTCCGCGGGAGCCTCTTCTTTGGCCGGAGCAGGAGCCTCTTCTTTGGCCGGGGCGGGTGTCTCTTCTTTGGCCGGAGCGGGAGCCTCTTCTTTGGCCGGGGCGGGAGCCTCTTCCTTGGCCGAAGCGGGAGTCTCCTCCTTAGCCGGAGCGGGAGCCTCTTCCTTGGCCGGAGCAGGAGCCTCTTCCTTGGCCGGAGCGGGTGTCTCTTCTTTGGCCGGGGCGGGAGCCTCTTCTTTGGCCGGAGCGGGAGCCTCTTCCTTGGCCGGAGCAGGAGCCTCTTCCTTGGCCGGGGCGGGTGTCTCTTCTTTGGCCGGGGCGGGAGCCTCTTCTTTGGCCGGGGCGGGTTCCTCTTCCGCTACGGGAGCGACCGCTTCCTTTTCTGCCGAAAGTTTTTCTTCCACTTCCTGCGGCTGTTTTTTGCGGGAAAAAAGTTTAGAAAAGAATCCCATCGTATACCTCTTTCCACGCCCGCTTTCCGGGCGTTAGTATTCTTCTATAATTATAGTATACGGGATAAGATGAAAAATTTCAAGTTCTTTTTCGTATTTTTTGTCAAAATCGGGAAGAAAACTTCCTTCGGTGGAGGAAAAACACCGAGGACTTGACTTTTCGGCCGTATATTATTACAATTAGAGAAAAAACGGGATGCCGAAAACGATATGGAGGTTCTATGCGCCAGGACTATTTTTTTGTTCCGTCTCCGACCGGAGAATTCACGACCGAAGACACCCCTCTCCATATCAACTGCGCCGGCCTGACCGACACCTCCGAGCCTTTTATTACCCGCCTGGCGGCCGGGCGGCTGGATTATACCGTCTACTATGTCACCGAAGGCGAAATATTCTTTTCTTTTGACAAAAAGCCGGAAGAGGCGGTTCGCGCCGGAGCGCTGGTGATTATTCCGCCTCGTATGCCGCTGGTGTATCGTCACCGGGAAGAAAGACCGATCCGCATTTTCTGGCTGCACCTGACCGGCTCTTATGTTCCCGCCCTTCTCACGGAATGCGGCCTCCCGGAAGACGGCGGAATCTTCCCGATCCCGGTAACGGAATCCGGGATCGCCTCCTGCCGGGCGCTCCTCGACCGGATGAAGGACCCGCCGGACTCTTTTGCCCGTTTGCGCGCGGCGGCCGCTGCTGTCCATATGCTGACCGTCCTCGGCCAACTGACAGCCGAAAAGGCCGGAGAACGCCGTCTTGAAAAATCGCTTTCCTATCTGCGTGAACATTTTACCGAGCAGATTGAAAAGGAAGATCTGGCGGCGATGGAGGGGTTGGGCCTTTCCCGTTACAATGCGCTTTTCCGCCGTCTGACGGGCTATTCCCCGGCGCGATATATTACAAAACTCCGTCTGAGCCTTGCCGAGGCTTTGCTCGGCGACCCGCATAAATCGATCTCCGAGATCGCCGTCCGATGCGGATATGACGACCCCTTTTATTTCTGCCGCGTCTTCCGGCGCGAATACGGCATCAGCCCGAGCGAATACCGTGGCTCTTCTCTTCCCGGTTCGCTTCCCGCCAACGAACACTGAACGAAAAAGAGCGAGGCCCCCCGCAGGACGCCTCGCTTTTGTTTTGTTTTCATCAACCGTCGTATTCCCCGCTCCGCGCCCGGTTCCGGAGCGTCCGGCGTTACATCCAGGAAGAAGAGGTCAGCAGGAAAAGCCCGACCGCCGAGAGGGCGCAACCGACATACTGCAACCAACCGAGTTTTTCCCGATAAATCCCGCGCGCCACAAGAAAGGAAAGAAGAATTCCCAGCCCCGTGGAAATCATGTAATAAACAATGGCGGGCAGATGGCTGATGACGCTTGTGCCGATATAGTTTCCGCCCGCGTTCAGAATTCCGTAAAGAACCGCAAAGATCGACCCGGTGAAAAAGAGGGGAAAGAACCCGGCATACCGACCGGTATGCGCCTTTTTTTCCGGCGCGGCGGAAATCGCGCCCTCCGGAGCCTTCGGCGGGAAGATCAGCACCGCCCCGAGAAAGAAAAGCGAAACGATGACCATGGAATAAAAGAGAATCTCGCTTTTATACTGATCCGGCTGATAGAATTGCTGTATCTTCGTGGCCAGCATGGCGATCCCGTTCCCGAAAAAGGAAAGAAAGACAAAAAACCAGAAACGTCCCCCCACCGGCCGGACGTTTTTCTGCCCCCGGTTGTTGAAGAGAATCAGCGCCAAAAACAGCAACGCCGCCCCGCAGACCGTCAGGACGGTCACTTTTTCCCCGAGGAAAAAAATGCTGAACAAAATCGGAATCAGGTTGCCCATTTTGCTGATGACTTCGCTGAGCAGGAGCGGTCCCGTATGCACCGCCGCCAGATATCCGACCGAGCCAAGGATATAGCCGACCGCCCGCAAAACTGCGTACCCGAAGGTGTCAAAACGAAAAACAAGCCCGCCGGAACCGAGTACCCCGGTCAGTAAAAAACAAAGAATTGAAACAAGGGAAAGGAGCAAATTGAACACATAGTTGCTGTTGCGTATCTTCCCGGCGCGGAGGTCGTATTGCTTGACGCATATCCCTCCGGCGGAAGCCATACAGCTTGAAAGAAGTAAAAGCAGATAGTATCCTGTCATAAAGCCGTCTCCCGATTTTATTTTCCGATTGCTGTTATACCGCTTTCCCGCACTTTTTTCCATACCTTTTTCGCCGATATGCATGGATTTTTCGCCAATCTGCCCCGACGGCGCGTTGACAAAGCCGCCGCCCTGTGCTATACTTTCCGAAAGAACGGTGCCGCCGGCAGGATTTTTCCGCCAACGCCGGGGCCGCCGGAAAAACGCGCTTTTGCGTATCGGAGCGGAGGAACAATGGGATACCTGGCCGAATTTTTGTATATCGGCGCCGCGGTGGGGCTTCTGGCCTTTCTCGGGCGGCGTTTTTCTCTGCCGCGCGACGTGACGCGCAAACTCACGCATATCCTCATGTGTTTTGTATATGTGCCGGAATATCTCTTTTTCCGCGACCGATGGCAAATCCTGGTCGTTCCCGTGATTGTCACGCTCCTGCTTTTTTTCACCGCACGGTATGCGCTTGTGCCGTCAATGGTAAATCCCGAGAACCCGTACGGAATTTTCTTTTATGCCGTGGCCGTAACGGCCGTCATGGCTCTTTCTCTTCTCTTTCCCGCCTTTCTTCTCCCGGCCGGCGCGGCTATTTTCTGCCTCTCGTTCGGAGACGGATTTGCCGCCCTGCTCGGCGGTTTTGTGAAACGCCCGCACCGGCTGATCGGCAAAAAAAGCGTGGAAGGTTGTTTTTTCTGTTTCGCTTTTTCCCTCGTCGGTCTCCTGATCCTTGGTCTGCTGATCCCCGAGGCGATGCTGACGTTTCCGGCCGCGCTCATTACGGCCGCCGTCGCGACGGTGCTGGAACTTGTCGGCGGTCGTTTCGATAATCTCCTGATTTCCTTCGGCGTTCTGTTTACCGTCCGCCTGCTGGCCGCGCTGGGGGTGGCCTATGCCTGAACTTGCCATAGATTTCGCCCTGGCCGCGGGGATCGGGCTTTTCCTCGTTTTCGTGTCGGTGAAAAAAGCGGTGTTGACTCCCCCGGCCGCCATGACCGCATTCGCTCTTCTTTTCTGCGTCGCCGCGGGGGGCGGATGGCGCGCCCTCGTCTATATCACCGTCATCTTTTTGCTGATGGCGCTGGTACATCTGCTTGATCTGCGCAAGAAAAACCGCCATGCAGACGGAGCGCGCGGCGTATGCCAGGTGCTGTGCAACGGCGGGGTCGGCGCGGCGGCCATGTTGCTCCTTTTTCTGACAAAAGAGAAAAGTTTTCTTTACATATATTATGCCGCAATCGGAGAAACGCTGGCTGATACGCTGGCGTCCGACATCGGGACCCTTTTCCCCGGCAGGCCTTATGACCCTTTTCGCCGGTGCTTTGTGGAACGGGGGCGTTCGGGCGGCATGAGCCTCGGCGGAACGGCGGTCTCGCTTTTCGGCACCGGCGCGGCCTTCGGGTTGACGCTTTTGCTGGGAGCGGAACCTCTCCCTGCCGCCATCGCGCTCGGCACTGCGTTTTTCGGGATGCTTTTTGACAGTTTTCTCGGTTCGCTTGTCCAAGAACGTTTTCTTTGCCTGCGGTGCGGTGCTTATACCGAAAAGCCTTTTCATTGCGGTTATCCCGCGCGCCGCACCGGCGGGATCCCCGGGCTTTCCAACAGTGCCGTCAATCTCGTCTCCAACCTTTTTACCGCGCTCCTGACCGCACTCCTTCTCCTGTTGCTCGGCTGACGGCGCTCTTTGTCGCCCGGGAAGCGTTTTCCCGCCTTTTGCTCGCGCTGTCGCGCTGAAAACTCTTTGCTCCCGGTTCTCTGCCGGCTTTCGCCATATCAAAAAACGCCCCGTCGGTTTTTGAAATGCGCCCCAAAAACATCTGACATTTGGGGGCATATCCTTTCGCCGAGGGGCGCTTTTATATTGAAATTCTTCCGAAAACGGCAAAAACCGCAGGCGCAACCGTGCGGAGCCGTATCGGCGGTTTATTTTCCGAACGCGAAATACTCCCGTGCGTTCTCGTAGCAAACGCCGCGCACGATACGTTCAAGACTTGCCCGGTCATCGGGATATTCACCGTCTTCGACCCACTGGCCGATGAGGTTACAGAAAATCCGGCGGAAATATTCGTGGCGGGGATAAGAAACAAAGGAACGACTGTCGGTCAGCATTCCCACAAACCGGCCGAGGACGCCGAGATTGCCGAGGGCGCGCATCTGCCCTTCCATGCCGTCACGTTGATCGTTGAACCACCAGCCGGAACCGAACTGAATCTTGCCGGCGGTCGGCGCGCTCTGGAAACACCCCATGATCGTCGCCAGCACATAATTGTCCTTCGGGTTCAGGGTATAGAGGATTGTCTTCGGCAGGCAATCCGCAAGAGCCAGAATATTCAGGAATCCGGCCAGATCGGCCGCGATCTCGCGGTCATTGACAGAATCAAACCCCGTGTCCGGCCCGAGGAGACAAAACATCTTCGTATTGTTATTGCGCAAAGCCCCGATATGAAGTTGCATGGTCCAGTTCCGTTTCACATATTCGGAGGCCAGGTGGCGCAAAACCGCCGTGCGGAATGCGTCGGCTTCCTTCGTGCTGATCTCGCGGCCGGACATCCGCTTGTCAAAGACCGCAGCGGCATCGCCGATGGTGCAGGGCGCAGCTTCCAGCGCGTGGTCGGACAGGCGGCATCCGTGCGCGTGGAAAAAGTCAATGCGCCCTGTGAGCCAGGAAAGCAGCTCGGCATAGGTTTTTACGCCGGTTTTTTCTATGTAAGAAGGGAATCCGTCGCGGCAGATTTCAACTGCCGCGTCCGGGCGGAAGGTCGGCAAAACGCGGGTCGAGAACCCGGAAAGCGCCTCATGGTATTCCAGCGTGTCGGCCGGGTCGTCGGTCGTGCAGATGACTTCCACATTGGAACGGCGGATCAGTTCCTGCGCGCGGAAACTCTCATTGGAAAGCATCATATTGCAGGTCTGCCAGACATCCTCGCAGTTGAGTTCATTCAGCGGTTCGTTGATGCCGAAATAGCGCAAAAGCTCCAAATGGGTCCAATGGTAGAGCGGGTTTCCGATCAGGAGCGGCAGGGTCTTGCTCCACATCCGCCATTTTTCGATCCCGGGGCGGTCGCCGGTGATGTACTCTTCCGGCACACCGTTGGAACGCATCTGCCGCCACTTATAGTGGTCGCCGCCGAGGAAAAGATCGTAGGTGTCGTGGAACCGGTAATTTTCCGCGATCATCTTCGGTTGGAGATGGCAATGATAGTCGATGATCGGCATTGCCTCCGCGTACTCGTGATAGAGACGCTTGGCGGTTTTGGTATGAAGCATGAAATCGTCCGTGATAAATTCCCTGGAAGCCATGGAAACATCCTCCGTACATTATAAATATATGATGGAATTATACATAAACAGTATAACACGCTTTTGCCCACCCGTCAATCCTTATCGCGAATTTAACCGGATTTTTTGTCTCCGGAAAAGGGCGGGAGGCTTTTTTGCTCTTCCCGCCCTCTCGTTTCCGCTTCGCAAGAAGGAAGCAGGACAAATAGTTTTGTTTACATAATTTCGCTTTTCCGGCATGCGTCACGCTTTTTGCATCGTTCGTTGCCCGGCATGCGTCGATTTATTTGCGCAGTTCGTTTCCCGGTGTGCGTCAATACTTTTTCAGCGCGGCTTCAATTTTCCCGGCGGTCTCGGTCGCCAGCCGCTCCACAAAAGCGGGGTCCTCGCTCTCCACCATGACGCGCAAAAGCGGTTCGGTACCGGAAGGACGAACCAGGAGCCGCCCGTTCCCGCCGATTTCAGCGTCGGCCGCCGCCATGATGGCGCGCACTTCTTCATCGGTATAGAAAACCACTTTGGCTTCCGGGCTGACCCGGATATTGACGGTCTTTTGCGGATAGCGTTTCATCACAGAAGCAAGCTCCGAGAGCTTTTTGCCGGTGCGTTTCATCAGAGAAAGAAGTTGCAGTGCCGTCAGCTGACCGTCGCCGGTGGTCGAGAAATCATAAAAAATCAAATGCCCCGACTGTTCTCCGCCGAAATTGTAGCCCTCCATACGGATCTGCTCCAAGACATACCGGTCGCCGACCTTGGCCGCCACAAACCGGATCCCGTTTGCCTCGCAAAAACGCAGAAGGCCGAAGTTCGACATGACCGTACCGACCAGCGCATTCCCGGCCAGTTTCCCGCGTTCCTTCATATCGGCAGAAAGGATGGCCATGATTACGTCGCCGTCCACCTCGTTTCCGTTTTCATCGACCGCGAGAAAGCGGTCGGCATCGCCGTCAAAAGCCAGCCCCGCGTCAAGATCGGGATGTGTTCCGACATAGGCGCGCAGATCTTCCATATGCGTCGAACCGCACCCGGCATTGATGTTCTCCCCGTCCGGCTCGGCGTGCAACATTTCCACGGACGCGCCGAGAGATTCCAGCAATTCCCGCGCGCAGACAGAGGCCGAACCGTTGGAACAATCCACCGCGACGCGTATTCCTTCCAGAGAGCAGGGTGTGGTGGAACGCAGGTGCGCAAGATAATCGGAAAGCGGATCCTTTTCGTAAGTGATCCGCCCGACGGCCTCGGGAGCCGCCATCGGAAGCGCAGGCACGTTGTCAAGCACCATGGATTCGATCTGTTCTTCCAGCACATCGGGCAGTTTGAATCCGTCTCCGTTGAAAATCTTGATGCCGTTGAATTCAAAAGAATTATGCGAAGCCGAGATCATGATCCCTGCCCGCGCCTTGAATTTTCCGACCAGATAAGCCACCGCGGGGGTCGGCACCACGCCGAGCATGATGACATCCGCGCCGACAGCGCAAAGGCCGGCCGCCACCGAGGCCGCCAGCATATCGGTGGACGCACGCGTATCCCCGCCGACCAGCACAATGGGGCGATACCGGTGATGGCTGGAAAGAATGGCCGCCGTGGCCGCACCGATACGGTAAGAAAGTTCACAGGTCAGGTCGTCGTTGGCAATGCCGCGGACGCCGTCCGTGCCAAAAAGTCTTCTCATTGTAATTCTCCTTTCGGGACGACCGAGCCGTCCCCTTTCAACAGGCTGTCTGCCGGTATAACGCCGCGCACGCGGGAGAGCGGGTAGACCTGCGTGTTCCGCCCGACGACCGAACCGGGACAAAGAACGGAATTGCATCCGATCTCTGCACAGTCTCCGAGCATCGTGCCGAATTTTTTCAGCCCCGTTTTCTGGTTTTCATCTCCGTCATGAACCGTGATGGGCCCCCTGTCTCCGCGCACATTGGAGGCAATCGCCCCCGCGCCCATATGCGCCCGGTATCCGAGGATTGAATCTCCTACATAATTATAATGCGGAACCTGCACCCGGTCAAAAAGAACGGCGTTTTTGATTTCGGTCGAATTCCCGATGACGCATTCTTCCCCGATCAGCGCCTTGCCGCGGATATACGCCCCGGGGCGCACCTCGGTGCCGCGGCCGATGATCGTCGGGCCGATGACTGTTGCCGTCCGGGCTATCGTCACATCCTGCGCAATCCAGATATCTTCGCCGATCTGCCGATATTCTTCCGGCGGCAGAGACGGCCCGATGCGCAGAATAAAATCGCCGATCTCCGGCAATATTTCCCAGGGGTGCTGTGTTTTTTCAAGAAGCGGTGCCGCCAGACTGTGTGAGAGTGTAAATAACTCCCTCGTTTCCGTGTTCCGGCTCATGCTGTTCTCCTTTTCTTTCCGATCTTTGAAACCATGCCGGTAAAATCGGATATTTTTATGAATTTTATCCATTTATTGTATAATAATCGGATGTACGGCGACAATTATATACAAATCTACCCGTTTTGTCAAGATGTTTGACAAAAAAACGTCACCGGAATTGTTATCAGTATACCCGCATTCTGAGAAAAAGACACAGAAAAACCCGCCGGCTTTTGCGGCGGCAGTCTTGCAAAGCCGAAAAATCTGTGATATAATACCAGCGGGAAAACTTGCTTGCAAGGGCTTTTGAGCGCAGTATTTCAACGGAAACGGCGATTTGCGGATAGCAAAGCGCGAAGGCAACGGCAGTTGCCGGCAAAACCTCGTTTTGTCTCGTTTCTATTAAATATCGCCCGTCGCGGGTCGCCCGCGATCTGCGGATATTCCGGAAGGCCTCCGGCGTTTCCGCTTTACGGAAAGCACGGAGCTTGATTGTCGCTTTCCGATATTTTGAGAAGTTGAACGCGGAGACAAAACAGATGGCAGGAAAAACAGCGGAACTGGCGGTCGTCGGAGCGGGACACGCCGGAATTGAGGCGGCACTGGCCGGTGCGCGCATGGGGATCGAAACGATTCTTTTCACACTCAGCCTTGACGCGGTGGGAAACATGCCCTGCAATCCCTCGATCGGGGGAACCGGAAAAGGGCATCTTGTATTTGAAGTGGATGCCCTCGGCGGCGAGATGGGGCGTGCGGCCGATGCCGTCATGCTTCAATCCCGCACCCTGAACCCCGGAAAAGGAGCGGCCGTGCAGGCCAAGCGGATTCAGGCCGACCGGATGGCCTATCGCGCCTACATGAAACGTATCCTGGAGCACCAGCCGAATCTTCGTCTTTGCCAGGCGGAGATCACGGCCGTTCTGGTAAAGGACGGCGCTGTGTGCGGCGTGCGCACCGCTGTCGGCGAAGTCTTTTCGGTCTCGCGCGTGGTGCTGGCGACCGGAACCTATCTGCGCGGCGAAATCTTTGTCGGCCATCATTCCTACCCCGGCGGACCGGACGGCCTGTTGCCCGCCGTCTCTCTCTCCGACTCTTTGCGAAAGGCGGGGCTTACGTTGCAACGCTTCAAAACCGGTACCCCCGCGCGCATTCTCCGCCGCTCAATCGACTTTTCCGGGATGGAAGTTCAACCCGGTGAACGCCCGGTCATTCCTTACTCGGCGGATTCCGATGCCGATGAACTGAACGAACGGGAGCAACTCCCCTGCCACATTCTCTACACGACGCAAAAAACCCACGAAATCATCCGCGAAAACATCCGCGAAAGCGCTTTGTTTTCCGGAAAAATCACGGGAACGGGGCCGCGCTACTGCCCTTCCATCGAAGATAAAGTCACCCGCTTTGCCGACAAGGAACGGCACCAGCTTTTTGTGGAGCCGACCGGAGCCGACAGCGAGGAAATGTATCTGCAAGGCTTTTCCACCTCCATGCCGCCCGAAGTACAGGATCGCATGGTGCGCTCCCTGCCGGGAATGGAAAATGCCGTCATGATGCGTTATG
This sequence comes from uncultured Eubacteriales bacterium, assembly GCA_934434925.1. Lineage (GTDB taxonomy): Bacteria > Bacillota > Clostridia > Oscillospirales > CAG-272 > UBA1740. The sequence goes on along the minus strand of CAKSAC010000008.1, from coordinate 78,350 downwards.
CCTATGCGATTGAATACGACTGCGTTGACCCGACCGAACTCTACGCCACGCTTGAAACAAAAAAAGTGCGCGGCCTGTACGGGGCCGGACAGTTCAACGGAACATCGGGCTATGAAGAAGCCGCCGCACAGGGTATCGTGGCCGGAATCAACGCCGCCCTCTCTCTGCTCGGGAAAGAACCGCTTCTCTTGCCGCGTTCTTCTTCTTACATCGGCACACTGATTGATGATCTGGTGACAAAGGGTACACATGAGCCTTACCGGATGATGACTTCGCGCTCGGAATACCGCCTGCTTTTGCGGCAGGATAACGCTGACCGCCGCCTGACCCCGCTCGGCTACCGCGTCGGACTGGTCAGCGAAGAACGCTACCGCGCTTTTCTGGAAAAACAGGAAGCTATCCGGCAGGAAATCGTGCGCCTTGAAAAGACGGTCGTCAGCCCGACGGAAAAGGCCAATGCCTGCCTCGCCGCCCTCGGCTCCGCGCCGATGAAGACCGGCGTATCGCTTGCCGAACTTCTCCGGCGGCCGGAATTGACCTACGACCTGCTTGCACCGCTTGACCCGGCACGGCCGGCGTTATCCCCCTCGGTGACGCTCACGGCGCAGACCGATATAAAATACGCCGGCTATATCCGACGGGAAGAGGCCGAAGTCCGCCGTCAGGCGCGACTGGAAGAAATGAAGCTGCCGCCCGACCTCGACTATAAAGCCATCAACGGCCTGCGGATTGAAGCGGCCGAAAAACTGGCGGATTTTTGTCCTATGACGCTCGGGCAAGCTTCCCGTATCAGCGGCGTGAACCCTGCCGATATCAGCGTCCTTTTGATTTATCTGAAACATTGCTGAACATAGAGCCAGCTTCCCCCGCCACGCCGGCGGGGGCTTTTTTAACAATCTTTCTTCCTTAATATATTTTGGTGTATACGGAACAGCTTCCGGAAAAAAGGCCGGAATAAAAATTTCTTTTCCGGAACGGGTTGAAAATTTATCGTTTTTTCGTCACACGAAGTACCCTCGCCGAATATACTGTCACTAAAGGCGGCTTACCGCCATCTTTTCCGGGGGTGTTGTTATGTGCCACAAAAACCTTATCAAGGTCATCAGTATCGGCGTTCTGTCCTTCGGTCTCGGTATTCTTTTCTCTTTTTTCATCCCCGAGGAAGTTCTCATCATCGCCGAAGCGCTCCTCATCATGGCGGTAGGCGCGCTTTGTTTCCTACAAAGATAGACAGGTGCTTGCTATGAAGATCGTTGTCGTTCGTTCACCGCGCTTTCTTGCTCCGCTCCTGCGCCGCATTTTCGGCATTCGGAAAGGGTAAGCGCTAAGCGCGCAAATCCCCGCCGCCGGAAACGGCGGCTTTTCTTTTTCCCCTTTCTCCACCGGCCTTTTGCTCCCGCCGGCCTTCTCTTTCCCCGCCCGCTCCCGCTTTCCCCGGTCTTTTTTCACCCCGGCCGAGCCGTTTGCACGGCTTTCTCTTTGCTCCCGCCGGCCTTCTCTTTCCCCGCCCGCTCCCGTTTTCCCCGGTCTTTTTTCACCCCGGCCGAGCCGTTTGCGCGGCCGCTTTTTTTGTTCCGCTCTCCGATCGGTACAATTTGCGAATGTTTTTCATTTTTCCTTGACAAGATACAGAAAAGGTGCTACAATAAAATGCGTTTGGTTCGCAAATTTCATTCGGGTACGTCGGCGGAATGTTGCGCGGCTGTCCGGAAAGGGAGAGAAAGATGGAAAAATACAAAACCCGGCAACGAAGACTTTTGCGCGCCTTTCTTTCTTCACATCCCGATGAAGCGCTGACGGCACGGCAGATTGCCGCCGCACTGGCCGGGGAAGGAATCAGCCAGAGCGCCGTCTACCGTAACCTATCCAGGATGGAGGCAGAAGAAGAGATCAAGCGCCTTTCTCAATACAGCGCGCGTGAGGCCCTGTATCAATATATCGACACGCCGGATTGCCGGGGGAGCCTGCACCTTTCCTGCAAGAAATGCGGTAAGACCCTGCACATGAATCCCGAAGAAGCCGTGGAAATTCTGCGCCGGGTGGCGCAAACCGACAAATTCAGCATCGATGTCGGGGAGACGGTACTGTACGGAATCTGCGGAGCCTGCAAAGGGTTGCGCCGGAGCCGAACGCCTTTCGCAGGATCCTCGCAAGCGGTAAAGACCGAAAAGGGGAAGGACGCGACATGAACAGATTTTTTTTGCGTGGACTTGCCTTTTTTCTCAGCCTGTTGCTGCTTGTGTCCGCCGCTCTTCCGCTCCTTTCCTGCCGCCCGAAGAAACAAGAAGGGCGGTTTCTCCTTGTGACAACTGTTTTTGCGGTATATGACTGGACGCGGGAAATTCTCGGAGAACGGGGCGCAAAGGCCGATCTCGTCCTGCTGACCGACAGCGGAACCGACATGCACAGCCTGCAACCGACCGTGGACGATCTCATCTGTCTCCACAGCGCCGATCTGGTCGTTCTGGTCGGCGGCGAATCGGAAAAATGGGTGGCAGAGGCTCTCCTGGATGCACCGGATACCGGCCTTTGCGTTAACCTGTTGGCCGTCCTCGGCGATAACGTCTATGAAGAAGAACATAAAGAAGGCATGCAGGGCGGACACGACCACGGCCGCGATCCCGGCCATGAAGAAGCCGGCCACGAAGGACACGACCACGAGGAGAAGGAGACCGACGAACATGTTTGGCTCTCGTTGAAGCGGGCAAAGCTCGCCTGTCGGGCCATTGCCGACGCGCTGATAACCCTCGACCCGGACGGCGAGGCGATTTACCGCGGCAACTGTGCGCGCTATGAAGAAAAACTGGCCGCACTCGACAGTCGCTACCGGGAAACCGTCGGAGCGGCGAAGAGAAAAACGCTGATTTTCGGGGATCGGTTCCCTTTCCGGTATCTGACCGAGGACTATTCCCTGGATTATTACGCGGCTTTTCCCGGTTGCTCGGCCGAGACAGACGCTTCTTTCGGAACGGTGATCGGCCTTGCCCGGCGCGCGGATGAAGTCGGGGCTCCGGTCATTCTGACGCTGGAAGGGTCAGACGGGCGGATCGCCCGGCAGATTGCCGCATGCACCGTCTCCGGAGAGCGGAAGATTCTGCCATTTGATTCCATGCAATCGGTGACAGCCGAAAAAATCCGGGGCGGTATGACCTACCTTTCGGTCATGGAACGTAATCTTTCCGTCCTGGACGAAGCGCTCCGATAACGCCCGGTATCGAATCCTTTTCCATCACAACGCCTGTAAACAAAGGAGAAACGTATGGCATTGCTCAGTTGCGAGGCTCTGTCCGTCGGATATGAAGGACGAGCCATCGTACAGAATATCGGCTTTTCGATAGAGCGCGGAGAATATCTCTGCATCGTAGGGGAAAACGGCTCCGGAAAGACCACGTTGATGAAAACCCTGCTCGGGTTACGCCCCCCGCTCAGCGGGCAGATTATGCGCGGCGACGGACTCTGCGGCGGGCAGATCGGGTACCTTCCGCAAAAAAACGACATTCAGCGCGATTTTCCCGCCTCGGTGCGCGAAATCGTTCTCTCGGGATGCGTCGGGCGGTGCGGGGCCTTTCCCTTTTTCCGCCGGGCGGATCGGGAACGCGCGGCGGCGGCCATGGAAAAAATGGAGCTTAGCGGGCTTTCGGGCCGCAGTTTCCGCGAATTGTCGGGCGGGCAGCAACAGCGCGTCCTGCTGGCGCGCGCGCTCTGCGCCTCGGAACAACTCCTGCTCCTTGACGAACCGGTTTCGGGGCTGGACCCGCAAATGAGTGCCAAAATGTACCGTTTGATCGAAAAACTGAACCGGGAAGACGGCATGGCGGTCATCATGATTACCCATGATATCGCGGCCGCCCTGCACTATGCCACGCACATCCTGCACATCGGCTCTCACCTCTTTTTCGGCACGCGGGAGGAATATAGCGCGCGGGAATATCCGCAGGGCGCGCCGGAATACCGGGAAATCCCGTCGGGGGGTGAAGACCGTGGCTGAACTGACAGAACGCCTGATTCTGGCCTTTGAATTTCCTTTTGTGCGCTATGCGCTGATCGTCGGCGTACTGATTGCTCTTTGCTCTTCTCTGCTCGGAGTATCGCTGGTGCTGAAACGCTTTTCCTTCATCGGAGACGGGTTATCCCATGTTGCCTTCGGCGCGATGGCCGTGGCCGCCGTCCTGCAAGTAAGCAACAGCCTGCCGCTCATTATGGCCGTCACGGTCTTCTCGGCCATTCTTTTGTTGCGCACCGGGCAAAATTCCAAAGTCCGGGGCGATGCCGCCGTGGCAATGCTCTCGGTCGGCGCGCTGGCCGTCGGATACCTGCTCCTGCATATCTTCCCCGTTCTTTCCAATATCTCCGGAGATGTGTGCGGTACGCTTTTCGGTTCCGCTTCCATTCTGACCCTGCGTGCCGGAGAAGTCTGGTTCTGCATCATCTTCTCCGCTCTGGTGCTGACGCTCTTTCTTCTCTTTTATAATCGCCTCTTCGCCATTACTTTTGACGAGGATTTTGCCCGCGCTACCGGTACGCGCGCCGGACTTTACAATCTCCTGCTGGCCGTCCTCATCGCCGTCGTGATTGTGCTGGCCATGAACCTTGTCGGTTCTCTTCTCATTTCGGCACTCATCGTTTTTCCGGCGCTCTCGGCCATGCGGCTCTTTTCCACTTTCCGCGCCGTCACGGTCTTCTCGGCGGTTTTATCGGTTATTTGCGCGGTCTTCGGCCTTCTTACGGCCATCCTGGCGGGAACCCCCGTCGGCCCCACGATTGTGGCGGCGGATATGGCGGCCTTTGCCGTCTGCTCCCTCGTCGGAGCCGTTCGGCGCGCCTGATTTTTTGCGGACGACCCGCCCCGCGCCTGATTTTTTACGGACGACCCGCCCCGCGCCTGGTTTTCTTTGCCGACCCCCGAAGCCTCGTTTCTTCCGTCAAAAAACCGCCCGGACGGGCGGTTTTCTTTTGTTTTCGGCGTTTTTTGCCGTCGTCAGGAGCGGAGGCTCTGGCGGTAGGCCGTCGGAGTCATGCCGGTCACACGGCGGAAAACACGGGCAAAATACTGCGGCGTGTCAAACGAAAGCCTGGCGGCGATTTCCGCAATCGAAACTTCGTCCGTATGCAGGAGTTTCTTTGCCTGCTCGATCTTCCGCACATTGATATAGTGCAAAAGCGTATCATTCTCGATTTCCCGGAACAGGGCGCAGAGACTGCTCGGACTGTAATTGATATACCGGCAAATATCCGCCATGGTCAGTTTTTCTTCGATATGCCGTTCGATATACTCGCGGATTTTTCGCACCTGCCGCAGGCGCGTCTCCTGTCGGGAAAGAGACTCGCAATTGACCGCCGAGCGGCGCAATATCCCGAGCAGAAACCGTTCGATCCCCGTGCGAAGCATCTGCATTCCGCCAATCAGGCTATCCTGCCGCGGAACCGCTCTCCGCACGGTTTCAGTAGAAATCACGCTGAAATTCCGTTCGGCTTCCGAAAACACGGCCATAAGCTCGCCCCTCCCTTCGTCGTCCAGCAGGATATGTCGCTTGCGGAAATAATCCATCGCTTCAGACGAACTGACAAAAGACATAATCCGGCAAACGGGGCAGGAGCTGCAGGAACGGAGAGCATGGAACTCATTCGGAGCGTGAAACAGCACGTTCCCTTCATGCAGGCGCAACGCTTCCTTTCCGCTGATGGCCTCCATGATTCCCTTTTCCACATAGACCATTTCCCAAAAATCATGCCTCTCCCCCGGGAACACATAATTCTCCTCAAATTCAAACCGGTAAAACGAGATCAGTTTTGAAATGTGAAGAATATCCGACAACTCGGTTTTGTGATAATATACTTCCATATTTTCCTCTCGCTCCGACTGTTTGTAAAAAAGTGTACACTCTTCGGAAAAAAAACTACTCCACCGGAAGCATAAACAGTATATCATAGACTTGCGGAAAAAGCAATCTTTCGTTTCACTTTTTATGCTTTTCCGGGAAAATCTCTCTCCAGAAAGGGGCTTCTTATGAATGGATGGACTGATCTTCCGGAACATATCCGGGAGAGGTTTTTCAAAGATCGGGATATTCCCGTATATCTGCACGCCGGGGAGGGGCATGCCGCCGTCTCCGCCCTTGTTTCGCTGGCGCGGGAACTGACAGCCGCGGGCTATACCGTCTGTGCGCCCGGTTCCTCGGCGCTCGGCCGCGCGCTGGCTCTTTTCCCGCAAGCGCGTACCAGCCGCCACCCCACAAACGCCGTTACGGCCGTCGGCCGCCGCGCCTCTTATCTGACCGCCACACACGGCAAACTCGGCCGCCGGCCCGGCCCTTACGGAGACACTGCCTTCGCGGCGGACTCGCCGTATGAAAAGCTGATTGCCCTGCACGCCGCCGTCATGACGACCGCCGATGCTTTTGACAGCGTTTTTCTGCACGAACTGGAAACGCACCGCATGGTCAACCGATATTACTATCCGTGCGTGAACGATGAAAACGCGCTGGCCGCCGTCTCCGCCCCGCTTCTCTTATCCCCGAAAAAAGAAGGGTTCTGGCCGTTGCCCGATATCGGCCGTATCCGGCAGCTTCTTGCCGACGCCGGTATTCTTTCAGACGTGCGCCTTCCGGACGGAACGCCGGCATATCTGCTGGATGCCCGGGATTATATCGCCAAGGTCGATGTAGCCGTGGAAACAGATCCGGCGGCTTTCCTCAGCCCGGAAGCCGTCGAATGGATGCAGACCGGCCGCCGCGTTCTCTTTCACGCAACCCGCGACTTTGTCTACGAGGCAGAACTGCGCGCCCGTTTTCTTTACCTGCTCCCCGACCGGGTGGCGGACTCGCATTTTCACGTCAGCCTGCACCGGACAAATGCCGCTGTTCCCGATGAATACAGCTGGTATGCCTCGCTCTCCGAGGTGGTCGGCTCCCGGATTGCCGGCGGGTTGATGATGGACTCCCCCTCTCTGCCCGTCCGCGACGATTTTGAAGGGTTCAATGAAGAGATTATCCGCCGTGCAAGACGGCACGGTACCGGGGTCGGTATGATGACCCCGCCCGACATCGGCTATGACCGCGCCCGTGCGCTGATTGAAAAATATCCGAAAGACATCAAAGCGATCAAACCCTATTTCACCTATGCCCCCGCAGGCATTCCGGGGATTTATTGCGACCTCTTCGACTTTGCGCCGGAATGGATGTTCCGTCTGGCCAATGAAAAACGCATTCCGGTCCTCGTTCATCTTTCCCATTATGACAAGCAATGCGCCCATCCGAACAATATCGCCGAGATTCGCACGGTCTGCAAACGTTATCCCGACATGAAACTGGTGCTGGCTCACTGCGCCATGGGGCATAACCCCGACCGTCTCCGCCAGGCGCTCCCGCAACTGGCCGATCTTGACAATATTTATTTCGACTGCTCCGGCTCAACCGAGGCGACCAGTATTTTCTATTGCATCCGCTATTTCGGTGTCGATCATATCCTGTACGGAGGCGACTATGACCATTCCGAAAACCTCGGGCGAATCATCGGCCAGGGCGGGAATTTCTTCGCCATTCATCCGCAGCTTTCACACATTGACCGCCTTCCCGGCCCTTATCACTACATCGCGCTTTCCAATCTCTATGAAGGGTTGCTCGCTCTCTTCACCGCCATCGATATGCTGAAACTCAAACCGCGCGACGTGGAAAAAATCTTTTACGGCAACCATCGGAAGATTTACGGATAACCCCGCGACGTGCCGGGGCCGCCTGCCCCGGGAAACCACATTCTCTCTATCGGAACTGCAGAAAGGAAAAAAGCATGATAACAGTAACAAAACAGGACATTTGCGCCGCCATGAAAGAACTTGGAATCAAGGAAGGCGATATTCTTCTCTTCCATTCCTCGCTGAAAAGTCTCGGGCAGGTCGAAAACGGAGCCGATACCGTTATTGACGGATTGCTTGAAGCCGTCGGCAAGACCGGTACGCTGGTCGCCCCCACCCTGGTGCAGAAAGACTTTATGCACGCTTATGAAAACTGGAACAAAGACACTTCGCCTTCGGATGTCGGGCTGATTACGGAAACGCTCCGTCGGCGGCCGGAGGCTCTCCGTTCCAATCAGGCGACGCACAGTTGCGCCGCCATCGGCGCGCAAGCGGCCTATCTGACGACCGGACACGAAACCGTCGGCCCGCGGTTCCATCTGTACGGTGACTACGCCTTTTCCTACGGTTCCCCGTGGCAAAAAATGTTCGATCTCGGCGGCAAGGTGCTTTTCCTCGGGGTCACGACCGCCCCCAACACCTACCGTCATTTCATGGAGGCCCGCCTGATTGAACGCGCCCTGAACGCCATCCGGGATGATGCCGTGCGCAACTCTCTGAAAGCCGAACTGGCCACTTACCCGCAATATGCGGAATATGCGCACCAATTGAGCCAAAAAGCAAAAAATTCCACCTCTATGACGCTTCTTTCCCCGCACATTGACGCAAAAAGCATGCAAAAGATGGAACCGATCCTCGCCCGCTGCGAAAGTATCGTCCGGTACGGCCGCTGCGGAAACGCCAAGCTGATTCTCATGGACATTTTCCGGATGGTGCTCTCCTGCGAAGCAATCGTCACCGCCGATCCCGAGGCGTATATGGCCCCCGAGGAAGCCGACTGGTTCCGCCGTGCCTGGGCCGCCGCCGAACCGGCAGAAACTCTCTGATTCCCCGCCCTTTTGGCCCCGAAAGAACCCCGCCAATCCCCGGGGCCTACGCGACTCTTCTCCCCGAAAATGCGCGCCGCTCCGGCCACCCAACAGGCGCTTACGGCCTTGGAAAATTCCCGGAAAACTCCCTGTCCGCAACCTGCGTGGCCGCAGTTTCCGCCGACCGGCCGCGTTGATATGACGACATCAAAAACACCCGATCTGACGGTGTCAGAAAAGCATTTGCGCGCTTTACAGGCATCCTTGTCCTGATAAAAACCAAATCCTTCCCTTTGACCGTGCGGCAAAGATCAACAACCGAACCACCACCGGAAAAAACATGAAACCTTTCAAAAACGCATCCGACTGATTTTGAAAGCATTCCCGGCGACAGAGAAATTCTGATCGCCCCCTACACGATTTTATGAAAGGATATTGCCCATGAACAAGTTTTTGCGCGTTCTCTCCCTCATCCTGGCGCTTTCTTTTGCGGTAACGCTTTTTTCGGCCTGCGGCGATAAACCGGCCGACACCACGACTAAACCATCCAAGACCACGACCACATCGCAAAGCCAGGACGACCCGCCCGATAAATGGGCCGATGTCTCCTTCAAAGGGCAAAAACTCCACATCTGGTTCAACGACTACATTGCGGACGCCGACATCAGAGCGACCGGAACAGAATCCTGCCTGCCCTATATGCGCGGCATTGATGATTCCGATGAAACCGCCGCTAACACCGTGCTGGTCGAAGCCACCGACCGCCATGATAAAGTGCTGGGCATTCTCAATCTTGAAAATGAAGATGTACGGTATACGCTGGCCGGCTGGAAGGGGAACGGGGATACCCTTTTATCGGATATTCAAGCCGTGGTCACCGCCAATCAGAAAGACGGCCCAAGCCTCATCATCCATGCAAATTTCGGCCTGGTGCGCGCCGGGATCACCGGTCTTCTTTACAATGTCTACGACAAAGATCAGGACAATTATTTCGACCTGACCCGCAAGGGCTGGTATCTCGGCATGATGGAAGAAAACACCATCGACAAGAGCAAAATCTATATGCTCTTCGGGGATTTCTTTATCGACCAGTTCCGCCTCTCTTACGGCGTTTTAGCCAACACCACGAGAATCGAGGAGCGTTACCGCCCCGAAAACAGAGCCGACAGCGGAGCTATTGCTCTTTTCGGGCATGTGCTGGACGGAAGCTGGACCTACGAGACCATGATGGCTATTGCCGATGCCTGCTGTCAGGATAGCGGCGGTGAATGGAACAGCACCAGCGTCATGGGCGTGGTCGGCTCACCGTGGTGCGTCCGCTCCTTCTTCGCGACCTCGGGGCTGGATGTTTTTGAAAAGGATGAAAACGGGAAAGTCTCGTATATTACCGACATCGGCGAAGTGCATAACTGGGTCGATTCTTTTATCAATATGGAAAAGGAGCCGTGGTTCTCCTATTATTGGCAGGATGTGAAAAATAGCAGCAGCCTCACCTTGAATCCGCGCCGCGAATCGGCCTCCACCACCTTCGCCGAGGGGCGCGCCGCCTTTGCCATCGGACAGGCACTTGCGACCTATGAAAGCCCCTTGATCCGGGACATGCATGATAACTACGCTTTTCTGCCAAACCCGCGTTACTTTAACGAAGTTGAAAGCACCGATTTCAACGACGTTAAAAAACTCTACGGCGCGCTTACCTCGGACGTTGCCAACGGCGGCGGCATTCTGATTACCGCCAAGCCGGAGGATTTTACGCTGTCCTCTGCGTTTCTCCAGCTCATGGCCGAAAACAGCGAGAGTTTCATGGAAGAATATTATGAGACCAACCTGATGATCAAAGTCAATCAGTCGGATTCACAACAGCAAATGCAGATGATCCAGATCATCCACGACGGGATATGTTCCCCGATGTCGATGCTCTATGATTATTACTGCACCCGAAACGCCTCGCTCCATACGTATGAGGATTTCATGCGTTCCTCTTTCAACAAGAAAACCAACACCTATTCTTCGGATTGGGATTCGGAGTATGCTGCCAAAGTCGTACAATGGGAAAAATTGGTTGCCTCCTTCGGTAAAAGAACCGATTAGTACCTTTTGCGTCGCGTTCGGGCTGGAAACTGCGGCCGCCGCCATGATAAAATCTCCCGGGGCCGCCGCCGAACCGGCAGAAACTCTCTGATTCCCCGCCCTTTCGGCCCCGAAAGAACCCCGCCATTCCCCGCCCGGGGCCGCCCTTTTGGCCCCGAAAGAACCCCGCCAATCCCCGGGGCCGCCGAATGCAAAAGCGCACGCTGCCCGGCGTGTAAAACTTCTTTCCTTCTGTCGCGCATGGTGCGGATTTTCACGTTCGCGCCGTGAACCTTTCCCGTCTGCCGAGCAGATATTCTCGCTTGTAGGGGCAGATTTCCCGAACCGTACTCCCCCTCGCGGGCGTTTCGCACCTCTGCGGCGCATTTTGCGTGCAAAGTGCCTTTCAAAAATTCCGCTGAATCGATGGTGCTGAAAAATATTCCCGTAAACCAAGGGCTGTCTTCCCATACGACAGTCCTTTTTTTGTCGGAGAGCAGGCAAAGCCGTCAAGCCCGAGCCAAAAGAAAAAGCGGGTTTTGCCCGTTCCCCTGTTTTTCCGGTGTTCATCCCGGCATTTCAGCTCCGGAAAGTCTTTACAAAAACAATACGGACCCCATCTGCCATCATTTCAACATCCGGTCTTTCCGGGTTTACATCCATGCTTTGATGAGGAATACATCCTGCAACTTGTATCTGTATTTTTCAACCGCTATTGCGTTTGCGGATCCCGAATTTCCGCAAAAGTGAATTTCCGAAAGGCTTCCATCCGGACCTTGGAGAGGGTCTTGCATATGCCGCGTATGAGAACCGTGCGCTCCGTATCGTGCAAAACCCCTTTTGCGCCACCGCTGACAGTTTGCGATTTTCCAAAGCGGGAGAAGAACACCCCCCCGCTTCGACGCGCGAAGAAACAACAAAAAGGGCAAACTGCCACAAAAACGGCAATTTACCCCTGTTTCGCATAGAAAAAACACACGCGACGGAGTTTTATACGCTCCTTTTGCGTGTGTCTTGGTGGTGGACCTGGTGGGATTCGAACCCATGACCTCTGCGTTGCGAACGCAGCGCTCTCCCAGCTGAGCTACAAGCCCGTTATCGTTTCTTTTTGCCGAAAGCATATTTATTGTATCATAAAATCCGTATTTGTCAAGCCTATTTTTCTTCTTTTACGGAAAAAGATGAAAAAATCCGCGGAATTCCGTAAATCTCACCCCCTCGGCGCTCCCCGTTAGCCAAACGCCGCGCCGTAGCCGGCAGTTTGTGAAAAACACTTGAAAAATTACGCGCATTGTGTTATACTATAACAAGACTATTACGTAACACGCCTGTCTTTCGACAGTTTATGCTTTGACCGTCCCTGCCGGGCAGGGGATAAACCGGAAAGTGAGTAGATTGTATGGACCATATGAAAACGCCTGTGCGGGCAAAAATCCGCATTATTTCTCTTGTCGTTTTAGATATTTTCTGTGTATTTTTCTCTCTTCTGTTAGCGGTGGCGTTACACGGCAACATGCCGGACGCTCTTCCCCGCCTTTTCGAAAAAGAGTTTTATTATTGCGTCGGAAACCTTTTGCTGACGGTTTTCCTTTATACCCTGTTGCGGCTTTATCAGCTTCCGCTTTCGACCTTCGGAATTCTGGAAATGATGCGGCTTTACGGAGCCTGCGCCCTGCTGGCCGTATGCAATCTCCTGTATTCCCTGCTCATGCCGGGAACCGTGGTGGACTGGCGGTTTGCTCTTCTCTTTACCGGAATGCTCCTGCTCCTCACGGGCAGTTACCGCTCTTTGAAACGTTTTCTGATCCTCGCGCAACAGGCCCTGCGCGTTCAACGGTATCACGGCAAGCGCACCATGCTGGTCGGAGCCGGAAATGCCGGCGCGCTCCTGCTCAGAGAAATGCAGACTTCTCCGGAACTTCTCCTGCATCCCGTTTGTTTTATTGATGATGATCCGTCGCTCTACCACACCTTCATCGGGAATGTGCGCGTGGTCGGAAAAACCGAAGATATTCCGTATTATGCCCGGCGTTACCGTATCCGCAACATCGTCATCGCCATGCCTTCCGCCGAGAAGGCCGACATCAAGCGCATCCACGACATCTGCTCCACGACCCGGTGTAAAATCCAGATTTTGCCCGGCGTTTACCAGCTTGTGACCGGACAAGTCTCTGTCTCCGCCCTGCGGGACGTATCGGTGCAGGATCTGCTCGGCCGGGAACAGACCAAAACCAATCTTGACCAGATCATGGGGTATATCGAAGGGCGCGTTGTGATGGTTACGGGCGGCGGCGGTTCCATCGGCAGTGAACTCTGCCGGCAGATTGCCACGCATCATCCGCGCCGTCTGATCATTCTCGATATTTATGAAAACAACGCCTATGATATTCAGCAGGAACTGATCCGCCGCCATCCCGAGCTTGACCTTATGGTTCTGATCGCCTCGGTGCGTGATGCCGCCAAAATCGACCATATTTTCGATACGTTCCGCCCGGAAATTGTCTTTCACGCGGCGGCGCATAAACACGTTCCCCTGATGGAAACCTCCCCGTCGGAAGCCATCAAAAACAATGTTTTCGGCACGTTGAATACCGCCCGCGCCGCAGACCGGTACGGAACCCGCCGCTTTGTCATGATTTCGACCGATAAAGCCGTGAACCCGACCAACGTCATGGGGGCCACCAAACGTATCTGTGAAATGATTATCCAAACGATGGGGCGGCACTCTGAAACCGAATTCGTGGCCGTCCGGTTCGGAAATGTTCTCGGCTCCAACGGTTCGGTCATCCCGCTGTTCCGTCAGCAGATTGCCGAGGGCGGCCCCGTTACGCTGACGCATAAAGATATCATCCGTTATTTCATGACGATCCCCGAAGCCGTCTCTCTGGTTCTCCAGGCCGGCGCTTACGCACGGGGGGGCGAGATTTTTGTGCTGGATATGGGTGAGCCTGTCCGTATTTACGACTTGGCCTACAATCTGATCAAGCTCTCGGGATATGAACCCGACGTGGATATCAAAATTGAGATCACGGGCCTGCGCCCCGGAGAAAAACTCTATGAAGAGCGCCTGATGGCCGAAGAAGGAATGCAAAAGACCGCCAACGATTCGATTTCTATCGGCCGGCCGCTTGAAATCGATGAAGATCATCTCTTTGCCTGTCTTGAAAAACTTCGCGTCGCAGCCGCCGAGGATTCGCCCGACTTGCGCGCGCTGATTCAGGAACTTGTTCCCACCTACCACTATGAAACCTGAGATATGAGCCGGGAAGAAGCCCGGCTCGCTTTATCCCCGGGGGAGCTTTTCCCCGGTCAAAAAAAGGAGTTTTTTATGGAAAGTCCGAATAATACGATGCTCTGCGATTTCTATGAGCTGACCATGGCAAACGGCTATTATGTTCTGGGCAAGGGGCAGGAGATTGCCTATTTTGATGTTTTCTTCCGCCAGATTCCGGACGGAGGCGGTTTTGCCATTGCCGCCGGCCTGGAACAGGTCATTTCCTATATCAGGGATCTGCACTTTACCGATGAGGATATTGCCTTTTTACGGACCAAAGGATGCTTTGACGAAGGGTTCCTCTCCTATCTGCGGGAATTCCGCTTTACGGGAGACATTTACGCCGTTCCGGAAGGTACGCCGATCTTTCCCGGAGAGCCGATTCTGACTGTACGCGCCCCTGCCATCGAGGCGCAGTTTGTGGAGACCTATATCCTGCTTGCGCTCAACCATCAGTCTCTGATTGCCACCAAAGCCAACCGTATCGTCCGCGCGGCGGACGGCCGCGCCGTTGCCGAATTCGGATCGCGCCGGGCGCAGGGGGCCGACGGCGCTTCCCTCGGGGCGCGGGCGGCGTTTATCGGCGGCTGTTCTTCCACCGCCTGCACGATCAGCGACCGCGATTACGGCATTCCCGCCTCGGGAACCATGGCGCATTCCTGGGTGCAGATGTTCGATTCGGAATACGAAGCCTTCCTGGCCTACTGCAACCTTTACCCCGATAACGCCACGCTTCTGGTTGACACCTATGACGCGCTGAAAAGCGGTGTTCCGAACGCGATCCGTGCCTTCCGGGACAGCGGTGCGCGCCGCCGCGGTATCCGACTGGACTCCGGCGATATTGCCTATCTCACCAAAAAAGCGCGCCAGATGCTGGACGAGGCCGGCTTCCCCGACTGCAAGATTGTGGTTTCCAACTCTCTGGATGAAAATATCATCCGCGACATTATCGCCCAAGGAGCGCGGATTGACGCGTTCGGGGTCGGAGAACGGCTGATTACCGCCAAAAGCGATCCGGTCTTCGGCGGAGTTTACAAACTGGCCGCCAAAGAAGATGCAGACGGCCATATCATTCCGAAAATCAAAATCAGCGAAAATGCCGGAAAGATTACCAATCCGCACTTCAAAAAGGTCTATCGGGTTTTCGATAAGAACGGCATGGCCACCGCCGACCTCATCACCGTCCACGACGAAGTGCCGGACGAACGCCTCCCGCTGGAACTCTTTGACCCCGAAGAGACCTGGAAACGCAAGACCGTCACCGATTATACGCTGCGCGAATTGCAAGTGCCGATCTTCCGAAACGGGGAATGCGTCTACACTTCCCCTTCGATTCATGACATCCGGGCTTACTGCGCCCGGGAAGTTTCCACCCTGTGGGAAGAGGTGCGCCGTTTTGAAAACCCGCATCGTTACTATGTGGACCTTTCGCAAAAACTCTGGGACATCAAACGCCGCCTGCTTGAAAAGCGCGGCCATGCAAACTAAGCCGGGGCGCACAGCGGTCGGAACCGCCGCCTGCTTGAAAAGCGCGGCCATGCAAACTAAGCCGGGGCGCACAGCGGTCGGAACCGCCGCCTGCTAAAAAGCGGCGGCCATGCAAACGAAGTCAGCGCACAGCGGTCGGAACCGCCGCCTGCTTGAAAAGCGCGGCCATGCAAACGAAGCCGGCGCACAGCGGTCGGAACCGCCGCCTGCTAAAAAGCGGCGGCCATGCAAACGAAGTCAGGTTCCGGAGAATCGGAACCCGAAAAGGCGATGCCGTCCGGCATCGCCTTTTTATTGCTTTTGACTGTTTTATTTCGCCGCGAGCGCTACCGCGGCCTTGATGGTGTCAGGAGTCACCGTGTCCTTGATTTCGTCATACACCCCCCGGACGGTCGTATATCCGAACTTGATAGCCTCAAGTTCGCAAGACTTGACGAGAGATTTTGGTTCCAGGCTACCCGGGAAAGCTGCTTTGTTCAGCGCTTTCATATCTTTGAGGAAATCCTTGTAGTTCCCTTCCTGCACAAAGAGCATCGGAACCTCATAAGCCTGCTTTTCATAGTGGCCGGTCTCCGCATTCAGCTGGTACGTATACACGGTTTTTATTTCGATGTCAAACTGGCGCGAAGTCTTGACTCCCAGTTTTCTGTTCCATTTCGGCTCAAAGGAAGTCGAAACCCCGTTGATATGAAGCGCCGTGGTCTCTTTCCCCTTATCGTCTGTACCGACGATCTTTGCAACGGAATTGATTCCCGTCAGCTGATACAAAGGGAACCAATACGTATCATAGCTGAAAGTTCCTCCGGTCGCTTCTTCATGGACCTCTCCGCCGAGATACACCCCGGTCTTTGCGCTGTAAATCTCCACATTACGGCACTTCTGTTTTTTCGCGGCCGGGATAAAATCGCCCTTGGTTCCGACGACCATCACATAGTTTTCATCCTGATAGAGCATCGCGCTGGTCTGATACAGGGCTTTTGTCTCTTCCTCGTCTTCATCGTTCTTCTTCTCGTAACTCAAGAATTCAAAGAAGTATCCGGTCACGGTATTTTTCTCGGGATCGCGGACAAAGCGAAGTTCCATCTGCCCGTAGTCCAAAAGATTCAGATCGATTTTCAGTTCGTTGTTCTTTATCGCGTACAGAAGACCCGTGTTGCTTCCGATATGCAGTTTTCCCGTACATTCTTCTCCAGACGAGATAAGGTTCAGCGTGACGGCATCGCCGAAGTTGCAGGAAATGACCGAACGCTCTTCCTCCACCTTCAAGGTATACCCGAATCCGGCAATCTCCCCGCTGAAGGTCTTTGTATCGGCGGGATTGTTGCGCAGATAGGTCTGATATGCCTCTTTGATGCCGTTGAGCGCACCGTGGAAGGTATTGATATATTCCATGACCGCCTCGACCTTCGTCATGGTGTCATGTACCATGGTCATCTGCTTTCCGATATAATTCTTCGGGAAAGACGAGACGTTGACCGACCGGTTCTCCGTAAAATCGGGGGTCGGCTTTGTCGTTTCGTTCCGTTTTGAAATGCCGTCAAAGGAGAGGGCTGTCGGGAAGAAGGACCAGACATCCGGCTTTTTCTCAAATCCCGCCATGACCGTTGCAGCCAGATTGTCTCCGGTCGGAAGCGTAATTTTCAGGGTAGCGGTACTCTCCCAATCACGGTAGTTTTTGAGCGTCACGCGGCAAGTCACCCGATAGGTTCCGATGGCTTTGGCGCTGTTGCCCGGCTTTCCGTCGATGGTGTAAGTCACGGTTTCACCTTTCCCGGGCAGACCGGTAGCCGTCAGCGCATGGAAGGTTCCGTCCGCTTTATATTCCGCACCCTGCAAAGCGATTCCCGTGAAGGTTGCCGGCTCAATGACCAGCTTGGCTGTCATTTTTTTGGTGATATACCCCTGGCCGCTCAGCGTAACGCCGGCCGTGTAGGTTCCCGCGTCGGTCGCCTTATTTTGCGTATACACCGCGGTCACGCCGGAAGGAATCCCCGTTGCGGTAAGCACCTTTTCACGTCCGTCATACGGGAAGGAAGCGTCTGCAAAGACGACGCCGGTGATCTCTCGCGGCGCAGTCGTAACGACAGGCGCTGCCGTAGTTGTGACGGCAGGTTTTGCCGTAGTCGTGACGGCAGGTTTTGCCGTAGTTGTGACGGCAGGTTTTGCCGTAGTCGTGACGGCGGCGTTTGCCGTAGTCGTGGTCGTGTCTGTTTTTTCACCCCCGCAGGAAACCAGGACAAGCAAAAAAAGCAGACATCCCAGCATTGCCAGAAATCTTTTCATCGAAAATACCTTTCCTTTTTATCATTTTATTGATCGGCCCAAGCCGAAAACATCGGGTTGCCCCGGGAGATACAAAAAATCAATCGAATTCGCCCTCGCGCACTTCACGCCGCCATCCGCGCATCACGAAAGGATAGGTGAAAGGCGAAATGAGAGCCGAAACCACCACCCCGACCAGAAACATCAGGATTCCGAAGAGGAACCCAAGCACGGCAAAGAGGAGTTTCATGCAAATCACCCACACAAAGCCGTCAATATCCCATTCAAAAATCAGCCCCGGCCAACGGATACTGCACCCGGTACACCATTCCAGCACGTCCCGCACCGGATAATCCTCAAAGAGCAATTGCCCGGCAAAAAAGAACGCAAAGACCGCGCCGATTCCGCCGATCAGCCAGCCGTTTTGCATATTCAGCCCGCACACAAGCACCGTGATGACGGCCGCCGCAATCGAAAGAAAGAGGCTCCAGCCGGTCAGGGAACGCACCCGTTGCTCCCGTTCTTCTTTTGTCTGTTTTTCTTTTTCTTTTTTGGCGTTTTCCTCCGCTTCACGCGCTTCCTGTGCGCGCTTCTCTTCCTTTTGTTTTTTATCGAAGCAGGCCGCGCACAGGACTTTCGGTTCGCGTTCTCCAAGCGTTTCCTGTGTGACGGATACCCCGCAGGAAGTGCAGAAGCCGATCGTTTCGCTATGCGCGTTCATCGTGTCGATTTTTTCGCGCACCGCTTCGCTGACTCCGGCCACGATTGCGTCGGTGTCGGGAAGCTCGGCTTTTTGCTCTTCCTTCTCATAATCAAGAAGATCGTCCGTGCTGATTCCGTAAAGTTCCGCCAGTTTCCGGATGGTGGAAAGGTCCGGCTCCGCCAAATCGTTTTCCCATTTGGAGACCGCCTGTGCGCTGATATTCAGCATCTCGCCAAGTTGTTGCTGCGTAATGTCTTTGTTTTTCCGATAAAACGCCAATTTCGTGCCTAATGTCATATCAAATCCTCCTTCTGTTCTGCCTTTATCCTATCACATTCCCGCGGAAATTGAAATAAACCAGTGGTTGTGTTTCTAAACCTTTCGTGGAAAAGAGGAATTTATATCCATTTCTTTTCGCTTTTCCTCTTTTCAAAAAAAAGAATCCGCTTTCCGGGAAAACCGAAAAACGAATTCTGTAAATAAAACTTTATATGACGGAGGCCTCTGCAATCAGGCGTTCCAGGGCGCCGTAATCGGTCGAACCCGACTTGGCGGCCAGGTCGAGCCGTCGGCATTTTCCGAGAAGAGCTTCCAAAGACGCGACGCTCCGCCGGGAGAGTGAACGCAGATACAGATTGACTTTATATTCATGAAAACCGGTAGCCGCGCGGATGGCGGCCGGGGCCAGTCCTTCTTCCCGCAACAACGCCACGGTCAAAAGATCGGAAAAAACACGGAAGACCGAGCCGAAAATAAGCGACGGATCCATCCGGCGGTTTTTCATATCCCGCAGGTTCTCGTATGCGGCCACGGCATCGCCGGAGAGAATGGCGTTGGAAAGGCCGAAGGTATCGGCCTCAAAAGTCGGGGAAGCCACGGCCGTCACGTCGGCCGTCGTCAGCGTTGACCGGCCCGCCGCCGCAAGGTATGCGATGAGCTTGTCGATTTCTCCCGACAAAATATCCATATTCCGGCCGGAACGCGCAAGCAACGCCCGCCCGCTCTCTGCAGGGCAAACGACTCCCGCCCGGCGGAAATGACGGTCTATCCAGCCGAGAAGCTGTCGTTCGTTTGAAAGCGGAACCCATACGCACTCGATTATCCTTGAAAGTTTCTCATAGCGGGCCGGCGGTTTTTTCGGGTATGCGGGGTACAGAAGTTTATCGCGTTCCGCATAAAAAACGACCGTCACGGCGGGATATGCCTGCCGGGTCGCGCAAAAGTCTTCCAACCTTGCAAGATCGGCCGCCTTCATCTTTTCAAATTCGCAAAGATGCCATTCGATGAGCTTATATTCCGCGAAAAGCGGCGGGGATTTTACGGCTTCTTCCAGCGCGTCGAAGTCAATCGTTTCCCCTTCAAACCGTATCCGGTCAAAAGACTCCGCGCCGGAATCCGGCAAAAGCAGTTCCCGGATCTTCCGGAGATAAAAGCGTTTCAGATATTCTTCTTCCCCGGCGAGAATCAACCACGGGATCGGGGGAGACTTCAGAGCCTTTTTCAGTTCTTCCTGCGTCATGAGATATCCCCTTCCCGGGCTTTGAGCGAAAAGTTGATGATGCGCTCAGCTCCGCCGATGGTGAGTTTATACCGAATCCGGAGAGAAAGGACCTTCTCCTCTTCTTTGACCTCGCAGATTTCTGTCTCGGTCACGGTCGGGAAAGCAAGGCCGACGGCCCGGTAAACCGATTCTGTCCTCGCGCCGGGTAACAGCGAAGTCTCAAAGTCCAGAGTGCTCCCCCGGCGGAATAGCCGCACCCCGGCGGGCAGCAGGGTCAGGCGCACACACACGCCGTCTTCTCCCGGCTCCCGATATACAAGGGTGCGAAAACCGTTCCGCAGAGAAAGTCTCCCCGGAACGCAGTGGCGGAATTCTTCTTCCTCCGCCGCGCGACTGTATACTTCCACCGTTACGCGTCCGTCTTTCATATGCTTTCCCGGTTCTCCCGGTATCCTCTCTCAAAATCCCTTCTGCCGTCGGCCTTGCCGGGCCTCTTCGCCGTCGGCCTTGCCGGGCCTCTTTGCCGTCGGCCTTGCCGGGCCTCTTTACCGTCGGCTTTGCCGGGCCTCTTTGCCGTCGGCCTTGCCGGGCCTCTTTACCGTCGGCCTTGCCGGGCCTCTTTGCCGTCGGCCTTGCCGGGCCTCTTCGCCGGGGTTGAAAAAAGAGCGACAAGGCCGCTCCCTTTTTCTTTCATTTCCGGTGATAGGCCTCCCGCCAGTTCAGATCTCCGCGATCCAGCGCCATCACCAGCACCTCGGCCGTCGCAATATTGGTGGCAATCGGCACGGTATGCACATCGCAAAGACGCAAAATCGTGTTACCGTTTTCCCGTGCGTAAGCCTCGGGTTCCGGACTGCGGAAATAAAAAACCGCGTCGATCTCGTCGCACGCAATGCGGGAAACCAACTGTTCGCCTCCGCCTTCGCCCCCGGCCATCAGAAGATTAATAGAGAGCCCGGTGGCATCGCTGATATATTTCCCCGTCACGCGGGTCGCGCAGAGATGATGTTTGGCAAGAATCCCGCAATAGGCAATACAAAACTGTGCCATGAGTTCCTTCTTGGCATCATCGGCTAAAATGGCAATCTCCATCCCGAGCTCCTTCCGTTACATCGTTATGCTTCTATTCTAACACGTTTCCGCGCGCTTGTCAATTCACGAACCGAAAAGTTTGAAAATTTCTTTCGGTAATTCACGAATTTCTTTCACTTACCCAAAAAATCAGCCAAATAACCGTCTTTTTGTTTCTTTTTACCCGATATGACTTGATTTCGTTGTAAAATCATGCTACACTGTACCTTTGGAAAGTGACCGGAAAAGGTATCGCGCCTTTGTCCGGAGACGGAGGAAGTCGCATATGAAACCCGAACAGGCTCTTTTCCAGGTGCTGAACGCGACCGGCCTTACCCTTTCGCTGGCGGAATCCTGCACCGGCGGTCTTGTCAGCGCACGGTTGGTCTCGATCCCCGGTATCAGCAGTTTTTTTCTCGGCGGAGTCGTTTCTTATACAAATTCCGTAAAGAAAACTTTACTTTCCGTGCGGGAAGAATCTCTTGTGCGGTATACGGCCGTCTCCGAGCCGGTTGCCCGTGAGATGGCAGACGGGGTCCGTCTTTCCACCGGTTCGGATATCGGCGTTTCGGTCACGGGGCTGGCAGGCCCCGGCGGCGGAACCGCAGAGATTCCGGTCGGCCGGGTTTTTATCGGCGTATCGACGGCCTCCGGTTGCCGCGCATTCCGCTTTCTGTTCCGCGGAGGGAGAGAAAGAATCCGGCGCTCTGCCGCCGTCGCCGCCCTGAAACTTGCCCGTGAGGCGGCCTGTCAGTTTGCAGTTACACGAAAGGATGAAAAAATACAATGAAACAATTCAAAAAAATCGGGGTTCTCACTTCGGGAGGCGATGCGCCGGGTATGAACGCGGCCATCCGTGCCGTGACGCGTGAAGCGCTCTACCGCGGAGTGGAAGTCATGGGAATTTATCGCGGTTACAGCGGCCTGATCGACGGGGATATCCGCCCGTTCGGCGTGCGCGACGTTTCCAATATTCTGAACCGTGGCGGCACGATGCTGTATTCCGACCGTTGTCCTGAATTCTGCACGGAGGAAGGCATGCAGAAGGCCATCGACACCTGTCGCAGATTTGAGATCGACGGGATTGTCACCATCGGCGGAGACGGTACCTTCCGCGGCGCCCGCGACCTGACCGAGCGCGGCATCTCTTGCGTGGGGATTCCCGGCACCATCGATAACGATATTACCTCCACCGATTTCACCGTCGGTTTTGACACCGCCATGAACACCGCCATCAGCCTGATCGACAAACTGCGCGACACCTGCGAATCTCATGCACGGTGCAGCGTCGTCGAAGTCATGGGGCGCGGCGCGGGAGACATTGCGTTGCAGACTGCCGTGGCCTCGGGTGCCACCGCCGTCGCCGTTCCCGAGATTCCCTTTGATATCGACCATACCATCAACAAAATCCGCGCTTCCCACTCGCTCGGCAAGCGCACCTTTATCGTGATTGTGTCGGAAGGGATGGGGAAAGAATACTCCGCCGCCCTGGCCAAGCGCATCCAGGACGATACCGGCATTGAAACGAAATTTGCCCGCTTTGCCCATGTTGTGCGCGGCGGCGACCCGACCCTGCGCGACCGTCTGCTGGCCACGATGATGGGGCAGCGCGCCGTAGAAGAACTCTTCCTCGGCAACAGCAATCTGGTTGTCTGTGAACGCGCCGGCTCCATCTGCACCACCGAGATCAATTACGCCCTCACGCTTGACCGGATGTATAAAGGCAAATTGGCGGAAGACGAGCTTCGCCCCTATTCGCAGGAACAGATTTCCGATATGCACGCCATCGGCGAACGCAAACGCAAACTCTTTGAAAAACTCTATTCCATCGTTGACCGGATCGGTCTGTGATGGTTTTCGTTGCGAAACCGTTTTCCCACGCAAAGTCCTTCCGTAGCGAAAGGGGCTTTCCGTACAAGAAAAAAGACCGTCCGGACGGTCTTTTTTTCTGCATTGGGCAGAGAAACGTTTCTCTTCCCCGCTGCGGCCGGGTTTAT
The DNA here is from genome assembly GCA_934434925.1 of uncultured Eubacteriales bacterium. GTDB lineage: Bacteria > Bacillota > Clostridia > Oscillospirales > CAG-272 > UBA1740. The sequence goes on along the minus strand of CAKSAC010000008.1, from coordinate 55,326 downwards.
TTCTCTTCCCCGCTGTGGCCGGGCTTCTTTCTCTTCCCCGCTGCGGTCGGGTTTATTTCTCTTCCCCGCTGCGGCCGAGGATTGCGAGGAAGGAATCATAATGCTTCACGAACGCCTCATGCTCGGTCGGTTCGTAAATTTTCAGATCGGTCGAATCGGCGATTACGCGGCGCGCTTCGCTCACATCCCGCAGTTCCCCGAGAGAGATCAGTTGTTCGGAGATATTCCCCATGACGGTTGCTTCCACCGGCCCGGCCACCACGCGCACACCGGTGGCGGAGGCGGTCATGCGACAAAGAAGCGTGTCTTTGATCCCCCCGCCCAACATATTGATCTGGCCGTACCGCCGCCCGGCGATACCGCAAAGACCCTCGTAATTATAGCGGTATTTCATGGCAAGGCTCTGATAGATGCAACGCATGATCTCGCCGCGCGTTTGCGGCACATATTGCCCGGTCACTTCGCAGAACCGCTGAACACGGCGCGGAATGTCGCCCGCAATGGCAAATTCGGGCGCGTCACAGTCGATAAAGCAACGGTAGGGCGCGGCCTCCAATGCCTCGCGTTCCAGATCTGCAAACGAAACGTCCGCCCCCTCTTTCTTCCACTGCCGGCGCGACTCCTGAATCAGCCAAAGCCCCATGATGTTCTTCAGAAACCGGGTAGTTCCCGAATGTCCGCCCTCGTTGGTATACTGGATTCTCTCGCTCTCGGGCGTGACGACCGGGGCCGGCAGTTCCGTGCCGAAAAGGCTCCATGTGCCGCAACTGATATAGACCATCTCCTGCTCGGTCGGCGCGGCCAGAACCGCCGAGGCGGTATCGTGCGTACAGACGGCGATCACGGGAATCGGATCGCATCCCAGTTCTTCACAGATGGCGGGAGAAAGCGTTCCGTATACCTCTCCGGGTTCGATCATCGGCGGCAAAATCCGGGAAGGAATCCCCAGCCGTTCCAGCAATTCCGTGCGGAAGGTTTTGCTTACAGGATCCAGAAAGTTGGAAGTCGAAGCAATCGTTTTTTCCGCTCGTACCGCCCCCGTCAGCATATACGCCATCAGGTCGGGGGTGAAAAGGATTTTGTCGCACCGTTCGATCAGTTCCGGGCGATAATGCGCCAGATAATACAATTGATACAGCGTGTTGATACGCATGGTCTGCGTTCCGGTCAGACGGTAGAGTTCGGATTCGGGAACCGTGCGAAAGACCTCTTCCGGCATCCCCACCGTGCGTTCATCCCGATAGTTGACCGGATTGCCGATCAGGTCGCCGTTTTTGTCAATCATCCCGAAATCGACGCCCCAGGTATCGATCCCGATCGCGTCGATCTTTGCAACGGCCTGCGCCTTCAGGATGCTCTGCTTGATCTCGTGGAAAAGCCGCAGAATATCCCAGTACATCGTTCCGTTTACAATCACCAGGTCATTGGGAAAGCGGTGAATTTCAGTCACACGGATTTCCCGGCCGTCATATTCGCCGAGCATGGCACGCCCGGAGGAAGCGCCGAAATCAAACGCAAGTACCTTTTTTGCCATCATGTCTCTCCTTCTTCTGCCCGGAGGCATTTTATCGTATCTATTGTACAACGCCGGAAGGGAAAAAACAAGCCCCCGCAGAGATTTCCGATGAAAAAAGGGCCTCGTGCGACAAAAAAGACCTTCGGACGGTGAAAAATACTTTTTACCGCCCTGTATTGACAGAGTTGCGTGGGAAGAGTATAATAGTACATTGTACAGTATAATAAAACAACCGCGCAAAGGGCGCACACAGGAGAAGAAACATGAAATACGATTTCCGTTCCGTGGAAGAAAAATGGCAGGCACGCTGGGAGGCTGACGGAGCTTTCCTCGCCGACGACCATAGTGAAAAGCCGAAGTTTTACGGGCTGGTGGAGTTCCCCTACCCCAGTGGGGCCGGGATGCATGTCGGCCATATCAAGGCTTATTCCGGATTGGAGGTCGTCAGCCGCAAGCGCCGTATGCAGGGTTATAACGTCCTCTTTCCCATCGGGTTTGACGCATTCGGCCTTCCGACTGAGAATTACGCCATCAAAAACCATACGCACCCCCGCCACGTCACCGACGTCAATATTGAGCGGTTCACCACCCAGCTTAAAAAGGTGGGCTTTTCTTTCGACTGGTCGCGCGTCATAGACACGACCGACGAGGATTACTATAAATGGACGCAATGGATTTTTCTCAAAATGTTCGAGGCGGGACTTGTGTTCCGGGATACCGCGCTGGTCAATTATTGCCCGTCCTGCCGTGTGGTTCTTTCCAATGAAGACAGCCAGGGCGGACACTGCGATATCTGCAAAAGCGAGGTCGTGCAAAAATCCAAAGATGTGTGGTATCTGCGCATCACACGCTATGCGGACAAGTTGCTTGAAGGGCTGAATACCGTTGACTATCTGCCGAATGTCAGACAGCAACAGATTAACTGGATCGGCCGTTCCACCGGCGCTTTCGTCAATTTCCCCCTCACGGGAGCCAAGGACAATCTGCGCATATATACCACGCGCCCCGATACTCTTTTCGGCGTGACTTTCATGGTCATTGCGCCCGAGCATCCGCTGATTGACAAATATGCCGCCTCGATCCGCAATATGGACGATGTGCGCGCCTATCGGGAAGCCTGCGCCAAAAAGACCGAGTTTGAGCGCACCCAGCTCGCAAAAGACAAGACCGGCGTACGCCTTGACGGTCTGACGGTTACACATCCTCTGACCGGCAAGGAAATCCCGCTGTATATTGCCGACTATGTTATGATGGGCTACGGCACCGGTGCCATCATGGCAGTTCCGGCGCATGACGAGCGCGATTATGATTTTGCCAAAAAGTTCGGGATCGATATTGTCGAAGTCATCAAGGGCGGCGATATTTCGGCGGCGGCCTATACCGGCGACGGCGAGATGGTCAACTCCGGGTTCCTGAACGGGTATACCAACAAAAAAGATTCGATTGCCCGGATGATTGAAGTCCTTCGCGAACGCGGCATCGGTGAAGAGGGCGTTCAGTACAAAATGAAGGACTGGGCCTTCAACCGCCAGCGTTACTGGGGAGAACCGATTCCGATCGTCCATTGTAAAAACTGCGGGATGGTTCCCGTTCCGTATGAAGAACTGCCTCTCCGCCTGCCGCAGGTAGAGAATTTTGAGCCGGGAGAAGGGGGCGAATCTCCGCTGGCCAAGATTCCCGCGTTTGTGAACTGCACCTGTCCGAAGTGCGGCGCGCCTGCCCGGCGCGAGACCGATACCATGCCGCAGTGGGCCGGTTCTTCCTGGTATTTTCTCCGCTATATCGACCCCCACAACCCTCATGCGCTGGCCGACCCCGAAAAGCTGGCCTATTGGATGCCGGTTGATTGGTATAACGGCGGCATGGAGCATGTCACGCGCCACATGATCTACTCGCGCTTCTGGCATCATTTTCTCTATGATATCGGCGTCGTCAACACGCCGGAGCCTTATGCCAAACGTACCGCGCAGGGGCTGATTCTCGGGCCGGACGGTGAGAAGATGAGCAAATCCAAGGGGAATGTCGTCGATCCGCTCGACATTGTGCGGGAATATGGCGCGGATGTTTTGCGCACCTATGTCCTCTTTATGGGAGATTACGGCTCGGCCGCACCGTGGAACGAAAACTCCGTGCGCGGCTGTAAGCGCTTCCTCGAACGAGTTGCCGATCTGCCCGGTCTTGCGCACGGCGAAGGCGTGACTCCGGAACTGGAATCCGCATTCCACAAGACCGTGAAAAAGGTCTCCGCAGATATCGAGGACATGAAATTCAATACCGCCATTGCGGCCATGATGGAACTGCTCAACAAGATTTCCGATGTCGGCCACCTGACAAAAGAGGAGCTGGAGACCTTTATCAGCCTGCTCTGCCCGATTGCCCCGCACCTTTGTGAGGAAATCTATGAAGGGCTCGGCCACAAAGAACTTCTTTCTCTCTCCGCATGGCCGACATACGACGAAGCCAAAACACAGGATGCAACGGTCGAAGTCGCCGTACAGGTCTGCGGCAAAGTCCGTGATCTTCTTTCTCTGCCCGTCGGAACCGGCCGCGAAGAAGCCTTGGCCGCCGCCCGCGCTCTCCCGAAGATTGCCGCCGCCATTGCCGGCAAGACCACCGTCAAAGAGATTTACGTTCCGGATAAGATTGTCAATATCGTGGTCCGGTAATCGCCCACCCTGCGTGAAAGCACAAAAAGCATAAAGAAACGCCTCCGCATGACGCGAAGGCGTTTTTTGTAAAGAAAACTATACAGATTGGTTCCGGCCGGAATCTTTCCGCAAATTCCGGGAAAGCGTCCGGCATTGCCGCAAGCGGGCCGCGCGCCGGGGTGCGCGCTCCGGTACGGGCTTAATAGCTCCGGTACGGGCTTAATAATAAAGCAGATCGGTATAGGAAGGATAGGGCCACGCGCCGGCAACCGAGGGCATAACGGTCTCCGCTTCGTCAACCGTTGCGCGCAGGCGCGCCATCGCAGGGGCCACTTCCTTGTCAAAAGCGGCGGCGCGTTCGCCCGGCAAAGCGAGCGCGGCGGCGGCCTCCGCCCGGCGGTAGAGTTCATCCGACTGCGCGGCGGCATCGGCGGCCAGACAACCGAGGCGGGAAAGAAGATCGCATTCGTACGTCGCCGGAAGATGCAATTCGTTCTTACAGCAGGCCAGCCGGCTCAGTTTTTCTTCATAAGAAGCGATCGCCGGCAGAATCTCGCGCCTTGTCATTTCGGTCATCGTGAGGGCCTCGATATGCAGGGTCTTTGCGTAATTTTCCAGCAGAATCTCTTCGCGGGAAGCGACTTCTTCGCGTGTGAAGATTCCATGGCGGATGAAGAGTTCCAGATTCTTTTCATCCATATAATGCGAAAGCGCTTCGGCCGTACTGCGGCGTTCGGGCAGGCCGCGGCGGGCAGCCTCTTTTCTCCACTCTTCGGAATAGCCGTTCCCGTTGAAAACAATACGCTTATGCGCCTGATAGGTGCGGCCGATCAGTTTCCCGACCGCGTCGGTGCGGTCTGCCGCTTTTTCCAGCTCGTCGGAAAACCGGTCCAGTATCTCCGCTACGGCAGTGTTCAGAATGATGTTCGGCTCCGCGATTGAAGCGGAAGACCCCAACATACGGAACTCAAATTTATTTCCCGTAAAGGCAAAGGGAGAGGTGCGGTTCCTGTCGGAATTATCTTTCGGAATCTTCGGCAGAACCGACGCGCCGAGATCCATCAGCGCTTTTTTCTTTTTCGTATAGTCGATATGCTCCGCGGCGATTGCGTCGAGTACCGTTGTCAGCTCTTCCCCGAGGAAGACGGAAAGAATGACCGGCGGAGCCTCATACCCGCCGAGGCGGCAGTCATTGGAAGCCGTCGCAACCGAAAGCCGGAGCAGATCGGCATATTCATCCACCGCGGCCAGCACCGCCGTCACAAAAAGCAGAAAACGCATCATCTCTGCCGGGGTCTTTCCGGGGCGCAGAAGGTTCACCCCGTCCGTTGTGGAAAGCGACCAGTTATTATGCTTTCCGCTCCCGTTCACCCCCGCGAAGGGCTTTTCGTGCAAAAGGCAGACCAGCCCATGCCGCGTGGCCACCTTTTTCATCATTTCCATGGTGAGCTGATTGTGGTCGCAGGCAATATTGGTAGTCTCGTAGACCGGTGCCAGTTCATGCTGGGCGGGAGCCGCTTCGTTATGTTCGGTTTTGGCCATAACGCCCAGTTTCCACAGTTCATAATCCAAATCGTCCATGAAGCCCTTGACTTCCGGCCGGATCGCCCCGAAATAGTGATCGTCCAGCTCCTGTCCTTTCGGCGGTCTGGCTCCGAAGAGCGTCCGTCCGCAGAGGCGCAGGTCGCGCCGGCGTTCAAAGAGTTCGCGCGGGATCAGAAAATACTCCTGCTCCGCTCCGACCGTCGTCGTCACCCGGGTCTCGGTCCCGAGCAGTGAAAGAAGCCGTCCGGCAGATCGCGCCACGCAGTCCATCGACCGCAAAAGCGGCGTTTTTTTATCGAGCGCCGCCCCGCCGAAAGAACAGAACGCCGTCGGAATATAAAGGGTTCCTTCCTTCACAAAGGCCGGAGAGGTCGGATCCCACGCTGTATATCCGCGCGCTTCAAAGGTCGCGCGCAGGCCGCCCGAAGGGAACGCGGAAGCGTCCGGTTCTCCTTTGATCAATGCCTTTCCGGAAAAACTCATGAGAATCCGGCCTTCTTCCGCCGGTTCCAGAAAACTGTCGTGCTTTTCGGCGGTGATACCGGTCATGGGCTGAAACCAATGCGTAAAATGGGTAGCCCCCCGTTCCATGGCCCAGTTCTTCATGGCTTCCGCCACGGCATCCGCCACTTCGGGTGATAAAGGCTCCCCGTTTTCGGTCGTTTTTTTCAGCGCGGTGTAGATCTCCGGGGACAAAGTCTTCTTCATGGCCTCCTCGCCAAACACCATACTGCCAAACAGTGCGGGAAGACGGCTTGCATTTTCCATATCGGTCTCCTTCCGATCGTTCGTCCGGATGGTCAATCCGTCCATTTCAATACTCTGTACAAAAATAGATATACATTATAATTTTATTCTTGTCAAGCGATTTTTGTGTCGGAAGTCTTTTTTGCGCACGGACGATTGACAATCACGCAAAAATCCGGTATAATAGGATGGTCGGAATGACGGATTGGAGCAATATGGATTATATAATGTTGGATCTGGAATGGAACCAGACCTATGTACAACGCGCCCTGGCTGTGCAAAAACGTATCGGCGCGCACCTGCACGGCGAAGTAATTCAGATCGGGGCGGTCAAACTGGATGACAGCATGAATATCACCGGAAGTTACAGTATCATTGTCAAACCCCGGTTCTTCACAAAAATACATAAGCATGTGCGCAACCTGACCGGCATCTCGCAGGAAATGATCGATAACGGAACCCCCCTCCCGGAAGCTTCGGAAAGTTTCCGCCATTGGTGCGGCAACAACTTTGTTCTTCTGACATGGGGGCCGGACGATGTGCCGATGCTCCGCGAAAATCTTGCGGCGCACAATATTCCGTCCGCCTGGCTCGATTGTGATTACGATCTGCAAAAGATTTACAGCCGGCAGAAGGAAAACGGCGCACAGAAACAGCGTTCGCTGGAATGCGCGATGGAAACGCTCGGCGTAACCCAGACCCTCCCGGCGCACGATGCCCTGAACGACGCCTATTTCACCGCCCTCGTTGCGCGGCGGCTGGACCTTGCGGCCGGAGTACGCGATTACGGCCCGCGCGGAGAAGAATATCTCTACGACAAGACCTACGGAGACTCCGATATAGGCGATATCGGTTATGAAACCGTGGAGGAGGCGCTGTCTTCCCCCGAAAGCGGCGCGGATGACTGCCCGCTCTGCCACACCCCGCCGAAAGTCCTCTCGCGCCTGTCCGGCGGACGCGGGAACAAATACCGCACACTCTGCCACTGCGACAAAGACGGCGACCTCTTCTATACGGTGCGGGTCAGTTCCAACTTTGACGGTACCTACCGCCTGCGCAAGACCGTCACAATCGCCGACCCGGCCGAAACCGAGGCGTACCGCCAAAAAATGGAGGAGGCTGCGCAAAAGCGACGGCGGCGTACGCGCCGGCGGCATCGCACGGCAGGACGGACAGAAAAAACCGCCCCGCCGGCCTCCGTGAACGACTGATCCGCCGTGCCGTAAAGATTTCTTTACAAAAATCGCCGTTTCTGACCCGCTCATCGGCCGGTTTCTCCCCCCGGAGACAGATATAACCCGGCGACAACCATAACCCCGGCGACAACCATAACCCCGGCGGCCGGAATCCCGGCAAACCGCCGTATCCCTTTTTCGCGCCGCCCGCCATCGGACGCGCCAAAAGAAAAAGCAGAAGCCTTTTTGACAGGCCTCCGAAAAGTCTGATCTTTTCAGGGGCGCTTCATTTTCGGCACTTCTGCTTTTCTTTTTCCGTAACCCGCCGGTCCTATGCGGGTCTTTATCCTTTGCGGGTTTTTATCTTATGCGGGTCTTTATCCTTTGCGGGTTTTTATCTTATGCGGGTCTTTATCAGAACAACGGGGCAAACAGCCCGAGCAACCGGCTGATCAGGAATCCGAAGCGGTTCATCCGGAAGTTCTCGCTTGTCATCTCCGCGCTGACTTCAAAAATTCCGTCAAAATCCCGGCGGATTGATTCAAGCACCGGGTCGTGGCAGATCAGCGCACCGCATTCAAAGTGGTGCGAAAGACTGCGGAAATCCAGATTGATACTTCCGACAAAGCCGATCTCTCCATCCGCGATAATCTGCTTGGCGTGAATAAACCCGGGCGTATATTCAAAAATGCGCACACCCGAATCCAAAAGAGGAAAATAGGAAGCCCGCGTCATCTGAAAAACAATCTTTTTGTCCGGAATATGCGGGGTCACAATCCGCACATCCACGCCCCGGTAAGCGGCGTTGCGGAGCGCCGTTTCCACCGTATGGCTCATAATGAGATAGGGGGTGGTGATGTAGAGATAGCGTTCGGCGGAATTGATAAGCGTCAAAAAAACGTTCTCGGCCACCGAGGTGCGATAAAAGGGTTCCGGCCCCGTGCCGAACGGATGAACATACCCGCCGGCGGTCGCTTCTTTCGGTAAACTGTCAAAATAGGGCGTATAGTTCAATTCGTCCGACGGGCCGCACATCCCGAAGAGCTGCAAAAACAGGAATGTGAAGTTGGCGACCGCCGAACCGCGAATCCTCAGCGCCGAGTCTTTCCATTTTCCGTATGGTTCGGACAGCCCCGCGTATTCGTCGGCCAGATTCATCCCGCCGGTATAAGCCACGCGGCCGTCAATCACCGCAATCTTCCGATGGTCGCGGTAGTTGTAGATGCCGGAGAGAATCGGGCGGACGGGGTTGAATTTCCGGCAAAAAATCCCTTTTTTCTCTAATTTCCGATTGAAAGAGCCTTCCAGCTCTCCGAGCGTACCGACATCGTCATACAGAATCCGTATCTCCACCCCTTCTTCCACCTTCTGCAAAAGGAGCGGATAGAGTTCATCCCAGACCTTGCCGCGCTTGATGATGAAGAATTCCAGGAAGATAAAAGACCGCGCCTGTTGCACCGACTCTAAAAGATCGCGGAAGAAAACGGCTCCGTCGCCGTAATAGGTCAGGCGGTTACCGAGATGCCCGTGCGAATAGGCCGTCGTCTGCAAAAGGCGCTCCGCGCCGCTGTATTTTCCGAGTTGCTCCTCGACTGCATGTTGAAAGGAAGAGTCGGAAGACAGGTAGGCTTCCCTCTTTTTTTCCACGCGATCCAGCGCCTCGTTCTCACGGCGGTGTATCTTCGGGTTTGCGAGAAAAATATAAAGAATATTCCCGAAAACCGGCAAAAGAATGATGAGAAACATCCAAAGCAACTTGAAGGACGGGTCGCTGTCTTTGTTGATCATATGGAAAAAGATAAAAATATCCAAAAGCAGAAAAAATACGCCCGCCCACATTGAAAAAAGTCCGGATGCCAGCATCAGCGCCGCCAGCGCCGCCCCCTGCAGGATAACGGCTATGGCGACAATCATGCCGCGGCTGAAAAACAGTTTCAGGATTTTCATGGGTCGTCTCTCCTTTCCTTTGTATGCTCCCCCCGGGGGGCAGTATCGCTTTCCGGGCCGGTTCCGGGTTCCGGCATTCTCGGGCTTTCAACGGCCGCGTTTTTGCTTTTTTTCCGGGAAAAGAACGACGCAACACGGGAAGTCATGCGGTCAAAGGCGGCCATCAGCGCGTCGGCATGGCGGAAGGAAAACCAGAAGAGCGCAAGACCCGCCAGCGCCGCGGCAATCATGACGGGGATCCCCCACCCCGAAAACGGAATGATCTCGCCCGAGAAGAAAAAGAGCGTTGCGCCGATGGAGGTCACGCGGGTCGTAAGTTGCATAAACAGAAACGCGCGGAAACTGATCGGCAGGATCCCGGCAATCAGGCAGAGCAGATCGTCCGGGAATGCCGGGAAAAGAAACATGAAGAAAAATACAACCGTCTCCTTGTTTTTGGCGCGGCGCAGAAAAGACTCTACTTTTTCGGGATCGCCGGCCATATAACAAACAAAGCGTTTCCCCAGCACGCGGCCGAGGAAAAAAGCAAAAAGACTGCCGATCACGATGCCGATATACGAATAAAGGAAAGAATTCCACGCGCCGAAGAGATATGCCCCGGCAAGGATTGTTACCGTGGAGGGGATCGGAATAAAAGTCACCTGCAAAAAAGAGAGCAGAATAAAGATCAGCGGCGCGGCCGCACCGTATTCTCCGATTGCCCGGCTGAGTTCCTCCCGGGTAAGATCGGTAAATCCGAGGGCGCGGAAGAGCAGATACCCGCCCCCGATCAGCGCGGCAAGAAGGAGGATCGACGCCACTTTCCCGCAGATTTTTTTGTCGGGTTTTCGCATAAAAAGTTTCCTCCTTCCTCTTTTTTTCGGGAATTCTCCTTATAGTATAGCACGAAATCCCGGGAATTGCTGAACAAACTGCAAATATTTCTAAAAAAGAAAAGTCGGATGCCCCGGGATTTTGCCCTTGACGGAACCGCAGTTTTATATTATACTATGGATATATATTCGCAAGACGGGCCCGGTTCTTTTCGGGGTCGTCCGGGATGAAAAGTTTTCTTTACGTTTTGAAGAAAGGATGCCATGCCCTACTCTGTCCGACCGGCCCAAAAGGCCGATCTTGCCGCCCTTGCCGCCCTGGAAGCCGAAGGATTCGGCTCGCCATGGGAGATATCCCTGCTGGCCGGGCATCTGTCTTCCCCCGGTTCGGTCACGCTGATTGCCGAGGAAGAAGGCCGCGCCGTCGGGGCGCTTTGCGGGCGGTGCCTTCCGCCGGAAGGAGAGCTTTACCGGATTGTCACCCGCCCGGATTCGCGCCGCCGGGGCATCGGGAAACGGCTTCTTTCCGCTTTTCTCGCACGTCTCGACGCGGCGGGCGCGCCCACCTGCTTTCTGGAAGTCCGTGCCGGGAACGCCCCGGCCATTGCTCTCTATACCGCCGCCGGGTTCTTCACGGTCGGCCGGCGGAAAAATTATTACAAGAACCCCTGCGAGGACGCGCTTGTCCTGCGGCGGGGATAACGGGGAATATCATGTATCTGCTTGCTTTTGAAAGTTCCTGTGACGAAACGGCTGCCGCGGTCATAGAAGCCGAAGGGAACCGCCTCCGGATTCTTTCCGATATTGTGGCCTCTTCCGCCGATATCCACCGCCTTTTCGGCGGAGTGGTTCCCGAGATTGCCAGCCGGGCGCACAGCGAGGTTATTTCCGGTATTACCGACGAAGCGCTGAAAAAAGCCGGCGTTGCGCTCGAAAAGATCGATGCCGTGGCCGTCACTTCTCATCCCGGACTGATCGGAGCGCTTCTTGTCGGGGTGAATTTTGCCAAAAGCCTGGCTCTTTCGCGCGGCATTCCCCTGATCCCGGTCAATCATATCCTCGGCCATATCGCCGCCGCCTTTTTCGGAGCCGAACCGCCGAAGCCGCCCTTTCTGGCTTTTGTCGTTTCGGGCGGGCATACCGCGCTCTACCGGATGATTGATTACCATACCCCCGTTCTGATCGGCACAACGCGAGACGACGCCATGGGAGAATCCTTTGATAAAGTCGGCCGTCTCGTCGGGCTTCCCTACCCGGCAGGCGCTGGGTTTGACGCACTGGCGACCGAAGGTTTTTTGCAAGCCTGCGGCAAGACGGCCGGAGCCGGGGTATCCGGCGAGAACGCACCCGTTTCGGAGGCCTTCGCCGCATTTCCGAAGACCGCGGCCGCCCGGTCCATGCCGCTCCCCAGCCCCGCTCTTGCCGGGGATACGCTTGATTTTTCCTTCTCCGGCCCCAAAACGGCGGCCGTGAACCTGTTGCACCGCTATACCCAAAACGGCACGGAACCCGACCGGGCACTCTTCGCCGCCGCCTATACCTATACCGCCGTACACGCCGCCGCCGAAAAAATCGCCATGGCGCTTTCGCGTTACCCGGGGGAAGAACTGGTTCTCTCGGGCGGGGTCGCGGCCAACTCGCACCTGCGCGGGCAGCTGCGTGCGCTCTGCCGCCGCAAAGGCGTGCGCATCCATATTCCGCCGCGTTCTTTATGCGGTGATAACGGTGCTATGATTGCGGCGGCCGGGTATTACGCATATCTGGCGGGAGAACGCGCCGGCAGTGACCTCAACGCCTCCGCCGCCGACGACCTCTGAAACCTCCAAAGACCAAAAACATCGCTTTTCGGATGAAACTCTCCCGGGCGAAAAATCCCGCGCGAAGATTTCCGCGCGTTCCCCGAAAGGGCCGGCCGACGCTTTACGCCAATGTTGTGGAAAATGTTGATAACTTCCCCTTTTGCCGGTTTTCGTTCCGCTTTTCCCGATTTTTCGCGCTTTTTTGACAGCCCGGCTGTGGAAAACCCTGTGGAAAAAGTGGAAAACTCCGAAAACTACCCCTCTCCCGCAAAATCCTGAAGAACGGAATCTGCCATGAAAAAACAGTCATACAAGATCAAAAACGGCATTCCCTGCCTCCTCCCGTCTCCGGCCGGGCTCCCCTCCCTCACCGAAGCCACGGCGCAGGACCTTCGCCTGCTTTTCTGTCTGGCGGCGGCCGGAGGCGGAACCGCCGATACGCTGGCGACGGCGGCCGGTCTTTCGGTTTCCGAAGCGGAAAGTTCCCTGGCCTTCTGGCGGGGGGCCGGTGTTCTCGCTCCGGCCGGGTCCTCGGAAATTTCCGCCGGTTCCATACCGCAAAAAGAAGTTCTGACCGATGCCATACCGCAAAAAGAAGTTCCGACCGGTGCCATGCCGCAAGAAGAAACTCCGACCTCTGCCGGCTCCGGGGAGCGCGCACCGAAAAAGCCGAAACGACCGACGGCCGAGAGCCGGGAGCTGAACGCTGAAGAACTGGCCGATACCGTCCGGGATGCAAAGCTCGCCTCGCTGATCGACGCGGCGGAACAGCAGTGCGGCCGCATATTCAACAACGCGGAGCTGTCGATTCTTGTCGGCCTTTCGCGTGAACTCGGCCTGGGCGGCGATTATATTCTGATGCTGTTATCCTATTGCGACAGCATCGGGGATGAGAAAAAGCCGCTCCGCTATGCAGAACGGGTCGCCTACCGCCTTTATGAAATGGGGATCGACACCTACCCGGCGCTTGAAGAATATATCCGCAAGCAGGAGGCTTTTCATTCCATAGAAGGAAAACTGCGCCGGATGTTCGGTATCGGGGAACGCAAACTTACCGTACGGGAAGAAAAGGCCTTCCTGACCTTCACCTCGGTCTACGGATACGGAGAAGAGGTCATCGGAGCGGCCTATGATGTAACCGTTAACGCCACCGGGAAACCCTCGGTCGCCTACGCGGAAAAAATCCTCTCGCACTGGCATGAATCCGGCGTAAAGACCCCCGCGGATGCCGCCCGCCTCATGGAGCGTGAGCGGAGCACGGGGCGCACGAAAAAGTCTGCCGGGCCGGCCGCGCGGAAAGATGCCCTGCACTCCAGTTTCAACAGTTCGGACTTCTTCCGTCGCGCGCTGGAACGCAGTTATAAAAAGGACGATAATTCCGGGAAGCAATAAACCCCGGCCGGCAGGCCGGCACACGGACCGCACCACGGTGCAGAAAGGGATCCTATGGGTTATAATGTAGAAAACTACCGTAAGGTCAGGGAAATGATCGACGGCCGGCGTGTCGCCGCTTTACAGGAAGCCGACCGCCGCACGGCTCTCTTGCATGATCTCTCCCCCGAGGTGGCCGCCATTGACCGCAACCTCTCCGGAACGGGAATGCGCCTTTTCCGCGTGGCGACAGAAGGCGGGGAAAACCTGCGTGAAAAACTGGCCGCCGCCCGCGCCGAGCACGAAGCGTTGAAAAACCGGCGCGCCGACCTGCTCCTCTCGCTCGGCTATCCCGCCGATTATACCAGTCCGCACTACACCTGCGAAAAATGTCACGATACCGGTTTTATTGAAGCCAAAATGTGTTCCTGTATGCGGGAAGCGCTGATTCTGGAAGGGGTGCGCTCTTCGGGTCTCGGCGCGCTCATCAACCGGCAGAATTTTGACAATTTCTCGCTGGACTATTACCGGGACAGTCCGGAAAATGCCGAACGCGCCGCCTATACGCTCTCACGCGGACGCGCCTACGCCGAGACCTTTTCGACCGAGAGCGGAAACCTGCTTCTCATGGGGCCGACCGGCCTCGGCAAGACCCATCTTTCGACCGCCATTGCCCGCACCGTCATTGAACGCGGCTATGATGTGATTTACGAAAGCATACAAAATATCCTTTCCGATTTTGAATATGATCGCTTCAAGAGCGGATACGGCGACGACACGCCGCGCGGCAACCGATACCTGCTTTGTGAACTGCTGATTATCGACGACCTCGGCACCGAGCAGACCAATCAGTTTGTCACCGCGACGCTTTATCATCTGCTCAATACCCGCTTGAATCACGCCCGCCCCACCATCATCAGCACCAATCTCATCGGAGACGAGGAACTGCGTACGCGGTACGGCGACCGTATCAGCAGCCGCCTGCTCGGAGAATTTGAACTTCTCCTTCTCCTCGGAACCGACATCCGGATGCAAAAACTCTGAAAATCGCCGAAAATCGCCCCCGCCGCCCCGTCGGCGGGGGCTTGCTTTCCGTGAAGAAAGGAAAAACGAAAAAAATCCGTTTTTTTTTTCGAAATCGCTTGCTTTTTCAGAAAAAACATGATAATATGTTCTTATTATTCCGTGTGTATGAACAAAAAGTTGCGGAACAATAAAAAAAATATGAAACTGTTGAAAGGAGTTTCACACATGGGCAATGAACTGAAAAAGAAATACGGTCTTATTACCGCTATCTGCATGGTGGTCGGCATCGTCATTGGTTCCGGTGTGTTTTTCAAGGCCGGAAAGGTCATGAACAGCAACGACGGGAACATGGCCAAGTCTCTTCTGACGGTTGCAATCGTCGGGGCCATCATGATCGTATGTTCGTATGTGTTCTCGATTCTGGCGCAGCGCCACGAAAAGGTCAACGGGATCGTTGACTACGCGGAGGTCGCCTGCGGGCCGCTGTATGCCTACGGGGTCGGCTGGTTCATGACGACCATCTACTACCCTACCCTGACCGCCTGCCTCGCGTGGATCTCCGCACAATATACCTGCACGCTCTTCGGCTGGAGCCCCGCTTCCGATTTACATCTGGTCGTTGCGGCCTTCTATCTGATCGCCGGATACGCCGTTAACGCGCTTTCCCCGAAGCTGGCCGGTAAATTCCAGGTCTCCTGCACCTTCATCAAACTGGTTCCGCTGGTGGCCATGGCGATTGTCGGCACGATTGCCGGGCTTATCAACGGCAAAACGATCGACGCTTTTGCAAACCCGCCCACGCTTCTGCCCGGCACGGGTTCAAGCGGCGGTATCCTCGCGGCCGTGGTCGCTTTCGCGTTTGCCTATGAAGGCTGGATTATCGCGACTTCGATCAACGCCGAGCTGAAAGATTCCAAAAAGAACCTGCCCCGCGCGCTGATTCTCGGTTCTCTCATCGTGGTCGCCGTTTACCTGACTTACTTCCTCGGTCTGACCGGAGCCTTGAAGGCTGACGAGATCATGCAGGCCGGTGACGATCTTCCGAAAAAAGCCTTCTCCGCGCTTTTCGGCAGCCCCGTCTTCGGCACGATTGCCTATGTCTTCATTATCATTTCCTGCCTCGGCACCATGAACGGGCTGATGCTCGGGTGCTGCCGCGGCATGTACTCGATCGCCGTCCGGAATCAAGGCCCTGCCCGCAAAATCTTCGCGCAGGTCGATAAAGAGACCAATATGCCCACCAACTCTTCGATTTTCGGGCTGATTCTCTGCGCTCTTTGGATGTTGCAGTGGGAGCTGGGTTTTGTTCAGACGTTTATTAAGGGGAATGGTATTCTGCCCGACATCATTGCCTGGGAAAACGATGAACTGCCGATTATCACACTCTACGCCGCCTACATTCCGATTTTCATCGTCATGATGATCCGCGCGCGCGATCTGTCGCCCGCCAAGCGTTTTGTCATGCCGGCGCTGGCTATCCTCTGCTGCTGCTTCATGGTGTATGCCGCCATCAGTTCCTACAGCATCCAGGCGCTCTACTACATCATCCTCTTTGCCGTCATCCTCGGCATCGGCTTGCTCTTCTACCGCAACGCAGAAGACAAGACGATTCTCAACCGTATCTTCTCTTCATCGAAAAAATAAGGACGCTTTGCTTTCTCCCCCGGCCATTTGCCGGGGGCTTTTTTACGTCCGCCCCCTTTTCTCCCCCAGCCCGCTTTCCCCGCCCCGCCCCGGCTTCTTTCCCGCCCCGGCCTTTTTCCTTCCGCTCCTTTTCTGCCAGCCGCCCCCCTTTTCTCCCCCGGCCCGCTTTCCCCGCCCCGCCCCGGCTTCTTTCCCGCCCCGGCCGCCGGGGTTTTTCTTTTTCCGGATGAGGATTTTACTTGTATTTTACATCAGCATGCCGGCGGAATTTACATTCGCGCGCTACAATCATGGTGTAAAGAAAACAAGAAAAAAGGAGAACACAGAAAATGAAAAAAATCAAAACCCTGTTTGTCTTGCTGACGGCCGTTCTGCTGGTCGGCTCCACTCTTTTCGGATGCGGGAACAAAGAGGCTGTATCCACGGACGGCTCCACTTCCATGAACCGTCTCATCGGCGCGCTGAGCGAAACTTTTGAAGCCGACACCGGTATTTCCGTCACCTATAACGCGACCGGCTCCGGCGCGGGCATTCAAGCCGTGCTGGAAGGGCGTTGCGACATCGGGCTTTCCAGCCGGAGCCTGAAATCGGCGGAAAAGGAAAAGGGGCTGAAAGAGACGGTTCTGGCCTATGACGGGATTGCCGTTGTGGTAAACCCCGACAATCCGATTGGAGATCTGAGCCTGGAAACCGTCGCAAAAATCTATAAAGGCGAAATCACCAACTGGCTGGAAGTCGGCGGAGAGGATGCCGAAATCGTTCTCATCGGCCGGGAGGCCGGAAGCGGAACGCGGGACGGCTTTGAATCGACCACAGGTACCAAAAATCTCTGCCGCTACCGGCAGGAATTGGTTTCGACCGGCGACGTGATCGCCACCGTCGCCAAAAATCCGAACGCCGTGGGCTATGCCTCGGTCGCTTCGGTCAAATCCACGGTAAAAGCGCTCCGGGTCAATGGCGTTGCCCCCGGGGAAGACACCGTCAAAAACGGCAGTTACGCCATTCAGCGTCCGTTCGTGCTGGTAACAAAAGAAGGTGCCGCCCTGTCGGAAAACGCGCAAAAATTCTTTGCCTACATCACATCGGAAAAAGCCGATACGATCATTCGGGCCACCGGAGCGGTTCCCGTCCGCTGAAAGGGCCGCGTCCTGACAATCATGAAGAAAAAACAACTCCTTGAAAGCGTCGTACACGCGATATTCCTCGTTCTCGGGCTGGTCACCGTCGGTTGCGTTCTGCTCATCTCGGTCTATCTGATCGTTTCGGGGATTCCCGCCATACGCGAGATTGGGTTGGGCAACTTCCTCTTCGGAACAAAATGGGCATCCTCCGCCGCAGAACCGGCATACGGGATTCTGCCCTTCATCCTGACCAGCGTCTACGGAACAGCCGGAGCCATCCTGATCGGGGTTCCCATCGGATTTTTTACCGCCGTCTTTCTTTCCAAGATAGCCGGAAAAAGGACCCGGGCCTTCATCGGGTCCGCCGTGAACCTTCTTTCGGGGATTCCGTCGGTCGTCTACGGGCTTGTCGGTATGCTGGTGCTGGTGCCCGCTATCAGCCGGATCTTTCATGTGCCGGACGGAACCAGCCTGCTGGCCGCCATCGCCGTGCTTTCGGTCATGATTCTGCCCGGCATTATCAAGGTGTCGGTCACGGCGCTGGATGCCGTGCCGAAAGAATATGAAGAGGCCTCGCTGGCTTTGGGCGCGACCCCGGAAGAAACCTTTTTCCGGGTGTCTGTTCCCGCCGCCCGGAGCGGTATTTCCGCCGCTGTGGTGCTGGGGGTCGGACGTGCTATCGGCGAGGCCATGGCCGTGATGATGGTCGCCGGGAATGTTGCCAATATGCCTTCGCTCTTTGAAAGCGTCCGTTTTCTCACCACCGCCATCGCCAGCGAAATGTCCTACGCAAGCCCCGGGAGTCTGCAACGGAACGCGCTCTTCTCCATCGCACTGGTCCTCTTCCTCTTCATTATGCTGATCTACGCCGCATTCCACTTCTTCATGAAGCGAAGCCGGGAAAAATAAGATGAAAATGAAAAGAAAACTTTACAGATTCGGCACAAGATGCGCCATGTACGCCTGCGCGACCTTGACAACTTTGTTGCTCCTTTTTCTGGTCGGCTATGTGTTCATCATGGGGATCCCTCATATCACATGGGAATTTCTCACCACAAAACCGAGCTATCTCGCCGGGCGGATCGGAATTCTTCCCGATATTCTGAACACCGTCTATATCATCCTTTCCACGCTGCTGATTGTGTTGCCGCTCGGCGCGGGTGCGGCCGTCTATCTGACCGAATATGCCGGGAGCCGTCGGATTGTCGCCGTTATTGAATACGCGGCAGAAACGCTTTCCGGCATCCCGTCCATCATTTACGGCCTTGTGGGAATGCTCCTGTTTTCCAACCGTTTCGGCACAAGCCTGCTGGCCGGCGCGCTCACGCTGGTTATCATGAACCTGCCGACCGTCATGCGCACCACCCAGGAAAGCCTCAAAACGGTCCCGCAGAGTTACCGGGAAGGGGCTTTCGGCCTCGGCGCGGGAAAATGGCGCGTCATCCGCACCGTGGTATTGCCCGGATGCGTGGACGGAATCGTGACCGGATGCATTCTTTCGATTGGGCGAATCCTCGGCGAATCGGCGGCCCTGCTCTTCACGGCCGGATTTGCTCACGCGCTGAACGGATTCTTCACAGGGCTTACCGGCCCCGGTGCCACACTGACGGTTTCCCTGTATGTATACGCCAAGGAAGACGGTGAATTCGGCGCGGCCTTTGCAATTGCGGCAATATTGATGTTTCTTGCGCTGCTGATTAACCTGTCTGCCGAGCTGGTCGGCAAACATTTCCGAAAAAGGAGAACCGTATGAACGACATTCTGACAGCCGAAAACCTCAACCTGTGGTACGGGGATACGCACGCCCTGAAAAACGTAACCCTCAGAATTCCCGATAAAAGCATAACCGCACTGATCGGCCCCTCCGGATGCGGGAAATCGACTTTCCTCAAAACGCTGAACCGCATGAACGATCTGATTCCCTCGGTCAAAATCACCGGAGAGGTCTTTTATAACGGCCGTAATATCTTTGAAAAAGAGGTCGATGTCAATGCGCTCCGCCGCGACATCGGCATGGTGTTTCAGAAGCCGAATCCGTTTCCGATGAGTATTTATGAGAACGTTGCCTACGGCCCCCGCACCCACGGGTTTGTCAACCGGGTGAAACTCGATGAAACGGTGGAACAGGCTCTCCGGGATGCGGCGATCTGGGATGAAGTGAAGGACCGGCTCAAAAAGAGCGCGCTCGGCCTATCCGGCGGACAACAGCAACGTCTGTGCATTGCGCGGGCGCTCGCCGTCCGCCCGAAGGTCCTGCTGATGGACGAACCGACCTCGGCGCTTGACCCGATCTCGACCTCCCGGATCGAAGACCTCACATTGCAATTGAAAGAAAAATATGCTATAATCATCGTGACGCACAATATGCAGCAGGCGGTTCGTATCTCTGACCGCACCGCGTTCTTTCTCCTCGGGGAGCTGATTGAGTACGGAGAGACCGAAAAGCTCTTTTCTCAGCCGAAAGACCGGCGTACCGAAGATTATATTACGGGAAGATTCGGGTGATGATATGAGAAACAGATTGGATGAACAACTGGAACTTCTGAACAGGAAAATGATCGAAATGGGTGCCGAATGCGAAAGCATCATCGCCGTTTCGGTCAAGGCGCTGTTGGAGGGAGACGCGGTCCTTGCCGGACGGGCGAGAGAACAGGGGCAAAGGATCGATGAAATGGAAAAGGAGATTGAATCGGTCTGTCTGAAACTTTTGCTCCAGCAACAGCCGGTCGCCAAAGACCTGCGTATCATCTCGGCCGCGCTCAAAATGATTACCGACATGGAACGGATTGGGGATCAGGCCGAGGATATTGCCGAGATCATCCCCTATCTCGGCGGCCGGACGGGCGAAGAATGCCACGATATCCGGCTGATGGCAGAAGCCACCATCGAAATGGTCACCAAGAGCATTGACGCGTATGTGAACCGGGATCTCTCCCTGGCGGAGGCGGTGATTGCCTACGATGATACGGTCGATGCCGCCTTTGACCGCGTCAAAAAAAATCTGATTCGCATTCTCTTTGAAAACGCCGCCGACGGCGAATATGCCATTGACCTGCTGATGATTGCAAAGTATCTGGAACGGATTGGCGACCATGCGGTCAATATTGCGGAATGGGTGGAGTTTTCGGTTACGGGGATCCGCAAAGAAAGCAACGAAAAACGAGAAAAACCAGATAAAGGAAGCGTCTGCCCGCCGACAGACCGCTGAAAGGAAGAGAACGCACCGTGATTTTTTGTGTTGACGATGAATCCACCATCCGTGAAATTGAGGTGTATACGCTTTTGCAGACCGGGTTTACCGCAAAGGGATTTCCGGACGGGAGATCGCTCCTGGAAGCGCTGGAAAGCGAAAAGCCCGAGTTGATCGTGCTGGATATCATGATGCCCGGTATGGACGGCATCGCCGTACTGAAAGAAATCAGAAGAAACCGGAAAACACAGGATATTCCGGTCATTATGGCTACCGCCAAATCGACGGAAACAGACAAAATACAGGGCCTGGACACCGGAGCGGACGATTATCTCGTCAAGCCCTTCGGCATGATGGAGATGGTCTCGCGAATCCGGGCGGTTCTCCGCCGGTGTCACCCGGTCTGCGGCCCCCGCACCCTTACCGTCGGAAATATCACGCTCAGCGAACAGGAACACACCGTCACCGTCAACGGGAAAAAAATCTCTCTCACTTTCAAGGAATTTGAAATACTGAAACTGTTCATGAACGATCCCGGGATCGTATTTTCCCGGGAAAAACTCCTGGAAAGGGTCTGGGGCGTGGATTATCTCGGTGAATCCAGAACCGTCGATATGCACATCAAGACCCTCCGGCAGAAACTCGGCCCGGAAGGCTCCCGGATTGAGACCGTTATCGGGGTCGGATATCGGATGGAGGACAACCATGAGTAAAAAAATCTTCCGCTCCATCATGGCCGTATCGATAATCGTGCTGGCGGCCAGCCTGTTTATCGCGACCGTTTTTCTGCACGATTTCTTCACCCGTTCGCAAACCGCGCAACTGAAGGAACAGCTTGCTCTTTCCGCACGCAATACCGACCGACTGGGCGTTGCATATTTTGAAGGCTTTGAATCCTCTGTTTTCCGCTATACGCTGGTATCGGCCGACGGTTCCGTCCTGTATGATACGCAGGCCTCGGCAGACCGGATGGAAAACCATTCGGAACGGAAAGAGATTGCCGACGCGCTCCGCACCGGGCACGGGAACAGCAGCCGCTATTCTTCCACCCTGACCGAACGTACCTTATACGAAGCCGTCCGCCTGGAAAACGGGAATGTCCTCCGGATCTCCGCCACGCAGATCACAGCCGGCGCGCTCCTTGTCGGCATTTCTCCCGCCATCGCAATCACCGTTCTTTCTGCTGTTCTTCTTGCCGCCTTCCTCTCCAAGAGAATGGCCGACGGCATTGTGCGACCGCTGAACGAACTTGATCTCGACCATCCGGAAGAAAACGATTCTTATGAAGAGCTGACCCCACTGCTCAAAAAGCTCGACAAACAACACCGGCAGATTACCTCGCAAATGCAGGTGCTGAAACAAAAGGCCGACGAATTCCGTCAGATCACCGCCTCCATGAACGAGGGATTGGTCCTGCTGAACGAACAGGGAAAAATCCTCAGTATCAATCACGCCGCCGCGCGCCTCTTCGGAGCAGACTCTTCCGCCATCGGCCGGGATTTTCTCACGCTGGACCGCAGCGAGAGCATGAACCGCGCCATCAAAACGGCGCTCAGAGGGAAGCGCTGCGAATTCCGGGAAGAGCGTGGGGAAAGAGAATACCGTTTTTTCATCACACGCATTGAATCGGGCGATATGACGGTGGGGATCGTCCTTTTGTGCCTGGACGTGACCGAAACGGCGTTTGCCGAACGAAACCGCCGGGAATTCACCGCCAATGTTTCCCATGAACTGAAAACGCCTCTTCAATCGATTATCGGCAGTGCCGAACTGCTGGAAAGCGGTCTTGTCAAGCCCGAAGACACCGCCCGGTTTGTCGGTAATATAAAAAAGGAAGCCGCGCGTCTTGTCACGCTGATCAATGATATCATCCGGCTCTCGCAACTGGATGAAGAGACCGCCCCCGTCCGGGAACCGGTTGAACTTTACGGCATGGCGCGGGAAGTCCTGGACGCACTGGCCGAGCCCGCCGCAAAAAAGAAGGTGAGCCTTGATCTGCAAGGCGACCCCTGCGAAATGAACGGAAACCGTCGCTATCTTTATGAGATTCTCTACAATCTTTGCGATAACGCAATTCGTTACAATCAAGAGGGCGGGCGCGTTACCGTCGGCCTGACGCAGAAGGACGGAACCATTGCCCTGACGGTCCGGGATACGGGTATCGGGATTCCGAACGAGGATCAACCCCGCGTTTTCGAGCGTTTCTACCGGGTCGATAAAAGCCATTCCCGGGAAACCGGCGGCACCGGCCTCGGTCTTTCGATCGTCAAGCATGCCGTGGCTTATCATGGCGGTAGCATCCGCCTGGACAGCACCCCCGGAAAAGGAACCGCCGTGACCGTCCTTTTTCCGAAATTCTGAACATCCGGCAGGGAGTCTTCTCCCTGCTTTTCTTTCTCCGCGGAAGGTCTGCGCGTCCGGCGAAAACGCCAAGCGGGAAAACGCCAAGTGGAAAAACGCCAAGCGGGAAAACGCCAAGCGGGAAAACGCCAAGTGGAAAAACGCCAAGCGGAAAAACGACAAGCAAAAAAACGGCAAAAAAGAAAACGGTAAGACCCGATAGCAAAAGAAACATCGGCACATATACTGGCAGTGTAAGCCATAAAAGGAGAACGCCTATGCATTTTTGTCTGATCGGGGGGGATCGCCGCTTTCTCCACACCGAGGAAACCCTGCGCCGGCACGGGCATACCGTCTGCCGCACAGGGAACGGCGAAAACGCCTATGACCCGGAGGCGGCGGCCGGCGCGGAGGCAATCATTCTGCCTCTCCCTGCAAGCCGCGACGGGTTGACGCTGAACGCCCCGGAACTGCCGGCCCCTCTTCCCCTTCGCACACTCTTTTCCGCGATTCCTCCGGGGATTCCCGTCTTCTGCGGCCGGGCAACGCCCGCTGTCCTGGAAGCGGCAGGGGATCGCCGGGTGGTGGATTACGAGGCCACGGAAAGTTTTCGTACCCGCAATGCCGGTATCAGTGCCGACGCAGCCGTCTCGCTCCTTTCGGAGAACTTCGGTGACGGAGCGCCGCCTCCCTGCGTACTGATCGGCTCTGGTCGCTTTGCCACGGCTCTGTCTTCCCGCCTGTATGGCTTACGCATCCCCTTTTCCGTCTGTGCGCGGAACCCGGATCGGGTACTGCCCGGTTACGGAAAGCCGCGCCCGCTTTCGGCACTGCCGGAAGAGATCGCCGGAAGCCGTGTTCTTCTGAATACCGTTCCTGCGCCTCTTTTTTCCCGGGACCTTCTTCTCCATGCCCGCCCCGGAACGCAGTTTTTTGAACTTTCGGCGGCTCCCGGTGTCATCCGGGAAGAAGATTGCCGGGCGGCCGGTATCATCCTGATCCGCGCCCCGGGGCTTCCCGCGCGTTTTTCTCCGGTAGCGGCCGGCCGCGCGGTTGCGGATGAAGTTCTCGCATTACTCTCGTCTCTTTGAGGTTCCGGATCATGATTGCTTATGCCTTTTGCGGCTCTTTCTGTACGCTTTCCCATTCTTTGGCGGCTCTGCGGCGGCTCCTTGCGGATGGTTTTGATGTCCTCCCTATCATGAGCGAGGCGGTATACGGAACCGATACCCGCTTCTGGCGGGCGGAGGAATTCCGGGCAACCGTCAGCGGCCTGTGCGGCCGTGAAATCATCCATTCTATCGTCGGAGCGGAGCCGCTCGGCCCTTCCGTCCGGGCGGATGCCATGGTCATCGCCCCCTGCACCGGGAACACCCTGGCCAAACTCGCAAACGGAATCTCCGATTCCACCGTCACCATGGCGGCCAAAGCGCATCTCCGTGCCGACAGGCCGTTGCTTCTCGCTCTCTCTTCAAACGATTCTCTCTCTGCCAATCTCAAAAACATCGCCACGCTTCTCTGCCGTAAGCAGGTCTTTTTTGCCCCTATGCGGCAGGATGACCCCGTCAAGAAACCGCACTCCCTTGTCGCCGATTATACCCAGATTTCCGAAGCGCTCGACGATGCCGTACACGGCCGGCAATGCCGCCCGTTATTCCTGTAAGCCCTCGCTTTTCGCAAATTCCGTCAAAAAAGAGCAGTCCGAAAAACTGCTCTTTTCTCTTGTTCGCACAGACGGAAAAACCCGCGCGCCGGGAAAACGGAAAGACCCGCGCCGCCGGGAAAACGGGAAAACCCGCGCCGCTCAGAGATTTGTCAACCGGCGGCGCACCCGCAGATAGCCGCTTTTGAGACGCGCGTGGCTCCCGCCGTACCCGGCCGAGGCTGCGCCGTCATAGAAACGGTCGGCTTTTTCACGGTTCATCTCGACCCCGTCTCCAAACTCAAAATGGCAACCGATTACATAGGCCGCGCGGGCATCTCCGCTCTCAGCGGCCTTTACGCGTAAACGAAGCGCCTCGCCGACATCCCCGCGGAAAAATGCGGCGGCCGCCGCCGCATACAGGTGGGCGGCGCGTTTTCGGTTCCGGCCCTCTTCCATCTGTCGCAGGGCCGCCTGCGCTTCCCCGGTGTAAGGCGACGGCAGATCGGAAAGGCAGACGCGCGCCAGGCGGAAATCGCGGCGGATCCCTTCCCCGCGCAGATAGCAAAGCCCTAAGTTCAGGCGGGCGGGAATACTGCCGGCGGCGGCTGCCTCGCGGTATGCGGCGGCGGCGGCGGCCGGATTTCCGGCGCACCCAAGCCCCCGTTGCAGGCAAGTGCCGAGATTGCAGAGCGCCCCGGGATGGCCGAGGGCGGCCGCCGACTTGTAGAGTTCATACGCGCGCCGCATATCTCCGGCTTGTTGCGCGTCCAGCGCGCGGTTGTACATGTCAGACAAGGAACCCTCAATCTCAGAAAGGCGGCGGCGCGCATCCGCAACGCCTCCCTCCGCCGCACGGCGGAGCCACGGTACGGCGCGGCGCACCCCTTCTCCGGAAGCGTCTTCCAGATAAAAATCTCCGACGATATAGGCGTATTCCGGGCGACCGCCGGCGGCAGCTCTTTCATAATGCCGGGCGGCTTCTGCCCGGTCGGAAAGCTCTCCTTCATACAACCGGCCGAGCATCAATTCGGCCTCCGCGGAACCGTTGGAGCCGGCCAATTCAAAGAGGCGCACCGCTTCCGTCAGATCGCGTTCCGTTCCGTTTCCTTCCCGATAACAGACTGCCGCGCGATAGGCGGCTTCGGCGCTTCCTTCTTCCGCCGCCAGTAAAAAGAGGCGCAGTCCCACGGCGGGAGCGCCGATTGTTCCGGCTTCCTCCCCGAGCGAAAGCAAAAAGTCCGCATACTCGGGCGGGGGAGTGAGTTCGGGGCGCTCCGGAGTCAGTTCCCGGTGCAACCAGCGGAAAAGGAACCCCGCGCGCGGCAATTTCCGATAGCAATACAGGGCGCGGGCGGCGTTCTTCTCGGTATACAGGCCGAAGCGGTAAGCATGGCCGAGCCGGACCAGCGCGGCGCGGTTCCCGGCCAGGGCGGCCTCGCGGAGCCGGTAAAAACGCTCTTCATCCGAAAGGCCCAACCGGCGGCCATACCGATACAAAAGATAAGAAGCCTCATCCACGCAGAAGGCGGCGGCGGCGCAGGCCCAGAAAAGCGGCGTTCCGTTTCCGTTCTGCAAAGAGGGTCTGTTCCACAAAAGCCGCGCCAGCCGATAGGCCGCGTGATCCGAGCCGTCCTCCGCCGCGAGAAAATAAGCCGCGGCCGCACGGGCAAGGTCTTTTCCGGTTCCGACGCCGTATTCAAAGCAACGGCCGTAACCCTCCCCGCCGTCCGGATCGTGCGAACCGGCCAGCAACGTATACAGGCGGAAGGCCTCGTCCTGCCTGCGATTTCTTTCACAGGCCAGGGCGCGCAGGCAGATGGCCCGCCTTTCTTCGGGCGGCAGGACGTTGCGCTGTTTGCAATGCGGACAAACAAGACCGCCCCGCTCGGGATCCCATTCCTGATGGCAGAAAAAGCAATTCATGCAACCCTCCCGTCCGCGCTCATGCGTACCGCACGCGCAGAACCAACATTTCCGAATTTCAAAAAAACAGGTATTCTCTTATATTGTAGCATATTTCGCGCTTGTTTGCAAGTTCCCGGAATAAAAAGCATAAAAACTCCGGCGCGCGGCATACTGTCAGGGAAAAAGAAAAAGGAGAAAAACGATGTATTTGTGTAAAAAACCTTCTTGCGGGTTCTTCTCTGTTCACCCCTTCTGCTCCATGTTGCTGGGCGCTTCCGTCACGGCAGGGGTCGCCGTACTCTATTGCATTTTCCGTGAAAAAATCGGAAAAATGGCTCACGCTGTCGGAACCTGCGCCTGCCAGTGCGCGGATGCCTGCGGCGATATGGTCACAGAGATCCGGGATGATTTGGAAAACAAGCATACAAACGGGCATTGATGCGGGAAGTGTTCCCGGCACACCCCGGAAAGGCCGCTCCGGCGGCTTTTTTCGTTCCCGAAAGAAATGAGCGAAAACCGTAGATTTTCAAAAGGAAAGTCCTTGAAATTCAAAAGAAATGATGCTAAAATAGAGGTAGAAAAGCACTTTCAAAAACCGCATGGTTGCCTGCGCAACGCGGCCGCCACGCTTTCCCGCCCACGGGAGAAAGGATACATGTATGCAACATCAGGTTCATATCGGTCTGCAATTATATTCAATCCGGGATAAAATGGAACAGGATATGGAGAGCGCGCTCCGCGCCGTCAAAGAAATCGGCTATGACTATGTGGAATTTGCCGGATATTTCGATAAGAGCGCGGAAGAGATCGCGGCTCTCTTGAAAAAATACGGCCTGACCTGCATTTCCGTACATCAGGCCCCTTCCTTCTATGACGAAAAAGGCGACGAAGCCGCCGCATTCGTCCGCAAACTCGGCGCGCGTTATTCGGCCATTCCGTGGTATGCCAAAGAGCATTACGACGAAGACTTTGACGGCACGATGGCCTATTTTGAAAAAACCGCCCGCTTTCTCATCAAAAACGGTCTGATTCTTCTTTATCACAACCATGATTTCGAGCTGTCTCTCCTAAACGGGAAAACCATCCTCGACCGGATGTACGAAACGATCCCGGAGGAACTGATCCAGCCCGAATTTGACGTGTGTTGGCTGAAATACGCCGGATATGACCCCTGCCGGTATCTTTCGGATTATGCCGGACGTTACGACATCGTTCACCTCAAAGATTTTGTCTGTAAGAATAAGAACGACGGCCCTGTTTACGCGCTGATCGGCGCGGACGGCAAAGAGGCGGTTCCCGCCACAAAGGAAGAGCGCGGCTTTGAGTTTTGCCCGCTCGGCTCCGGGATGCAGGACATTCCCGCCATCATGAAAGCCGGCATCGCTGGAGGAGCCGAATATTTCATTGTGGAGCAGGACAGCAGTTATGAAACCGACAGCCTGGAAACCGCCCGCCAGAGCCGCGAATACCTCCGCTCCCTCGGTTATTGATTTTCGGCAAGGTCCTCTCGCTTTCGGATTTTACCGTTCCCCGCCGGGCCCGACCGATCGGAAGATCGCCGGGTCCGGATGAAAAAAAGGCCGTACGGCCTTTTTTTCGTTTTCGGTTCAGTCGGACTGCTTGCCGCACTCCGGGCAGAACTTAAAGGGCTTGTCGGAACGATACCCGCAGGAGCAGGTATACCCGCTCTCGGGCTTCGCCTTTCCGCATTCGGAGCAGAAACGGCCGGTGTTGCGCGCGCCGCAGGAGCAGACCCATCCTGCCTCTTCATCCGGCATTTTTTCGCCGCATTCGGGGCAGAATTTTCCGGTCACGCCGGCTCCGCACTTCGGGCAGACGCGGCCGGAGGCGGCCTTTTTCCCGGCCTCTTTGGCGGCCTGCATCTTCTGAGCGTTTTCAAGAAGAACGCCCTGAGACTCCGAACCGCCGAGCGCGGAAGCGGCCATGCCGACTCCCATAAAGCCGGTCATCGCGCCGGCAGAATTCTTGGCGGCATCCTTCATCGCGGCCATACGGGCATAAGCAAGCCCGCCGGCCATCGCCTCGGGATTGGAATGCATGACATTGGTATCGAACTCTTCGATCCGACGGCGGCTGTCGTCGTCCGGCGTGACTTTGGAAAGCGCCACCGAAATGATTTCCATACCGCGGCGGGTCCGCCATTCCTCATCCAGCGTTTCGCTCATGTAACGGGCGATCTCACGCTGACGGAGCGGAAGCTGGCTGAACTTGATCCCCTCGGCGGAACATTTGGCCAGCGAAGAATCCAGCGCGGTCATAAACTCATCGGAACACATATCGCGCAGCATTTCCACGGTATAGGTCTCGGTCACGTTGCCGGCCACGCTGGAAAAGAAGATCAGCGGATCGGTGATCTTGAAAGAATACTGGCCGAAATACCGGATATACAACGCCGTCTTATAATAGGGATCGTCATAAGGCACCGGCGTTTTGGTGCCGAACTTATTGTCCATGATCTCTTTGACGTTGATATAGTACACTCTCTGCTGAGAGCCGGTATCGCCGCCGAAGGTGAAACGGTAGCCGATACGCTTGAACGAATCGGCCAGCCCGCGGAAGAAATTCCCGCCGAACATGGAAGGCTCCGTGGAGTTATCCCATTTGAAATATCCGGGTTCGGCACAGAAGTCTGCGATTTTCCCGTCGCACAAAATCAGCGCGACCTGCCCCTCGTTGACCGCAATGACCGAACCGTTGGTGATAATATCTTCCGACGCTTTGTTGCGGGCGCCGAAAAGACCGCGCTTGACGGTCTTCATATGCCCTTTGGCAACCAGCACATTGTTGTCAAGGGAGTCAGCACAAAAATATTCGCGCCATTGGTCGGCAAGCACTGTGCCGGTCCCGGCGGCGAGCGCGCGGATAAGTCCCATAATGAATCTCCTTTAATCTGGTCTTGATTTTCTTGTCCGGGAAAAATCTCCCGGAGCGGCGGCCCCTCGCCGCCGGATGGAAAAAAGCGGGAACGCCCGCCGAAAAACCTCAGCGAGTCCGAAGAAACAAGACCCGCCGTGCCGTGTAGGCCGCGAATCGGCCCTGCGTATAGCAGGTGGTGCCCTCTCCGCGCTTTTGCGCTCCCAGCGTCCGCCGTCCCGCGGCACAAAGTCGGCAGGGGGCGGGAGGTCTGCGTCCCGGACGCGAAAGGTCGGGCTCCAAAGTCCGAAGTGTAGGCCCAATCAAGGCTCTATCACGCACACAGCAGGCTGTTTTTACTTTTCAGAATCCTCGTCGTAGTCAATATCCTTGAAAATTTCGTTGTCAAAACAGGCGGCCACGGTTTCCCACTCATCGTCATCCTCGATACTGGAAAGCAACGTATCGCCGTTATCATCGGTGTCCACACGCAGAATGCCGTATTCCTCGACCTCTTCCTCTGCCGGAACGATCGCCACATAGCGCTTGCCGGACAGTTCGGCTACACCGACGATCTCATACTGTTGTTCTTCCTTGGTATCTTCATCGGTCAGGGTATAAATATCACCCGCCAGAATCTCGTCCATTTTTCTACTCACTTTCTATCCATATACGCGGGCAGGACCCGCTTTGGGGGAACCCTCATTTTCTTAGCATATCCCCTAATCTATTATAGCAAATGCCCGGTTCGGCTGTCAAGTGTCTTTTTCTCCCTCCGGCAGGCAGGAAAGCATTTCCACAATCAGCCGGTTGGAAACGAGCATCCCGCGCGGGGTGAGTGCCACATTCTCCGGATTTTGCGTGAAAAATGCGGCATACCGGTCAAGAACCGGGCCAAACTGCGTGAAGAAATCCCGGTGAAAGCGTTTTTCGTATTCCCGCACCGGAATGCCCTCGCACAGGCGGAGCCGCAACATCAGGAATTCTTCTTCCTCCGCGCGGATATCGATATCACTCTCCTCCTGCCGCGGCAGAAAACCATCCCGCAGGTATGCGTCCAGATCGCGGCCGTATCCGTACCGCCGTTTCCCGAAATAGGAGAAAGCCGAGGGGCCGAACCCGAGATACTCCTCTCCCCGCCAGTAACGGAGATTGTGCCGGCTCTCATATCCCGGCCGGGCGTAATTGGATATCTCATACCGCCGGTAGCCTGCCGCCTCCAACGCTTCTGACGCCAGGATCATGGCTTCGGCCTGCTCTTCTTCATCCGGCAGAGCCAGGCTCTCTCGGCGGGCGGCAAACGGGGTTCCTTCTTCAATCTTCAAGGCGTAGGCGGAAATATGCTCCGGCGAAAGCGCCGTAAGACCGGCAATCGTTCCGGCAAGGCTCTCCCTCGTTTCACCCGGAATCCCGGTCATCAGATCAAGGCTGATATTGGCGAACCCTGCCGTGCGTGCCGCGTCAAACGCGCGAACTGCCTCTTCTGCCGTATGGATCCGATCCAAAAGGGCCAGTTCCCGGTCGGAAAGGCTCTGCACACCCATGCTGAGCCGGTTCACCCCGGCCGACAGCAATCGGCGAAAGCCGTCGGTATCGATAGTTCCCGGGTTGGCTTCGCAGGTGATTTCCGCGTCCTTTTCCACCCGGTAGACCGAAAAAACGCAGTCCGTCAACCGGGCAATCAACTCCCCCGGCAAAAGCGACGGCGTTCCGCCCCCGATATACACCGTGTCAACCGTATAATCGGCCGGGAGCGGCGTACGTCGCATTTCCAAAATCAGGCGGTCTGTATAGGCCGGCATATCGGACTGTCTCCCCGTATAGGAGCAGAAGTCACAATATCCGCACCGGCGAAGGCAA
This sequence comes from uncultured Eubacteriales bacterium, assembly GCA_934434925.1. Taxonomy (GTDB): domain Bacteria; phylum Bacillota; class Clostridia; order Oscillospirales; family CAG-272; genus UBA1740. The sequence continues at coordinate 24,161 of CAKSAC010000008.1, read as the reverse complement.
AAGGGGATATGCAAATAGATTCCCGCTTTATGCATCATCATCAAGTTTGAGGACGGCCATAAACGCCTCGGGCGAAACCTCCACAGAGCCTAAGCGGCGCATCTTCTTTTTGCCTTCCTTCTGTTTTTCAAGCAATTTTTTCTTCCGCGTAATGTCGCCGCCGTAACACTTGGCCAGCACGTCCTTCCGCATGGCTTTGACTGTCTCGCGCGCGATGATTTTGGAGCCGACCGCCGCCTGAATCGGAATCTCGAAGAGTTGGCGCGGGATATTGTCTTTCAGGCGTTCCGCAATCCGGCGGGCGCGGGCATAGGCTTTTTCTTCATGTACGATAAAGGAAAGCGCGTCAACCTGTTCGCCGTTCAGCAAAAAGTCGAGCTTCACCAGTTTGCTCGCGCGGTATTCAAGAAAATCATAGTCCAGAGAAGCATATCCTTTACTCCGGCTCTTCAACGCGTCAAAAAAGTCGTATACAATCTCGTTGAGAGGCAGGTCGTAATGCAGTTCTGCACGGCCGGAATCCAGATATTTCATGTCCAGATAGACCCCTCGCCGTTCCTGACAAAGGTCCATCAGCCCGCCGATATATTCGGTCGGTGTGATGATCGATGCCCGGACAATCGGCTCATAGGCGGTCTCAATCTCGTCTCCGCCCGGGTATCCGGCCGGGTTATCGATAAAGACCTCTTCCCCGTTCCGCAGATGAATCTTGTAAATCACGCTCGGCGCGGTCGTAATCAGGTCGAGGTTGAATTCCCGTTCCAGCCGCTCTTCGATAATCTCCATGTGCAGAAGCCCCAAAAACCCGCACCGGAACCCGAAGCCGAGCGCCGCGGAAGTCTCGGGTTCATAAGAGAGGGCGGCGTCGTTGAGACGGAGTTTTTCCAGTGCGTCCCGAAGGTCGCCGTAGCGTGCGCCGTCCGCCGGATAAATGCCGGCATACACCATCGGCCGCGCCGGACGGAACCCGGGAAGCGGTTCGCTGATCCCTCTTTCGGCCGAGGTCACGGTATCGCCGATCCGGGTATCGCCGACTTCTTTCATGCTGGCGGTCAGATACCCGACTTCACCGGCAGTCAGTATGCCGGTACGACGCAAATCAAACGCGCCCGGCACCCCGACTTCCACCACATCATAGACCGCCCCGGTACTCATGACGCGGATGCTGTCTCCGGCACGGAGCGTTCCGTCCAGCACACGTACATAGACCACCACGCCGAGGTAACTGTCGTAATACGAATCAAAAACCAGACATTTGAGCGGCGCGTCGGCATCGCCGGCCGGCGCGGGAATATCACGCACAATCGCTTCCAGTACCTCCCCGATATTCTGCCCCGTTTTGGCTGAAATGGCCGGGCATTCTTCGGCCGGGATTCCGATGATATCTTCGATTTCCTGCCGCACACGCCCGACATCCGCCGAAGGCAGATCGATCTTGTTGATGACCGGCAGAATTTCCAGATTGTTGTCAATGGCCAGATAGGCATTGGCCAGCGTCTGCGCTTCCACCCCCTGGGTTGCGTCCACCACCAGGATCGCGCCTTCACAGGCCCGGAGCGACCGTGAGACTTCATACCCGAAGTCAACATGGCCGGGGGTATCAATCAGGTTGAAAAGATACTCTTCCCCGTCGGCGGCGCGATAAGTCAGCGTCACCGTGCGCGCTTTGATGGTGATTCCGCGTTCGCGTTCAAGGTCCATATTGTCGAGCATTTGTTCTTCGATATCATGCGAATCGACCGCGCTTGTCTTTTCCAGGATCCGGTCAGCCAGGGTGGACTTGCCGTGGTCAATATGTGCGATAATCGAAAAGTTCCGGATGTGTTTTTGTTTTTCGGTCACGTTTTATTCCTTCCCCGCCCATGGCGGCTGTTGTTCGCTTGATCGGTCATACGTCCGCAAAATGCGAGGCGTCTCTCTCATAGGCGGCAATCGCTTCCCCGGCCGCTCCGTCGCTCTCCGCGCCGACAAGATAATAGATTTTGATCTTCGGTTCGGTTCCCGAAGGACGGATAATGACCTTGTCTCCGTTTTTCAGCACAAAACTCAGCACATCGCTTTCGGGTTGTCCCGTCGGCGTCTGCTCGCCCGTCGAAAGATTTGTAAAGAATCCTTTCCTGTAATCGCCGATAGAGACAATGTCCTGCCCGCCGAGAGAGACCGGCGGTTGTTCGCGGAGGTTCTTCATCACGCGGGTGCGGCGGGCGATCCCGTCCAACCCCTCCATATAGATTTCAGAGGTCTTTTCCCGGTAAGTGCCGTAGGTGCGGTAAAGCTCTTCCAGCGCGTCGTAAAGGGTCATGCCGCGCTTTTTGTAATAGGCTGTCATTTCGGCGATCATCATGGTCGCGCCGACGGCATCTTTGTCGCGGGCGTAGGAGCCGAAGAGATAGCCGTAACTCTCTTCAAATCCGAAAATAAAATTCCCGGCCTCGCCTTGCGCCTCATGCCGTTTGATTACTTCGCCGATATATTTGAACCCGGTCAGCACATCATAAAGGCGGATTCCCTGCGTTTCGGCGATCTTTTTGACCATATCGGTTGAGACAATGCTCTTGATGGCAAAAGCCCCGGCCGGAAGTTTACCGGCGGCGCGGCGGGCGCGGATGACATAATCCAGCATCAGCGCTCCCATCTGATTCCCCGTGATGGTGGTGAAAGCCCCGTCCGGCATGCGGGTGACAACGCCCACGCGGTCGGAATCCGGGTCCGTGGCGATGACCAGGTCGCTCCCCACGCGTTCCGCCAGTTCGATCCCGAGGCGGAAGACCTCGGCATATTCCGGATTCGGTTTTTTCACAGTCGGAAAGTTCCCGTCCGGCTTCATCTGCTCTTCCACGGGATAAATATGGCGGTATCCCATTCTTTCAAGGATTTTTGGCACAAGAATACGTCCCGCCCCGTGCAAAGGAGTATACACAATCTTCAATTCGTCCGCCACGTCCGCAATCACGGAAGGGTCGATTGCCGTTGCCGCAACGGCGGCCAGATACTCGTCGTCAAATTCCCGGCCGAGCAGGAGAATCTTCCCGGAAGCCAGCGCCTCTTCATAGGGGATCAGTTTAGCCCCGGTCAGCACATCCACTTTCTCCATGGCGGCACTGACCACGGCGGCCTGTTCGGGGGCGAGTTGCGCGCCGTCTTCCCAATATGCCTTATATCCGTTGTATTCCTTCGGGTTATGCGATGCCGTGATATTGATCCCCGCCACACACCCGAGTTTCCGGACGGCAAAAGACAGTTCAGGGGTCGGGCGCAAAGCGTCAAAAAGATAGGTGCGGATGCCGTTGGCGGCCAACACCGAAGCGGCGGTACGGGCAAAAAGCTCTGAATTGTTCCGGCTGTCGTAAGCAAGGACGGCCCCGCGTTCCGCTCCGCCGCTTTGCAGGATCAGGTCGGCCATCCCCTGCGTGGCCTGCGCCACGGTGTGGACATTCATCCGCCCGGGGCCGGGGGTCATGGAAGAACGAAGGCCGGCCGTGCCGAACTCCATCCGCCGCCCAAAAGCAAGTTTTCTTTCTTCTTCCGATGTCATGGCGATTACGGCCGCACGCTCTTCTTCGGTCAGTTCAGGGGAGTTTTTCCATCTTTCATATTCGGCAAGATAATTCATTTCGGTCTCCTTCATATATCAATCGGTTCGGGTTCTTTTGCCTATGCGGCCCTGCCGCTCAATGACCGGCAAAGTCGGCTGTTTCTTCGCGTTCGGGTCCGGCGGCGCAGGCTTCCAGCGCGTCGGCAAGCTGATCGGGGCAGGAGGTCGGCCGTGCGCCGCAACGGATACCGCGAAGGCGTCCGATTGCCTCGCGGACCGTCATGCCGGGAATGAGAGCGGCAATCCCCTGCGTATTCCCCGAGCATCCGCCCGTGAAACGGACCGAACGCACAACATCTCCTTCAATAGCCACATCAATCTGGCGTGAACAAACGCCCTTCGGGCGGTAAGACAGAGTTTTCATCATCAGTTTCTCCTGTTTTCGTGACATTTTTTCGTATTTGTATGATACGGAACATTTTCCCGGGGAACGCCGGTATATGCCGCACTATCCGCCCTCTGTTTCGCTGTAAAACCCGTATCCCGTAAAGCCGGGCAAAAAGAGCGTCAGGTAAGCAAGATACCGGACAAATCCGCGCGATTCGCCCGCAAGCGTTGCATGAGCCGAACGCCGCCCTTCCTCATAAGAAAGCGGTAAAATATCAAACGAGAGAACCGACAGCCCGCAATTTTTCGCAGCGGAAAGCACCGGAGCGACCCCGCCGCTTTCTTCGGGAGAAAAGCGGAAACGGAAGCGGGTCGGCGTTTGCAGCGCCACGGCCTCCCGGGAAAGGAGCGCCATCACGACCCCCTCTTCTCCCGCCGTCAGCGGGCAGAGCGAAGCAATGTGCAGACCGTACCGGAAGATCAGTTCCCGGACCGAAACCAGCGGCAGATCCGCAGAAGAGAGCGGCAGGATGGCATAATCGGCATATCCGCCGTCCAGCCCGTTGCAGACTTCGCGGAAAGAAGGTGCGTGTCGCGCCTCTGCCTGCCCGAGCAAAGAGGAAAAGGCGGAAAAAGCGCTTTCTGCGTGCGGAGACTCTACATACAGAATCCGTCCGCCCGCCGGGCGGGAACGGGTTCCTTCCGGAAAATCCGAAAGCGTGGCGGGGCGGCAAAAGCGCCGTTCCGCGCAGGCAAGGTATTCCTCCGAGAACGCCACGCGGTCTTCCTCTGCCAGCCACGCGGCCGAAAATGCCAGTTCTCTGCAGTTATCGGGGAACGCGTCAGCCGGAAGAGTGACTTCCCCGGGCAAAAACGCCCCCGCGGAATACGCAAAACACTCCGAAAGGGTTCCGCACCCCTCGGCACAGGCTGCAGAAAAGGCCTCCCGCGCCGCTTCGGCAAGATACCCGAGGCGGATCTCCCGGGAAAGCAGAAATTCCCCGGCATTCCGGTCAAGGTTCCGGCCTATCGCCTCGATCCCTTCACGCATGGAAGCGTTCCAGCATCCCGTAGCTCATGCGGAGAAATTCCTTCATTTCGTCGGCGTTCAGCGGGCGGCAGGAAAGGAGCGCAAGCCGGAAGACCTGGGCGGCCACATCCTTTTCTGTTTCCCCGTATCCGCCGGAAAGCAGCCGGGCGATAACGGGGTTGGCGGTATTCAGGGAAAGCGTCGCATCGATCGGTAACGGCTCTCCGTCCGGCGCGTACATCCGCATCATCTCGCGCATCCGGTTTTCTTCTTCCCCGATCCGGAAAAGGGCGGGGAAAGACGCGTCTCCGTATTTTTCGCATTTGACGGTGATTTTCAGCCCCTCGGCGCTCATTTCGCCGAAAAGCTCCCGGGCGCGCGTTTCCGCCTCGCTGTCGGCTTCACGTTCCCATGCGTCCTCCGCCGCGTCCACCCGCAGGCAACGCAGTCCGGCTTCGTACGTCTCGACACTCTGCAAAAACCGCGTCTCCACGATGTTGTGCGCAAGAAGAACGCTGTACCCGCGTTTTTCCAGCAGTTCGATGTAGGCGGCCTGCTGTTTTTCGTCGGTTGCGTAATAAAGGGTGTTTTCATGCCCCTCTGTTTTCGCCTCTTCCAGCATTTCCGGTAAAGTCTTCTTTACATTTTTGGTCAATGGGAAGAGAATGGCCTCCCGGACGCGGTCGTAAAATTTCCTGTCGTGAATGCAGGCATACTCGGCAAATGTGGCAATGTCCGGCCAGAGCGTCTCGTATTTTGTACGGTCTTTCCGGAGCATTTCGGTCAGTTTATCGGCCACTTTCTTCACAATATACGACGCAACTTTGCTGACATACGCGCTGTTCTGCAAATAACTGCGGGAGACATTCAGCGGCAGTTCGGGGCAGTCCACCACGCCGCGGAGCATCAGCAGATAGGGCGGGATGATTTCTTTGATATTGTCGGCCACAAAGACCTGATTGTAATAGAGTTTGATCTGCCCTTCGGGGTTCTCATAGTTCTCGGCAATCTTCGGGAAGAAAAGAACGCCCTTGAAGTTCAGCGGATAGTCGGCGCGCAGATGCAGATAAAAGAGCGGTTCGCGGTAGTCATGGAAGACGCGACGGTAGAATTCGGTATAATCCTCCTCCCGGCATTCGGCGGCCGGACGTTGCCAGAGCGGATTTGTGTCGTTAATCGGCTTTTCGGCCGGCTCTTTTTCGGATTCTTCGCCTTCCTTCTCTTCTTCTGCGGCGGGTGCCTCTTCATCGGTGAGATAGATTTCCACCGGCATGAAGGCACAGTAGCGATTCAGCACTTCCGTGAGTTTTTCGCGGCTGAGATATTCGGTATTTTCTTCGTTGATATGCAGGATGACCTCGGTTCCCTGCCCCTCTTTTTCAGCCGCTTCCATCGTATACGCGCCGTCCTCGGTGCAATCCCAGTGTACGGCGGGCGCTCCGGTGTACGAACGGCTCAGCAGTTCCACCCGGTCGGCCACCATGAACGCCGAATAAAACCCGAGGCCGAAATGCCCGATGATACCGTCGCCGGCTCCCTCGCTCTTGCCTTCATATTTTTCAATGAATTCCAGCGCGCCGGAAAGCGCCATGTTGCAGATATATTTCTCGACTTCGGCAGCATCCATCCCGATCCCGTTATCGGAAACCGTCAGGGTGCGGGCCGTCTTATTCCAGCGCACGTCAATCCTGTACGGTTTTTGCGCCGGTTCGGCTTCCCCGAGCGAAACCAGTCTGCGGTGCTTGGTCACGGCATCTGCCGCATTGGAGATAAGCTCGCGGAGAAATATCTCCTTTTCGGAATACATCCATTTTTTGATAATGGGGAAGATATGCTCGGTACTGACCGAGATTCCGCCCGTTTTTTTCTCGTTTTCCATCTTGATTCCTTCTTTCTTTATCCGACCCGGCGTTGCCCGGATAGTTTTCTCAAAAAGTCCGGCGTTGCCCGGAAGACGACCGATAGACCCGGCGTTGCCCGGGAAATATCTTCGCGGAGCGCGGGAACGCCGCAACCGGTGCCGGGGCTTGTTTACAAGCCCCTGTGGACATTATACTATATTTTCCCTTCAATATCAATCACAGAGACCGCCAAATTGTAAAAAATGTGTGATTTTTTCTCTTTGCATGGCTTGACAGCGACAAAAAAGCGTGCTATCATGATTGCGGTCACAGGAACTGAATAATCAAGTCAGGGGTGCTTTTGCTGAGACGGGCCACGGCCCGAACCCTTTCACCTGATACGGATAATACCGTCGTAGGAAGTACTTTTATTTACCGCCGCACGTGTTTTGTTCGTGTGGCGATTTTTATTTACGGAGGTCTTTTATGAACGAAAGAACCGAAAAACTCACCGTCACGGCCGCCATGGTCGCGCTTGCCACGGCACTGGCGCTGATCAGCGCCGAGATTCCTTTTCTGAATCTGCCCTTCGGCGGCGGATTCACCCTGGCCAGCATGCTCCCCATTGTCCTGATTTCTTACCTGTACGGACTGCGCTGGGGCTTTTCCGCCGCCGGGGTATATTCGCTGGTCCAGCTGGCGCTCGGAACCTTCACGGGCGGCGGGTATGTCCTGACTCTCTTCACCATCGGAAGCGATAATTATATGGGTGTCGGCATCGGGATTGGCGTTATCCTGCTTGACTACCTTCTCGCTTACACCGTCCTCGGTATCGGCGGCATTTTCCGAAAGAAGCTCTCCCCCGTTCCCGCGCTGGTGCTCGGCTCTGTCCTGGCGCTCGCGCTCCGGTATCTCGTCCATATCGTTTCCGGCGCGCTCTTCTTCGGTATATTTGCCGAATGGTTTTTCGGCCAGGAGGGCTTTTATGCAATCGGAAAGGTCATTCTGGAAAAGTTTTCGGGCGTCCGGCTTTCTATCCTCTATTCAGTCTTTTATAACGGCCTTTATATGATCCCCGAAATCATCATCACCGCGCTGTTGGCCGCGCCGGTAGCGCGACTGCCGCAGATCCGCCGTGCCGTCCGTTCCCGCTAAAAGAACAGACCCCGAAAAACAAGAAAAGCGCCGGCAAAAACCGGCGCTTTTTCGTCGGGATCCCGTCAGCGGGCATAGAGGGCATCCGATTCCGGAACCCGGTACACACGGCGATAAAGCAGGTCGCGTATATGAAAAAACTCTTCCCGGCTGATCTCTCCCCCCGTCGTCATAAAGAGCAGCGGGATCGGTCTGCGCCCGGCCGAAATAGGCGGCTGTGTATAGGGATACCGGTTCAGAGAAAAACCGTTCCGCTCATAAAAGCCGACCCGGCGGGCGGTCAGTGCGTCTTCGGGCGGCTCGACTTCCAGGATGACCCTGCCCCCGAAGAATTCCAGCGCGTCACGGAGCATTTTCCCTCCGACTCCGGCATTCCGGTACGCCGGGGAAACGGCAAAATGCTCGATATAGACCCACGCGCCGAAATCCCACACGGCAAGAAACGCCTGCACCGCCCCGCTCTGCCCGTCCCGCAGGACATAGATTTTGTATTCGGGGTTCTCAAACAGCGCCTTTTGCTCCTTTTGCGGCCGATGTTCCTCCGGCGGGAAACTCTCTTCCATCAGGCAAAAGACCTGAGCGAACTCTTCTTTCCTCATTTCATACATTTTGTTTCTCTCCTTTTCCGTCCGGAACCGCGAACTTTTTTTTGGCGGAACCCTTGATTTTTCGGTTCCGTTATGCTATACTGTCACTGTTACGCCGGTGTGATGGAATTGGCAGACGTGCTGGACTCAAAATCCAGTGGTGGCAACACCGTGCGGGTTCGACCCCCGCCACCGGCACCAAACGGCACGCAAAGGCGTGCTTTTTTCATCTTCGGGCGGGTTTTCCGCGCCGGGATTCACGCAGGGGAAAACTTCTCGGTGCAAACGGGGGGGCAGTCTCCTTACTCCGGCAGCGATCCCCTCTCGCCGAAAGCCAACCGCAAAAACGTGATTTCCTGATCCTGTACGGAGACCTTTCCGACCCGGAACCCGTATGCATGCAGTTCTTTTCCGAACCGCAGGAACGTGTGATCAATCGAAAGGCCGAATGTTCCGGCAATCTCGGAAAAAGAAAGCGTCAGTTCGTCGCAATCATGCAGGGAAACGTATTCCCATAACGGTCTGTATCTGCTCATCTGTCTTCCTCCCGTCCGTTTGCCGGTGCGCCGCCAAAGTATGGCCATTGTATCATATTTTCCTCCGGGTGTCAACCGAAAATCCGCTCTCTCCGGGCAATCGGTCTTCTGTCGCCGGCGTTTTTTGGGTGACGGGATGCACGGAACCTTTTCCGCTCCCGCGCATAGGATAATAGCGAAAGGGATTTTTCCCTTCAATAATCTCGGAGGACTTTCTCGATGAATAACTGCTTGTGCCATCTTTTTGACAACAACTGTACCTGGATCATCATTGCCGCGCTGGTCGTGCTTTGTTGCTGCTGCAACAACGGCTGAGCGAATCGGATGAGGTGTATCCTCATCGGAGGCCGTCCCGCGGGGCGGCCTTTTCTTTTCCGCCTTTCTGTCATACGGGACCGAAGAGACGCATAGAGTATACTACACAAATTCGGTTGGCGGAGGTGCTCTCATATGTTCGTTTGTTCCCTACGTGCCAGTACGCTGAAATTCTTCGGCGCGGTACTTCTTTCCCTTGCGCTCTTCCTGACGATCCTGATTCTGGCGGAGCCGACGGTCGTTGACGCGGGCGCGGAACCGGAAGCGACCGAAACCGTTCATTACAGCGGTGTCCGGACCGACGCAGAGCGGCGCGAATTTCTGGCCTCCTTCGGCTGGCGGGTCAGCGATGCCCCGGCCGATGAAGCAGAGTTCATCCTTCCGGCTGATTTCGACCGCGTGCTGGCCGGCTACAATGAAATCCAAAAAGATCAGGGGCTTGACCTTGCGCGCTACCGCAATAAAAAAGTCGTCCGCTATACCTACGAGATTGCGGAATACCCCGACTACCAGGGCAAAGTGTATGCCAATCTGATTGTCTACAAGAACAAAGTCGTGGCGGCCGATCTCTGCTCTGCCGATCCTTACGGTTTCGTCCACGGGCTGAAAAAGGACTGAGCCCGGTACAATACCGGGCCCATTCGCAAACAATTTAATATGAAATTTTGTCTGAACTTTCGGGGTCACTTCAGAGGCCGGCGGCGATTTTTGTCATATCAGACGGCGGTCTTCTCTTCTGCCGGAGCTTCTGCCGGAGCTTCTGCCGGAGCTTCTGCCGGAGCTTCTGCCGGAGCCGCTGCGCCCGCCTGCTGTTTCTTTCCGGCGCGGATAACCGGGATCATTCCCGCCAGCGCGATGAGCGCCATCACGTTGGGAATGACCATCAGTTGGTTGAAAGTATCGGCCAGTTCCCACACAAGGTCATTGGAGAGAAAAGACCCGAGGACAATGAAAGCAATCGCCAGAACCGAATAAACGGTGACGGCGATTTTTTTCTTTCCGGCAAAAAGATACTCCACATTCATCTTGCCGAACAGGTTCCACCCGAGAATCGTGGAAAAAGCAAAGAAGAACAGGCAAACGGCCACAAACCCGTTTCCGACCGCGGGGCCGAAAACTGCGGAAAAAGCGCTCTGCGCCATATTGGTCTTGTCAAGGCCGGCTCCGGCATCCGCGGAAGGGCCGGAAGCCAAAGGGCCGTTTCCGGCATAGAGGGTCATAATCACGACCAGCGCCGTCATCGTAAGTACCACAAATGTGTCGATAAACACGCCTATCATCGCGGCAACACCCTGCTCGTGCGGGCTGTTCACTTTGGCGAGCGCGTGGGCATGCGGCGTGGAACCCATGCCGGCTTCATTGGAAAAAAGACCGCGCTTCACGCCCTGACTGACAGCCGTCTTGATGGCATATCCGAAACTGCCGCCGAGAATCGCCTGCGGTACAAACGCATAACGGAAGATCATCCCGAGGGCTTCCGGCAGGTTGGCAATCTTCACGCAGATAACCGAAAGACCGCCGAGCAGATAGAGCGCCGCCATCAGCGGAACGATCTTCTCCGTGACCGAAGCCAGCCGGGAAAGTCCGCCGAGGAAGATAAACCCGCAAAGAAGCGCTACCGCGATTCCGATGATATACGAAGGAATACCGAACGCCGTCCGGCAGGAAGCGCCGATAGAATTGGACTGTACCATGGTCCCCATAAATCCGAGTGCCAGAATCGTCGCCACCGCGAAAAATCCGGCCAGAATCTTCCCGAACCGGCCGTGAAACGCCGTACGGATGTAATAAGCGGGGCCGCCTTTGACTCCGCCGGCCGTCTCCACGCGCGTCTTTTGCGCAAGCACCGCCTCGGCATAGATCGTTGCCATCCCGAAAAACGCGATAATCCACATCCAGAAAATGGCGCCGGGGCCGCCGATCAGGATCGCGCCGCAGGCCCCCACGATATTCCCGGTGCCTACCTGCGCTGCAATCGCCGTGGCCAGCGCCTGGAAAGAGGAAAGACCGCCTTTTTGTTTTTTGCCGTTCAAGGACAGGTTCCCAAAGACCTGCCGCATCCCTTCCCCGAAGCAACGCACCTGCACGAACCGCGTCCGGACGGTAAAGAAAAGGCCGACGCCGATTAGCAGAACGATCAGAATATAATCCGACAGGTAGGCGTTGATTGTTTGCACAATGTTAAGTATTGTTTCCATTTTTCCCCCTAAATGTTGTATATGGTTTGATATTCCGCTCTAAAAAGAAAGAGCTTCCGGGCAGGCAATCCGGGAGCGGCAGGCAACATGACCGAAGGGGTTTTGTCTGCTCCGTCCTTTTGCCTGAGAGATTCGGCCTTCGCCTTTCACCTTCGGCACTCCACAGGAGATTCTCGGGAGCTTCCTCCACCGCCGGTTTCCTCTCGGATTCTGACGGATTCATCGGGAATACGGGGAGAGTATAGCACACGCCATACCGCCTGTCAAGAGTTTTCCCTGTGGTTTTCGCATTTTTTTCCGGAAGCAGGAGATACTGACCCAAAAAGCAAGGAGGCAAACCCATGAAAGAAAAATACGGATTTAACCTGACCCCGCGCGACCGGTTGGTGCGCGCCTGGCAGAACACCGCCGAACTGGTACGCGATTTTGAAAACTACGCCAAAGAGGAAGAAATGCCCCAAAAGACCGCCGCCCTTTTTGAACGCTGTTCCAAAGAACAGGCCGGGCAGGCCGCTTCTTTTCTCGCCCTGCTGAAAGAATACGATTGATGGCGGCGCGGGAGTTTTCGCTGACTCCCGCCTTTTCTTTCGGCGTATTCCCCGGCCCCTGTCGCGCCCCGAAAATGCGTCGGCCCCAAAAATGCGTCGCGCCCCAAAAATGCGTCGCGCCCCAAAAATGCGTCGCGCCCCGAAAAAACGTCGCGCCCCTTCCGGGGCGCATTTTTTGTGCAGATTGCCGCAAGTTGCGGTTTTGCTTGTCTGATCCTGCCGAAAGAAAAACCGACGATTGACTTGCAAAGGCGGGCGTGCTATACTGATAAAGACAACCGACAGAACTTTCATCCGGAGGCAGACATGACCGCGACAAAGCGAGAGACACGCAACATCGACATGACCGAGGGCAGCATTTTCCGCGCGCTCGTTCTTTTTGCGCTCCCTCTCCTGGCGGGGAACCTCTTTCAGCAACTATATAATATGGTAGACACCTGGGTGATCGGCCAGACCGGCGAGAGCGGAGCCTATGCCGCTGTCGGGAGCGTTGCGCCGATTGTCAATATTTTCATCGGTCTTTCCAGCGGGCTTGCGGGCGGGGCCGGGGTCGTCATTTCCCAGTATTTCGGGGCAAAGGACGAGGAGGCTGTCAGCCACGCCGTTCATACTTCGCTTGTCATGACCTTCTTTCTCGGGGTGCTTTTCACGATTGCGGGCGTGAGCGCGACCCCGCTGATGCTCCGGATGATGCTCCATACCGACGGGGTGGGGGATGCCATCTATCCGCACGCGCTGGAATATCTGACGATTTACTTTTCCGGCATTTTCGCCATGCTCGTCTATAACATGGGGGCCGGGATTCTCCGGGCAATCGGAGACTCGCGCCACCCCTTCTATTTTCTGCTGGTTTCGGCAGGAGTCAATACCGTGCTTGACGTGGTGTTTGTCTTCGGTTTTTCCATGGGGGTCCGCGGGGTCGCCATTGCCACGGTCGTCGCCCAGATTATTTCGGCGCTCCTGATCCTGTATACCCTTTTGCGGACAGATACCTGTGTGCGGCTTCGCCCGCGCGCCCTGCGGGCAGACCGCCGGATGCTGAAGCTCATCATCCGCATGGGGATTCCGGCCGGTCTGCAAATGGCGCTGACTTCCTTTTCCAATGTCTTTGTCCAGTCTTACATCAGCAATGTCAATATGGATAAAACCACCGCCCTCGGCGGGTGGACGACATACAGCAAACTCGATCAGCTCATTTTTCTCCCTCTGCAAACGCTCGGCCTCGCGACTTCCACTTTCGTCGGGCAGAACCTCGGGAGCGGACAGCTTGACCGCGCCCGCAAAGGCCCCCGGATTGCCTGGGGGATGGGAACCGGGATCACGCTCTTTCTGATGCTTCCGATCCTTTTGTTTGCCGAGCCGCTCGCTTCCGTCTTCAATGCCGACCCGGAAATCGTTTCCTGCGCGGCGCTCCTTCTCCGTTGCCTGACCCCCTTCTATCTTTTCTCCTGCGTGAACCAGATTTACTCCAACGCATTGCGCGGAGCCGGTAACAGCACCGCCCCCATGGTCATCATGCTCGTTTCCTTTGTCGGGTTCCGGCAGATTTATCTCTTTTTCATGTCCTCCTTTCTCTCCAACGAACTTCTCCCGATTGCCTTCGGGTACCCGGCCGGATGGGCCGTCTGTGCGCTGATTACTCTCCTGTATTACCGCCGCTATCGTTTCCGTGCGCGCGGATTTCTGGATGAAGAAAATGCCGTTCCCCCTTCCTGCGGAGTCTCCGGCCACCACTAAATCCTTTTTTCCGCGCGCTTTGCCGGACGGGCGGCCTTTTCCCCGCTTTACCGGACGGGCAACCTTTTCCCCGCTTTGCCGGACGGGCGGCCTTTTCTGCGCCTTTCCGAAATCCGGACACCCTCTTTTTTCCGTGTCTTTCCGTGTTTTCTTCGTATACGCAACAAAAACCTCCGGGCAGAAAAGACTTGCATTTTTCTTTTTCCTGTGTTATACTACGCACAGTCGGTTGCTTTCCGCTTGGCGGGGCGCCGCTTCTTTCATAGACGTTTCGGCGTTTTTTGCCGTTATAGATTGAGGAGTACATCATGTTGCAGAAATTCCGGGCCTTTTGTCTGACTCCCCGGGCGCTGATTGCACCGGGAGTTGTTGCGTTTTTAGGCATTGTTTTTCCCGCCCTGTGGATGCCGGGCCTTTTCATTGAAGCGCTTTTCATCTCTGTATACCTTGTGCTTCATGATGATTTAGCTCCTTGTTTTTTTCCTTTTCTTTGCCTGATTATCCTGGGGATTATCAAAATTATTGAACTCGGCCCCATCGTTTCCCTGCTCCCCTTCGCTGTTGTTCCGTTGCTGGCGCTCGCCTTCCATATTTACCGCTATCGCGGCGTCTTTCGCCCCGGCCCGGTCTTTTACGGCCTGTGCGCCACATCGCTGGCCGTTTGGCTCGGCGGTCTGGGTTCGATCCCGGCAAAAGAATATTTCTCTCCCCTCTCCCTCATTTATCTTTTCGCTCTTTCTTTCGGCCTGCTCTTTCTCTATTATGTGTACGCCACCGACATGAAGAAAGAAAAGAGCTATGATCCGTATGAATTCTATCTCCGCGCCATGCTTTACGGCGGCCTGCTTTGCGGCGTTACCATCCTGACGGCTTTCTTTCGCTACGCCATCGACCCTTCCGGCTCCCTGAACATCGGGCAGTATATGCTCCGTTTCCCTTACCGCAATCCTCTCTGTAATATTACCGTGATGACTCTCCCGGCCCCCTTTTATTTTGCCAGACGCTCTTTTGGAAAACGGCGCGTCCTGTACCTTTTGGCCGGGCTGGCCATTTATATCTGCACCGTCCTGTCGGTTGCGCGGACCGCCCTTTTGTCCGGTTCCGCTTTATTGCTTCTGTGTATTGCGTATTTTCTTTGGAAGAACAGCACCAAAAGAACCAAGCTGCTTTTTGCAGGGGCGTTGCTCTGCTGCGCCGCCTTGTTTGCCGTGCTGGCCTCCCGCGGGCTTTTCAGTCGTATCACCGACGGGCTTTTGGTCAAAGAAGAGGCGCGTATCCTCTTTTTGCGCGCCGCAGTTTCTGATTTTCGCGGTTCTCCCTTCTTCGGCATCGGCCTTGCAAACACACGCAACGCCTATATCTACTCGGCCGCCGGGAACCTTTCCTTCTACCACATGTATTTCCCGCAACTCTTCGGCAGTATGGGGCTTTTCGGCCTGCTGGCCTACGGCTGGCAATTCTATCTGCGGATGCGTGTCGCCCTGGTCGCCCCCGATGAAAAGACCTATGCCCTTTTTCTGGTTTATGTCGGCCTGTTCTTCTATTCGCAGACCGATATCGGAGAGTTCTACCCGATTCCCTTCCCTCTGCTTGCGCTCTACGCGCTCGTCCTGCTGGAACGTCACGCGGAAGAAAAAGTTCCCGTTCTTCCCTTATCCTCTTTCCCGCCCCGCACCCGCATTGCCCGTCTTCTGCTCGGCGACCAATTCTGAACCCTCTCCCCGCCCAGAGCTTTTCCGCCCCCCGCCCGGAGATTTTCTGCCCCCCGACCCGGGGGCTTTTTCTATGCTCCCGCCCGGGGCTTTTTTGCTCCCGCCCGGAGTCTACATAAGATAAAAAGAGCCAAACTCATTATCGAGCCTGACTCTGTCAATATGAAAGTTTTAAGTAGTATTTTTCCGTGCAGTTGATTTTCTCGCTGACGTATGCTACAACAGCCACGACAGAAGACAATAAAATAGGAAGTCTTTACTTTTTTCTTTTTTACCTTTACTTTTTTCTTTTTCTATGGTATAATAAGTAAAGAAATTGGGAGGGCAGATATGTATTCTTATAAAGCATTAGAAAATAAGCTCCGTGAAATTGGTTTAACCAAGTCCGATTTAACCGCCAAACTCGGCATATCATCCAGAACTATAGCGAAAATTTCAAAGGGTGAAAAAATCGCAAACAATGTTCTTGCTAAAATAGCAGATTTCTTGCATTGCGGTCCTGGCGATTTGTTCAGAGAGGTTTGTGATAATCATATCTTGCAAATTCTGCGTGAAGAAAAAGAAGCAAAAATATCCGGCGGGCTTTATCATGAATTACAAGTCAGAATGACCTATAACTCTAACCATATCGAAGGGTCTAAACTTACAGAAGATCAAACAAGATTGATTTTTGAAACAAGAACGATTGATGGCGGCGACGGTATTCCGGTTGACGATATTATCGAAACAAGTAATCATTTCCGGGCAATCGATTATGTCATCGACAAAGCCTTAGAGCCTTTGAGCGAAGACATGATCAAACACCTGCATTTGTTATTAAAACAAGGCACAAAAGATTCTTCTCTTGACTGGTTTGCCGTCGGAGATTATAAAAAACGGGCAAATACCGTCGGCGGAAAAGAAACGTGCAAGCCGAGCGAAGTTTCAAGAGCTATGAATAAACTTGTTACGGATTTCAACTCTAAAAGCAATATAACCATGGATGACATTATCGAACTTCATGCCGATTTTGAATATATTCATCCGTTTCAAGACGGAAACGGTAGAGTCGGCAGATTGATTGCTTTGAAAGAGTGTCTTAGGTTTAATATAATTCCGTTCATTATAGAAGATTCCAAAAAGTCTTTCTATTATCGTGGACTTGCAAACTGGAATCAAGAGAAGGGCTGGCTGAGAGACACCTGCCTTGATGGGCAGGACACATTCAAAAGAATTCTGAACGTTCTTGATATTCATGAATAAATTGAGTCTTTGCTTCAAAACTCCTATATATCAATAACACTGTATTCTCTATTGATATGGCTAACGATGCTTGGCAATGCGGACAATCAGCGGTTTTTGATTGCGTCTACCGGCTTCTTTCTGGCAATCCTGAACACCGGGAGAAAACTTGCCGAGAGCGCCGTGGCGACGCAACCGACCAGAATCAGTCCGATTTCGCGGATTCCGTAACTCAACAACGTGATCGGCAATCCGTAAGACGACCGCAAAGCGGAATTTGCCACGGCAACCGATATGCCGCTTCCGAGCGTCGCCAGCACAAAAACAATCATCGCAATGACAAGCGCCTCATGGAAAAATACTCCGAAAACGTCGCTTGAACGCGCCCCCACGGCCCGCAGGATGCCGATCTCGCGCTTTTTGTACGATACCGAGGCCGAGATATAGGTCATAAACAGGATGATGGCAAATACAAACACGCCGATGCCGACCCACAACAAAATCTCCGCGACGGTTTTGATCAGAGAGCCGACCATGTTTTCCATCGAAACGATATAGTTGACAAGCGAATATTGCACGCCGTTTTCATTTTTCCCGGAAAGCTCGACCATCTTTTCCAAGCCGCTCTTCGTCAGTTTTTCGCCCGAGATCGCCTTTTGATATTTCCCGGCCGGCGCTTTTTCGATCTCGGTCATGAGCGCTTCCGAAACGCCGAGAAAACTGCCCTTCACTTCAGCGGTTTCAAAGAAGAATCCTTTGATTGTGACCGCTCTGACAAGGTACGGACTGATACTGCCGCCGCAGGTCATTTTGATTTTCGCGTCTGCGAGGAGGGGTTTGATCGTCTCTTCGATCTCCCCGGCGTTCGCCCTGTCAAGGGTCAGCCCCTGCAGTCGGGCAAGCGTCTCCTCCTGGTCGTAATATACGTCTTTCAACGCCTTCACGAGCGTCTTGATCTCCAATGCGATTTCGTCGCCGGAAAGCGCCGTCTGTCCGTCTTCAAAATATAAAATGCCGGAAAAATCCCCGGGGGTAAAATAGTGACTGTATTTACCGCCCAAGAACATGCCGCGGGGCTTGCCTTTGATTTTTTCGCATGTGAGATTTGCCTTTTCCCGGATCTCCCCGCCGATGCCTTTATAGGAAAGGCGTTCGTCCATGAAGTTCCGGCCGGCAAAAAGCATCCCCGAAAACGCGCTGTCGTGTTCGCTTGCCAGTTGGTTCATCAGCATGAAATCGCCAAGCCCCTCGTCGCTGTCGGTACTTTTGTCAAGCGATTCGTATCGCGCGTAACTGTAACCCGTCTTCACAACACCCACGATTTTGTACACGCCCTGCAACACGTTCCCGCTGATTTTCACATTTGGCTCTTCCGAGAGAAAATCCCCGGCGGTAAGGATATCGGACGCGTCAATCTTTCTGTTCTTGTCGGTTTTGCCCGTCAGATCCACGTGAGAATATCCCCATTTTTTGAAACAATCAAACGCATAGTCGCTGATGGCAATCTCGTCGCTTGCCAAAGGCCACCGCCCCGCCATAAGCGACAGGCCGTGCTTTTCCGCCGTATCGCCGCCGACTTCAACGATCCCGGCGATTTTCCCGTTATAGATCCGGCTCGTGGCGTCCTTCAGAAAACTGTCGGAAATATACGCGCCGCCGTAATACCCGTCTCCCCCTTCGGACAGTACCGGCAAAAATTCCAGCCCCGTCCTGGTTTTCAAGTCCTTTATATCGGCATCGGAGAACTTTTTCCCGATAAAATACGGTTCGCCGTAACCGTCCACCTCGACCTTTTTCTCCAAGGTGGTGTACCGGATTCCGCTGTCGATCATCGAATTGACAATGGCGGTTTTACTGTTGTATGCGGCAAAACTGTCCACAATGCCGAACATCGCAAAACACGTAAAACACAAAAATATCGTCAGCGCCAGTCTGAACGGTTTGGTCTTCATGCCGCAAACGCCCATTTTGAAACTTTCTTTCAGCGGCATGCGCGAACGAATGAGCCGGAAGGGCTTTTCGTTCTTCCGGGTGATCGCGCTTTCATCGGTCGGGGCAAAGGTCTCCATTTTGCCGTCTTTGTCGATATGCGACGCGCTCTTCACATCGGCGTTCACCTTTTCGTCCAGCGACAGAAAAGCCTCGTCCTTTTCCAGATAGGCATTGATACGCTTGACATCGTCCGCCGTCAGCCGATACCCTTTCGGGAACCGCAAAAGTCTCCCCTTGTAGTTTTCCGCCCCGCCGCTTTCAATCTCGGCGCTTACGCGGTGTTTTTCAATGTCGGAAATCACCGCGCCGTCTTTCAGCTCAATCACCCTGTCGCCGTATTCCTCGGCAAACTCGCGGTCATGCGATACCACGATGACCAGTTTATCTTCGGACAGCTTTTTCAGTGTGTCGAACACCTGCAAGCCCGTATGGCTGTCCAGTGCGCCGGTCGGTTCGTCCGCCATAATGATCTCGGGGTTTTTGACAAGAGCCCGCGCAATGGCCACGCGCTGTTTTTGCCCGCCCGATAATTCATTGGGCTTTCTCCGGCCATAACCAGAAAGCCCCACCTCGTCCAGAATCGCGTTGATTTTTTCATCGGTCGCCTTTTCTCCTTGAAGTTTCAGCGCAAGCGCGATATTGGCCCCGACGTTGAAGTCTTCCAGGATGTTGTATTCCTGAAAAACAAAACCGAGATATGTGTTGCGATAACTGTCAAAATCCCCGGTTGAAAAATCTTTGGACGACTTGCCTTTGATGATGATTTCGCCGCTGTCTGCGTTGTCCAGCCCCCCCATTACGTTCAGCAATGTGGACTTCCCGCTACCCGATTTCCCGAGGATGAACACCAGCCCGTTTTCCGGGAATTTCAAACTGACATGGTCAAGGGCCGTCACGGCTTCGCCCCGGTTCGGGCGATAGGTTTTCACGATGTTTTTGATCTCAATCATATCTGAACTCTCTTTTCCGGCCGAAGCCCTTCTCTCCGCCCGTTGCGGGGTTCGGGCGCTTCGGAACAGATTCTTTCATGATTATTACGCCGGCAAAAACCTGCTTACAAGAATATCATAGCAGATTGCGCTCTTTTTTTCAAGTCGGGAGCCGGCGCGCAGGACTCTGTTGCTTTGCCGAAACGCCAAAAAGAGGGCCTGGCCGAAACCGGACCCTCTTTGCATTATCGTTTCATGCGGCTCCTCTGTCTGTTTATTTCTTCCGGAACAGTCCTTTGATCTTCGCGCCGAGGGTCTTTGCGAAGTTTCCGGTGGCGGCGAAGCCTTTCTTCAAAGCAATGCCCAGGTCTGCAAACGTCTTTTTCTTGATTGCAAACCAGAAGATTGCAAATCCGCCAAGCCCTGCAACCGCCGCCGAACCGACCGCAATACCGGCAATCGCACCGCCCGAAAGTCCGTCCTTTTTAGCAGGCGGGGTGATTTCGCCATCGCCCGGTTGGGTTCCGTCGCCGCCCGGTTGATTTCCGTCGCCGCCCGAAGGACCGTCGTCATACACGGCGGTGAGCGTTACCGCGCCGCTTGCCGTAAAGCTGTAAACCTTCTCGGTACTTACGATTTCCCCGCTTGCGTCCTGCCAACCTTTGAACACTTTGCCTTCTGCCGGCTCGTTTGCGGTGACGGTCACGGTGTCGCCTTCCTGATACGCGCCGCCGCCCGTTCCGCCGCTGACTTTAATTTCTACCGACGGCGGAGCCTCTGCATTTCTGAAATGCGCCTTGATTTCAATGTTTGCAGCAGGCATGGCAAAGGTTGTTTTAGAACTTGTTGCGCTTTCAAACGCAATCGTTACGCCCGCCGTTTCGCAAGTCCATTTGTCAAAGACTTTTCCGGTCGGAGCAGGGGTTGCCGTTATGGTTACGCTTTCGCCGTATTTCGCTTTGGCCTTATCTGCCGTACCGCCGTTTACGGTAACAGTGTACTCGATATCTTCGTAATTTGCGGTTGCGGTTACAGCATTTGCAGGCATATTGAAGGTAAGGCTTGTTTTAGTTGTATCAAGCCCGCTTACTCCCACAATCGTCCAGTCCTTAAATCTTTGTCCTGTCGTCGGTGCGTTTGCCGTAATGGTTACACTCTCGCCATATATGGCTTTTGCCTTGTCTGTCGTACCGCCGTTTACAGTAACGGTGTACTCTATATTTTCATAATTTGCGGTTGCGGATACGTCACCGGCAGGCATTGTAAAGGTGGTAGTTACGCTTGTTTTGTCCGTAAAGTCCGTAAAGATACTACCGCTTTCCGAAGTCCACTCAACAAATCTCTTGCCCGTAGGAACTGTTGCGGTAATTGTAATAGTTTCGCCATATTTTGCCTTTGTCTTGTCTGCTTTTCCACCGTCTACGTTAATAGTGTACTCGATATCTTCGTAATTTGCGGTTGCGGTTACAGCATTTGCAGGCATATTAAAGGTAAGGCTTGTTTGGGTGGTATCAAGTCCGCTTATTCCTTCAATCGTCCAACCCGAAAATTTCTTTCCGGTTGCAGGGGCGTTTGCGGTGATAGTCACGCTTGCGCCTTGAATAAACACACCGCCACCTGTTCCGCCTGTTACGGTAAGATTGTATGAAGAAACGCCGCTTTCAGGAACAACCACTTCGACAACTTCTCCTGCATTGTAGTTGACTGTTTCCTTAAACCTTATTTGATATGTACCGGACGAAAGCCCTGTAACGTCGCTACCTGTTCCCATTGTCCAAGCAGAATCGCCTACTTTGCGATATTCCATTTCGGCTGTTATACCCGTTATCTTGCCGTCCGCTGTGGTCGTTGTAGTAGGAGCAACGGTTGTAAATAGCGATGCAAATGGTGCAGATTGTTCTGCCTTTGCGATTGTAAATTTCCACGATGCGCCGTGAATATCGGTTGCCGATTTGAAGTTTGCCGTTTCGGTTGTGTCGATATACACTTCATATTCGCCTGCGTCTTTTGCCTCTGCAACAATCACTCCGCCTTTTTTGTACTTAACCGTTATGGCAAAGCCTGTTTCATCACCATAGTGGGCAATCAAACTAACGGTTGCGGTTTTGGCATTGCCGTCATACGTAAGGTTGCTCGGTTCATAGAAGTTAAAATCGCTTACAACAGGGTTTCTCTTACCTATGCTCCAAGAGATTTCCTTGTCGGTTATCGTGCCGTCGTTCCACTTATATCCGCTCTGTAATTTTGCGATTGCGGTATAATTACCTGCGTCAAAGCCGCTATTTCCTGTTAGCGTATAGCCGACGCCTTCTTCCACGCCTGTTTGAGTTAAGGCTGTATAAGTAAGCCCCGTTTTTGCTGTCGGAACGGTAATTTTTGTAAGCGGAGCAACGATATTAAATTTTGCGTCCGAATTGCTTTCTGCAGTCAAATCGCTTGCAAGTCCCGTGATATTTGCCTTTGGAATCGTGATTTCTACAAACTGGTCGCTAAGAGCAGTAGGCGTACCGCTGACGGTGATTTTCGCCTCGGTGTCGCTTACTTTTGTAACAGACTGAACAAGTCCGGCAGGAAGATTTGTTATCCAATTTCCCGAAAGAGCGGTCGCAAACGTATATCCCGTAAGTGTAACGGTAATATCCGTGTTTGCAATCGTTTCGCCTTGCTCACCGGAAATAGTTACGCTATCTACGGTTGCTTTCCTTTCGGTGTAGTCCGCGGTGAAAGGCTCGCTGTATATAGTAGCCCCATTATACTTAACCATAACGACGTATTGTCCGTTAGGTTTTGCGGTGTCAGAATAAACAGTCGTTTGATATGTAGTCCCCGTTGTGTTATCAAAAAAACTATATACAGAAGCGTCCAAATCATCTATTGATTTGATTATAAGCCAATTCTCTTGATTGTTCGAAATAATCGTGCAAGTAACTTTTCCAGTTGTATCGCTTTCTCTTTCAAAAACAGGTTGTGCGGTAAACGCATTATAATTTGCTCTTACTTCAATATCCTTGTCTTGAACGGTAAGTTTCGCTCCGTTTTGGCTTGTTGCGTTTGTTATAACTGCGTCACTTGTAAACGAAAACCATTTGTCAAACGGTATGTTTGTCGTATCCGTTTCGCTCACTTGCAAAGAAGGCGCATTCAAAGTGATTTCGTCACCCGCAAGGAAATATCCGCTACCACTATTTGCTTCCTTAGGTACGCCCGGACCTGCAAGTGTACCGTTTATTGCTGCCACATAGCGCGGTGTGCCATAGCGGTAGGACGCAAAGCAATTTCCGCTATCTTCGTTTACAGCGTGGGTTGTATTATCTACGTCACCACCGGTAATAGGCCAGCCATTGCTTCCTGCTTTCTTGTATTTTATGGTCATATTGCCTGCTTTAGTCATCGTTTTGCAGTTTCGAATACCATAACTATAAGCACTATCGCCACCCGCCACGCTAACGTCAATATCGATATTGCCGTTTGTATTTATAGTTACATTGTTTTTTGCAAAAATACCTGCTACCCATTGACTTGCGGTGCTATTGTTTGTGTTTTTGGCTGTAATATTAACGCTTGCATTGTCTTCAATTGTTACGTTCCTTGCATGAATACCCTCAACTTGCTCGTTTTCTCCATTAGACGTTGCGTTAATTGTGACTTGTGCGTTACCTCCAATAACAACGTCAGTGGTCTTGGCTGAATTCGACGCTCCGCAGGCTATTCCCCATACAGAAGAATCGCTGCTTGAAACGTTTATCGTCAATTTTCCGTTTGCATTAGACGTAATAGTTACTCGTCCTTCACGTGGTGTATCGATAAATACACCTCTTTGCCCACCGGTAATAACATTGTTTCCGATAAGGTCAATTTTGTAATATCCTGATGCGGGAGCACTTGTACCTATGTTCCCGCCGTGATAATTGTTAAGAGTCAGAACGCCGTTATAATATTTGGCAACGTAACCCATATCGGGGGTGCCTGATTTTTTAACATAAGATTCGTCCAGATGCCAACCGCTGTTTAATGCTTCGCCATTTACGTATATACTATCATACGGCGTAAGCGTTTCTCCTTCCGCATAGACCGTACTCGTCGGGCTTGCAAACACTATGCCGAGCATAAGCGCAAGGCACGCCGTAAGACCGAGTATAAGCGCTAATATCTTTGATTTATTCGCCTTGTTGTTTGTCATAATCGTATCTCCTTTTAATTTTTGTGGGGGATATGTTCCGTGTCGCTTACGCGACTGAAAACCTTTGTAATAATGTTGTATTTTTGTTCCTTATAAAAGCAAAATCGCACCGCCCCATAGTTTTAGACTATGCAGCAGTGCGTTAAAGTTTTGTTATTTTCGCCCCAAAGGGCAGACTTACGGCTTGCTTGCTTGCTTGCTTGCTTGCTTGCTTGCTTGCTTGCTTGCTTGCTTGCTTGCTTGCTTGCTTGCTTGCTT
>CAKSAC010000007.1 GCA_934434925.1 uncultured Eubacteriales bacterium | reverse complement strand
CTATTCTCAGATCGAGCTTGCGGAATTTATCAAGTGTGAAAAGGATAAATTCTTTTGAGATTTTCGGCTTCTTATCTCCCTCTGCTCTAATATTCGCCGCAAGGCTTTCCTCGCGTTCCAATTCCTCAAGCCTTGAGCGCGTGGTTCGTGTCACAACTCCTTGTTCTATGGCTTTCATAATGTTGTCAATAGAAGAGCGTACCTGTTTCAGTTGAGCTTCAAGTGCCGGAATCATCTCATTTTCTTCGCTTAAAAGTGCCATTACATCGTCTGCCATGCGATCAATCGTTCTGTCATCGCTCAGCCATGAAGTGATTTTTTCGATGATGATATTTTCTGTCCAATCCTTGCGGAGAGCTTTGCGGTCGCATTCATGACGCTTTGCACTTGCGCATTTGTAATAGCGGTAGATCGCACCGTTTGGTTTATTTGCACTGTCACCTACAAACATGGAATGACAGGTGCCGCAGAAAAGTTTTGTCGTCAACAGATACTTTTCCGGAGCCTTTGCCTTGCCGGTTGCGTGTTTGTTCTGCCCCATACGGATTGCTACGCGGTCAAAAATATCTTTGGAAACAATAGCGGGTATCGCATCGGGAACGGAGATGTCCTTATAAGCATACTCTCCGATATATCGACGGTTGGAAAAAATACGGGCGAGGGAGTTCTTGTTGAAACGATTACCTCTTGATGTTCGGATGCCTCTGGCGTTAAGGTCTTCAATGATTTCGGTAATGGATTCTCCGCCGGCATACCTGCGAAACATTTCAATCACGAGCGGTGCCTGCGCAGGATTGATCTGATAATGTTGTTCTTCGTCAATCATATAGCCGAAAGGAACTGTTCCGCCGTTGAAACGGCACTTGAGCGCATTTTCGGTCATGCCGCGGGTTACCTTTTCGGCGAGGTCTGCGGAATAGTATTCCGCCATACCTTCCAACACCGATTCGAGGATAATTCCTTCCGCACCTTCGGAGATTGCTTCGGTGGCGGAAAGAACGCGGACATCATTCTTTTTCAGCATTGCTTTGTACTTTGCCGAATCATAGCGGTTGCGGGAGAAGCGGTCGAGCTTCCATACGATCACCACATCAAACGACTTCTTTCCGCTATCCTTAATCATTCGCTGAAACTCGGGACGATTGTCGGTCTTGGCAGAATAGGCGCGGTCGATATAGGTAGCGACAATATCAATACCATTCTTTCGGGCAAACGCTGTGTTTTCTCGGATCTGCCCCTCAATCGACTCTTCGCGTTGGTTATCCGAAGAATAGCGTGCATAGATAACGCCTCTCATCATGTCGCCTCCCTTCTGTTTCGTCAGTAGAGATTATACCATGACAGGTTGTATTTGTCAAGGCAAAATACAAATATATTATATAAGGCGTGCCGAACCGCATTTTCAAATTTACATCTCGGATAACAATGCGGAAAGCTAAAGTTTTGAGAATATTATTGCTTGGTCTTGAAATCTAAAGAGTCTTTTTCTCTTGATTTACAAAACTGTCAATTGAGTTGACAACTTTCTTTCTTATATGTGTTGACAAGTGTGTAAATCCGTGCTATAATATAAGTATGCTTAAAAGGAGCGTAAGAAAATGGTCACGGAATTCGGAAAACTATTGCGTATTATTCGCATCAATACGGGGGACAGTGCCCGCACGATGGCGGAAAAATTCGGCATGTCGCCGTCTTATCTTTCCACAATTGAAAACGGAAAGCGGAATATCCCGCCGGAAATGGAGGAGCTTGTCATCCGGGCGTACGATCTTTCGGAGCACGACAAGGAAAAACTGCGGAAAACCATCATCGATACCACGGCACAGTTGAAGGTGGATCTTACCGAGATGGAAGAAAAGAAGAAAAAAGTTATATTCTCACTCACCAAAGGCAATATCGACGAGGAAACCTTGAATCAGTTATGCGAAATTATTGACAAAAGCAGGGGGACGAAAAAATGAGAGAGACAATATTTACACCCGATATGCGTGACGGCGGTGTCGTGGTTTGGTACACCGAAGCATTTATCCTTGACAAGGGAATGAAGATCACCGTGCCGAACCAGTACACCGCCGTTGTTTTTGACAACGAGAAGATCGCTTTCCGCGTGGAGCCCTGCGTCGGAAAGGTCATCTTCAAGGAATACGGCAAAGAATTGCTCGGACACACGATGCGCATTGCTTTTGTCCATGCCAAAGCCATTCCCGAGACCATGTGGGGCTTCGGAAACATTCAGGTAAACAATGAGCGCCTCCGCGAGGCGTACCGCGTCGGTGCGAACGGCACCTATCAGATCGAAATTGCTGATTACGGAAAACTCATCGGAGCATTTCCGACCGGCGTTTCCATTACCGTGGAGAGCATCAAGGAGCGTATGAATGCCCTCATCCGTTCGGTCGGGATTCCCATTCTCGGCGGATGCTTCGCCAATACATCCGTATCGGTATTTGAAGTCAGCAGTCTGCTCGGCGACATCCGGAAGCAGATGCAGGATGCACTCACCGGAGAAGCGAAGGTCAAGGCAATGGGCATTCGCATTACCGCATTGACGGTTGCCGGAATCCATGTCAACGAGGAGGATTTGGAACTGATCCGTGAGCGTATCAACGCACCGGAGGAGACGGAGGCGGAAAAAGAAACGACCGTCCCGACGAGCGTGGATATTTCCGCCGACCTCGAACGCTTCAGTCGGGAGATCTCCGGCATGATTACATCGGAAATCCGTGCGTCCGAACGCCGCACCAAAGAGGCAAACGAGGCAAGAATGGCAGATGCGCTGGAAGAGAACCGCACACAACTGCTCGACGCGGTGATGGCACAGATCAAAGGCGAGCTTGACACCTTCGGCAAGAGCATTTCTTCCGAAATCGACGAGAAAATTCAGGATATGTTCCCCTTGCAGGACAATGCCAAAGAGGATGCGGTGAAGGAAATCAAGGTAACGGCACAATTTTTAATCGACAATGCCGCCGATGATGACGCACTGATTGCACCCGCCGCGATGATCTACTCCAATGTGGAAGAAAACCTGATGAAGAAATTCCACCTGCCGCACGAAAACAAGAAATTCATCATTGATTATCATGAATATCTCCTGATTGTCGATAAAGCCAAAATCGGCGACCGCTATCTTCTGAAAATCCGCCGTCCGGACGGTACATACGATATTTTCCAGCCTCGTCCCGTCAGCTATGACTGCAACGGTTTGCCTGTTACGGTAGAGATGGTGCCGATTGTCCGATTCATCAAAGCGGGACTGCCGCCCGCGGAAGCAAAGAAGGCGTCCGACATCTGGACGGTGCTTAACCGTATCCGCCATAAGTCGGCGGAGAATGAAGCCGCCCTGCGGGATTTCTTTGAAGCCCTCGGCAGAACGAGAAAAGATTTTCTGACCGGCGCTTTGAACTTCTACCGTGAAAACGGACTTTATACAAAAGAGTGAGGAGTGAGACCATGAAAAAATATACCCCGTCCGTAAAGAACAACAATGCGGTGAAAGAAGAACTGTGCAGCGAGATGAAGGGGCTGCTTTACCGCATCGAAAAGGGCAAATATGACCGTCGTCTCGACCGTGAGGGTGTTCGGGATGTCTACGATACATTGAAGCTCTCTTACGAAAATCTTGAAAACCTGATCTTCACGGGAGAAGAAGACCTCGCTCTTGTTTCCGATCGGGTGATGGGCAGCCTGACCGCTCTGCGCAAGGCACTCGACGACGAATTGCTCTCCCATGTGACCGAAGCCGCAGACGACCTGCAATATTACCTCGACTCCTTTACCTCTATCGCCAACGGAGAGATTGACGCGCTGGATGAGGCGGAGATCAAGGCAAAGAAACTGTCGTGGTCGAAACGCCGTCTGTATGCGAAACTCGACGAATTGAAATCCATCAAGGATACCTTCACCGAGCAGGAAAAACGGCTGGAGGGCGAAATTACAGGGCTGGAGCGTGACCTTGCGGAACTTGAAAACAAGATGATCGCCGAGGACAATGAGCGCGTCATCAATGAACTGTTCCGTAAAATCTCCGCGCTCAAGAGCAAGCTGGATATGCTGAATGTCCGCCGCTCCAATTATTCCGCCTGTTTCGGCGTTCTGGATATTATCTATGCCAATGCAAGCGAGATCCTTGCCGCAGGGCAGTTCAGCATGGAGGAGACCGCCAAGGCAAAGGTGCTTCTGAACCTCGGCAAGCTCCGTGCCGTGGTATCCGAGCCGGATAAGGCAATCGGAATTCTGAAAGTGATGGAAAAGGACATCAAGGAGATTTCCGCCAAGGTCAGAAGCATGGACGAAAAGGTGTTCGGACTGAATACGGGCGAGACTTCCGTGACCGACAGCGCGATGGCATACAAAGCGGAACTGATGCGCAAAGCCCGCGAAAAGGCGGCAAATACAGAGAATCTGGAAAATTTGGAGCGTGAAACGATGACGGCGGGAGCCGCAACCGCTCATAAGGAGGAAAACTGATATGGCATTCTTCAAGACGAAACAGGAAAAAGAGATCATGGCGCAGATGGAGCGCGACGAGCAATTGGAAGTGTTCAACGACCAGATCAAAACGCTGAAAGCCAAGCGGGAGGAGTATGCAACCATCGCCGCCGAAGCCGAAATCAACGGGGATACCGGCACTTACGAGGTCGCCTGCAATGCACTGGTGGAACTGAACGATGTGATCAGCAGTCTGATGCAGACCAAAGCCAACTTTGACATTATCAATGTGTCGAATTCCATTGCCGTCAGCATGGCAACCGCGATGAACGCTCTCGACGCTATGGCGGGTAACAAGGCACATCTGCCGGATGTGCGCAAAATTCAGCGCACCAACGCCAAGGTGCAGAAATATATGCGTAACATTAAAATATCCAATAAAGCTATGACGAACGCTATGCGTACTTCCAATCCCGCCAACAAGGCAAGAAGTGCCGCCGAGCTGGACACCGTGCGCCCGATGATCGACGCCGCAAGAGCCAAACTTACCGGCACGGCAATGCCCGCCGCCGGGGATATTGATATATCGGCGGAGATCAATGCGGAGAGAAACAGAACGGTTTGATCTGAAAAGAAGTCCGTGAAGATATACTTTGGTCAATGTTATAAAGATATTCATTGGCACAGATTCGGAGGAATGAACTAATGATTTTGCTGGACACAAATGCTTTATATTATGCCTCAAAAATGAGTTGCCCTGAGTCAATAAATATTGAAGCACTTAGCGACTATATTCAAGAAAATCGCGGCAAAGTTTGTATATTAAGTGCAACTGTGTCTGAGATTGTTTGTAAATATCACTCTTTTCCCAACGAAATAAAAAAATTGAACGATTATATAGATAATAATCGTATCCAGATAATTGAAGATGGCTATTATACCTCCAAAATGCCATGTGTTGAGAATACCGAAAATGCTTTTAAGATATGCGTTACACAAAGAACATCAGTAGAATCCTCGTTCGTTCAAAACGCAATATGCGTGTATCTAACAATTGTTCTGTTTGCTTTAGCTATAGATTTATCAACCCCAAGGACTGATGTAGATGAAATTATTATCAAACTAATTAACATTGCAAAAATGGTATGCAAATACTATCTTCCCGGTTTATTGGAAGCGAGTTATTACGAAAAGCAAAAAGCGAAGTCAGTTAATGCCTCATTAGACAAATTGATGGACTTTTTTGCCAAAACAACTCTCACGCAAGGAAAAATTATTTTTTCCTCATATGATAATGATTTTGATGCAAATTTATATAAATGCATAAAGATAAGGAAAAAGGATTCTACAATCTCTCAATTAAATAAAATAATAAAGCGAGCCGAAGAAAAAAATTCCATTTTTAATGAAAAAGTTGAAAATATAGTTACAGCTATTGAGAAAGGAATTTCAGAACATGATACGATTTCTCAGGATCGGTTACCCTATATGGTAGATAAAATGATTCAATCAGGGCGCTTTATACATATCAACGATATAATTGATGGGCTAATGCTTTCTAGAGTGTCTGATGAAGATTTGCTTATTTCTTTTGATAAAGACATAAATGACAGCATGAAATGTCATCCGGAAAGATATAAAAGCAGCATTGGCTTAATTGATAGTATGAAGAAGCCCTTCTAAAATTTGGAGTAAAAGAATGCAAACCAGCATATGTAATTCATGTGGCGCAAATTTAATCTACAAAGACGGCAGATGGGTTTGCCCGGCGTGTGGAGCGTATAAGGAAGAGGAGATTTCCAATGAGGAAGTCACGCTTCTTTATAATGCTTCGCAGAAGCTGCGGCTGGCGAGTTTTGATGATGCCGAGGAGCTTTATGCGGATATTGTAAAGAAGTATCCGAAAAATTCCGAGGCGCATTGGGGACTTGTCCTTTCCCGCTACGGAATCAAATACGAGGACGACTATGACGGTCGCAAGCTGCCGACCTGTTATGCCGCCACGATGGAGTCATTCCTTGACGACAAGGAATACCTTGCCGCCCTTTCCTGTGCGCCGGATGCCAAAGTGAGGGCGTACTATGCGGAACAGGGGAAAATCATCGAAAAGAACCGGATCGAATGGTATGAAAAGGCAAGCAAAGAGCCGGCGTATGATGTCTTCCTTTGCTTCAAGGATTCCGATAAGGAAAACAACATTGAACGCACGGATGACAGCATTGAAGTCGCCAACCTCTATACTTATCTTTCCGGCAAGGGCTACCGTGTGTTCTTCAGCCGGGAAACTTTGCGGGATAAGGTTGCCGAAAAATACGAACCGTACATCTATAATGCCCTGAACACCGCCTCGGTGATGATCGTTTACGGCAGTAAGCCCGAATACTTTGAATCGGTCTGGATGAAAAACGAGTGGACGCGCTTCCTGAAACGGATGCGGGAAGGCTTGAAGGTGGACGGCTCCCTGATTGTTGCCTATGACGGAATGAACCCCGCAGAGTTGCCGAAGGTTTTTGCCGGACGGCAGTGCCTTGACGCACGGAAAAAGACCTTTTACGGCGATCTGGAAACGCTGATTGCACGGGTAATCGCCATAGCAAAACGCCCGAAAGCGGCGGTGGAGCGTATCGAAATCAAGGGCGCGGTCGGACGGAAGAAGACCTCTGTCGGCACACAGATCAAGACCATTCAGGCAGGCGGCGCTGTCGGTAAAAAAGCACCGATTGCGGTCAATACGGGCGTGGCGACCAGAGAGATCGGACAGTACGAGGTTCCCGAACTGACACCGGATGAGGAAACCAAGACCAAAACGGTTTTCCGTTTCCTTTCTGCCGGGCTTTTTGACAATGCGAAAAAAGCGGTAGAGGAAATTCTCGAGAAAAATCATTATAACAGCCGCGCACTATTTGCAAAGCTTCTGATTCATTACGAAGCAAAAGACGAAACCGAGCTTGCCGGAAAACTGTCTGCCGTAGATGATTTTGAGGAGATCAGGACCGTTATTGCTTACAACGATAAGAGCATCGGCGAGAAGATCCTTTCTGCATTGGCAAGACAAACGATGGCTTTTGCGGAAAACGGCGATTTTGACCATGCAATCTCTTATCTGCGCGAGATCGGACCGTATAACAGCAATGCGGTTACGGAACTGAAAGCCAAGTTAAAACCGTACACGGCATCTCTCCTTGCAGAACATCCCGATACATCCGAGCAACTGTTCGCTGCACTTCTTGAAACTTATACGGATGCGGATTCTTATATCCCGTATTTGCAGGAATATGTCAATGAGTGTTTGCAAAACAACCGGCTTGCCATTGCGAAAAAGTATAACGCCAAGGTTGTGGAGCTGTATGATGGCGATCTGGACGCGACGCTTATTTCCATGTATCTCTCGGTATCGGCAAACTGTCTTGCGGATTTCATCGAAAAGGCGGATGATTTCGCGGATTTTACGATGCTCGACAGCGCCCTGCGCAAATTTGATGCTGATGAAGTTGACGGCTTCTTTGCGACTATGGAGAAAATTATCTCCGGATTGATCGGTCGGCAGGCG
Organism: uncultured Eubacteriales bacterium; assembly: GCA_934434925.1. Lineage (GTDB taxonomy): Bacteria > Bacillota > Clostridia > Oscillospirales > CAG-272 > UBA1740. Next base: position 92,578 of record CAKSAC010000007.1, on the reverse strand, counting down.
AGCGGAGATGTCATTTGCCGTTGGTTTGACTTTGTAACGAAGTACGAGTTTGCCGGACGACAGGATTTGATTCGCACTACGATGGCAAGTCTTGCAGGGCTTTCTGACTGTAAAAAGCGTTCTAAATTGTTTGATTCTATCCTTGCTTGTATTGACAGCGCCGATGTGGATCAGCATATCGCCCTTCGGATGGAATATGCAACCTCCATGCAAGCGGCAGGAGAATTTTCTCTTGCCGAGAAATACTACAAGCAAGTGCTTGACATTGAAGAGGGCAATTGTGAAGCTATGTTCGGGCGGATTCTGTGCCACTGTGGTGCAAAATCGGAACAGGAACTTTCCGGAACCGTGGATCAATTTGAGGATTTCAAATCCTTTGAAACGCTGCTTCGGTATTGCCCGGATGAAGAAAATCGGTGTAAGTATCTGGGCTTTGTGCTTTCTGCTATCAATGAGCGCTCCAAGGGGGTGACCGATAAAGCAACGATTGCTCGCCTTGCCGGTGTGTTTGACGGAATTGTCAAATACTATCCGGAGGATCGCAACAAGGAACTGCTTTCCTACACCATGCAGTTTGCCGCAAATGCCAAAAACAGTGCGGACTTCAAGGCGGCAGAGAAATATTATGCCGTGGCACTTTCTGTGGATCATCTTTGTCATGCTGCATATTGGGGGTTGTTGCAGGCGAAACTCTCCTGCCGTAATAACGATGATCTGATTCACCAGAAAACGCTGATTGGCGATATGCCGGAGTTCTCCAGTGCCATTGCCGCCGCAGGAGACGATGACCGAAGTGCGGATCGGTATGTCAAACTGGCAAAGGAACAGCGCGATTATCTAAAAAAACAGAAAGATAAAAATGCGCACCATAAAAAAGTCAGACGGCGTATTGTTTTTGCTTCTTTTGCAACTGCAATTGTATTGGTTGCAGCACTGAGTGTACTCGGCTTGATTCGTTATCGGCAGACAGAGAGTGGATTGAAATACGGGAGTACGCCAGGGGGATATACAGTTTCCGGAGGAAAATATTATTGTGACACCGTAGTGGAGCTTCCGGATACAGTGAATGGAAAAGCACTTACCACAATTGCAGCAAAAGCATTTAAGGACAATTTGCATATTGAAACAGTGATTATTCCGTCCACTGTGACAACAATTGAAGCGGAAGCGTTCAGCGGATGCGCAAATTTGAAAACAATTGTATTCAAATCGAAAACACGGTCGGAAATTATCACGCTTAGTGTCTCCCAAATGAGTGGGAGTATCAAAACGGAATCCGGTGTAATTTCTATCGGGGATAGAGCTTTTTACGGCTGCGAAAATCTTTCGGCAATAGACCTTTCTTCCATTCGGAGTATCGGAGAAAATGCCTTTGACGGCTGCAAAACACTGGCAGATCTGACGCTTTCCGATCAACTTGCCACGGTAAAAGCCGGGGCTTTTTCAGGGTGCGCTTCGCTGAAAACGGTTTATCTACCCGCCACTGTGGAATATCTTGGTCGTGCGGCATTTTCCGGTTGTGTCGGTTTGGAATCCGTTGTGTTCGAGGAGCGTGACGGTGGTATCGGGACATTTGACAGCGCATGGCGCGAGGGAATGTCCGACCATACAAAGGTGGATATCGGGTTTAAGCTGACACTGGACTATGGTAAATCCACGGGAAATATCGGTGCCAAAACTGTTGCGGTCATTCGGGACGGCAATTTTACCATGCCCGTTCCGGTGCGTGCCGGATATACTTTTGTCGGCTGGTTTACGGCAGTTACCGATGGTGAACAGTTGACAGATACGGAAGGAAAATCGCTGAAAGAATACGATAAGGATGAAGCGATTATTCTTTATGCCGTCTTTGAAGCCAATGCCAACAAGGTGTCTTTTGACGCAAACGGCGGTATCGGTTCGATGCCGGATCAAACCATTCATACCGACGAAATTGCAAAACTGGTTGCCAATACTTTTGCAAAAGCCGGATATACCTTTGTCGGTTGGGCAACGGCTCCGGACGGAAAGAAAATGTACAACGATACGCAGTCGATTGAAATGGGAATGGAATCGTTCATCCTATATGCTGTGTGGGAAGCAAAAATCAATACCATTCATTTTGATGCGAACGGCGGAATTGGCGAAACTTTTTCGCAGGACATTGCGACAGACGAAACACGGGTACTTACAAAGAATACCTATACGAAAAATGGGTATGCCTTTGTCGGCTGGGCGACTACACCGAGTGGTGCCATCGCTTATGCGGATCAGGCGAGTTATACCATGGGGACAGATGCCTCTTATACGCTTTATGCGGTTTGGGAACTGGCGGATTACTCTATTTCCTATGATTTGAATGGTGGCTTCGGGGATGGAAATCCGACGACCTACAATATGCTTTCCGATCCCTTTACTTTGTATAGTCCAGCGCGCCCCGGTTATACATTCCTCGGTTGGAGCGGAACGGGTATTGAAGGGATCGGTATGACCGTTACGGTTGAAACCGGAAGTTTTGGAGAAAGAAGCTATACAGCAAATTGGAAAGCCAACTCTAATCGTATTATTTTCAATGCGAATGGCGGTACGGGAATTATGCCGGATCAATCTGTAGATACGGATGATACCGTAGCATTGAATGCAAATACATTTACAAATGAAGGTTATGTGTTTGCCGGATGGTCAACCACGCCTTCCGGCACGGTTTTGTATGCAGATAAAGCTCAATATACGATGGGAACAGAATCAGCATATACCCTTTACGCTATTTGGAGAATCAAGGGCTATACGATTTCGTATCAGTTGAACCAGGGAACAGTTTCGGGGAACCCAAGCGAATTTTTCAAAACAACGCCGACTTTCACTCTCAAGAATCCAACGCGTCCCGGTTATACATTCCTTGGTTGGAGTGGAACGGGAATTAACGGCATGAGCAAAACCGTTACAATTGCACAAGGTTCTGTAGGTGACCGAACTTACACCGCGAACTGGGAGGCGAACACGAACTCTATCATTTTCCATGCCAATGGCGGAAGTGGCTCTATGGCAAATCAGGGAATGAGAACCGGTGAAAGTGGCAAGTTGAGCATGAATCAATTCTATGCTGCCGGATGTAACTTCCTTGGATGGGCAACCGTGCAGGATGGTGATGTCGTTTATAAGGATGGAGCGACATTTACTATGGGAACTGCTTCAACCTACCATCTTTATGCGGTTTGGAATGTGGAAAAGTATTCGATAACCTATCAGTTGAATAAGGGCGAGGTGTCCAGCAATCCTGCAAACTTTACGGTACTGACCCCGACTTTCACACTGAGCATTCCTACACGCCCCGGATATACTTTTCTCGGCTGGAGCGGCACAGGAATTGACGGCAAACAAAAACTTGTCACCATCTCAAAGGGAAGTATCGGGGAAAGACAATATACTGCCAACTGGGAGGCAAATCGCAATACGATTGTGTTCCACCCGAACGGCGGTACTGGAACAATGGAAAACCAGACGATTTCAACGGATGAATCGCAGGTGCTGACACGCAATGGTTTCTCAAAAGTGGGATATACATTTGCAGGTTGGGCAATCAGTAGCGATACTGCCGTAAAATATCAAGATGGCGCTTCTTACACAATGGGAGTAGAGGAAACCTATCACCTTTATGCCATTTGGACACCGAATCAGAATACACTGACTTTTGACGGAAATGGAGCAACTTCCGGTTCAATGGATGCTTTGCGTAAGTATTCTGATGAAAATTTTACGCTTCCGGGAGTTGGTTATACCAAGACCGGATATAGCTTCAAGGGATGGTCAAAGACCCCGAACGGCACGGTGCTTGTCCAAGATGGTGCAGACTATACAATGGATTGTCAGGATCAGGTAATCCTTTATGCTGTATGGGAGGCAAGACAATATACTATTACTCTAAATTCTAATGGGGGAACTATAAATGGTTCTAAACAAATAAGAGTTACTTTCGATGCTACATATCAATTATCAATTCCAACTCCGGGGAAATTAGGATACCAATTTGCAGGGTGGTATAACGGTACAACAAACGAATTCATCGCATTTACGGATGAGACAGGGAAGAGCTTGGTGCCATGGAATCAACCGTCTGATATAACCCTTTATGCTGTTTGGGATGTTAAAGATGAAATGAAAAATTTTCGATTTATATCTGATGCTCAAAATTGCGAAATATCTGGAATTTATGATAAGAGCGTAACAGAAATATTCGTTCCGGATTATGTTACAAAAATTGCATTTGGTGCATTTGAGGGGTGTAATTCAGTAAAAAAGATAACTTTGCCTTTTGTAGGAGACTGTGAAAGTGCGGATGAATCTCACCCGAAAACATTTGGGTACATATTCGGTGGATTCCTTGCAGATTCAGATAATTTATATTCGTATGTGATGAGCAATCAAGACAATCAAGTCTTTCAAAATGGATACCATGAAAATAATACTGATAGACTTGTGTTTTACATTCCATCATCCATCCGACATGTCGTAATTACGAAGCAGCAAATAGTGCCCGCATTTGCGTTTGAGGGATGCGATTTAATCGAATCGATTTCCATTTCAAATACAACAACGACAATTTCCAAATATGCGTTTTGGCAGTGCAAGAATTTGAAATTTTTTATTATTCCTAATTCTGTGACCCTAATAGAGTCTGCTGCTTTTACCGAGTGCATTTCTTTGGAAAGAATCAATAGTAGCGAAACCGGGCTAGCAATCATTCCAGAAGGAGTTCAACGCATTGGCACTTATGCCTTTAATGGCTTATCCTGTATTACTAAATTTGAATTGCCTTTGTCTTTAACAATGATTGAGGGAGGAGCTTTTGCAAATTGTATCAAACTTGAAGAATTGTATATCCCAAATAATGTTTCTTCAATCGGCGACGGAATAGTTACAGGATGTATAGCGTTGTCCTCTTTGGAAGTTTCCTCAAGTAATTCAACCTTTTATTCTGAAGGGAACTGTATAATAAGAGATACAACATTGCTTGCTGCTTGTAAATCAAGCATTGTTCCAAATGACAGAGGCATTACTCGAATCGGCGCTCTTGCCTTCAGTGGATATGAAGGAACACTTGTTTTGCCTGGAACTATTACATTTATTGATGATCGGGCGTTTAGGAACTGTAACATTTCATGTATCAAGTATGAGGGCACCATACAAGCATGGAAGCAGAAGGTTTCGAAAAACAAGTATTGGGATGAAGGGCTGAACAATTATGTAGTTCAATGTGAAGATGGCACAATCGAAAATCCTTGAAGGCATGAATTGCTATAGATGAGAGCATAAAAGTTGGTGTTAATAGGTTGGTCAATAAATCAAAATAGCCATGCTTAGGCGATTTTCGCCTAAACATGGTACATCATGAAAAAGATTGGGGAAAGAGTATGATTGATGAAAAGTCTTATAGTTATTGGTTTGATTATCAAGTTGATGAATTTAAAGCACATCAGAAACCACAATATATAGATGCTGCGGCTTTTAAAATACACGATATAGCGCAAAACTTTTCCTTCGGTATTAATATTCTCAGTCATACTGAGAAGTTTGGTAATTCTCATTGCGATTTGTTGTTTAAAACTATGTGTACGGAAAGTTCTTTGATGTTTTTTTGTTCTTGCATTGAGTACCTAAGGCAAATGCTTTTCTTGTATGGACAACCAGATGATGTTGATTTATATAATCACGAAACACTTGAAGCAAAATTACAGAATAAATCGTTGTCCAGTGTTGTAGATGATTTGCTCTGTTATTTAGGAAATATTGATACAAGCAGCAAAGAAAAATACGAAAGAATATCTGAAATTATTCGTGATTTAGATAAACAGATTTCCATGCTGCACTTAATAGAAAGGTATAACTATGTTAAGCATAGAGGACAGTTTCATATAAATGGGCTTCCAGGAAATTCAACGATGGCATTTAATGGGAAAATAAAAATGCGTAAAGAAAGTAATGGTCGAAGTGTAGAAATTTCCCCCAAATCACTCTTATACAAGGAAACTGTCGATATTGATAAAATGATAGAAGAGTTGTACTGCGGATATGAGAAGTTATGTCAATCTTTTAATAGTATTCTTAGAATCCTTCCCTTTGATGAATATAAGCAAGAAAAGCGAGAATTTGGAATCATTGGTATTTTAAAATGCTTTGATACAGAAGATGAATACGAAATTGCGCCAGCTGAATCCCCAAATGGTAAATGAATCAAATCATGAAATTATTAGCGAAAATAGTAAATTAGTTTTTGCCTGATTTCACACGGGGACCTTTTTGTCAAGCTATAGAAAAATGAATTTAAACAGAATGATGCTTAAATAGGCGCCAAACGGGAGTTTAATAATTATGATCTTACACTCAAAAAAAGAGATGTTAGAGCTAAGATGGTCGCTTATTCGAAATCCACGCCGTATTCTTGCGGGGAATGTTGATAATAAAGAGTATAATGATATAATCAAGGCAATCAAGCAGGTATGCCAATTTGAACGACCAGACGGTTATGCAAATATAGAGGATAAGTCATACATTTTTGAGCATTTCCGTGTGGACTATTTTGGATCTACAAGAAAAGGCGGACGACTTTTGGTCTTTCTTGGTGACAAAAAAGGTGGCGATTTTGACGGTAAAATACCAAGTGAAGAAGAATTAATAGAAAGGTTGTTTAGTCCTTTTGAAGAGCACTACAAAAATATAGATGAGTATATCGAGAGAACTTCTGGTTTTCTTGAGAATAAAAATGTTGAGATTGTGTTTGTTGTTGAGGCTTCGGGATTTGGTCTTAAAGTTCAAGGGACAAAGGATGATTTTATTCCGTTCAAGCGTAGGCAAGTTCAAGAAAAATTACTCACATTTCCTTGTGTCGATTATGTTTTATACTTAAATGGATCAGACGATGATGACAATGGATACATAATTAAAAATCGGGAAGATGAGGAGTATTTATACAAAGATAAAATCACAATTAATTATTATGGAGTGCTTCATAAGGAGATAGTAAAATAAAGGAACAGGATGCGCTTATGAACAACCAACCTACAATTGAAGCCTACAAGAGCTTCTATCAACAAGCGAAGGACTTTTACGCCGCGGGGGACATTCCGGCAGCGCGGGAGGCGTTTCTCCGCGCGGCGGAATTGGCAAATCAGATCTCCGTCGGGGCAAAGTCCTACGATGTCAAAATGGAATATCACAAGCTGGCGGCGAAGATTCTTGACTTCGTAAAAACGGGATGCTCCGGCAAAAAGCCCGTTACCAGTGCCGCAGAAAACGAAAACGACCTGCCGAAAGCAGAAGAAAAGCCGTCGTTTACACCGATACAGCCGTCGGGCGCGTCGGACAAGATTACCTTTGCCGATGTGGCGGGGTTAGGGGATGTCAAGGAGCAGATCACCTTCAAGGTGCTGTCTCCCATGCAGAAGCCCGAACTCGCCGAGAAGTACCACATCCGCGCCGGCGGAAAAATCCTGCTCTACGGTCCTCCCGGCACGGGCAAGACCTTTATCGCCCGCGCGATTGCGGGCGAGGTGGACGCGGAGTTTTTTGCGGTTAACTGTCAGGATCTGATCTCCAAGTACATGGGTGACAGCTCCAAGCAGCTCGACAGTCTGTTTGCCGAAGCCGAAAAGCACGAAAAAGCCATCATTTTCTTTGATGAGTTTGATTCCGTGGCTTCCAAGCGCGGAGACGGCACAGGCGGCGTGGATGCGGAAATGGCACGCTTTGTGGCGACTTTCCTTACGAAAGTGGACGGCTTCAAGCCGACCGCAAACAAGATGCTTCTGCTCGTCGCCGCCACCAACCGCCCGTGGGCGCTCGATTCTGCCATGCTTCGCGGCGGTCGCTTCGATACGCAGATCTATGTCGGTGTTCCCGATCAGGCGGCGCGGGAGTTCCTTGTCAACCGTGCGCTCGGTGGCATTGCCAAAGAGGAGGATGTCGATCTCTCCAAGTTGGCATGGGCACTGGAGGGCTACGGTGGCGGAGATGTGACCGCCATTTGCGAGAAGATCAAGCTGGAGCCATACAAGCGGGAAGTGCTGACGGGCGAGGCGCAAAGAATTACGCGCGAGGACTGTAACAAGGTTCTTGCCTCGTCACGGAATGTCATCACGCCGGAAGAACTCGAAAAATTCAAGGCGTACAGAGAGGGGAATTATGGACTATAAAGCGCAAAGCTGCGCCTCCTGCGGGAGCGGCGCATTGAAACTGATTTCGCACAAGCTGACCGACGGAAATGTGTTCTATACATACCGTTGCGAAGCGTGCGGGGAGACCTTTTCCACCGAAACTGCGTATCTTGCCCGCAAAGTGAGAGAAGAAAAGCGTGCCGCCATGGAGCAAGCCGCAAAGCAGAAAAAGACGGTACCCGTCTCACTTGGCACCTTGGACGCACCGGAAATCTACCGCCGCAACCGAAACAGCGTGGTCGAACTGACTGCCGACAAAGGTGACTGCATCGGAAGCGGTACCGGCATGGTTCTGCCGGGCGGCTATGTGCTGACCAATGCCCATGTGGTATTTACAAAAGAAACCGCCACCCGTGTGCAGGCGGCGGACAGTCTGATCGGAGTAACGGCGGACAAGCGCAGGATGGCGTTTGACATCGTTTACGCCGATGTGCGGCGGGATATGGCGCTGATCGTATCGGACGACCTTGCCGCACCTGCCATCACTTTTGCCGACGGTGATGTGACCATCGGGGAAAAGGTCTACGCCATCGGCAACAGCAAAGGACAGGGGATCTGTATGCTGGACGGCATTGTGAGCGACCGGGAGCGCTTCATTTCCGGTGAGCGGTATATCATGTATTCCGCACCCACGGTCGGCGGTAATTCCGGCGGACCGCTTTTCAATGCGCACGGCGAGGTCATCGGAATGGTCGCGCTTGGTCAGAAGGACGGATCTCTGATGAACTATGCCATCCCGACCGGGGTTCTCAAAGCGTTTCTCCGTGAGGCGGAGGAAAAAGAGGGGATCACAGTATTTTGATGTAGAGAAAGAGCCGGCCTTCCCATACAAATTTCAGTTGGAATCAAAATATTTGAGTTTTGTTATACAACAAATGATAAATTATCCTTGCATGATTCCCACAACTCTTCCGCAGCAGAACACACTGTCATGCTCAGAGAGGCGTATGGGATTATACTTTTCGTTATGCGAGATCAGACAGCCGTCCCCGCGCTCCTTAATAAAGACCTCGCCGTTGACAACGAAGATCCCGATCTCGCCGACATCGACGGAGTCGCATTTTTCAACAAACACCTTGTCTCCGTCATGGAAGGTCGGCTCCATGCTGTCGCCGCCGACCGAAATCACGAAGTCCGCCTTCTCCGCTTCCTTGGATTCGGGAACAAGAATCTCCTCGGCAAGCTCACTGTCAAGAATATTGCCCGTGCCTGCCGAAGCCGGAAGCGTGTAATAATCCATTCTCAGCATACGGCACTTGGCTTTTCTGCCGGTTGCGGATACTCGCCTGTATTCGCTGTCGATCAGATAATCCACGATCTCTTTACCGTGTTCGTCAAGGACGCGGTATTTTTTTATCGTCTCCCATTCGGCAGCCGTAGGACGTTCAGCCATCGACCTGCAACCGATCATCTCGTCTGCGGATACACCGAGGAGGTCGCAAAGCTTCGCCAGCTTGTCACAGTCGGGGCGACCGATTCCTTTTTCCCAATTGTATATCACCCTGCCGGAGCTTTCGCCGAGCGCATCGGCAATCTCCTGCTGCGTCATGCCGCGGATACCTCTGTATTTTTTAATCTGTTCGCCTATTACGCTCATACAAAATTCCTCCGAAATTGATTACGCATACAGTATACCATATCTCATTGTAGTTGTCAAGAACAAATACAATATTTTTGTGTGTAGCTATTGACAACACAATATTTTTGTAGTATAATATCAAATACACAACGAGAAAGGAGAACAATATGGCGGGCAAGCGAAAAAACTTCTTTATGGTTGACAACAGAATCTTTGAATACGGTCTGAAGCCGCGGGACATCGCCGTCTATTGTTTTCTTTGTCGTCGTATGAACCGGGAAAGCAATGTGGCTTTTCCTTCGCGGAAAGATATCGCAAGCGGGTGCGGAATCAGGAAAGAGGAAACAGTGGACAAAGCAATAAAAGCTTTGCTTGAAAAAGGACTCATTGAAAAATATCACCGATACACTAATGCTGGCGATTACGGCTCCAATGTGTATCGGCTGAAAATGTGACCGGGTGGTGCCTGAAATGGTGGTGCTAACAAGAAGTCTTAACCATATATCTTATATGCAGAAAAGAACAATAGGTTATATAGGCAAAGTCGCGTTTTTTTCTTCTGCAGTTATCCCCGGCGCTCTGCGTCCGGGGCTGGGGCAAGCATAGCGCGTGGATGTCCACCGCCTTCCGGCGGCGCACTTCCCGCACACAATCGGGCAGAAGCCCGAACCCACTTACCTTTTCTTTGCGAAAAGAAAAGGTAAGCCAAAAGAAACGGATTAAAGAGGCAACAGCAAAAAGCATGTGTGAAAGGAGAAACAGTTGAGCAGAAAACAGACAGAAACCCTGACTATCCGCCTCACAGCGGAAGAAAAGATGGAGTTGCAGAAGAAAATGTACGAAGCCATCGCACCGTCCATGCGGGATTTCATTCTCAAAATGTGCCGCGACGGAAAGATTATCGTCAATGAAGAACTACAGGAACTGAACCGCGAACTGAAATATCAGGGCAACAATCTCAATCAGCTCACGCGGCTGGCACATCAGAATCGTTTTTCTTCTGCCGATCTGTCGGAGCTTCTTTCGGTTTACAGAAAAATTCTTGCAGCACTCGGAGGACATAATCATGGCAGTCGTTGAAAGCATTCCGGAAAAAGTGCAGACACCGAGCGCACAGAAAGGTGTACTCGATTACTGTATGCAACCATCAAAAACCTTTGATGAGGGCGAACAGCTCGCCTATATTTCGGGCTACAATTGCATCCCGGAGTTGGCGAACGAGTCCTTCCTTGCCACGCAAAAAGTATTTGGTCATGAGCCTGACGGCGTGAGATTCTATCACTTCGTTCAGTCCTTCAAGATCGGTGAAGCCATCTCTCCGCAAGAGGCAAATGAGATTGGGATGGAGCTCGTACAGCGGTTTGAAAAATTCAAAAATCACGAAGCAATTGTCGCCAGCCATATTGACAGAGACCACCTCCATAACCATATAGTTGTATGCGCCTATGACATCGAAATCGGTTTGAAATTGCACTATAATAAATATTTTCTCGGTGACTTTCGCAATCTGAGTGACCGCATTTGTCTTGAACACGGGCTGGAGGTTCTGCCGAAATACAACCCCAACGTCAAGTCAAAGCGCATGAAGCCGAATGAATGGCACGCCGCTATGCGAGGTAACAGTTGGAAGATGTCCCTGCGATCAACCATCGATTTTTGTATGTCGAGAGCCGGCAATAAGGAGGACTTTATTGCTGAGCTGAAGAAATATAATTGCGAGGTAACTTGGACGGATGCAAGAAAAAATATTACTTTCATCTATTGCGCAGAGAAAGGCACGGTGTGCCGAGTCCGAGACGATAATCTTAATGACGATAAATATTTAAAGGAGAATATAGAACATGAATTCAGGATCAGGTCAGAGCTCTATGGACAAGCTCAAGGCGAAAAATATGCCGCTGGCAATACAGCAAGCGATGCAGGAAGAATTGCAAGCAGAACAGACGGAACAGGAGATTCCGATGGTGCAGATCAGCGCAGAGGAATGGATGCGCCTGAGCGAAGCGGTACGCAGAATGGAGGCTCTTTCAGCTCAGCTGTCGGCGCAGAAAGCGGTAGTAGCGAGCGAGGCGAGCAAGTATACCGAGAAGATGATGAGGGCGGCAGAGGAGCAGAAAGAAGCAACGATGAAGGCTCTGCGCAAGGTGACGATGGAAGCGGCCGAACAGGTTGGGAAAGCGAGCGCGAGAGCTTCCGAAGTTATCGACAGAAGAATACGTCGGGACGAGGCAATATGGTGGCTCCGTCTCGCTCTCACGGCAGTTCCCATGCTGCTGGTCTTGCTCTTATGGGTGCACGTGGGATTACAAATGTAGGCAGTATCATCGAGGATGACGGTGAGGAATCCGAGCAAGAAAAACGTGAGCGAGAAGCAAGAAACGCTGCTTCTGTTGCAGGTGTTCTCGTAGGTGGCGCTGTAGGTGCTATGATCGAATTGTCTAAACCTAAGCCAACGCCGACGGATGACGTTGACGATGGCGAGGAGCAAGGATTTGATATTTCGATGTGAGAAAGGATAATGATATGACTTGGAAAAAATTTTGGAAGCGTGTCAATGCTCTGCTTTACGATAATCGCACGGTGCTTCGTGATGGTGAGGACATCGAGGACTGGGAAGAAATCCAACGTAAGCAGCGTGAGGAAGAAGCGGAAAGGCAGAAAAAAGAACAAGAGATCCTTGCTACTTGGTTTTTGCGCGAGGAATATCTCAACGCAGGTTGGTTCAAGCGTCTCATCCTTCGTATTGAATTCGTCTTTCGTGATACGCGCGGAGAGAGCCATATTCCGCAGATACCAGAACACATACGTAAAGAAATCGCCCGTTGTCTTCTGCCCGATATCGTGGCTTATTTTGAATCTGAGCAGGGGCAGAGAGAGTTTGCAGAGCGAAAAAAGCAAAAACAGTTTATTAATAATAATAAAAATAAAAAAAGTCAAATATAACTATAAATGTATTAATGTTTATGGGGGGACCAAAATGGTATATAAAACAATTAACGATGTTCCTCAAGAAGGTCGGAGGTTGATTATCCAATTACTTGAAAGAGGTGTTATTGACTCAAAAGACGGAGAAATAAATATTGACGAAGTAATTTATAAAGTATTAATCATCCTTGCACGTCTTGATTTGATATGACACATTGACAATTCGACAAAAATAGGGTATAATTACTGATGACAATTTTGGTTGGAGGTGTAATTATGCCTGATAATGGATGTATTACTCAGATAATTTGTGGTATTCAGTTTGTCGATTCTTTTAAAATGTTTGACAAATGGGGCGAAATCGTAGATAGCATTCTTTCGTCATCTAACTCTAAAAAGTTGTTGGGGGAAGGATATTATAATCAAATAAGCAATGATGTTGGGTATCAACGTGCGTTGATAAATGCGTCAACGCATAACAGTTTAAGATTAACTCAAAATAATTTAATTATTACACACAATGTTTCTGATACAGGGTTTGATGAAGCGTATACCTTTGTTCAAAACATGATTTTGAAATATATATTCCCGGAAATAATTACGGATAATTATTTAATTGTACGCCGCATAGGAATTGTATTTACTTGCGAACTAAACAATGGGGATGTAACCAAATACAAAAAAACAGTAATAAAAAACGATCTTTGTGAAAGTATTACTGATTTTAGATTTTCCAAAAAAGAGACCACTCCTCAAGGATCTATACAAAAGGATAATAATAGCTACATCAATAAAATAATTACCGTCGGAAATTTAGACGAGAAAAAGCATGGTATTTCATACGATTATCAATATTTTTATTTGCCGCCGAATGCTGAAGCCTATAAAAAATCAGACACACTTTTTGATTTGGCTCTAAAATCTTTAAATGACGACATCTTTGATAAGATTGGAGAGTAGTCATGGGTTCAAAAAAAGCAGGGATAAAATCTCGTAGAGAAGCTTCTGCATATAGACAAGGGGTTTGCTCCAAACGAGGATACCAAAATACTAATACAATGGATCCTTTCAGAGGATTACATGGTAGTAATGAAGATATTTACGATTATGATATGCCTTTTGTCGAGGATAAGGCAGTTGGTGTAAAACGCCTTAAACTCAAAAAATTTATCAGGGAACACATATTTGAGGAAATCATTGCGATAATCGTGACCATAGTGGTTGGAGTTGCTTCGTGGACGTTGGTAAATGTTATTCAGTTAAGAGAGCAAGTTGCGGTTTTTGAGTATCGTATAGAATATGCAGAAACAAGATTAACAGAAATCAATAATGATTTAGTAACTAAGGAGTATTTATCTCAAGAATTACAGATTCTCAAACTACAATTGGGAAAGGCAACCAGCGATGATCTTTCTGAGATAGAAGGACAAATAAAACTGATTGAGAAGCAAATAGAATATCTGTCAAAGAATCAATCATCAAATGAAAGTTCAAATGACAAAGATGGGAACACATGATTTTGTGTTCCCATCTTCAGCATTAATAGTAAAAAACAAATCCGAACCAATTTCGATTTACGAAATAGTTCGGATTTGTTTCGTTTGGTGACCCGTACGGGAATCGAACCCATGTTTTCGCCGTGAGAGGGCGATGTCTTAGCCGCTTGACCAACGGGCCGGAGTGTGTAACGGCCGTATTATAACACATTCGGGTGGTAATTGCAAGCATTTCCGAGAAAAAAGAAAGAAATTTTTGAAAAAGCGAATTTCCAAAGCAAATCCCGAGGGGAAGCTGAAGCGGAATGCAGGGTGGGAATTCGCTGAAACCGATAAGTTTGAAAAAAACTGAAAAAAAGAGAAAATCCGCTTGTAAAGTCGCGACGATTGTGCTACAATAAGTTGATGAGAACTATAAATCTTTTTGGAGGAAAACAAAATGTCCGTAAAAGTTGCTATCAATGGGTTTGGACGGATCGGCCGCTTGGCGTTCCGTCAGATGTTCGGTGCGGAAGGGTATGAGATCGTTGCCATCAATGACCTGACCAAACCGTCCATGCTTGCGCATCTGCTGAAGTATGATACCGCTCAGGGCGGTTACTGCGGCAAGATCGGGGAAGGAACCCATACCGTTTCTGCCGACGACGAGGCCAATACCATTACCGTTGACGGAAAAGTGCTGAAAATCTACGCGGAGAAGGACGCCGCCAACTGCCCGTGGGGTCAGCTGCATGTGGATGTTGTGCTTGAATGCACCGGTTTCTACTGCTCGAAGGAAAAATCGATGGCGCACATCACCGCCGGCGCGAAAAAAGTCGTTATTTCGGCTCCTGCCGGAAACGATCTCAAGACCATCGTGTTCTCTGTCAACGAGAAGACCCTGAATGCTGATGATCAGATCATCTCCGCCGCTTCCTGCACCACCAACTGCCTGGCTCCGATGGCCAAAGCGCTGAACGACTATGCTCCGATCCAGTCGGGTATCATGAGCACCATTCACGCTTACACCGGCGACCAGATGATCCTCGACGGCCCGCACAGAAAGGGCGATCTCCGCCGTGCCCGTGCCGGCGCTGCCAACATCGTGCCGAACTCCACCGGCGCTGCCAAGGCGATCGGCCTGGTTATTCCCGAACTGAACGGAAAACTGATCGGTTCGGCTCAGCGTGTTCCGGTACCGACCGGTTCGACCACGATTCTCACCGCCGTTGTCAAAGGCAGGGATGTCACCAAGGAAGGGATCAATGCCGCGATGAAGGCCCAGGCTTCGGCCTCCTTCGGCTATAACGAGGACGCAATCGTTTCTTCCGACGTGATCGGCATGCGTTTCGGTTCGCTCTTCGATGCTACGCAGACCATGGTCTCCCGGATTGACGACGACACCTATCAGGTGCAGGTCGTTTCCTGGTACGACAACGAGAACTCCTATACCAGCCAGATGGTTCGCACCATCAAATACTTCGCGGAACTTTGATTCCGAAAAAACCGGTGTCGCAAGGCACCGGTTTTTTTCATGCGCTTTTTTCGTACCCGGGGGCGAAGAAAAGGGGTTTGCCTGCCTGTTTTCCGGCGGGCAGGGGCGATTATAGCGGCCGCGCGCGGCCGCTTGCGCAGGATTTCAGGGGCGGATGGAATCCGGCATGGCAAAGAGCATATTTTCAATAAAGATACCGTAGCCGGCAGTCGGATCATTGATGAGAACGTGCGTGACCGCACCGACAAGATGCCCATCCTGCAGGATCGGGCTACCGCTCATCCCCTGCACGATACCGCCTGTCGCGGCAAGAAGCTCTTCATCGGTGACGCGGATCGAAAAATTTTTGGTCAGCGGTTCCTTACCGCGGCGGATTTCGGTAATTTCGATGCGGTAGCGCTTTCGCACACCGTTTTCAAGGGTGCAGAGAATCTCGGCGGGGCCGGGTTTTACCGAGGAAGAAAGCGCGATCGGTACCGCCTCGGTTTTTTGCATTCTTTCCGGGAGAGAGGAAAAAACGCCGAAAACGCCACAATCGGTATTGGAGAGAAGAGAGCCGGTTTTTTCATTCAGGAGATGTCCTTGTAATTCTCCCGGATCCCCCGCTGTTCCCGGCAGAACGCCCGACAGACCGACATTCAGAACCGTACCGCGCACAAGGGGAAGAAGCGCCCCGCTGTCGGGGTCATAGACACCGTGCCCCAGCCCGCCGAAAGCGCCGGTTGCCGCATCCGCAAAGGTGACGGTTCCGATACCCGCGGCCGTATCCCGCACCCAGATGCCGGCGCGATACCGATTATCCTTCCCCATTTGGCGCGGAGTCAGGGAAATCGTCAGTTCTTCTTTCCCGCGCCGCACACGCAGGGTGAGAGATTTCCCGCCGCACTCGGCAATCAGTTCCGAAAAATTCCATGCGTTTCCGACCGCGGTGCCGTCCACAGAGAGAATCAGATCGCCCTGCCGCAGGCCGGCCGCCCGTGCCGGGCAGATACTCCCGCCATCCTCGGTTCCGATTTCCGAAATGCCGGTAATCAACGCTCCGCCGAGCGCAATCCGAATCCCGAAAACATCGCCTCCGGGAATCAGTTTCAGGTCTTCAAAGGTATTGACGCGAATCTCTTTGACCGGAAGAATACCGAAAAGCGAAACGCTTGCCCGGCTTGCCGTGGCGTATTGCCCGACAGCCAGCGTTTCCTCTTCCCGTACCCGGATAAGACCGCCGCCCGGCAGGCTCTCTCCCCGGAAGAGAGAGAGCGAATCCGGGTATAAAAAATCCGTCAGCCCGACGGCTCCGGCCGCAAGAATCAGCGCAAAGAGCAGTACGGGACAGACGAGCGATAAAAATTTTCTGCATTTTTTCATGCTTGCCAACGCCGCCTTTCATACTTTCCTTTATAATTTGTACGCGGCGGCATGGCTTTATGTGCGTTCGGACGGAAAATAAAGTGGCAGTTCTTCCATGAAAAAAGAAAAGCGCCCGGCGGCGCGAAAAAAGAGGACAAAAAGAAAAAAACAAGAAGAAAATAAAAATTCAGAAAGCAAAACAAACCCGCGCCGGGCAGGATTGCGGTAAGCCGGGCGCGGGAACGAGCGGAGATTTTTCAAAGAGAATCGCGCCGGGTGAAAGGATTGCGGTAAACCGGGCGCAATCAGAAAAAGTGTTCCGCCAGATGAAAGAAGTATTCATAAAGCGAGCAATCGGGCGCGAGGAAGCGGACGGCCTCGGAACGGGAGCGCGGAAGAGCAAAGCATATGCCGTGGCGTTCTTCACCGGCGACCGGCAAAACCTCAAGGGAAAAGCGCTGTGCGGTTCTTTTCAGAAATTCCCAGAGTTCCTGCCCGGGAAGCAGTTCGTAGGGGAGAAGGCCCGATGTGAAGAAAAGGCGGATTTCTTCATTTCCGTATTCAATATCGAGATCGATATTCCGCCCGCCGCGCGTCAGCAGGCGCAATGCCAGCGCCGCCGTGAAAAGAAAACCGTGCGCCGAAACGCAAACCGGCAACAATAAATCCTCCGCTTTCTGCGGCCGCGGCCGACGCAACGGATACGTGTCGCGGTTCAGTTCATACAGCAAACTGTAAAGGAAACGAAAAGGATAGACTTTCCGGTCGGTCAGAATCCGGCCGTAGGGAAGGAGCCATTCGTTCAGGTTTTCTTCGGCTTCGGAGATACTGTCGGCGTGCGGGAGTTCCTGTGTTTGCGAATAACGAAATGTCAGAGTCGGGGATGAGAGGGAGGAAGCCACCTTTTTTGCCGAATGCAATGCGTAAGAATCGTCCGCATTTTTGTTCCTTTTCTCCGGTGGCAGTTTTTTCATGGGTCAGTCCTCCAAAAGTTCTTTCGCGGTGAGCGCGCGGTAGGCGTCGGTATAGTCGGCAAGCGTCAGCAATTGTGCGGAACGGATACGCAAATCGGCATAGAAACGGTCGGAAAGATAAAGAGACTTTAATTCCTCGGCGCGGGCGGAAAGATCCCCGGCCTTTTTCTCCATCCGGTAAAGGAGAAAGTAACCGCCGTTTGCTTCGATCACTTCGGAAAGCCCGCCGATTGGGAGAGAAAAAGCGGCCTGCGTCACGGCGGCATATTTCCGGTCTAAGGAATGCGGACTGATGTAAAATCCGGTGTTGTCCACTTTTTGGCTGCGGTGCCGGACATCCTTGGAATAGGAAGCCAGAATATTGACATCCGGCAGATTGCTGCCGTCGATCCCGGAGGCAATCAGTTTTTCCTTCGCGGTCTCCAACAGGGCGCGGGAAGCCACTCCCTGCTCGGCCGGTTGATGCAACCATTCGATATGCAGGCAGTTTTCCCCCTCAAAAAAGGCGGCAAGCTCGGCATCGGTCACGGAATTCTGTTTGCGGTAGCGCGCGATCAGTTTTTTTTCGGCTTCGTCATAACGGAGCATGAGACGGCAGACCGAGTCGTTCATATGGAAATTCTTGCGCAGATATTCCAGATAGGCGTTGTAATCGCCCGCAAAGCCGCCGATGATAGCGCCGTTTTGATCTTTTTCTCCGTCCACGGCGACGGTGACGGCATCCCGGACGGCTTGGGAGATTTCTTTCCCGTAGGGATCGATACCTGCTTCTTTTGCCATGGCGAAGAGCGCGTATATATCGGCAATCCGCGACAGGGCCGCGTCGAGACAGGCGGCGAATCGCGCGCTTCCTTCCTCGCCTTCAAAGTAATCTTCCCCGTATCCCGGTGCGGCGTGGGCCGCTGCGGCAAAAAAGGCGCGCAGGACCTCAAAAGGCACCGCCTCTTCTCCCAGCGTCAGCATGGTCATGCTTTCTTTGGCGGTGGAAGAGCGCATCGGATATTTTTCTTTCTCGCAACCGATGAGCGCGGGGAGCAGAAGCAAAACGGCAAGACCGAAAGCCAATGCCCGGCGCAAAAATCTTGTTTTCATAGAACATCCTCGTGTCGTTGCCTTCCGGAACAAGGCGGAAAGCGGGTATTTAATCCGTATTATATATATTATAAAGGATAAAGTGCCGTCTTGCAAGTACTTTTTGCAATCCCCGGCGGTATAAAAATACTACAATCAATGCGAAAGGGATTTCCGCCTGCCCTCTTTCCATCGTGAAAGAGGGGGAAACCTTACTGCTTCTTAAAAACCTCTTTTATCATTTTTGTAAACTTCGGCGGCGTACCGTAAAGAAGAACGCCTACACGGTAAATTTTAGCCGACAGAACGCCGATACCGACGACAGAGCCGATCAGGATTGCAATGGAAATGAAAATTTCATACCAGGCAACCGTACTCATACAAATTCTTGTAAACATAGCCATAGGCGAAGTGAACGGAATATACGAGCATATCTTCATCAACACGGAGTTTACGTTGCCGCCTATCATCGAGAACAGAACAACCATAAAAGCAATAATGAAGAAGAAGGGGACAGGCAACACCATTGTGCTTATATCTTCCAGTTTTGACGCGGTTGAGCCGATTGCGCTGTAAAGGAAAGCGTAAATCAAAAATCCGAGAACAAAGAACACGAGCATATAAACAAACAGGTTTACGGGCATATCGAATATCGAAGCGATGACCGGATTCGTTAGCTGCGCTTTATTGATATTATAAAAAAGCAATGCCGAGCCGAACACAAGCGCCAGTTGCGTAAAGCCTACGATACAGGACGAAAAAACCTTTCCGAACATCATGCTCGTCGGCTTTGCGCTCGTAATCAGAACTTCCATAGCCCGTGAACTCTTTTCGCTTGCCACGTTGGTCGCAACCAGTTGTCCGTAAAGCATAATGACCGTGTATAAGGCAAGGATCATGATGTAGGTATAGAAATAATTTTTTATCTGGTCAACGCCGAGCGTCATCGTGTCGCTTTCGATAACCACCGACATAATATCCATCGCCTGTTCGGGGGATAGTCCGCTTTGTATCATCGCGTTCATTCTGTAAACTTCTTGTAATACCGTGTTCGCAACAGCCTGATTAGAATCCCTCATATTGAGATTGTTGACGTAATACGTGTAGGACGACGGACTGTTCAAAACAAAAGCGCACTCGACGACGCCGCTTGTAATCTGCGATTTTATATCGTCAGGCGTTCCGTCCGCAATCTTTACGGTATACCCCGTAAAGGCCGGCGCAAAATATTCCTTTACGGTTTTAGAAAGGGTTTCGTCTTCGGCATATACAAGCATGACGGGAAGCTCCGCTGCCGGCGGCGTTTCTGACCTGAACGCCGAGAGGATATTGGGAATAAACATAGCAATAGCGATTGCGACTACAAGAAATATCGTAACGCCTGTAAAGACTTTGTTTTTCAGGTAGCCTTTCAGCTCGAATTTAAGGATTTTCCCGAACTGTTTCATCACTTGCCTCCTTACACCTGCGCGCCTGCGTACTCTACGAATATATCGTTGAGGGAAGGCTCAAACACTTTCACTTCGTCGATATCATAGTTTTCGACAAGGCGTTTCATCATAGACTGCTTTTCTTCGGGGCTTGTAAGCTGAATCAGCAACGTGCCGTCCTCGCGCCCGGTGCAAGCCTTGCCTAAATCGGACTGTATCTGCTCGGGGTTTGTGGTGCTTACCACTAATTTATCGCGCACGTAATTCCTCTTTATTTCAACCAAATCTCCGCTGATTGCAACTCTGCCCGCGCTGAGAATAGCGATACTGTCGCAAAATTCCTCTATGTACGCCATCTGGTGGCTTGAAAACAAAACGATTTTCCCCTTTGCAATCTGTTCCTTTACCACATCTTTTAAGAGCATGGCGTTTACGGGGTCAAGCCCCGAAAAAGGCTCGTCCAGAATGACAATGTGCGGATTGTGCGCAAGCGCCGTTATCAACTGAATTTTCTGTTGGTTTCCTTTTGAAAGGGTATCGAGGCGTTTATTGCGGTACTCGGTCATACCGAGCCTATTAAGCCAGTAATCGACTGCCCTGACCGCTTCTTTGGCACTCAACCCTTTCAGTTCCGCAAAATATGCAAGCTGATCAATAACAGGTTTTTTCGGGTACAGGCCTCTTTCTTCGGGAAGATAACCAAGACCGATTTTGTTATAATCAATCGGCTTTCCGTCCAGAAGCACCTCTCCGCCGTTTGCGGGGAACACGTTCATAATAATACGGATAGATGTCGTTTTACCCGCGCCGTTTCTGCCGAGCAGACCGAACGCTTTGCCGCCCTCTGCCGTGAAAGAAACGCCCTTGAGAACCTCTTTCTCGCCAAAGGACTTGTCGATATTGTGTAATGTAAGTATCATCTTTCTTGTCTCCCTGATTGTAGTTTTTCTGACAGACTGAATTCGTATTCTTCCATGACTTTTGTCAGGAACCCGGCAAAGCTGTTTTTTCATTTTGCAAAGAGCCGGCAGGTTCTTTTTGTCCGGCGGTTCAACTACCCGCGCAAACAGGGGTTCAGATATTTGAACGGGTGCGGCAACGGAAAACTCTTCGTCCGTTTCTTTGCGGATAAGCCATTGTTTCCGGATCTTCCGGACATTTCGGAAATCCTATCGTTTGTAAATTCAATCGTGTCGTGTTCCCACGAATGCGAGACGGACGGGAGAAAAAGACAAAGAGAAAGAAAAGCGATTGCGTTCTGACAGAAGAGTTTCGCCGCAAAACAAATCTTCCGGAAAGGATCCATCACTTCATGAAAAATTGTATCACAAAAAACCCGTATTTGTCAACAAGGTGAGGCCGGAAAAAATCATAGAGCAGAACAAGTGAAGGCAATGCCCTGCGGGATTCTGAAAACGGCTTGCAAAAAGAAAACGGATATGATACAATGAAAAAAAGAAAATGAAAAACAAAAGGCGGAGGAAATATGGAAGAGAACGGAGAAGTATATTCGGTTGCGCTTTCCGAAATCATCAAGGAGTTCGCGCTGGAACCGATCAGCATACCGCAGGAACCGGGGCTGATCCTTCTTTCGGTGCCGCGCGTGAATCGGCCCGGCCTGCAGTTTTCCGGGTTTTATGATTATTATGAAGCGGCGCGGATTCAAATCATCGGCAAGGCCGAAACGCAGTATCTTTCCACCCTGTCACCCGAAGAACGCTATGCGCGGCTGGATTGTTTCTATGCCACTCATCCCGGCGCGGTGGTAATCTCTTCCTCTTTGGAAGTGGATGAAACGCACCGGGAGCTTTCCCGGCGGCACAGCGTTCCTCTCCTTCGTTCCTATGAGCGCACCAGCGAATTCATGGCGGCGCTCATTGCCTATCTGAATGTGCAACTTGCCCCGCGCCTGACCCGTCACGGCGTTTTGGTGGAGGTGTACGGAGAAGGAATTCTGCTTCTCGGAGACAGCGGCGTTGGAAAGAGCGAAACGGCGATCGAACTTGTCAAACGCGGCCACCGGCTGATTGCCGATGACGCGGTCGAAATCAAGCGCGTGTCTGCCAAGGCGTTGGTCGGTCAGGCTCCCGAGATCATCCGGCACTATGTGGAACTGCGCGGGATCGGGATCGTGGATGTGCGCAGGCTTTTCGGCATGGGGGCTGTCAAGGATTCCGAAAAGATAGACCTTGTTATCAACCTGGAACCGTGGGTGCAGGGCAAAATGTATGACCGGCTGGGGATTGACGAACAGATGACCGACATTCTCGGTATCCGTCTCCCTTCCATCATCATCCCGGTGCGCCCCGGGCGGAACCTGGCCATTATCATCGAAATCGCGGCCATGAACAACCGCCAGAAAAAGATGGGATACAATACGGCCGAAGAATTCAACAAACGTATCATGGAATCGATGGGGCTCGGCCGGGAATGATTCCGCAAAACAGAAAAACGGGGCGGCAGGCGTTCTTCCTTGCGACCCCGTTTTTGTGTGTCACCCTTGTGTTTCTTCGGAGGAGGGTTTTTCGTCCGGGCGGGATGGTTCCGGGGATTCGGAACGGCCGGGCAGGCGCATTTCGGTATGTGCGCGGTTCGGCACCGGAGGGTCTTCCACCGGGATCCCGAGCGGCGGCTCCTTTTTCTTGTTTTTCTTCATTTTGATCACCTCGGGAACAGTATGGCGGGAAGTTTGCGGGTTATGCATCCCTGTCTTGCATTTTTGCCGTCGATGTGATACAATAAAAAAAGAATGAAAGCGAAAGTGAGAAACTTCATGATCAATATCTGGCACGATATTTCCCCGAAACGCATCACGCCCGAGGACTTTGTCTGCGTGATAGAAATTCCGAAGGGGAGCAAAAAGAAATATGAACTGGACAAAGAGACGGGGCTGATTATCCTGGATCGGATCCTGTATACCTCTACGCACTATCCGGCCAATTACGGCTTTATCCCGCGCACATACGGCGATGACGGCGACCCGCTTGACGTGCTTCTTCTTTGTGCGGAGCCGCTTGAACCGCTGACGCTGGTGCGCGCCTATCCGATCGGCATGATTTCCATGATCGATAACGGACGCAACGACGAAAAAATCATCGCCATTCCCTTCCGCGATCCGAACTATAATCAGTATACCGATATCGATCAGCTTCCTGCCCATATTTTTGAGGAAATGCGGCACTTTTTCTCGGTTTACAAGTCGCTGGAAAACAAAGCGACGGCGGTCAAGGAAGTCAGTGCGAGAGAGGACGCTGTACGCACAATCGACGCGGCCATTGAAAACTATGTGCAGAATTTCTGCAAATAAGCCTGCTGATTTTCAATTCACCGGTATCAAAGACGGTCGGCCTTGCGCCGGCCGTTTTTTATGAGAGGTTCTGGCTTTTACGCGAGACTCCGGCGGAGTTTGGGGGGAGCCGGGGCGGGGGCGAAGGAAGAAGGAAGAAGGTTCGGCTTTTACGCGAGGCTCCGGCGGGGTTTCGGGGGCCGAAAAGAAAAAAGGAGGAAGTTTCTGCCTGGCGCAGCCCCGGCAAAACGGTATTTCGCACAAAAACCCGCCAGATGGCGGGTTTTTGTACTGTTTTCTTTACAAAAGAAGAGTCAGAGTTTGTCGGCCAACGTCAAAATCAGCCGTTCGGTCTTCTCCCAGCCGAGGCAGGGGTCGGTGATAGAGCGTCCCGGCACTTCTTTTTCCGAGATTGTTTGGGCTCCGTCCAGCAGATAGCTTTCGATCATCAGGCCTTTGACCAGACGGCGCACGTCGTCTGAATATCGGCGGCTGTGCAGGATTTCGAGGGAGATGCGAATCTGCTCCAGATATTTCTTCCCCGAATTGGCGTGGTTGGTATCAATGATGGCGGCGGGGTTTTTCAGCCCCGAGACAGCGTAACGCTCCGAAAGCGAAATCAGGTTTTCATAATGGTAGTTCGGAGAAGATTTTCCGGTTTCATCCACAAAACCGCGCAGAATCGCATGTGCGTAAGGGTTGCCGTCGCTCTTGACTTCCCAGCCGCGATAACAGAAAGTGTGGGAGTGCTGGGCGGCGGTAATCGAGTTCATCATCACCCCGATGTCGCCGCTTGTCGGGTTCTTCATGCCGACCGGAATATCCAGCCCGCTGGCGGTCAGGCGGTGCTGCTGATCCTCTACCGAGCGCGCGCCCACGGCCACATAAGCCAGCAGGTCGGAAAGATAGCGGTGGTTTTCGGGATAGAGCATCTCGTCCGCACAACCGAAACCGGTTTCTTCCAGCGCGCGCATGTGCAGACGGCGGATCGAGAGAATACCCCGGAGCAGGTCGGGGTCAGCATTCGGGTCGGGCTGGTGGAGCATGCCCTTGTAACCGTCTCCGGTCGTGCGCGGCTTGTTGGTGTAGATGCGCGGCACAATCATGATCTTGTCGGCGACCTGTTCCTGCACACGGCAGAGGCGGTGGATATATTCCAGCACCGTGTCTTCCCGGTCGGCGGAGCAGGGGCCGATAATCAGCAAAAACCGGTCGGAACGACCCGAAAAAATATCCTTCAGGTTCCGGACGCAGGCATCACGCACTTCGGTGGCGTGGGCGGAGACGGGATATTGCTCCTTGATCTCCCGCGGGATCGGAAGTTTTCTGTAAAAGGTCATATTCATGGTTTTTACCTCACTTTGTTTCGGGTGTGGCCGGCGGTTCGGCGGGGGATTTTGCGGCGGGTCCGGCAGTCGGCGCGGGCCGGTCGAAGAGGGCGCGGCGGGCGGTGGAGAGGCGCATTTTTGCGCGCATTCCTTCCATATCCCCGGCGGCCAGCAATTCGCGGAAGCGGGAAAGTTCCTGCCCGAACGCATCCACCTCGGCCAGCAGGGCCTCGCGGTTGGCATAAAAGAGTTCTGCCCACATGGCATCGTTGATCTTGGCGATACGGGTCAGATCCCGGAAGGAGTCGCCGGTGTATCTTTCCAGCCCGGTCATGTCGCGGGCATCCATCAGCGCAACGGCAATGATATGGGTGAGCTGGGAGAGAAACGCAATCATCCGGTCATGTTCGTGCGGGCTTAGTTCGGAAATGCGGGAAAAGCCGAGGATCCGGCCGAGTTCCCGGCAGGTTTCAATGGCTTCCCGCGTATTTTTTTCGGTCGGAGTCACGATATAGTTGGCTCCGCGGAAGACGCCGTCATCACTGTATTCGATCCCTGAACGTTCGCGCCCCGCCATCGGGTGGGCGGCGATGAACTCCACCCCCGGCGGCAGAAGGTCCTGCACGGTTCCGACCACGATGGACTTGACCCCCGTCACATCCGTGACCAGCGCGCCGGGGCGGATCAGATGGCCGTAAGTCCGGATCCAGTCGATGAAGGTGTGAGGGTAAAGAGCGAAGATCAAAAGATCGGCGCTTTGGATGAGCGCGGGGTCGGTCACGGTGGTGGCGTTTTGCAGAATGCCGTGTTCCCGGGCGTAATCCACATCGCGCTGTTCTTTTGTGATGGCGGCAACCCGGTAGCCCTGTCGGGTGAGTGCGCGGGCATATCCGCCCCCGATTACTCCCAGGCCGATAATCAGGATTTGCGTGTTTTTGTCAAGTTTCATTTACTTTCTCCAGTTTGATGCCGAGTTGTTTCAGGTCTTCAAAAAAATGCGGGTAGCTTTTGCGCACGGCTTCGGCTCCGTCGATCTCCCCGCCGGTCAACGTGAGAAGGATTGAAAGCGCCATGACGATGCGGTGGTCGTTATGGCCGCACAGCGGTTCTTCCGGCGCGTGGAAATCAGAGGGATAGATTACGACGGTGTCGGGATAGACCGTGACAGACGTGCCGAACTTTTTCAGCTCTTCTGCCATGGCGGCGGCGCGATCGCTTTCTTTGATACGCAGGCGTTTTGTTCCGCTGAATACGCCGCCGTTTTTCGCCGCGGCGATGGCAAACAGGATCGGGCCGAGGTCGGGGCAATCGCCGATATGAAGCGTCGGCACCCCGGCCGACAGCATCGGAAAATAGCGGCGATAGGCGCTGTCGCCCTGTACCGTATCGCGGGAAAGGCCGTGAATCCGGACATGGGAACCGAAAAGGTTGAGAGAGTCCGGGAAAACGGCGTTGGAATAATCGCCTTCCACAAAAACTTCACCCGGATGGTATTTCTGCCCGCCCGGTATGCAAAAGCCATGCTCATCTGTCCGGAGAACACGCACACCGAACGCGTCCAGCGCGCGCAGGGTCATATCGATATAGGAACGGCTTTCCACGGCCGTTGTGATCCGGATGCGGCTGTCTTTCGGCAAAAGCGGCAGGGCAAAAAGAAGCCCCGAAATAAACTGACTGCTGATATTCCCGGCAACGGCATATTCTCCGCAAGGCAGAGGCCCCGCAACCGAAAGGCGGTTTTTGTCTTTCTGAAAATGCAGACCGCGTTCCGTCGCCAGCCTTTCATAGACCGAGAGCGGGCGCGAAAAAAGCGAATCGGCACCGGTGAAAAGAACCTCTTTCCCGGTGAGCATGGCGGTGGGAATGAGAAAACGGAGCGTACTGCCGCTTTCCCGGCAGGGAAGAGGCGCGTCTGTCAGGAAATCGCGGTAATCACGCCCGCATACCGTGGCCGTGTCGCCCGAGCGATCGACCTGTACGCCGAGCGCGCGCACACAATCGACGGTGGCGGAGACATCCTCGCAATCCGAAATACCGTGAATGGTGCTGACCCCTTCGCAAAGGGCCGCGGCCAGGAGCAGGCGGTGCGCCATGCTTTTGGAAGGCGGCGCCTGGATGCCGCCGGAGGCAGTGCCTTTTTGAATCCGGACGCGCATCTCAGCAACACCTCTTCATCAGAATGTCAATGGCCTCAAAATATCCCTGCGTTCCGTGCCCGATGACCGAAGCCACGCAGGCCGGGCGGATATAGCTGATCTTGCGAAAGTCTTCGCGCCGGGAAATGTCGGAAATATGTACTTCCACCGTCGGGATTCCGACGGCTTTCAGCGCGTCAAGCAGGGCGATACTGGTGTGGGTGTATGCGCCCGGATTCAGTACGATACCGTCGCATTTTTCAAAATAGGCCTCCTGAATTTTATCGACAAGACAGCCTTCGTGATTGGACTGACAGAGTATCAGTTCGATCTGTTTTTCTTCGGCGTAACGGGTCAGTTGCCCGGTCAGTTCCCGGTAGTCGGTATGCCCGTACAGGTTCGGTTCCCGGATGCCGAGCATATTGAGGTTCGGCCCGTTGATGATGTAAATCTTCATGTATTCCACTCCTCTGTGATAGCGTCGGCAACCTCTTCCGGTCGTCCGGCGGCGGGGATCTGCCGATCGGCGGTGGCGCGGTAGCGGTCGATCCGCTCCCGGTATCGGCGGCGAATGGCTTCGGCATCGGAAGCCAGCGGACGGTCGGCGGTCGGAATCAGAAGTTCCGGTGGCCGATCCAGGAAAAAGATTTTCCCGTTCATGCGTAATTCGCGCAGGTTTTCATCCCGGAGAATGCTCCCGCCGCCGGTGGCGATCACAGCGCCCGTCAGCGGGGCCAGTTCTTCCCGGATTACGCGGCTTTCAAGTTCCCGGAAGCCCTCTTCGCCGTCTTCTGCAAAGACGGAAGAAATCTTCCTCCCGTGGGCTTCGATACAGGCATCGGCATCGTAAAAGGGGCGGCCGAGGCGTTTTGCCAGCAGTTTTCCGACGGTGCTTTTCCCCGAGGCGGGCATTCCGGTCAGGACGATGTTTTCTCTTTGGGAGAGAACGGTGCGATAAACGCGTTCGGCCGTTCCCTCGGGGTAGGTCGTGTCCAAAAAGATTTCCGAGGCGCGGACAGCCTGACAAACCAGCATATACAGACCGCCTCCGGCCGGAATCCCGCGTTCGAGCGCCGAGGTAACGAGCCGGGTGCGCAGGGGGTTATACACCGCGTCCGCAACGCCCGTAAGGCGCGGGAAGGCCGAAAGGTCTACCGGACATTCCTCCGCATGCGGGAACATTCCGACCGGGGTGGTATTCAGCAGAATCTCGGCATCGGTGTGTCGCGCAAAGAGTTCGGGGTAGGTAAGGCTCCCGTCTTTTCCGCTCCGGCCGACCCGTAGAACGCAGGCTGCCCCGAGGCTTTCGGCAACTGCCGAAGCGGTGCGGGAAGTGCCGCCTGTGCCGAGAATGACGACTTTTTTGCCGGTCAACGCAAGGCCGAGACGGCGGAGGAGGGCAATCATCCCGAAAAAGTCTGTGTTGTAGCCGTAGAGTTTCCCGTCACGGTTGACAACGGTGTTGGCCGCGCCGATTTTCCGGACGGCTTCATCGGCATAAAAAAGATAGGGAAGAACCGTTTCTTTATAGGGGATGGTGACGTTGATGGCGGAAAAA
Organism: uncultured Eubacteriales bacterium; assembly: GCA_934434925.1. Classification (GTDB taxonomy): domain Bacteria; phylum Bacillota; class Clostridia; order Oscillospirales; family CAG-272; genus UBA1740. The sequence continues at coordinate 63,789 of CAKSAC010000007.1, read as the reverse complement.
GAGCGTTTTGTCAGAAAGTCGTCTACTTCTTCGGGCGGCAGAGGGCGGAGCTGATAGTCGGTATTGCCGAGCAGCGCGTGAATCTCCGCCGAAAAACTGTGGCCGAGCCGCTCTCCGATACAGCCGTATTTCATAGGGTTCCCTCCGTGTATATACGGCCGTCCTTTTCCGGAAAAACGCGGCCGGCGCACACATCATCCCGGGCCGGGGCAAAGCTCCCCGTTGCCAGAGAGTCGGTTCCGTAGCGGCGGGTAATCAGATCGCCGAGCGCCAGTGCCGTGACGGCTTCCACGACCGGAACCGCCCGGTGTACAATGGCGGGGTCATGCCGTCCGCGCAGGCAAAGAGGGGCTTCCCGGAGGGTCAGGGGATCGGCGGAGCGTTGTTCTTTGAACACCGAAGGGGTCGGTTTGACGGCAACGCGGAAACAGAGCGGCATTCCGTTGGTGATACCGCCGTTGATACCGCCGTTTTTGTTTGTCAGGGTGACGATGCGGCCGTCGCGGACGGCAAAGGGGTCGTTGGCCTCGCTGCCGCGCAACCCGGCAAGGGCAAACCCCTCTCCGAATTCCACGCCCTTCACGGCGGGAACCGAAAAGAGGATTTTGGCAAGTTCGCCTTCCGCGGTATCAAACCACGGTTCTCCGATTCCGGCGGGCAGGCCGGTGACCAGCGTTTCGAGAATCCCGCCGACGCTGTCTCCTTCCCGGGCGGCGGCCAGGACGGCTTCTTTCATCCGGTCTCCGGCGGCGGGGTCAAGAACCGGGAAATCGTGCTCCCGGAGAAGGAAGAAGGAATCTTCGGTGAAGGGGAGCGGGTCGGCGATTCCGGCGAGGGTGGCAATCCGGGTTCCGATTATAATACCGGCCCGGGAAAGCGCCCCGCCGACAATAGCCCCGGCGGCTACCAGCGCGGCGGTCAGGCGGCCGGAAAAATGCCCGCCTCCCCGGCGATCTTCAAAGCCGTGATATTTACAAAAGGCGGTATAGTCCGCATGCCCCGGCCGGGGAAGAAATCCTTCCTGCCGGTAATCCTCCGAGCGGCAGTCGGCATTCGGGATCAGAATCGTCAGGGGGGTTCCGGTGGTATGGCCGTTTCGCACACCGCTGATAAGACGGAATTCGTCCTTTTCCCGCCGGGCGGTGGAGAGGGAATCCCTCGGGCGGCGGCGCGCCAGCGCGCCGGCGATGGCGGTTTCATCGACGGGAATCCCGGGAGCCAGCCCGTCCAGAACGACGCCGATGGCTTCTCCGTGACTTTCTCCGAACAGGGTTACGGTAAGGGCAACGCCGAAGCTGTTATTCATCTTGTGCCTGCCTTTCCTGTTGATAGGCGCGGACGCGCGCTTCCAGTTCTGCTGTGGCGGTTTTTTCGATTTTTCCTTCTCCGACGCGATCGACCGTCACGGCATATACCGCGTCACCGACCCGCTTTTTGTCGTAGCGGAGATAGGAGAAAATCCGGTCGGCCGGCGCGGGAATCTCGGTCGGAAGGCCGAGCCGGCGAAGAACCGGCAAAAGGCGCGCCCGGACTTCCGGGGAACACATGGGGAGCATGCCGATCGCGACGCATTCGCCGTGGGTCAGTCCGCCCAATCCTTCATAGGCTTCCAGCGCGTGGCCGAAGGTATGGCCGAAGTTCAGAATCCGGCGCAGGCCGTTTTCTTTTTCATCCTGCATCACCACCGAGGCTTTGACGGCGATGGCACGGCTGATAATCTCTTCCATGGGAGGGAGAGGGTCCTGTTCAAAAAGGGCGAATCCTTCCGGGTCGGAAGTCAGCGCCATTTTGACGGCTTCCGCCAGTCCGGAAGCCGTTTGCCGGGGCGACAGGGTGGAAAGAGTATCGCAGTCGGCAATGACGGCTTTCGGCTGATAGAAGGAACCGACGATGTTTTTGACTCCGTCCAGATTGACGGCGGTTTTGCCTCCGACGGAAGAATCGACCATGGAGAGAACCGTGGTCGGAATATTGTAAAAATCAATCCCGCGCATATAGGCCGAGGCGGCAAACCCGCAAAGATCGCCGACAACGCCTCCGCCGACGGCCACGGCGCAGTCTCCGCGCCCGAAACCCTTCTCCAGCATGGTGCGCAGGAGTTTTTCAAAGGATGCAAGGCTCTTGGAAGCCTCCCCGGCGGGGAGAGTCAGGAGAACGGCCTCGCCGGCCGCACGGCAGACGGCCGCGGCATATTCGGCCGGCACACCGTCATCGGTCACGATCAGCACGCGGCGATCAAGCGGGAGCAGACGGCCGATCCCGGTCAGCAGATCGCGCCCGATCAGGACATCGTAGCCTTTTTCGCAAAGGCCGATATGTTGCGTCTTCATGCTTCCTCCTTTTTATAACAGCCCACGATCTTCAACCGGTCACAACAGGGGCTGAGGTCGGCCAGCAACGCTTCGCCCGCCGGGCTGTAAAGATTGCCTTCGGCTTCCACATAAAAATAGTATTGCCAAAAAAGTTCTTTCATCGGACGGCTCCGCAGGGTGCGCATGTTGAAACCGTGCCGACCGATAATTTCAATGGCGTGAGCGAGTGAACCGGCATGGTTCGGAACCGTGAACAGCAGGACCGAATGGATTCCCCGTTCCCCGTCGGCCGGACGGTGCGCCGCGCGGGAAAAGACGGCAAAGCGGGTGGAATTGGTGTTTTTTGTGTGAATATTCTTTTCGAGAACCTCCAACCCGAAAATCTCCGCCGCTTCCGCAGAGGCGATGGCGGCCAAAGACCTATCCCCGGAAGAGGCGACAAACCGGGCGGCCAATGCGGTGTTGGCGTATTCTTCGGCAATCAGCCCGTGCTTCCTTATATATTCGGCGCATTGGCCGAGCGCCTGCGGGTGGCTGATGACGGTACGGATTTCGGCAAGACAGGTGCCGGGCTTGGCCAGCAGATCCTGCGTAATCGGCATTTCGGTCATTCCGGTGAGTGAAAGAGTTCCGGAAAACATCAGGTCCGTGACCGCGCCGACTTCACCCTGAAAACTGTTTTCCACCGGGAGAAGAGCCAGATCGCAGTCTCCGTTTTCGGCCGCGCGGTAAGCCGACGCAAAATCTGCACAGCCTACGGCCGTGGCAGCCGGGAAGAGCTTGCGTACGGCGAGGTGAGCAAAAGCCCCTTCGGTTCCCGCATAGGCGACCCGGATGCCGGAGAGAAGATAGCGTTGGTAGCGGCGTGAAACGGCCATAGTGTCGCGGAGAAAACTGACATAGAAAGAACGGAGCGTTTCATCTTCCAAAAGAAGAGAGCGTCGTTCGAGAATCTCGGCTTCCCGGGCGCTGTCCAAAATCGGCAGTCCGCGCGCTCCTTTATAAGCGGCAACGCTCTTTGCCGCCTTCATTCGGCGACAAAAAAGCTCCGCCATGGCTTTATCCACTTCGTCTATTTCCTGTCTCGCTTTTTGCAGTTCGTCCATTTTTTGTCTTACGGCTCGGCCGTTTTCTCCTTTTTGCATAGTTTTGTTTACATTTTCACTTCTTTTTAAGGCCGTATTCTTCGGCCAACGCGGCAAAGACCGGCAGACACCGGGTAATCGTCTCTTCCGGAACGCAATAGGCGACGCGGACATACCCGGGGCAGCCGAAACTGTCGCCCGGTACGAAGAGCAGGCCCCGGGCTTTGGCTTTTTCCGCAAAAGCACCGGCATCCGGCTCCGGAGAGCGAAGAAAGAGATAGAAGGCGCCGCCCGGCCGCACCACCCGGAAGCCAAAGGAAGTGAGGGCTTCATACAAACGGCGGCGGTTCCGGTCATACACGCGGATATCGGCGGTTTTGCCGAGGCAGGCGGGGATCATGTGCTGGAAGAGGCTGGGGGCGCAGACATAGCCGAGCGCCCGCGCCGCCCCCATGATTGCGAGATAGACATCACGGGCATCGGCGGCACGCGGATGAACGGCCACATACCCGATACGTTCCCCGGGCAGGGAGAGAGACTTGCTGAAAGAATAACAGACCAGCGTATCGTCGTAATAAGCCGCCGGGGAAGGCGCGCTCAGACCGTCATACACCAGTTCGCGGTAAGGCTCGTCCGACAGCAGATAGATCGGGTGCGCGTAGGTTTCTTCTTTTTGGCGGAGCAGGGCGCCGAGAGCGGTCAGCTCCTTCTCCGAAAGGACAACGCCGGTCGGATTATTGGGAGAGTTCAGAAGAAGAACGGCTGTGCGTTCGTTAATGGCGGCCCCGAGCGCTTCCATGTCCGGAGTGAAGTCCGGCTCCTTGGCCGGGACCTCCACGACCTTGGCGCCGGTATGTTCAATGAAGACCCGGTATTCGGGAAAGTATGGGGAAATGACAATGGCTTCATCGGCCGGAGTGAGCAAGGCCCCGAGCGACGCGGAAAGAGCCGCCGCCGCGCCGACAGTCAGATACAGGAGAGAGGGGTCTGCCGGAACGCCGAGCGTTTTTTCGGAATAGTCCGCGATGGCGCGCCGCACTTCCATGTCGCCGGCGGCAGTGGTATATCCGTGCAGGGCGGTCGGGTCGGCCGTGTTCAGAAGAGACAATAGCGAAGCCTGCACTTCGGGGGGCGGAGGAACAGAGGGGTTACCGAGGGAAAGATCGAAAATTGCGTCTTCTCCCCATTCTTTCTTTTTCCGGGAACCGTATTCAAAAATTTCCCGGATTGCGGAACGGCGCGCACCCAAGGCTTTTGCGGCATGATTCATACAGAATCCCCCTTTTTCGGTTTTCAGCGGAAGGCTGCCTGCTTTTTCCACGATGTTAACAGTGTTAACATAGAATTGCGTTTATTATAGCAGAGAAAGAGGAAAAGGTCAAGAGATTTTACAGAAATATCACATATTTTATAAAAAAAGTGAATTCCCAAAGTAAACTCCACAGGGGGATTGAAGTGGAATTTCGTGTGGGAAAGAATTTGCGGTAGAGTTTTCCGGGAAAAGGAGAGGCCGGCGTTGGATGGAGAAAAAGCGGGCAAAGAGGGTATCGGGCAGAAAAAAGCGGGCCGGGCGGCGGGAGTTTTCGGCGGTGGAAAAAGGCGGGTGGCAGGGGAGCGCGGGGCAGAAAAAGGGGGCCGGCGGCGGGAGTTTTCGGCGGTGGGAAAAGGCGGGCAAAGGGGGTATCGGGCGGAAAAATACGAAAAAAGAAAAAGCATCTTGCAAAAAGGCGGCAGACAGGGTACAATGAGAGTATGGAAGAGGCGGTTATACCGCCAAAGGGGGAAAGCATGGAAGAACCGAATCTTGAAACCGATGTGCGGACGCGACTGATTCTTTCCGGCCTTCGGGAAATAGAAGAACATGGAGAAAGCGATTTTTCTTTGCGCCGGGTAGCGCAGAATGCGCAGGTATCCTGCGCGGCACCCTATCGGCATTTCCGGGATCGGGAAGATATGATCGGCGCAATCCTTTCGTATGTACGGGGAAAATGGGAATTGCTCTGCCGTGAGATCGGAGGGGCGTTCTCCGGGGATCCCGCCCGCCTTCTGACAGAACTCTCTCTTGCGTATCTGCGTTTTTTTCTGTCCAATCCGAATTACCGTTCCCTGTTGCTTTCGCATTCATCGCTTTGCCGGCACGCGGAATTTGAAGAGCCTATCCGCCGGCTTTCCGTGCAGATTGCCGGGGAGGAAGGGGAGACGCTCCGGGTTTCGCTTCTTACCACCGTTTACGGAACCCTGTTGCTGGCATCGACCGAAGAACGCGAAAACGAGCGGCTGGTCGCACAGGCGAGAAACCGGATTGAAAAAGATGTGACCGACGCAGGTTTGCCGCGAACCTGAGATACCGCCCCCCTCCCGGAAGACACGGCGGTTTTGCATTCGCTCCGGGAGAGGTTGCGGATTACGCCGTGAAGAGACCGTTGCACACAGGGCTGCAAAGTCTGTCTGCGGCGGTTTTTTTATTTTGCGGAGAAACCCCCGGAACTGCCTGCTCTTACGAAAAAAAGCCCTTGCGGGCGAAAACACGGAAAAAGACCGTGCGAGTGGGCCGATCGGCTTTTCAGATCGATGTTAGCGGCGTGAGTCCGCCAAACGGCTCCGGCGGGAAGAAACCGTTGGGAACACGGTCTTTTTTCTTTCTTTCCGGGCGTCTGTCACGCTTGCGCGCGAAGTTTGCCGGGAAGCGCGCAAAATCGCAAAACAAGCGGTTGCTTCATACCTCTTCGGTAAAAACAACCGCCTGGTCTTTTTTCGGCGACCTTGATACGAAGCCGCCGGGGCTGGACTTGAACAAAGGGACGGGCCTTATTTCCCCATTTTTTTCAATTCTTCCTGAATGTAGGCAAGAGACGCGATTTTTTCTTTCGTTTCCCGAACGTCCAGAATGCGCGTGTTGTTGGAATTGAACTCCGTGAGGACGTTGCGCTTTTCATCGCCTTCTTTGAAGTATTTGTCATAATTAAGCCCGCGGTTGTCGGCCGGAACGCGGTAAAAATTCCCCATATCGACGGCTTTGGCGCACTCTTCGTTGGTGAGAAGCGTTTCGTACATCTTTTCTCCGTGGCGGATGCCGATCACCTTGATGTCTTCCGTCTTCCCCCCGAAAAGTTCGCAGACGGCCTTTGCCTGTGTTTCGATGGTGCAGGCGGGGGCCTTCTGGATCAGCAGATCGCCGTTTTCACCGTGCTCAAAGGCAAAGAGAACCAGATCGACCGCTTCTTCCAGCGACATGATAAAGCGGGTCATAGAGGGTTCGGTAATCGTGATCGGGTTCCCGTTTCTGATCTGGTCGATCCAGAGCGGGATGACCGAGCCGCGCGAACACATGACATTGCCGTAACGGGTGCAGCAGATTTTTGTTTTACCCGAATGGCGGGATCTGGCAACGGCGACCTTCTCTTCAATGGCTTTGGTGATCCCCATGGCGTTGATCGGGTACGCCGCTTTGTCGGTGGAAAGGCAGATGACGCACTCCACACCGGCTTCAATGGCGGCGGTCAGCACGTTGTCGGTGCCGATGACATTGGTCCGCACGGCTTCCATCGGGAAAAATTCGCAGGACGGAACCTGTTTGAGCGCGGCCGCATGGAATATGTAATCCACGCCGTGCATCGCGCCCCGGCAGGATTCCAGATCCCGCACATCGCCGATATAAAATTTGATCTTTTCGGCCACTTCGGGCATTTTTGTCTGGAATTCATGGCGCATATCATCCTGTTTTTTCTCATCCCGCGAGAAAATGCGGATTTCTCCGATGTCGGTGCGGAGAAAACGGTTGAGGACGGCATTGCCGAACGAGCCGGTTCCGCCGGTGATAAGCAGCGTTTTGTTGGTGAATAATGACATTTTTTTCTCCTGTTTATGATTATTTGAAAATAATAGCTTTGACCATCATAATCGAATTTTCTCGCATGTCTTTGATAAAGAACGGCGCAATAAATGTGGTGATAATCTGTGCCGCCAAAGATGCGACTGCCGCTCCGGTCGCTCCCCATAAAGGAATAAAGAGAAAATTCAGAATAACATTGAAAACCGCCGCAGATAAATAAATATATTTCAAACATCTTTGCCGGTTCATGCAAACGATCCAGGCATTTCTCGCCACGCCCAAATAGGAAAATGCCGTAGACCAAGTGATTACCCGTAACGGCGCTACGGACGGCATATAAGCCTCTCCGTATAAAAACCTGATGAAAAAGCCTCCGAACAATGTAAACAGGACCGAAACGGCCACGGAAATATAAAAGACGATGGAATACAGCAGTTTATTCTTCTTGTCGAAATCCTGTTTGTCGTTCCGGAACGCTTCCATAATCGGCGGAAAAAGCGAATCGATAATGGCATTTAATACAAAGCACCAGATAGTACACAAGGTGATCGCCGTGGAATAATATCCTGTTTCCGCGTCGTTGACGATGTGTTTGAGCATGATTTTGTCTGTTTGGCCATAGATCGCCACCATTAACCCGGGCAGTATGAAATGGTAACTCTTTTTCAAGAGTGACCATCCGTATTTTTTGGAAAAACGCAGTTTTCCGCCCCCCTGTTTTTTATAACAGATACAGAGCAGTATTGCCACGCAAAGATAATCAACAGACGTAGCAAACGCAAAATACGTAACCGGTTTTTGGGTCGCAAGCAAAAAAACTTTATAGGCAGAGGTGACCATATAGGCAATCAGCGTCACAATCGCCGTCGTTTTTGATTGAAGCCTGGCCTGAAACCAATAATTGAAGGTTTCAAATATCTGAAAAACCACGCCTAAGGAGCATAGCATGACCACGATTTGAGTCGTTGGTTCTCCGGCGTCGGCAAAGAAAGAAATCCCGCATATCATAAACGCCGAAAAAAGACTGGAAATGGCTCTCAACCCCAAAGAAGTTCCGATTACGGTGCTTTCTTCACCCGGGTTGTCCACAAACTCCTTGACAAGGACGGAATTTATTCCGAGCGTACAGATGGCCGAAAAAAATACCGTATAGGCTCCGGCATAATTGATCAGTCCGTAATTGGACGGGCCGAGATATCTTGCGGTAAGCAGTCCGACGGCGAAGCTGATGATAATCTGTATGATTCTTCCGCCGATTAACCAACCTGCATTCCTGGCCACACGACTGTGGATAATATATTTGATCTTCTTTATCATCGTCAAGATTCCTTATAAATTTCGCCGGAAAAACGCAATCTTTCACAAAACGGCGCAGACGGTTTCTTTCACGAATTTATCGCGGAGCGGTTTTCGGCTGACGGCTTTTCGGTTGAGAAGATTTTCGGAACCAGTTATTCCGGACAAACGCCGCCCGACTGCAAGGCCCGTCTTCAAACAAATCGCAATATCCGTGCTTTTCGATCTCCTCGGACAATAGAACAAATCTCTCGGCGGCGACTTCGGCATTCCACAGGTCCGTAATGGTTCTGTATGCCGCTTCCGAAATCCGTTCCCGCTCCTTTGAGCAGTCCAGTAATGCTTTGACCTTTTGATACAGATCGTCGGCATGACCGTTCCGATAGACCAGCCCGTTTTCGCCATGCCGGATCAAGAAAGGAACCGATCCGATTGCGTGGCTTGCCACAACGGCACAACCGCTGTTCATGGATTCGTTGAGAACGGCTCCCCAGCCTTCATGGAAGTCGCTGGTAGCTATGAAAATCTGCGCTTTTTCCATATGCGTGCGCACCCCGTCGGGCGTCAAAGAATCAATGAGGCTGACGCAATCCTCCAAGCCGCTTTCTGCAATCCCGGTAAGAACCTGTTCTTTCAAAGCGCCCGTGCCGATCATTTCCAAACGGAAAGAATAGTTTTCCGCTTTCAGTCTCCTCGCCACTTCGACGGCAAGCTCCGGATGCTTCCAATCGATCAGCCGGCCGCACCAGAGCAGGGTATGCTCCGCCTTACCGCTCAGCAACTGCCCGATGTCATAATGTTTCGTCTCGGGGAAATATCCCCACTTGTAGCTTTTTCCGATAAAGACTCCGTGCATATTGAAATCGGCACAGGCAAATGCGCTGGCGGCAAGCAGATATAAACTTTTATATCTTCCGTATTTTTTTCGGTATGTAAATAATCTCGGGAGCCATTTCAGATAATTATATCCGTCTTTGAAAACCCTTTCGGAATACTTGAATACGGTTTTTCCCTTTTCCAGTCTGCTCCGCACGAGCGACATCGGGGCATTCCCGAGAATGACGGAATCACACGCTTCGATATCAAAGGGAGGGGTGTTGTCGCCGCCGGGGCAGTGTATTTCAAACGGAACCCCTTCGTACGTGCGCCACCCCATGCGGATACGCTCTTCCGGGACGGGTTCGGTCGATACGAATGCAAAATCATCCCCGTACATCCGATACCATGCATCGCAGAGCGGTTGCTGGTGGTGAGAAAAGTAATTGGAGAAAAAAGACAATTTCATGACTCGGCCCTTCCCAGATCGCGGTACAACGCAATGTATTCCTCCTGGCGCGCGGTTTTATCAAAATCCGCAGCGTGTCGCAGGCAATCTTCCTGCGTATACGGACGCTCGGAACAGACACGGACAATCTCTTTTTCCAGAGTGTCCGCATCGTCTGTATTCAAAACGCTGCCGCAACTCGGGTCTACGGACTCCGGGCTGCCGCCGGTACAAAAGGTCAGAACCGGCGTGCCGCATGCGATGGCTTCCATGTTAACGGTCGGGTAATTATCCTCTCGGGTGGGGTTGACAAAAACATCCGCCGCAGAATAGATTGCGGCTAATTCCTGCTGGTCGTTTGTCCTGCGTATAGCGAGAATGTTTTCCGGCAACTGATTTTCGGTTGCTTCGTCAGTACCGACCAGCACAATCTGGTAATCGTCCGGCAGGCGACCGGCAAGCGCGATCATGACATCCAATCCTTTTTCGTAGCTCCAGCCGAACGAAACCGCCAAGACGATCTTTTTGTTTTCCAGCCCATGCCGTACACGGAAATCCGACTCAACAGGCGAAAAAACCGACAAATCAATGCCGTTGGGGATAACGCGGACGGGATATTGCCCGAGGAAGGATTGCCGGGTAAGGTCGGCTAACCATGCCGACGGGGTAACTATAATCATCTGCGGCACCCCGGAAAACCATTTTTTCTTGTTTTTCCACACGGCGCGGGATAAATCGATGGGGGAAGAGGAATACTTGCGCCGCTGGGGGCAATGCCCGCAGCCGCTTTTCCACTTGTTGCATTTGGCCAGAGAAAAGTGGGGGCAGATCGCCGTAAAGGCCCAGCAATCATGGAGAGTGAACACCACGGGTATCCGTTCTTTTTTGATATACTTCATCAAGGCTCCGATGTGAATATAACAGCCGTGCAGGTTATGCAGGTGAATGACATCGGGGCGGTATTTTTTCACTTTGCGAAGAAAGATCTTCGTTTTGAAATAGGAAAAGTAGCCTTTGAGCATGGTCATACGAGCCAAAAAACCATGTACGCGGCCGTTAAACCTGCCGCTGATTTCCAATGCATCGCGCAGGGGCCATTTCCCGTTGTCACGGTGTCCGGTCAGGCACTCGATGCCGTGCGCCAGGCACAAATCGTGAAGTTGCTCTGCCATTTTTCCGGTGCTTCCCACCCCGTAGACGGTATTGATCTGAAGTATTTTCATAGAAAACTCCTTTTTGAGCGTCTTGTTGTGCGTCGCTCGGAAACAGGTCACAGGCACAGCGTTCCCCTGCCGTTCGCCGGCGCGCGGCGGGCAACCGCCCCGCACACCCGGAGAAGCCATCGCCGCTGACAACGAAAAGCACCGACAGCGCCGGTATCGACGGAACCGCATGGTCCGGAAGGCTTGTTTTTGTTTCGGAAGCGGTAGATGTCTTTTTCGGTTTTTGAACGAAAAGGAACGAAAATACAGTCTTTACGCCGGTTTTTCCGACACGGGCCCCCGGGTTTTTTCATTGATACGGGCGATATATCCGTCTATGAGACAAAGAGAGGCGAAAAGCCACGGAAGGCCGACCATAATAGGCTCAAACAGAAATTGCACGTGCAGCACAAGATATACGCAGAAAACGATCTGCCGTGCTTCAAAGGAGTGGTTCCGATTGAAGATGAACCGCGCGCTGTTGATGAAGGAAGAAACGCAGTAAACGACGATTGCAAGAGCCGAGAGCGCCCCGGTGACATCCCAGGTGTCAAGATACAAATCGTGCGCGTGAACGCCGGTTTCTTTATATATATTTCCGCCGCCGGTCAGATGGGAAAAGAGGCGGGAAAGATACGCGGCTTTGCATTCCAGCCGGGTGTCTTCGGTCAGCCCCATGGAATCCCGGCCGAAGAAGCGCTGATAAAGAGGCGAATGCACGATGGTGGTTTTCAGGTTGGCGATATCGAAAATACAGATGAGCGCAAGGGAGAAGGCCAAAAGCAAAACGGCGCACAGCACCCGGATTTTGTATTTTTTGCTGTCCGGCCCCCGATAGGCGGAAAAGAAGAGAACCGCCGCGGCAAAGACCGCCAGGAAAAAAAGGGCGATCGGCATTCTTCCCGCGAGGATCAGATTATATCCGAAGAAGATGGCTAACCCGAGGACCGCGACGATTTTTTTATAGAGTTTCGCTTCGGAAAATATCCATGCCGCCGCCAGCCCGATGAACACACAGCCGAGAGCGGCCTGGATGGTCGCGCTGACAATCTGCCGCGACCAGAAATCCACGGTGCTTCTTCCGTCAACGGCGGTTCCGTGCAGAGTGAGATGGAGAGCGAAGTTCAGCATAATATGGATCAGGCCGCCGCCGGCCACGCATGAAACGAGCAGGACCAGTTTTTTGTCGCTCAGGCCGAGCGGTTCTTCTTCTTTGAAATAATTATATCCCATGGCGAAAATGAGGGGGAAGGCAAAGGGCTTCAGATATCTCGTCGGTTCCGGTCCGAACAAAGCGGGGTCGCTGAAAATATCCGCGCATACCGCAAAGAGAAACAGTGCAAAAAACGCGACGCAAACCGGCAGTTTTGCCGTTTTATTCCGGAACGCGAAGAGAAAGACGGCGCCGGTATACACGCAGTAAAAGTATTTTCCCATAAAATTCATGGAAGACAGCACCACGCACAGAAGAAAGAGGCAGATGGTTATGATTTCGCGTTTTTTTTCGGAATCGGTTTTTGGCAGAAGCATTTTTTCATCCTTTTTTCGGGGAATTTCGGTTTTTGTCGGTATGAACAGGGCGACCGGTCTTAGGAGACCGGAATGTGAGGGAGAGGGTTTTTAGGGGACCTTTGCAAATTATTCGGGGCGTTCTCCGGGCTTTTCGTCCAGCAGGCGGAGCAATCGTTCCGCCTGGCGGATTCCGTTTTTGTTTTCCAGAACGAAATTTCTCGCTCTTTTGGCCTTTTTCTGTGCGGATTCATAATCGGAAAGGACTTTTTCCAGCGCTTCGGAAAGTCGTTCCGGCACCGCGCCGGACGGGTCGGCATAGTTCAGATATTCGTCATATTCGTCCGGAATTCCGTCCAGTTTATACATGACAACGGGAATTCCGCTGGCCATATATTCCATCGTCTTGGAGGGGAAACTGTATCGGGTATACTCTCCGTCGTTTGTCCGGGGGTTGACCAATACGGCGGCCTTCGCCCGCAGAGAAGCGACCTCTTCCTGCGTGCAGAAGCCGAAAAACCTGACCCGGTTATCGCGCCCGGCAAGGTTCTTGATTTCAGCTTCTGCCTCGCCGCTCCCGCATATCCAGAGTTCCGCCTCTTCGTTCTGCAATTTTTCAAACGCGCGAAGAAGATTCTGTATGCCGTATTGATTATGCAGGGTTCCGCTGTATAAAATCGCTTTTTTTTCGCCCGGCGTTTCCGCGGGGGGCAATCCGGTCGTTTGGCAGATCCCCTCCATGCGTATTTTAGGGCGGTTGCCGACGTGCAACGGCTCCCCCATCCGGTCGGTCAGGAGAACGAACCGGTCTACCCGGCGCAGGTATCGGTCGATCATCCGGTTTTGCCACTGCCGCAATCTGCGTTTTGCCCGCGAGGTCTTTCCGAGGTCGTAAAACTCCGGCAGATCGGTGATGATTGCCGTGATTTTCACGGTCTTTGGCAATTTATATAAGGCTCTCAGAAAAGGCATATAGGCCGAATACAGGATGATCTCGGTATTTTCGTCCGAAAGACGGCGCAGGATGCGTTTTGCTTTGACCGAACGCACCAGTTGCTTGAGGAACGGAAGATTCGGCGAACCGATGCTGTGTCCTTCGGTCGCGCCAAAGCGCCAATCGGCGTCCGGCAGGCAGATTTTTTTATAGGCGCGCGGCCAGGTGCCGACCGGAAGAACGTTCAGAATCCGCAGGCGTTCCCCGGCCAGCGCGCACAGGCCGTCCAGCAGATTCCACTGAAAGACGTTGGGGGCGTTGCTGGCGGCAAAGATCGAATTCGCCCTGATTTCCTCTTCGTCCTCGCGAGGGTAGAGGGGGCCTAAAAACAACAGCTTTTTTTCCATCGAGTTTTCTGTTCCCGGCGATGCCCGCGGGTGCTGAACGTCAGCTTTCCGCGCCGGCACCCGCGTTTTGTCGCGCGGCGGGGAAAGGGATTAACGGTTCGTTATTTTTGAGTAGAGAGCGAGATATTTCAGATATTGCCGTTTTTTTTCGTATTCGGCGGCATTTTTCATCGGCTCAAAGGAATGGGCAAGAACCTCTTGGATACTGTCGCGCAGGCATGGTGCGGTGAGTTCTTTCACCACCCGTCCGCTTTCCGGTGTGACGAATTCGGGAACGGCGGTCAGATTGGAGGCGACGACCGGCGTGCCGCAGGCCATGGCTTCTACGGTGGTCAGCCCCATGGTCTCCGCGTGGCCGGCGTTTACAAAGACGTCGGCGGCCGTATAGATTGCGGCCAGTTCCCGGGCGTTGTCGGTCGCGGGAAGACCCAGAATCGACGGCGGCATGGTCTTGATCTGCCCGGGCGAAAGCCCGACCAGAACGACCTGATAATCCGGGCCCAGCAACCGGCTGAGTTCTTTGAATTCCGTCAGCCCCTTGTTTTCTCCCCACGCGGTAGCCGCTCCGAGGATAATCTTTTTGTCCGAAAGACCGTATTTTTCCCGGAAATTGCCGGCTGTCGGCCGGAAAACGGAAAGGTCGATCCCGCTGGGAATGACCTCGACGGGAAACGTTTTCAGAAACGACCGACGCACAAGTCCGGCCAGCCAGTCAGAGGCAACAACCAGCGTCAGATCCCGCAGACCGGTAAAGAGCTTTTTCTTGATCTCGCGGTTTCGCCGGGAACGGTCAAAAAGGAAGCTGGACGGATATTGACGTTTCAGCGGGCAACGGAAACATCCGCTTTCCCAACGGTCACAGCCGACCTCGGCAAAATGTGAGCAATGGCCCGTGAACGCCCAGCAGTCATGCAACGTCCATACGACAGGCTTGCCGGCATCAGAAAGATAGCGGAAAAGCGTTTCAAGGTGGAGATAGTAGCCGTGGATATTATGCAGATGAATGATGTCGGGATCATAAGCGCGTATTTCTTCTGTAAGACGTCCGGTCGCCCGTTTGCTGCCGAATCCGGACGAATCGAAAAGCCTTGCCCGGAGCGCATGGAGCCGGACATCGGTATCCGTTCCGATCCGATACGCCATATCCCGGTAGGCTTCCGGCACATTTTCCCGGCCGTAAGCGATGCGGCAATCATGCCCGTTTTCTTTCAGAACATCCGCGATATCGGTACAGATCCTGCCGGTACTGCGTATGCCGCATACCGAGTTGATCATGAAAACTTTCATGTGACGGATACTGCCTTTCCTTTCATGAACGGCCGACAGGACAGGACCTCATCGGCAATCCGGATAGCCGGGAGACACCGAAAAACCGCGGCGGAAGAGAAAACGACGGCTCCCGGGCGGTTTCTTGTCTCAAAAGTATACCATAAAAGATATAATATTATTATAAACAGTCGTGACATTTTGTCAACCCTTTTTGCGCTTTTGGGTTCTTTTACCCGCTTCCGAGAGGTCCATCCTTCCCACAAAGAAGGAAATGAAAAGTGTTCTTTGCATTTTTGTTTTGCAAAGAAAACTATACATATGTACGCAAAAGCGGACGCGCGTAAAGGGGCGAAAAACAGAGGGGAAGAGAGAAATCCGGTGAAAAATAGCCGAAAAAAAAGGCCCTGTCGGGGCAAACCGGCCGTTTTGCGCGCTTGCCGGGAAAGACAGGGTGGGGAAATCCCGATGGTAAAGAGGCGGAAGAGAAAATCCAAAGAGGCGGAGCGGCACGGGAAGAAAGCCGGCCGTTTTGCGCGCTTGCCCACGTGGTCTTGAGAATCTCAAAACGATAAGCGCCGGGCATCATACGGGGAACTTCGTGCCATTCCCGTATGCGGCTGCAAAGGTTTCAGTTTCACTGCGCCGAACGAAAACCGGGGGGCGTTTTACGCCCCTCTTCGCTTTTAGCCCTTTCCGCATCACTTTTTTTCGATGTATTCTTCGCGCCCCGCGCCGACGGAAATATACCGGATGGGGCAATCGACGGCGTTTTCCAGATATTCGATATAATGGCGGGCGGCGGCGGGCAGGTCCTCATAACGGCGGCAGGCGGAAACATCCCCGAAGCCTTCCCGGTATTCGATGACCGGCTTTGCCCGCAAAAGACTGTTCCCGGTCGGAAAGCAGGTCGTGCGGATTCCGTCGATCTCATAGGCCGTGCAGACCGGGATTTCTTTCATATAAGAAAGAACGTCCAGCTTGGTGAGGGCAAGGAAATCGGCTCCCTGCATACGGACCCCGTAACGCGAGGCGGGAATGTCGAAAGGGCCGACCCGCCGCGGGCGACCGGTGGCCGCACCGTATTCGCCGCCGGCTTGCCGCAGGCGGAACGCCTCATCTCCGAACATTTCGGCCGTGAAGGGGCCTTCGCCGACGCAGGTCGAATAGGCCTTCATAATCCCCACGGTATGATCGAGACGCGCACCGGGGATACCGGCTCCGATCGGGGCATAGGAGGCCAGCGTGGTGGAGGAGGAGGTGTAGGGATAGATTCCGAAGTCGATATCGCGCAGAGCGCCGAGCTGCGCTTCAAAGAGGATATTTTTCTCTTCTGCCATCGCTTCCTCAAGATAGGCCGAAACATCGGTGATATACGGAACAATCGCCCCGCCGAAGGTGGTAAGCCAGCGCAAAACCTCTTCCGGGTCGATCGGGGCGTGGCCGTAACCGGTCACGGTGATGTTTTTCCAGGCGACGATGTCATATACCTTTTCGCGAAGCGACAAGGGGTCAAGAAGGTCTTCTGTCCGAAGCCCCTTTTTCATGTATTTGTCGGCATAGACCGGCGCAATGCCCCGGCGCGTGGAGCCGTACTTTTTATCGGCCAGCCGTTCTTCTTCCATCACGTCCTGCAGACGGTGATAGGGCATACAGATGATGGCTTTGTCGCTGATTTTCAGATTTTGCGGTGTGATGGTGATGCCGCGGTCGGTCAGTTTGCCGATCTCCCCGACCAGATGCTCGAGGTCGATGACCATCCCGTTTCCCATGACGTTGACGGCGGCCGGCCGCAGAATGCCGGACGGAAGAAGGTTCAGAATAAACTTTCCCCTCTCATTGATGACGGTATGACCGGCGTTGTTTCCGCCCTGATACCGGCAAATGACCTCATACTCCGAAGAAAGCAGGTCTACCATGCGGCCTTTTCCTTCATCTCCCCAGTTGATCCCTACGATTGCGGTAAGCATATGTTTGCCTCTTTTTCTATAAATTTTGGATAGTAAAAGAATCGGATGTAAGAACCGGACGCGCTTTTATACCAATACGGCATCGGGGGCATCGCCGGCCAGTGCGTCGGCATTTTCCCGAAGCAGAGCGCGTAATTCCGAAAGGTACGCGTCGGTCTGTTCCGCCGCCATCCCCGTGAAGTTCCCCCGGGAAAGAATCTCGTCAACGGCGGCGCGGTCAAGGCCGAACACGGGATCTGCCGCGATCCGGTCAAGCAGGTCGTTTTCCTTTCCTTCCTGCTTGACGGCAAGGCCCGCCGCGACCGCATGGCGGCGGATCGCTTCATGCAGGGTCTGCCGGTCGCCGCCCGCTTTGACGCATTCCATCAGAATATTTTCGGTTGCCATGAAGGGAAGTTCTTCGCATAGGTGGCGTTCGATCACTTTCGGATAGACCGTCAGACCGCTGATGACATTGTAATACAAGGTAAGAATCCCGTCAACCGCCAGGAAGGCTTCCGGAATGCTGATACGCCGCCCGGCCGAGTCGTCCAGGGTGCGTTCGAGCCACTGCGTTCCCGCCGTCATAGCCGGGATCAGCGCCCCCGCAATCACAAACCGGGAAAGCGAAGAAATCCGTTCACTGCGCATGGGGTTTCTTTTATAGGCCATGGCCGAGGAACCGACCTGCCCTGCTTCAAAAGGCTCGTCCACTTCCTTGAGATGGGAGAGAAGACGGATATCCCCTGAGAATTTCTGCGCGCTCTGCGCAATCCCCGAAAGGAGAGAGAGGGTGAAAGAATCGACCTTGCGGGTATAGGTCTGTCCGCTGACGGCATAGCAGGCCGAAAAGCCCATTTTTTGCGCGATTTTTTCTTCCAACTGCCGCACCCGCTCACGATCCCCGCCGAAAAGGTCGAGAAAACTGGCACCGGTGCCGGTCGTGCCGCGGCATCCGAGCAGGCGGAGATTGCCGAGGACAAAATCAAGATGCGCAAGATCCATGCCGAGGTCCTGCGCCCAAAGCGTCGCGCGTTTTCCCACCGTGGTCGGTTGAGCGGCCTGAAAGTGCGTGTAGGAAAGAGTCGGCAGGTCGCGGTAGCGTTCCGCAAAGTCGGCCAATGCCGAAAGAATCCGGAGCAGGAGCGCGCGGACGTGCAGAAGCGCTTCGCGTTGCAGGATAATGTCGGTATTGTCGCCGACAAAGCAACTGGTCGCGCCGAGGTGGATGATGGGCCTGGCCAGCGGGCAGACAACGCCATAGGCATAGATATGCGCCATGACATCGTGCCGCACGATCCGTTCGCGCGCGTCGGCTACTTCATAATCGATATCGTTGATGTGGGCGCGCATTTCGGCAATCTGCTCATCGGTGATCGGAAGGCCGAGTTCCTGTTCGCTCTCCGCCAGCGCGACCCAGAGCCGCCTCCAGGTGGAAAATTTCCGGTCGTCGGAGAAAATCTCCTGCATTTTTTTGCCTGCATAACGCCGGCAGAGCGGATTTTCATAACGTTCGTGCATACGTTTCCCCTTTATATGTTTTTGGATTATGAGGTTGCCGGTTTCCGGGTATGTTCGGCCCGAATGCTTTTCCGTGGCGCGTCGCTCTCCCGGAGGGCCGCGGTTTAGCGGCAAGATCAAGCCCTTTGCCTTTTTCTCCCTTATTATATCACATCACCCGGTCGTTTTGCACGTTTTTTTTCATCAAAAAGCGAAGAAAACATAATTTTTTTCAAAAACCGACGACGGACGGCGTTTTTCCGGCCGGGCGTTGCCTTCTTGGGCGCAAAAGAGGCGGGTAAAGCTCCGATTGGGGAGAGGGATTTTCCTATGGATCCGGGAAAGGAGAACCGGAGCCGGAAAAACAATGGCGCCAAAAACCGATATGTTGCCCGGCGCCGAAGGAGAAAATCAGGATTTCTCTTGACAGAAAAAGCCTTTTGCGTTATGATGAGAAAGAGGTCCGACGAAATACGACGTCGGAAAAAGAAAGAGGTCCGCATGACACTGAATGAATTGAAAATCGGACAGTCGGCCGAGATTGTTGCCGTCGGAGGAGAGGGAGCTTTGCGCAATCGGTTGATCGACATGGGGCTGATCCCCCGCACGAAGCTGACGCTTTGTAAAGTTGCGCCGATGGGGGATCCTATCGAGATCCGCGTCCGGGGGTATGAACTGACGCTCCGGCGTGAGGATGCGGCCGGTATTTCCGTCCGTCTTTCGGAAGAGGGAGCAAACGCCGGAAAAACGGAGGCAAAGCAATGAAATTCGCGCTTGTGGGAAACCAGAACTGCGGCAAGACCGCGCTTTTCAACGCGTTGACCGGGATGCGGTGTCATGTCGGCAATTTTCCCGGGGTGACGGTCGAACAAAAGAGCGGAGAGATCCGCAGGAAGCCCGGTTGCACGGTTGTGGACCTGCCCGGCATCTATTCTCTTCGCCCCTACACGCAGGAAGAGATCGTCACGCGCGATTTTATCCTGCATGAAAAGCCGGACTGTATCATCAACATCCTGGATGCCACCAACATCGAGCGCAACCTGTATCTGACCATGCAGCTGCTGGAACTGGAAGTTCCGATGGTGCTGGCGCTGAATATGATGGACGAAATACGTGCCAACGGCGGCGCGGTGGATATTGAAAAGATGAGCCGGGAACTGGGGGTTCCCGTGGTGCCGGTCTGTGCGATCCGGGATGAGGGCGTTTCGGAACTCAGCGACCGCGCAGCCGAAGTGGCCCGCGGGCATATCCTGCCGCGCCGCGCCGATTTCTGCGCCCCCGATTCACCCTGCCACCGCTGTATCCATGCCGTCATGCATCTGGTGCAGGATCATGCGGAGGAAGTCGGTCTGCCGCTCCGGTTCTGCGCTTCCAAGCTGATTGAGAGCGATGACGATACGGCTGATCGCCTGGGGCTTGACGAAAACGAGAGGGAACTGATTGAACACTGCCTTGTGCAGTTGGAGACCGAGGCCGGGCTGGATCGTAACGCCGCCCTGGCCGATATGCGGTATTCCTTCATCGAATCGGTCGTTTCGTCCGCCGTGGTGAAATGCTGTGAAAGCCGCGAACACCGCCGCTCGGTGGCTATCGACAGAATCCTGACAGGCAAATATACCGCCATCCCGGTTTTTCTCGGCATGATGCTGCTGATCTTTTGGCTGACATTCAATGTGATCGGCGCGGCTTTGCAGAATCTTTTGGCGCTGGGCATTGACCGGCTTTCGGCATTGGTCGATACCGCGCTGACAAATTACGGGCTGAATCCTGTGGTACAGAGCCTGATCATCGACGGTATTTTCAACGGGGTCGGCAGCGTTCTGACCTTCCTGCCCGTCATCGTGACGCTCTTTTTCTTCCTCTCGGTGCTGGAAGATACGGGGTATATGGCGCGCGTGGCTTTTGTGATGGACAGGCCCTTGCGGCATCTCGGCCTTTCGGGGCGGTCTTTCGTTCCGATGCTGATCGGCTTCGGCTGTTCTGTTCCGGCGCTGATGGCTACCCGTACCGTCTCTTCCGACCGGGATAGAAAAATGACGATGATGCTGATTCCTTTCATGAGTTGCTCGGCCAAAATCCCGATTTATACGGTTTTTACGGCCGCTTTCTTCCCGGGGCGCGGCGCACTGGTGATGTTCGGCCTTTACTTCACGGGCATTCTGCTCGGGGTGGTGGCGGCGCTGATTCTCGGAAAGACCGTCTTTCGCGGCAAGCCCGTTCCCTTTGTGATGGAACTGCCGAATTACCGGTTTCCCTCTCCCCGCAGCGTCGGTCTTCTGCTTTGGGAAAAAGCGAGGGATTTTTTGGAGCGTGCTTTCTCGGTTATTTTTCTCGCAACGGTCGCAATCTGGTTCTTGCAGAGTTTTGACTGGCATCTGAACCCCGTCACCGATTCCGAAGCGAGCCTGCTGGCCGTTATCGGGCAGGCGATTGCCGTGATCTTTATTCCGCTCGGATTCGGGAACTGGCGCTTCTCCACGGCGCTGATCTCGGGCTTTATCGCCAAGGAACAGGTCGTTTCCACGCTGTCGGTGCTGGCGGGATGCGATACGGGGGTGCTGGATACGGTGCTTCCGTCTCTTTTGCCTTCCACCCCGGCGGCCGTCAGCTTTCTTGTCTTTACGCTTCTCTATACCCCCTGCGTGGCGGCGATTGCGGCCTGGCGGCGTGAAATGAATTCGCGTCTGGCCACGGTCGGGATTGTTTTGCTTCAATGTGCGGTCGCGTGGGCGGTTTCCTTCCTTGTCTATACGATCGGAGGGGCGTTCGTATGAATTTTGCAGATTTTCTGATCACTTTGCTTTTTTTTCTGTTGCTTACGGGGGCGGTCTTTCTGGCGGTCCGTTCGCGCAGACGGCGGGGCGGCTGTGCCGGATGCTCCGGATGTTGTCGGGGAGACGGTTGCCGGGGGAAAGCAAAAGAAAAAAAGCGCCCGCCGGAAGAAAAATAAAAAGAGACCGCGCCGGTATACCGGCGCGGCGGAAATCAAACCGCCGGAATATCGCCCCCGGAGCTTTTCCGGCGCGGCCGACAGACCGCGGTTTTTCTTTTTCCGGGCTACGGGCTTCCGGACTCCGGTTTTGTTCGGGCGGCGGAATTCCGGCACTTTTTTGAAAAACCCCCGGCGTGAGCCGGGGGCTTTTGGAAGAGATTCATTTTTCCGGGGAATTCTCTTTTTCTCTCTCTTTTTCCTTTTCTTTGGGTTCTTTGGAGCGGAATAGCTCCCGGGCGCGGGAGGGTTTTACGTTATCGCCGTCCGCGGAGTCTTCTTCGGGCCTATGCCCGTCATTCTCCCCGTCCTCTTCTTCCATCGGGTGGACGGTGAGCTTAATCTCCGAGGCGCGGCGGCCGTCGGTTCCGGTCACTTCCACCGAGAGATTTTCATAGTCGAAACAATCGCCGACCTCGGGGATTTTGCCGAGATTATCCATGACCCAGCCGTTGACGGTGGCGTTATCGCTGAGGACATCGTCCGGGAAGGCATAGATGTCGCCGAGGTCATTCATGGAAGCGCCGCAATTGATCAGGTAGGTATCTTCGGAAAGAGGCGTGATGTTTTCAATCACTTCATCGTGTTCATCCCATATCTCGCCGACAAGCCCTTCCAGCACGTCTTCCATGGTCACGATCCCGGCGGTGCCGCCGTATTCGTCTACCACAATGGCGATATGCGTCTTGTCTTCCTGAAATTTGCGGAGCAGTTTGGAAATCTTCATGCCCTCGGTGATGAACATGACATCGTGTATCACCAGCGAAATATCGGTCTTACCTTCATGCATCAGCCGGTAGAAGTCCTTTTCGTGAACGGCGCCGATGATGTTATCGATCGTCTCATGATAGACCGGCAGGCGCGAAAATCCGCTGGAGCGGAAAAGGTCGCTGATCTCGTCGAGCGGCGTATCGTCGGCAAAGGCGACAATATCCACGCGGGGGGTCAGAATGGCGGAAACTTCAAGATCATTGAATTCAATGGCGCTTTTGATGAGATTTCCTTCATGCTCGTCGATACCGCCTTCGTTTTGCGCTTCTTCCACCATCGTGATGATCTCATCCTCGGTGATCGAAAGGTCGGAATCGTTTTTGAAGGTGCGGGAGAGCAGACGTTTCCAAAGAGAGAAGAGGGCGGTCAGCGGGGTGAAAATCACCATCAGAAACCGGACGATCCCAGCCGTGTTCATGGAGTAGCCATCTGCAAAATCGCGACCGAGCATTTTCGGGGAAATTTCTCCGAAAATCAGAATTACCACCGTCATAACCACGGAGGAAATCGTTGCGGCCAGGCTCGCGTTTTTTGCGATGAACTGGGCAAAGAGCAGGGCGGAGATAGTGGACGCGGTGATGTTGACGATGTTGTTACCGACAAGGATTGTCGAGAGGAACTTTTCATATTGTTCATCAATCGCCAACACGGCTTTTGCTTTTTTGTTCCCGTCCTGCGCCAGAGTCTTCATCCGGGTTTTGTTAAAACTCGTGAAGGCCGTCTCGGTTCCCGAGAAAAAGGCGGAAAGGAAAACAAGAAGGATAAGTACCGCGATCCGTATACTACCGGAAGGATCCATAAAAGAAAATCAACTCCTTAAAACTTTGTTTACGCCGTCGGCAAAACCGACAATATGCGTATTATACACATTATAGCACGTTTTTTACAGAATTCAAGGGAAAAAGAGAAATTTTATCGTTTGTTTTTCCGGATGACGGCCCGAAAAAGAGGAGCCGGCCCCTTTCCCGGAAGGCAAAACGGCCCTTTGCATCCCGGGATTTTTCTCCGGCGGCAGAGGATTCCGCGTTTCTTTCCGCCTCCCCGGTTCCCGGAGGATTTTCTTGCGGAACGCCGGGAAAATACGCAGAGAGCGTTCGGCGGCGGTTCTTGACAGACTGACCGCACGCGCCTATAATATAAAGAGAAAAAAGGAAATAATCAAAAAGCAAACGCGCAACCGGCCGCCAATCCCGCGGGGCCGGCACCGGGTCTTCCGGAGAAAGGACAGAACGATGAAAAACACGCTTTTTGCCATCGGAGAAGCCCTGATTGATTTTATTCCCGCCGAGAGCGGTTGCGATTTTTCAAAAGTCAGCGCCTTTTCTCCGAAGGTCGGCGGCGCACCCGCCAATGTGCTGGGCGCATTCAGCCGGCTCGGCGGGCGGACGCAGCTCCTGACAAAACTCGGCCGGGATCCGTTCGGCGATAAGATTCTTGCGGAATTGCGCGGGTTCGGCGTGGGGACCGATTTTGTCCTGCAAACCGAGGAAGCCAACACCGCGCTGGCCTTTGTCAGCCTTTCGCAGGAGGGGGAGCGCACCTTTTCTTTCTACCGTAATCCCTCTGCCGACATGCTCTATACGCCGCAAGAGGTTGACGCGGTCGATTTTTCCGATTGTTTTGCGTTGCATTTCTGCTCGGTTTCGCTCGGGAATTTCCCGATGAAGGAAGCGCACCGTCGTGCTTTGGAGCGCGCCGGGCAGGCCGGAGCGATGGTGAGTTTTGACCCGAATCTCCGCTTCCCGCTCTGGAAAGACCCGAAAGAGCTGAAGGCGGCGGTTTCGGAGTTTCTTCCGGCGGCCGATATAGTGAAGGTGGCGGAAGAGGAATTGCCCTTTATCACCGGAACACAGGACCGGGAAGAGGGGTGCCGCCGGTTGCTTGCCACGGCATCTCTGGTGCTTTGCACCTGCGGGCCCCGGGGGGCGTATGCCTACACCCGGACGGCCTCGGCGGCGGCCCCCGCTCCGGCGGTCTTTGTATGCGATACGACCGGAGCCGGAGACGGATTCTGCGGTTCTTTTCTCTTCAGCCTTCATCGCGCGGGAATCGGCCGGGAGGAACTCGGTTCCGCAGACGCGGAAACGCTCCGGCATTTTCTCGCGCTTTCCAATCGCTTCGCGGCAGAGAGCGTGCGCCATCCCGGCGCGATTGCGTCTTATCCGTCCAAGCTCTGACTTTTCGGGATTTTTTCGGGGGCATTTTCCCGAAAAAGGGTTGCGCATGGGGAAAGAAAGAGGTACAATGAAAAGCGAAAGACCGCAAGCGATCGGTTACCGGCCCGCATAAAGGGCCATACTGGACACAAAGACTCCGTGCGGACCGCCGAAAAGCGGAACTGCGCGGTTTGCGCAAAGGGGAAACCATGGTATATGATGTTGTGATTGCGGGCGCGGGGGTCGTCGGAGCGATGACGGCGCGGGAACTGACGCGCTACCGGCTCTCTGTCTGCCTGCTGGAAAAAGAAAACGATGTGGCCATGGGGGCCAGTAAAGCCAATAGCGGGATCATCCACGGCGGGTTTGACCCGCTTCCGGGAACGCTCAAGGCTAAGCTGAATGTGCAGGGCATTCCGCTCCTTTTCCGCGCGGCCGAGGAGTTGGCTGTTCCTTACCGGAAAAACGGTTCGCTGGTCGTGGCGTTCGGCAAAGAGGAAGAGCCGACAATCGACATGCTCTACCGGCGAGGCATGCAAAACGGCGTGACCGGTCAGCAGATTCTCACCGGCGAAGAAGCGCGGGCGCTGGAACCGGCCCTTTCCCGGGATGTGACGCGGGCGCTCCGGGTTCCCGGGTCGGGCATCATCAGCCCCTATGAACTGGCGATTGCGGCGACGGGGAACGCCATGGACAACGGCGCGACGCTCATCAGAAATTTTGAGGTGGCGGCAATCTGCCGAAAAGGCGGGGTCTTTACGGTCTCCTCTTCCGGCGGGGCGAGTGTGCAGGGTCGTTACTTTGTGAATTGCGCGGGCGGGTATGCCGATCGGATTGCCGCTATGGCGGGAGACGATTTCTTTCGTGTGATCCCGCGGGCGGGCGAGTATCTGTTATTAGATAAAAATGAAGGAAGAACGGTTTTTCACACCGTTTTTCAGATTCCCACCAAAGAAGGAAAGGGAATTCTGGTTACACCGACGGCGGACGGGAACCTCTTGCTCGGGCCGACGGCCTCGCGCGTTGACAGCCCGGCCGGAACCGAGACGACGGCCGCCGGACTTGCCAAGGTCGCCGAACTGGCAAAAAAGAGCATTCCCGGAGTCAACACCCGCGCGGTCATCACCTCGTTTACCGGGGTGCGCGCTTCGACGGAAGGCGGGGATTTTCTTCTCCGGTGTTCGGAGCGTGTTCCGGGGCTGATTCATGCGGCGGGGATTGATTCCCCCGGCCTTTCGGCCTGCGCGGCGATTGCGGCGTATCTGGTCGGATTGCTCCGAAAGAGCGGGCTGAAGGCAGAAGAAAACCCCGATTTCAACGGAAAACGCCGCGACATGCACGCTTTCCGGAAAATGAACGAGGAAGAAAAAGACGCATTCATCCGCCGGAACCCGGCCTACGGACGTATCGTCTGCCGGTGCGAAACGGTGAGTGAAGGCGAGATTCTGGAAGCGTTGCGGCAGGAACCGCGCGCGCTGGATACCGATGGGGTGAAGCGCCGTACCCGCGCCGGGATGGGGCGCTGTCAAGGGGGATTTTGCCTGCCGCGCGTTGCGGAACTGATTGCGGAAGAGACACAAAAACCGATGGCGGAAATCACCAAAAAGGGCGGACGGTCGGTTCTGACGGAAGGAGAACTGTAAAGCGTGGAACAGCATGATATTGTAGTGATCGGCGCCGGGCCTGCCGGAATGGCCGCGGCGGTAGCGGCGTATGACGCCGGGGTGCGCGATGTGGTAATCCTTGACCGGGAAGAGCAGGCGGGCGGCATTCTCAAGCAATGCATTCATAACGGGTTCGGCCTGCATAAGCTCGGCCGGGAACTGACAGGCCCCGAATACGCGGCAGTTTACGAAAAGATGACAAAGGAACGAGGCATCCGGACCTTCCGGCAGACGACGGTGACGGGGCTGGAAGACGGGCGTGTGGTAACGGCGCAGAGCGAGACGGGTATACGGCGGATCGCGGCCGGCGCGGTCGTTCTGGCTATGGGATGCCGGGAAAGAAGCCGTGGCGCGCTGATGATTCCGGGAACGCGTCCGGCGGGCGTATACAGCGCCGGTACAGCACAGAAAATGATGAACTGTGAAGGCTACGCCGTCGGTCGGCGGGTCGTGATTCTCGGTTCGGGAGATATCGGGCTGATTATGGCGCGGCGGATGTCGCTGGAAGGCGCGAAAGTGGAGGCCGTGTGCGAAATTATGCCTTATTCCGGCGGCCTGCGGCGGAATATTGTACAGTGTCTGGAAGACTTCGGCATTCCGCTCTTTCTTTCCACGACGGTTGCCGAAATTCACGGGCGGGAACGCGTCGAGGGCGTTACGATTGCCGGGGTCAATGAAAAGCGCGAGATTCTTGCGGCGACCAAACGTCGTATTCCCTGCGATACGCTTTTGCTTTCGGTCGGGCTGCTTCCCGAGAATGAATTGACCGCCCGTGCCGGAATTCCGCTTGACGGCGTGACGGGCGGCGCGACCGTGGACGAAGAAAGACAGACGGCGATGCCCGGGGTCTTCGCCTGCGGGAACGTGTTACAGGTCCATGATCTTGTCGATCATGCGTCGGAGGAAGCCGAGATTGCCGGAGCCGGGGCGGCCGCCTTCGTGCGTGGGGAATCGTTGCGGGGGGCTGTTGCGGAAGTGCGGCCCGGGGCGGGGGTGCGTTATGTGCTGCCGCAGAGAATCCATCCGGAAAGCGGGCGGGATGTGTCGTTTTTTCTGCGGTCAGATCGTCCTTACGGTAAAGTTACGTTTACAATCCTTGACGGAGAAAAACCGCTTG
Organism: uncultured Eubacteriales bacterium; assembly: GCA_934434925.1. Lineage (GTDB taxonomy): Bacteria > Bacillota > Clostridia > Oscillospirales > CAG-272 > UBA1740. The sequence continues at coordinate 36,536 of CAKSAC010000007.1, read as the reverse complement.
CCGCATTCGCACGACCGAAAGCCTCTCCCGGAGAAATGGAGAAATTGACCGTCCGCGCGGAAAAACTGCGCGGTGCGCGGGGGCCGATCACGGTCCGGTTGGAGGAAACCGAATGAAAAAGGAATTTGTTTGCGTTATCTGTCCGCGCGGGTGCGGGCTGAGCGTGACCGGGGAACCGGGGGCGTATCAGGTTGAAGGGAATCTTTGCCCGCGCGGCGCGAAATACGCGATAGAAGAGGCGACGGACCCGCGCCGCACCGTGACTTCGACGATACGGGTATCCAACCGGGCGCACACGATGGTCAGCGTCAAGACCTCGGTACCCGTCCGGCGGGATGACATTTTCCGGGTGATGGACGCTCTGCGCTCTGCGCATGCCGAAGCCCCGATCCGGATCGGAGAGATCCTTTTACGGGATGTTTGCGGCGCGGATATCATCGCCACACGGGAAATCGACTGAAAAATGCCGGAATGCCGGAAAAAAGCGCGAAGGTCCGCGCTCCCGGGAGAACGGCCGGCCAAACCAAAAAGGAGAAACAGCATGCATACGGAAGAATTTTACAGGAGGTTTTCCTCCAACACGTTAGCGGGAACCTCCAATCAATATTACGCCGACCGACCGGAGACGGTGACGGCCTGTGCCTTTTACCGGGTTTTCCGGGCCGGCACATATCCCTATTCTTTCCTTTTCACCAATACGACCGACAGCACCTTTGCCGACGGGCGTGTGAGCCGGCGGAACGAACCGGGCGGGGAATGGGAGATTTCGGGCATGGAGGTCGCACTCACGCCGGCGCGCGCCCTTTTTCCGGAGGAGGATCCGGCCCGCTATATCCCGCTGACATTTTCCGGCGCGCACACGCGCCGCGTTCTGCCCGATGAACTCTTTTGCACCGATCCGATCCCGTTGACGGTCGGAGAAGGCGATTATCTCTGCCTGCGGATGACCTATCGCGGCCGGCGCATTCCCTGCCATGTCGAAAATCAGATTCCCACCTTTTTGCGTGGCCCGTCCGGGTGGCGGCCTGAAAAGGAAATTCTGCTCCCTTCGATGGTCGGGGCGGAACGAAAAGTACGGGAGCGCATCGGCTTTTTCGGTGATTCCATCACACAGGGAATCGGCTGCCCCGAAGATTCGTATGCCTTCTATGCGGCGGTTTGCGCAAAAGAACTCGGAACCGATTATTCTTTCTGGAATCTCGGGATCGGGTATGCCCGCGCGTCGGACGCGGCGACAGGCGGGGCGTGGCTGCAAAAAGCCCTGCATTGCGATACGCTGATCGTCTGTCTCGGGGTCAATGATATTCTGCACATCGGGAACGGAGAAAACCTCCGCAAAGACCTGATGACGGTAGCAAAGACGCTGACCGGGGCCGGGAAAAAGGTTTTCTGGCAGTTTGTTCCCCCGTTTGATTACGACGCGGCGCACGGCGCTATGGCCGACGAAGCCAACGAACTGATTGCGACAAAAATCCAAGCGCTCGGCATTCCGGTCTTTGACGAAACCGGGATTCTGACCGATCCTGCGGTTCCCTATCATGCCCGATACGGCGGCCATCCGGACGCGGAAGGCTGTGCTTTGTGGGGGCGCGCGCTGGCAAAATTTTTGCGGGAACGGGGCTATTGATTTTTCCCCGCCCGGAGCTTTTGTTTTCCGGCCGGGGCTTTTGTTTTCCGGCCGGGGCTTTTGTTTTCCGGCCGGGGCTTTTGTTTTCCGGCCGGGGCTTTTGCTTTCCGCCCGGGGCTTGACAAAGAAAAAAAGCTGTGGTACAATAACGAAAACAGCAAAAATCCGGGTCTTTTGATGATCCCGCACGAAATGATTGAACGGCCGGTGTGTCGATCCGGCCGGTTTCGCATATACTGAGAACGAATAAAAAGTATAGGGCCGCTTTCTCGGAAGGAAAGGGCTTTTTGCCTTTTTCGGCGGCGCGGAACCAAAGGCCGCGCGAAAACGGACGGCGGCGCGAAAGAAGAGAAAGGAGAAAAAATGCCTGCTGCGTTTTATGAAAGGCTGGGCGGGGCGGATTCTGTCCCGGCAATCATTCTGTCGGTAGGGATCATGCTGATGGCGGGTTTTCTCTCCACCAGGCTGACAAAACTCCTGAAACTACCGAATGTGACGGCGTATATTCTGACCGGCGTGATGATCGGGCCTTTCTGCCTTTCGCTGATCCCGGCCCCGGTCATCAAAGGCATGGATTTCATTTCCGATGTCGCGCTGGCGTTCATCGCGTTCAGCGTCGGGGAGTTCTTCCGGCTGAATACCCTGCGGGAGAACGGGCGGCGCGTGGTTATCATCACGTTGGCGGAGGCATTGTTTTCGTCTTTGGTGATTTTTGTCCTGACCCGGTTTGTCCTCGGGCTCGGGTTGGCTTTTTCTGCGGTGCTGGCGGCGCTGGCATCGGCAACCGCGCCCGCATCGACCATGATGACAATCCGGCAGACGGGCGCGCACGGAGACTTTGTCGATACGCTCCTTTCGGCCGTGGCGCTGGATGATGTGGTGAGTCTTGTCGCTTTCAGCGTAGCAATCTCGCTGGCTACCGCCTCGGTCGGCGGGGCTGTGGCCGCCGGGGATATTCTTCTTCCGATCGTTTTCAACCTTCTTTTGATTGCCGTCGGGTTTGCGTTCGGGTATTTGCTCCGGTTCATGATGCAAAAACGCTCGGACGATAACCGGCTGATTGTGGCCGTTGCGCTTCTTTTCGGCGTGTGCGGGATCGGGGCGGCGCTCAATGTGTCGCCTCTGCTCGGTTGTATGGTCATGGGTACGGTCTATATCAACCTGACCGACGACGACAAACTTTTCAAGCAACTGAATTATTTTTCTCCGCCGATTCTTCTGCTCTTTTTTGTGCATTCCGGGATGAATTTCCGGATTGACGCGCTGTTCGATACCGGCAGCGCCGTAGCGGGGGTTCCGCTCATCGTTATCGGTGTGCTTTATTTCCTCTTCCGGATTCTCGGAAAATATGCCGGCGCGTGGCTCGGGTGTTTCGCAGTCGGAAAGGATCGGCTGGTCCGGAATTATCTCGGCCTCGCGCTGATCCCGCAGGCGGGGGTGGCCATCGGGCTTGTGGCCATGGCGGCGCGGATTCTCGGCGGAGAGGACGGGGCGGTACTGCAAACCGTCATCCTGGCTTCCAGTATTCTCTATGAGCTGATAGGTCCCGGCTGCGCCAAACTTGCGCTCTTTCTCTCGCATTCTTACGGCGGGGAAACAACAGGGCAAATGCCGGGAACCGAAAAGGTTCCGCCGCGGGTGGAGTCTTTGCGGGAGCAACTTTTGCAGATCGAGGCCGCCATCGCCGACGAAGAATCCTCCCGCACGGAGGAAGAACGCGCGTTCAACGAGGTGGCCGGAGAACAGTATTCTGTCTCCGACTATATGCGCCGAAACAGAAAATTCATCAACCGGAGGTAAGAAATCATGGATTTTATCGCAAATCTTCTCGGGCCGTGGTCGGCCGGATTCAACGTGCCTGCCGCTGTTTTCCGCATTTTTTTCGCAACGCTCCTTGCTCTCGTGGCGGGAACAGAACGTTCGACAAAATTCCATTCGGCCGGGATCAGGACCTTTATTTGCGTATCGTTGGTCTCGGTGCTCGGCGCGCTGGGGGATATGTACCTGCTCAGGGAGCTTTCGGTGCCGATCCCGCTCCTGTGTCCGGCCGTTATCATCGGGATTGCCGTAATCAGCTCCAGCACGCTCCTGTACAGTTCCAAAAATCAGCTTCGCGGATTGACCACGTCGGTGGGGCTTTGGTGCGTCGGGATCATTTCGGTGCTGATCGGGTACGGGTTGTACACCGTCGGGGCGGTTGCTTTTCTGCTGTTTTTGCTGGTGCTGACTTTCCTGCCCCGGTTTGAAAAGCATATGAAACGCCAATCGGTTTATCTGGAAGCCCACATCGAATTGCGTTCACGCGAAGGGCTGGGGATTTTCATTCATTCTTTGCGGCAGTTCGGATTGAAAATCAACGACATTGAAGCCAACCCCGCTTATGTCAACAGCGGTCTCGGGGTCTATTCGCTCAGTATGCGGGTGGTCGATCCCGTCTTGCGGAAAAAGTCGCACCGCGAGATCATAGAAGCGATTTCGGCCATGGAAACGGTCGCTTATATCGAAGAAATCTTCTGACCGGAAAACAGACGGCCGATCGGTTCCGGCCGGGGCGGCATGTTCGGTTTCGTTCTCCGGAAGAGCGGGCGATGGCCCGGGTATGCCGGGAAAAACGCATTCATCAAAAAAAGAGGCTTCCGTGAAAGCCGCAAGAAGCGGTTTTTTCACCGGGATGCCTCTTTTTCATGCAAAGGCCTCTTTTCACGGAGGCGGCGGGTCAGTGATAGCGATAAAATCCCTCGCCGGAAGAAACGCCGAGTTTACCGGCGTCGATATACTCTTTCAGTTTTTTTGCCATCCCGCGGAAATTGTACGGAGCCAGGAACGGCGGGATTTTCACATACATCTGCACGATATTGTAGGCCGTCGTGAGGCCGACGGTATCCAGAATGCGGAACGGACCCTTCGGCGCGCCGGTTCCGAGCGTCCAGGCGCGGTCGATGCTCTCGGGGTCGGAGATACCGTTCACCCAAAGGTCAAGCCCGGAAAAGAGGAGAGGCACCAGCATGGAATTCAGCAGATAGCCGGATTTTTCCTTGCGGACGGGCAGCGCGATCATGTTGATTGCTTCGGCAAACGCGCAGATTGTCTCAAAATTCTCCGGCGCGGTTTTTTCCTGCGACATGACCTCGGCCGTATTGTTCCGCCAGATTGAGTTGGCAAAATGCAGCGAAAGAAATTTTTCCGGCCGACCGGTATAACGGGCAAAGACAGAGGGGAGAAGCGTGGAAGAATTGGTGACAAGCAGGGTGTTTTCCGGCAAAAGAGGCGCCAGGCGTTTGTAGAAAGCAATCTTTTCCTTTTTGTCTTCGGCCATGGATTCAATCACGAGGTCTGCGTCCCGGACGGCGGTCGCAAGGTCTGTTTCCAGCCGCAGGCCGGCATAGGCCGCTTCACTTTTTGCAAGACAGGCGTCCGGAGAAAAGGTTTCGGGATCCGGCGCGATGCCGCGCGCCCAGACGGCGGGGGTCTTTCCCTCCGGCCCGGCCATCTGCCGGATGGTGTCGGCATAGACCGTACGCAGGTGATCGAGCTTGGGTTTTGTGCGCCCGATGCTTGCGTCGCTCCGTAACCAGACGGTCACATCAAAGCCGCAATAAGCGGCCTGATATGCGATCTGGCTCCCCAATACGCCGCCTCCGGCGACAACAACCTTTTTGATTTCCATGAATACCTCCTTGTTTCTTCCGCAAAATACGGAAAGTTTTATTTACATTTTCAAGCCTTTTTTTCGAAGACGGGAGTCCTGTCGTACGGAGGCCGGCTTCGTTTTGGGGGTCGGCGGCGCGGTCGCGCCGCGCCCGATTCCCGAATCGGGCATTTTTTCCATTGTATACGATTTGGAGCCGGAAAGCAAGAGTTTTTTTTGAAAGAGGCGCGTTTGTCGGTTTTTGCGACGGTTTCCTTCTCCCGCTCTTGCTTTTTTTTGCGGAATATGCTACAATAAGCGGTAAACAGTTCCGGAATCTGTCCGGAACGGAAAGGTGCTTATGAATATCATTATTGTCGGGAGCGGCGCGGTCGGAACGGCCATCTGCTCTCAGCTTGTCGGGGAAGGGCATGACATCACCGTGCTGGACAGCAACAGCGCCACGCTCTCGGAGCTTTCCAACAGATTTGACGTGTTTGCGGTCAGCGGGAGCGGGACCGATATTTCGATTCTCCGCAAGGCGGGCGCGGAACATGCCGATCTGCTGATTGCCGTGACCTCGGGGGATGAAGTCAATATTCTCTGTTGTTCCGCCGCGCGGAAACTGGGAACGAAGCATACCATTGCCCGGGTGCGGAATCCCGAATACAACGGATTCATCCAACTGATGAAAAACGACATGAATCTGTCTCTGACCATCAATCCCGAACTGGCCGCCGCGAAGGAAATTTACCGGATGCTCCGGTTTCCGTCTGCGGCCAAAATCGATACCTGTTGCCACGGGCGCGTGGAACTGGCGGAGTTTGCGGTGGGGAACGCCTCTCCGATCACCGGGGTCAGCCTGAACGAACTGCGCGGCCGGATGAACCGGCGGTTTCTGGTTTGCGGCGTATTGCGCGGCGGGCAGACCTATATTCCGTCCGGGGATTTCATCATTGAGGCGGGGGATCTGCTGACCGTCACGGCCCCCGAACACGAAACGGCCGAATTTTTCCGCGCAATCGGTCTTTATAAAAACCCGGTGCGAAATCTTCTGATCGTCGGCGGCGGACGCACGACCTATTACCTGGAAGAGCTGCTTCGCGGCGGGCATTTCCGTTCGACCGTGGTGGAGAAGAGCAAGGAACGTTGCCGCGCTCTGGCGGAGGAATACGCTTGCACGGTCATCTGCGACGACGGGATGAAACAGGATGTCCTGGATGAAGAGGGCATCGGCTCCACCGACGCCTTTCTGGCTCTTTCGGATGTGGATGAAGAAAACGCCATTATTTCGCTTTATGCCAAGACCCGCGGCGTACCCAAGATTATCACGAAGATCGACACCATCTCCTATATCGACTTTTTTCACAGCGCGGGCCTTGAGAGCATTATTTCGCCGAAGTCATCGACAGCGGCGCAGATACTGCGTTATGTGCGTTCCCGCACCGGGGTACATGACTCGGAGATAGGGTCGCTCCACAAACTGCTGGACGGAAGCGTGGAAGCCTTGGAGTTTACGGTCAAGGAAGAGATTCCCGGCCTGACCGGCGTTCCGCTCCGTTCACTGGACGCACGGCCGGCGGTGTTGATTGCCTGTATCGTGCGCAAAAACGCCGTTATCATCCCCTCCGGCGACGACGCAGTGTATAAAGACGATACCGTGATCATCATCACAAAGGGCGGACAAATGAAGAGCGTCGGAGATATTCTGAAATGAACTACCGTACTGTTGGATACCTTTTCGGGGTCTTGTTGCTTTTGGAGGCCTGTCTTCTGGCCGCCCCTTTTTTCTGCGCGCTGGCGTACGGAGAGGCGCTGACCCCCTATCTCTATACGATGGCGGCGCTGGTGGCAGTCGGTACGCCGCTTGTCCTGCAAAAGCCGAAAAATATCCGTATTTTCGCCTTGGAAGGCTTTCTCTGCGTGGCAGGTTCCTGGGTCCTTCTTTCCCTGTTCGGCTCGCTCCCCTTTCTTTTTTCCGGCACGATCCCGAACTTCTTTGACGCGTTTTTTGAAACGGTATCGGGCTTTACCACAACCGGGGCTTCGATCCTCGGTGAAGTGGAGAGCCTGCCGCGCGGTATCCTGTTCTGGCGGAGCTTCACGCACTGGGTCGGCGGGATGGGGGTGCTGGTCTTCATGCTGGCCGTTTTGCCGAGCGACAACAGCCGCGCCATGCACCTGCTCCGCGCCGAGGTTCCCGGTCCGCAAAAGGGAAAACTGGTACCGAAATTGCGCCGGACGGCCATGATCCTGTACGGCATTTACGTTTGCCTCACGTTTGTGCAGACGGTTGCCTTGCTGATTGCGGGCCTGCCGTTGTATGATGCGTTGGTGACGGCGCTCGGCACGGCGGGAACAGGCGGTTTTGCCGTCAAGAATCTGTCGATCGCCGGATACGGCAATCCGGCGGCGGAATGGATCATCGCGCTTTTCATGTTCCTTTTCGGCGTGAATTTCAACCTCTATTTCTTCCTGCTGATCGGCCGGGCGAAGGAAGCGCTGAAAAGCGAAGAATTGCGTACATATCTGCTGATTACGGTGCTTTCCACTGCGGTGATCGCACTGAATATCTCGTCGTTGACCGGGAGCTTTTCGGAGGCGATTCGCACGGCGTTTTTCCAGGTCACCAGTATCTCTTCGACCACCGGGTACGCCACGGCCGATTTCAACCTGTGGCCGTCTCTTTCCAAAACGGTCATCATTTGTCTGATGCTTCTCGGTGCATGCGCCGGATCGACCGCCGGGGGATTGAAGGTTTCACGCGTGGTCATGCTCGTCAAGGGGGCGTGGCGGGAAGTGCGCCATACGCTCCGCCCGCGTTCCTGTAATGTCACCCGGCTCGATGGGAACGTGTTGCCGGAAGAGACCGTGCGCGCTACGGGGAATTACCTGATGATTTATACCTCGATGTTACTGTTGACCGCCCTTCTGATTTCCACGGACGGCTTTGATCTCGTCACGGACTTCACCGCCTCTCTCACCTGTATCAGCAATGTCGGGCCGGGGCTTTCGCTCGTGGGGCCGCTCGGGAATTTTGCGGGGTTCTCCTGGTTTTCCAAACTGATTCTTTCCCTGGAAATGCTGTTTGGCCGGCTGGAATTTTTCCCGATGATGATTCTGTTTGCCCCCCGTGCCTGGAAGCGCCCTTGATGAAAACAGCGGAAAAAGCCGCAAGAAAAGGGAAAAGAGGAGAAGAGCCGACCGAGGTCCGGCGGACCAGCCTTTTGCGAAGGGTGGCCGAAAGAAAAGGGAAAAACGGCCGCTTCTGCTCCGTCCGCGCCGGTTTGTTTTTGCGGCGCACCGCGGCACACCCGCGCCGACGGTTGCCTGTCTTTTTATCCGGCCGCTTTTGCGGCGCGGTTCCCGCTTTGCTCCCCGGCCGGGATCTCCTTCCATGAAATTCTCAAAAAGCCTTGACAAAGGGCGCTTTATCGGCTATAATGAAGTGCGGTACGGAGAAGTACTCAAGTTGGCCGAAGAGGCGCCCCTGCTAAGGGTGTAGGTCGGGTTTAACCGGCGCGAGAGTTCAAATCTCTCCTTCTCCGCCAGAGGAGCCGCGTGACTTAACGCGGCTCTTTTCCTTATTACAGAATAGGGCGGCCGGCGTGCCGCAGGGGCGGCGGGATTCCTCCGAGACGGGATGAGCCGGCGTGCCGCAGGGGCGGCGGGATTCCTCCGAGACGGGATATCCGAAAAATTTGCGCTATCTCACGCAAAAGGGGACAGCGGCAAAATGGCGGCGACACGGCCACGGCAAAGAGAAGAAAGACCGGACAAGATCAGAGTTCCTCTGCCGCGGCAGACTCCGCCCGTGAGAAATCGATTATCAGCGCAAAGGATTTTTTCCGTTGCGCTTTTCTTTTCCGAAATTTCAAAAAAATTCCGGATTTTTTTGTTTTTCATGCAACTCAATCGGTTTTTTGTTGTCTTTATAGGTGAAGGGCGTTGCGTAAGAAAGGAGCGACACGATGAACGACCAAGAAATTATATCCAGGTTTTGGGAGAGGCAAGAGAGCGCCATATCGGCGACAGCGGAGAAATACGGAAAATACTGTCATAGTATTGCGTACAACATCCTGTATGATCATTTTGACGCGGAGGAATGCGTCAATGATACCTATCTCGGTGCCTGGAACAGCATACCGCCGCAAAGGCCGAACAGTTTGATGGCGTTTCTCGGAAAAATCGCCCGCAATCTCGCACTCAACCGGTATAAACGCTATTCCGCCGCGAAACGCGGAAACGGGCAGGTTGACGTCGCCTTGTCCGAGCTGGAAAACTGCGTTCCCGATCAACAGGACGTGGCGCAGGTCGTGGAGGATAAACGGCTGGTGTCGGTGCTCAATCGATTTCTGTATGCTCAGCCCCTGAAAAAGCGCAATGTTTTCGTCCGTCGCTACTGGTATCTGTATCCGGTACGCGAGATAGCGGATCTGTACGGCGTGAGCGAAAGCAACATCAAGACTCTTTTGTTCCGTATGCGCAACGAACTGAAAGAAACGCTTGAAAGAGAGGAGATTTGGTTATGAAAAACGAAAGGTTATTGTATGCGATCGGAAGGATCGACGACAAACTGATTACGGACGCAAGGCCGGGCGGAAATTTCCGGCAGAAGAAGAATCGGTATTCATGGATTGCGGCACTCGCGGCGTGTATCGTCCTTGTGGTGTGCATCGGTATTGCGGCCCCGATTGCGCTCGGCAATCAAGAGGCGGGGAAAGTGACGATGGAAATCAATCCCGGCGTGGAGTACACCATTACCCGGAACGGAAACGTCAAGTCCGTGCGATTTCTGAACGACGACGCGCAAAACGTACTGGGTACAGTCTCCCTGAAAGGGCAAAACCTGAAAACCGCCGTCGAACTTACCATGGCCGCATATAAAACGGCTGGTCTTATGGAAAGTAACGATACCGTTTTGATTTCTTTCGACAAAAAATTAAGCGGTGACGAAAAATTGAAAGAATCTGTCTCCGAAGTCGTGAGAGAGGCTCTTGAAAAAACCAAAGCTGTTCATACCATGGTTTACGCCGGCGCAACGGACAACGACGAAACGGCAGCCATTGCGAAAAAATACGGCGTATCGCAAGGCAAAGCACAACTGATCGCTGACGCAAAGAAAAACAGCAGCATGTCCGAAGAAGACATTGCAAATCTGCCACTTGACGAACTTGTCGGATTACAAAAAGACGTTAACTCAACCGTTATCGACTCCGAATATATCGGAATACACAAAGCGAAAGCAATTGCATTGAACGACTCGGGTTGCGCGGCAAGAGTTGAATTTACCGAGGCAAGGCTTATTAACAAAGGAGTTAAATATCCTTACTATCGTCTTGTATTCAACGACAAGCGCACGCAATGGACTTACCTCGTAAATGCAGTAACCGGCGATATTCTCGAAAAGAACGAAGTTGCGCTGTTTATATCTTTGGAAGAAGCGAAAGACATTGCCCTGAAAGATGCGGGGATTAAAGATAAACCCGAAGTGAAAGTCGTGTTTACCAAAGAAGAATTGAGCCGCAATTCCGGTCGTCCGTGCTGGATTCTGGAGTTTTACACGGCAGAATTTCAATATAGTTACAAAATCGACGCGAAAACGGGCGAGATAATCTTTTTCGATTATCATATCGATATAAGAAAAGCAAAGGAAATCGCCTTGACGGATGCGGGCGTGTATGAGGAAATTGCAAAGATAACGTTCACCGTAGAAGAGTACGTCGGAGGCGGTATAAAAACCCCGTATTTCTACTTCGTGTTCAATAACGACGCTATACAATGGACTTACCGCATTGACGCCACTCTCGGCATCGTGCTTGAAAAAAGTGAAGTTACGTTGCTTATCTCATTACGAAAAGCAAGAGAAATCGCGTTAAACGACGCGGGGATTACAGATGAGAACGAAGCGACGTTTACAAAAGAAGAGTTAAATCGCAGTACGGATCGTCCTTGCTGGATTCTTGAGTTTTACACCGAAAAGTATCAATACTCTTACAAAATCGATGCGAAAACGGGAGAAATAGTTTTCAGTACTCGGTATATAAGTATGGCGAAAGCCAAAACAATCGCGCTTTCCGACGCAGAATTTTCCGATAGCAACAAGGTTGTTTTTACCGTGGAAGAACTGGTCGACGGCGGAATTAAAACCCCGTATTATCTGTTTGTGTTCAACAACGGTTTCACTCAGTGGACTTATCGCATAGACGCAACGGACGGCAGCGTTATGTATCGCAACAAAGAAGTTTTGATGGTTTCCCTGGATAAGGCAAAAGAGATTGCTTTGGCGGACGCGGAAATTCCGAAAGGCGTCGAAGTCGTGTTTACCAAAGAAATATTAAGCCGCAATTCCGGTCGCCCCTGCTGGGTGCTGGAATTCCACGAGGAAAAGTATCAGTACAGTTATAAGATTGACGCGAAGACCGGAGAAATTCTGTACAATCGTCGGTATCTGTATATCCAGCGAGCCAGGGAGATTGCCGTTGCGGATTCGGGATGTGCCGCCGCTGACAAGCTCGTTTTCACCACGGAAGAGCTGATCGACGGCGGAATCAAGACCCCGTATTACCTCTTTGTGTTCCATGACACGCAAACGCTATGGACCTACCGCATCGACGCGACACGAGGAACCATCGTTGAAAAGCAACAGGAGCCTCTGTCGGAGAACCGCATGAATCTGCCGACATAAGACGAGTAGTTTACAAACCGGAAAAACCGCACTTTTGCCAAAAACCGGTCCGATAAGGCAGGCGGACCCCGGAAACCGAAGAGTTGAAAAACCGCGGCCGCCTGTCGATTTTTGGAAAGCCCCCGTAAAAAACGGGAGCTTTCTTTTTTTGGCGTATACGGCGACACACCGGAAGGCCGGATGCGCGGCTTTGCCGGATTGTTCCCGATCCGCTTTGCAAGAGCGGGAAAAGACCCCGGCGCCGCGAACAAGCCGGAAGCGAACGGAAAAACAAAAAACGCCCGCAGCAAAAAACGGCATAGCGCTATGGACCGCCCTCCGGTTTTGGATTGCGGTTTTGTGATTTTGTAAGTGTTCAACAATCCTACAATCTTATTTTCGTGGAATATGACGCTTTACAGACCTTGCGGATTCTGCTATCATCAAAGTAACAAACAAACGGAGAAGAAAATGAGAGAACTGAAAACGGTATCCACGGTGGACGCACTGGCGGAACAGATAGAAAAAGACATTTTTTCATTGCACTATGCCCCCGGGGCGCGGATTATGGAGGCGGATGTTTGCCGGCGTTATTCGGTCAGCCGCAATACGGTGCGCGAGGCCGTCATGGTATTGCTTTCCACAGGCATTCTCTGCAAAGTACCGAACCGGGGCGTATCGGTGAAAAAGATTACGCTCCCCGATGTACGCGAAATATTCAGGCTCCGGGGATTGCTGGAAATCGAAGCGGCGCGCGATATAACCCGGGCGGGCGTGTTGCCGCCGGAACTGTTCCGGCTGGCGGAAGCGGTGGTTGCCGAACGCCCGATGGATGACTGGCCCCGGTATATCGATGCCGACCTTGCCTTTCACGAAGCGCTTGTGGCGGCGTCCGGAAGCTCAAGGTTAATACGGCTTTACCAATCGATTTCCGCAGAGGTGAAACTCTGTATGGTGCAGGCGGGGCATCCCGTCCGCGTTTGGAATGACGAATCCCATCTCTTCATCCTGCGCGCGATAGAATCCGAAGACCCGGAAAAAGCCGAAAAAGCGATTGCCGAGCATATGGAGGCGGCCATCCGGGGATACGAACAAACTTTTGCCGGAAGGAATCCGGCGGATGAATATCAGGAGGAAAAATCATGTCCAAGCTCGATGTTTTGAAAGCCAAACTGGAAAGCGGAGAAGTGGTTTTCGGCTCGACTTTCAGCGATGTAAACAACCCGTATCTGCCCCGCATTTTCTGCTCTGCCGGGGTGGATTTCATGCTCTTTGACGGGGAGCACGGCAGTTTTATGCCGGAACTGGCACTGGATATGTTGCAACAGTGCCGCGCCTGCGGATTGCCGAGCATCATGCGCGTGCAGGATTGCGAATATCACTGCATTTCCAAATGCCTGGATATGGGGGCGGACGGGATTCTGATCCCCCGTACCGAAACCGAGGAACAGGTCAAACTGGCCATTGAATCCATGCGGTTTTATCCGCGCGGCCGTAAAGGAGCCGGCGGCATGGGGCTTCTCCGCCCGGGGGAAAACTGCGATGACTTCAACAATAACCGCCTGCTCTTTTTGCAGACCGAATCGCCTTGCGGCATCCGCAATCTTCCCACCCTGCTTGAAAAATACGGCGACGAGGTGGCCGGGGTCATCATCGGGCCTTCCGATCTCGGTATCATGAGCGGAGAGGGTCTGCTGGCCGCGGAATCGCAAAAGGTTCAGGAAGAGATCAAAGAGGTGATTGCCATCTGCAAAGCAAAGAAAAAAGCCGTCGGGATGTTTCTCCTGGTTCCGCAGATGCGGAAATGGATCGAGGCGGGCATGAATATCGTCTGGTGTGAAACCGACACGATGCTTTTGCGCCGCGGCGTGATGGCCGCCATGGATGAAATCAAAGATCTGAGGACGGCAAAATGAAAAAAATTCTGCACGTGAATCTGTCGCTTCCCAACGAAGAAGCACGGAGAGCAACCGAAGAATATCGGGCTTTTTCCGCACTCGGCGGAGAGTTTTCCGCCGTGAATGCCCGCACGGACGAAGAATTGATAACGGCGGCGCAGGAGGCCGAAGTAATCCTTTTCACCAGTGCGCGATTTGACGCGGGCATCTTGGAGCGGTTGCCGAAATTGCGCCTGCTGGTGCGCTATGGGATGGGATATGACACGGTCGATCTCGCGGCGGCGCGCCGTCTGGGGATTGATGTCTGTAACGCCCCTTCCTATGGGGCTACGGCGGTTTCGGAGCATACCTTTTCTCTGCTGATGGCGGCCAACCGCAAGATCCCGCAGTATGACGCCGCAATCCGCGCCGGGAAATTCGGTGCGGGGGCTTCGTACCCCTCGTATTCGCTTTGCGGGAAAACGCTCGGCATGATCGGGTTCGGGCGTATTGCGCGCCGCGTGGCCGCCTTCGGGCGCGGGTTCGGCATGGAGACGGCGGCATGCGACCCTTATATCAGCGAAGAATGCATGCACCGGGAAAGGACGCGCAAACTCGACCTCGACGCGCTCCTTGAAACCTCCGATTTCATCTGTATCAATTCGCTTCTCAACGAAAGCACGTATCATATGCTCGGGGAAGAGGCCTTCGGGAAAATGAAAAAGAGCGCGGTGCTGGTCAATACCGCGCGCGGCGCGCTGGTCGATGAAGACGCGTTGTACCGCGCGCTTGCCGAGCGGAAGATCCGCGCCGCGGGGATCGATGTGTATGAAAACTACCCGACCGACCCCGACAACCGCTTTCTGAAACTGGATAACATCGTGATGACCCCCCACATTGCGTGGGATACCGCGGAAAGCAAGGCGCTCCTGAAAGAGGAAGTCATCGCCGAGGTGTGCCGCTATTTGCGCGGGGAAGCGGCCCTGAATGTGGTGAACCGCTGAAAAACCGCCAAAGAGCCGCCCCGGGTGTTTCCCGCCGGCGTGCGAAAGAAAAACAGGCAGGTACGCTTCTGTAAAACGACTGCCGCAAACGCCCGAATACGTGTTTGCGGCAGTTTTTTGTTTTTGTTTTCAAGGGAAAGGGGAAAATGGAGAAAAACGGGGAGAAGGCGGGCAAAAGGGGAGAAGGCGGGCAAAAGGGGAGAAGGCGGGCAAAAGGGAAGAAGGCGGCGAAAGGGGAGAAGGCGGCAAAGACGGTCTTTCGGGCCGGGGCAAACCGGCATTCCCGGCAGAGATCGAGCGCGGAGCCTTGGTTTACAGGGAAAGGCTCCGACGGAATTCGGTCGGGGTGAGGGAGGTGTATTTTTTGAATACAACCGAGAAATATTGCGGATTATCAAAGGAAAGCGCGTTGGAAATCTCCGTCATATTCAAGGTTCCGTCCCGGATCAGTTGCTTGGCGTATCGGATTTTCTCGCCGTTTGCGTAATCGATGATCGAATGCCCCGTATAAAAATGAAAGATTTTGGTTAAATAGCTCTTTCCGTAACGCAATTCGCGGCAAATGTCCGCCAGGGTAATCCTGGAACCGATATGATCCGATACGAACTTTTTGATCAGGGAAACGATATGGTTTTCCAGAATTTCCTTGGAGGGGAAGACCTTGGTTTCGGTCTTGAAAATGTCACGCAACATCAGGATGAACAGTTGTTCCAGATAGATTTTGATCAGTTGTTCTCCGCCGACTTCCAGATCGTTTCGCAGTTTCAGTCGTTTCAGATGTACGTCATTTTTCGGAATGACATAGGTATTGTCGGATTCCTCGATGATCGAAGCGATAATC
Source organism: uncultured Eubacteriales bacterium (assembly GCA_934434925.1). GTDB lineage: Bacteria > Bacillota > Clostridia > Oscillospirales > CAG-272 > UBA1740. Next base: position 20,892 of record CAKSAC010000007.1, on the reverse strand, counting down.
GATTTCAGTTTTTTGTTCAGTTTGGTATGGTATTTCTCAAAATTTTTCATTTGAGCGGAATTGCATTCAAAAGACAGGACAAAGCAATCGGGCGAACTGTGATAGGACTGTATCGCGTGGAATTCGTTGGGTTTGTGAAAGATGATCTCTTCCTGCCCCAAAACGATGCGATCGGTATCCGATGTGACCAGAACCTGCCCCTTGTCAACATAGACCATTTCCCAAAAGTCATGGCTTTCCCCCGGATAGACAAAGCTATTATCAAATTCATAATAATGGACGGTGATGATTTTGGAGATGTTTATCGTATTGGCGAATTTGGTTTTGATGTAAAAATTTTTCATAATATATTCCTTGTGAAAAATGTATAGTGGAAGGAAACACACTTTTTGCGGAAAAAAATATATTGTATTTGCCCGGATTTTATTTTAACATGGAAAAAAAGCAAAAAGGAGAAAACGCGATGAAAAAAGGGATCAACAGTTGGTCTTTTCCTCCCATGAGCTTGAAGGACACGTTCGCTTTGGCGGCGGACGCGGGCTTTGAAGGCGTTGAACTGGCCGTCAATGCAAGCGGGGAACTGGCGCTGACTTCCAAAGACAGCGAAGTGCTTGCCGTGAAGAATATGGCCGGGGAATTCGGGCTGAGTTTATACAGCCTGACCTGCGGTTTGTGCTGGGATTATTGGTTGAACGACGACGACAAAGCAAACAGGCAGAAAGCAAAAAACAATATCGTCAGGCAAATGGAGACAGCGAAACTTCTCGGAGCGGATACGGTGCTGGTCGTGCCGGGGGTGGTCAATGCGGATTTTATCGACCCTGATAAAAAAGTCGATTATCAGACCGCTTACGACAGAAGCCTGGAATCTTTGAACGAGCTGAAGTGCGTGGCGGAAGAGCTGCAGATACAGATCGGTCTTGAAAACGTATGGAACAAATTTTTGCTTTCTCCCATGGAGATGAAGGATTTTATCGATAAAATCGGCAGCGAGTATGTCGGAAGTTATCTGGATGTCGGCAATACGGTATATTGCGGCTATCCGGAAGATTGGGTCCGAATTCTGGGAAAAAGGATCAGGAAGGTTCATTTCAAGGATTACAGGCGGCAAGCGGGCGGATTGCACGGCTTTGTCGATCTGCTGGCGGGCGATGTGAACTATCCGGAAGTGATGAACGCATTCCGGGAGATCGGCTATGACGGCTGGGTCTCCGCCGAGATGATCCCCGCTTATAAATATCATACGGAAACGCTTATTTACAACACCTCCCGGGCAATGGACGCCATTTTGGGAAGATAAGGAGAGAATGATGCTGAAAATCGGTTTGATAGGCTGCGGTTTTATGGGTGCTATGCACACAAACTGCTATCGGAATATAGAAGACGTGAAAATCACCGCATTTGCGGATGTGAGACGGGAAAAGGCGGAAGAGCTGTGCGGTTCTTCCGGCGCAAAGATATACGCGGACGGAAAAGAACTGATTGAAAACGCGGATGTCGATATAATCGATATCTGTCTGCCGACCTATCTGCATGCGGAATATGCGTTGCTTGCGATGGAGAAAGTGAAATATCTTTTCGTGGAAAAACCCGTCGCCTTAACCAACGAGCAGGCAAAAGCGATGATCGAAAAGGCGGAAAGCACGCATTGTAATGTTCAGATCGGGCAGGTCATCAGATTCTGGGATGAATATATGGAGCTGCAAAAAATCGTCGAAGACGGCCGGTACGGGAAAGTTGTCAACGCATTTTTCCGCAGGCTCAGCCCAAGACCCGACTGGGGATGGGAAGACTGGGCGTTGAACCCCGAACTTTCGGGCGGGGCGGCGCAGGATCTGCATATTCACGATGTTGACTATGTGTTGTCTCTTTTCGGATGCCCGGATCGGTTCTATACCGTGCGCAATGCGTCGGGCGAACCGAATTCCTATATCAGCACCCTGTTCCGATACGGCGATAAGGTAATCACCGTGGAAGGCACCTGGGATCTGCCTGCTACGTATGCCTTTGACGCGTCCTTCCGCGTGGTGTTTGAAAAGGCGGTGGTCGAGAATGCGGGCGGGAGATTTGCGGTTTACGACCGGGAAAAAATCACGCCGATTGTCATAGAGAAAAAAGAGCTTGCGGGCGCGACCGAAACGAAGGGAAACCTTTCCGATCTGGGCGGATATTATAACGAGCTTGTTTATTTCACCGATCGGGCCAAAGCCGGTGAAAGGATAGAGAAAGCGACCCTGCAAGCCGCCTCTGCATCGCTTGAATTTCTGTTGAAGGAGATTGCGTTTTCATGATCAGAGTCGGGATAGTGGGATGCGGCAATATTTTTACCATGCACGCGACCAGCGTGAGTCATTTGCCGTGTGCGGAACTGGTGGGCGTTTGCGATATCAAAAAGGATCGGGCGGACCGGCAGGCGGAAAAGTATCAGGTGAAAGCTTATTACGATTACAGAGAGCTGATCCGAAAAGACCTGATTGATGTGGTGCATATATGCGTTCCGCATTATCTGCATCCCGTCATATCGAAATACGCGCTTGAACAAGGGGTCAACGTCCTGTGCGAAAAGCCCATGTCCATCAAGCTGGAGGACGCACTCTGCAACATCGCCCTCGCCGAAAAGCAGAAACTGAAATACGGAATTATCTTCCAGTGTCGGTTCAATGATTCCGCTCAGCTGGTCAAAAAGACTCTTGAGAGCGGGAAGCTGGGGAAGATTCTCTCCGCGAGAGTGGTTCTGACCTGGTGCAAACCCGACAGCTACTATTCGCTTTCGGACTGGAAGGGAACGTGGGATAAGGAAGGCGGGGGCGTTATCATCGACCAGGCCATCCATTCGCTTGACCTTGCCAACTGGTTCATTGACGATGAGCCGGTTTCGGTACAGGCCCATTTATGCAACCGGGGACACCGGATCATGGAAGTGGACGATACGGGCGAAGGATTGATCCGGTATCGCAACGGCGCGACTTTAGCCTTCTATGCGATGAACAATTACGGTTGCGACGAGCCGATCGAGATCAGACTTTGTTGCGAGAAAGGCAAAGTCGTCATGAATTACGATGAAGCGACGATAACGCTCGATAACGGGGAGGTTCTCACGGCTCAAACGACGAATGACGGCATTGAATATGAAAACGGCAAAGATTATTGGGGGTTCCAGCATATCAGGGAAATTGCCGATTTTTACGATGCGGTCATAAACGACCGGGAACCGAAAATCAGCGCGCAGGAGGCGTTGAAGATCCAAAAGATTATTTGCGAAATCTATCGGAAAGAAAATTTCCATCAGGAAGAAACCCGCTGAACGGCGGGCCAAGCGAGAACAGTATAGCACGTTATCGGCAAAATATCAAGGTTTTAAGCAAAAGCCGGTCTGCTTTTGCCGATAACGGCAGCTTTCTGCGTTGCCTTTTATCGGGATCTTGTAGACCTGGTCAGGCCGTTAGGTTTCGGTCAAGTGGTGATACTTTTCAAGAACCTTCCGCAATATGCCGGCGCCCCCCCGGTGAATAGCGTACAAAGCACGAAAGGCATGGAGCCGGACGGATGGGAACAGACAAAAAACCAACCGCAAAATACGGCAAAAGGACAGAAGGTGCGGTAAAGTTTTCACTGCGCGAAAGGCCGCACTTTCTGCCCTTAAAACGGGAAGGGACTTTTTTACAGCCCCTACGGCCGATATTCCGGATGTTAAATGCATAAAATGACTTGACAAAGCTCTCGGTTTCGACTAATCTATAGTTGCACTATAGGTTAGTCGTATTTCGGAGGCGCGTTTGTTTATATGAAGAAGTATAACCGGTGTTTTATTGCATTGGGCAAAGAGCATCTTTACGAAAAATATAGCCAAGCTCTCAATCCTCAATGAGGTGCAATTAACTGAATATTACTGCATCGTTATCTCCGCATTCCTCTTTTCTTCAACCTCCCGGCGTTGGCGTTTGTCAATGGTCGGGAGTTTTTTCGCGTCATCCCCGAGGATTTTGCCCCGGAAAGTATGCGCAAGGCTTTTCTTCATCGTTTTCATGGAGGACGGGGGAGCGTGTGCGAATCTTTTCTTCCGACCAGCAGCACCGGACGGCACCGCATTTCCCGCGCCGGCAATACAGGCAGAAGCGGCAGTCGCAATCTTCTTTTTCATAAATGTAACCGATGACGAGCCTCCTTTCAGGCAGACACAAATATTTAACAAATAAAAATACGAAAAAAGGGCGAAGGTGCGCAAAATCAGCACACTTTCTGCCCTTAAGAATGGGTACTGCAGGATTCATCCTATCCGAAGTCGTTTTTTTGAAATGATATTTTTTTCTGCGCTCTATCTCCGCAAACCCCATGGTTGCCAAAAAGCGAGGGAACGCGAGAAAAACCCCCGAAATCATGAGAGTTCGGGGGGTCGAAGCCATGATATCTTTTTTGGCTTCACGATATGGCGTAATTGAGCAATTTAGATGCAGGGCGAAAAACTACTCTCCTTCATAAAACACACTTTTTTTACTTACCGAAACAACCGCAGGGTACTTACGACAATTTTATTGATGAATCCTGACAGCTCCTCGCGGCTGTATTTGCCGTAGCCGTCCGCCACAACATGAAGCAACCCGTTTGAAAGATGGGCATAGAGCATATCCAGCTCTGCCTCGGTGGCACGCTTCAACTCTCCGCGCCAATAATCAATGCTTTTTTCTCGCGCAATGTCTATCATTTTGCCGAGAATTTTACGGTCGCCTCCGTGAAATACCAGTACACGACAGGCATTGTCGTTGCGCTCTATCATCTCATAGATGGCGTTCATCAGCGATGTAACATCAAGCGACCGGATATATTTCAGCGATTCCTCAAAGCCCCCAAGCATTTCGTTTTCTATGCTCTCAAGCAGATCAAAGCAATCCGTATAATGTGCGTAGAATGTCGCGCGGTTCAGTTCTGCAAGCTCGCAGACCTCTTTGACAGTGATTTTGTTGATCGGCTTCTTTTCAAGTAACTTCAAAAAGCTGTCCTTCAGCACCTTCTGCGTGTAGCGCACGCGTGCATCAGTCTTTTTCATACGAAAAGTTCCCTTCACAAAAGATTTACAAAGATAAACAACACCGCCTGCCATCATGTCGGAAATCTTTCGGTTTCCCAAAAGCTGACGGTTGTTATTTGTAAGCATTCCTATTATACTATAAATGTGAAAGATATGCAACACTCATCTTACAAAGGAGGTTGAAAAAATGTATACAAAATACTTTGTTACAGGAGCAACAGGCTTTCTCGGCAGAGCGGTCGCCGGGCTGCTTCTCACAAAAGCCACAGATATCTATGCTCTGGTTATGAAAGATGACCTGCTCACCGCCGATCTGCCGGACGGTATACACATTCGCGTTGGCAATGTCTGTGATCCATCGTCACTCGATTCGTTTCTTGAGGGGGCGGACGGACAAAGTTGCGTGATACACTGCGCAGGTATAGTTTCAGTCGCCAGCCGCTCAGGAGAGCAGCTTTACAATGTCAATGTCGGCGGCACGAAAAATATCATTGCCGCCTGCATTTCTCACGGAGTCGGGAAGCTGGTTTACGTCAGTTCGGTGCACGCACTTGCGGAAAAACCGAAAGGCGTCGAAATTGACGCTGAAACCGATGCGTTTGATCCGAACAGGCTCGTCGGCGATTACGCCAAAAGCAAAGCTATAGCGACACACGCAGTTCTTGATGCGGCAAAGACGTCTCTTGATGCAAGCGTTGTGCTTCCCTCCGGCATAATCGGGCCGGGCGATACGGCGGGAGGAAGTATTACGGAGTTGCTCCGGTCCTTCCTTGCTGGGAAGCTGCCGATTGCTGTCAGGGGTGGCTATGACTTTGTGGATGTGCGAGACGTTGCGGCAGGAATTGTCTCCTGCGCGGAAAAGGGTGTGCGCGGAAAGTGTTATATTCTCTCCGGTCACTATGCCACGATCCGTGACATTCTCGAGACCGTCGGGCGCAGTACGGGTATAAATAAAGCCGTGTCGTACCTTCCTGTCACGCTGGCGAAAATCATCGCACCGTTCTATGAGCTTGACAGCATCAGACGAAAGAAAAAACTGTTTTTCACGCCTTATGCCGTCCATGTGCTCCAAAGCAATGCACTTTTTTCCGGCAAAGCGGCAGCAAAGGATCTCGGCTATGCTCCGCGCTCATTAAAGGAAACGCTCATTGACACAGTAAAATGGCTGCAAAAATCCCGGGCCGCGGCTCTCTGAGAATACAGAAGGCATCGTATTAAAGATTTTTTCAGCATAATTCATCCAAAAGCGACAGCTCACAAAAGAAGCTGTCGCTTTTCATTATATGGTTGCGCAAGTTGCGCCAGAACAGCTTTTTTCGTTTCAATAAAGTGTATCCCAAACCGGAAAGCACACCGACCAGCGATACCCCTGCAACCCTCGCAACCTCTGCAACCCCTGCCGCAGCTCCCGCCGTGGTTTTCAGTGCCTGCACGTCTTTTTGGTAACGGAAATACTTCCCGCTTTGTATGTGCTGCCGTCCGTTAATGTTATCCTCATCTGGCAGGGTTCTGTCCAAACTATCCAGCCGGAACTTGACGGTCACTTTGCCGTACTGTTCGATCTCGCTTGGCGTAACCGCCAGACCGGATGCCGAGAAATCGTAGTTGCGTTCCTGCCAGACTGCGTAAAGTGTCACATCTTCCTCGGCGGTGCAGGTTGAACCGGGAGTGCAGGCGACAGACTTCTATGCGCTGTCGGTTGCCCTTCCGAGGAATACATGATTCGGCTTTGTGGGGATAGCCAATGTCAGAATAGCGGCAGTTGCAATCTTCTTTTTTACTTAAAATGGCTTTTTGCCTGAAGGAAAAAAGCCACATCCCTCCTTCACTGTTCACTATTCCTTATTCCTTCCAAAAAACTTCCCGGACCGGCTTCATGGAAAGAGAAGCGTGAAAAGCGAAGAGTGAAACGTGAAAAGAGAAAAGTGAAGAGTGAAAAGGGCAAAAAGAGAAGAGAAAAAAGTGAAGAGTGAAAAGTGAAAAAGTAAAACCTTCCCGGACGAGGTTCGGGAAGGTTTTTTGGTTGCGGGGGTGGGATTTGAACCTCACGGTCTTGCATTTTCTCTGCGGAGAAAATGCTGCGGTCGGTTCGGCGGCTCTGACAGTCCCCCGGACTGTCATTCACTACCGCCTCACCCTCCGGGTCATTCGCCCTTCGGGCTCATAACCCGTTGGTATATGGTCAAGCCACATCGTATTCAAAAAGAAAAGCACCTTTCCGGGTGCTTTTTCTTTTTGGTTGCGGGGGTGGGATTTGAACCTCACGACCTCCGGGTTATGAGCCCGACGAGCTACCAAGCTGCTCCACCCCGCGATATGATGGTGCCGGAAGCCGGGATCGAACCGGTACGAGATTGCTCTCACGGGATTTTAAGTCCCGGGCGTCTGCCAATTCCGCCATTCCGGCATGGAAATGCTCCGGCTTTCATTGCTCACCCATTATAGCATCCGGGAAGATGTTTGTCAAGTACTTTTCGGAAAAATGCTGAAAATCCGGCGGATAAAAGCGAAAAGCACCATTCTTTCCCTTCGGAAACAGTATATGCGCCGGCGGGCGTTTTATGCGCGGCCGTCCGGACGGGATTTGAAAACGAGCCGAGAGGGAATGTGCCGGCGGGCGGGTTTTTCAAAAAAAGCGGGTGAGGGGTTGCGCGGGGGAAAAGAATGTGCTATAATGAACGTGGCCAAAGGGAAAGACGCGGTCTGCCGCTCCGTCTCTTTGCGGACAGGCGGAAAACGAGCCGGAGAGCCGACTGAATTCAAACCGCCGGAAAAGGAAAGAAATGAAGAATTTTCATCTGATCGACCATCCTCTGATCCAGCATAAGCTGACCATCATGCGCAGGGCCAACACAAGTTCCAAGGATTTCCGTGAACTGCTGAACGAGATATCCATGCTGATGGGTTACGAAATCACAAGAGAACTTCCGCTTGAAGACGTGGAGATCGAGACCCCGATCGCCCGCGCAACGATGAAACGTATTTCCGGGAAGAAACTCGCCATTGTTCCGATTCTGCGTGCAGGGCTTGGAATGGTGGACGGCCTTCTCTCGCTGGTTCCGGTGGCGCGCGTCGGACATATCGGGCTTTACCGCGACCCGGAGACGCATCAGCCGCATGAGTATTATTGCAAACTCCCGCCCGATATTTCCCACCGCCTTGTGATCGTGGTCGATCCGATGCTGGCTACCGGCGGCAGTGCTTCCGACGCGATCCGGATGCTGAAAGATAAAGGTTGCACCCATGTCAAGCTGATGTGCCTGGTGGCCGCGCCGGAAGGCGTTGCCAAACTGACGGCCGACCATCCGGATGTAGCGGTCTATGCGGCGGCGCTTGATGACTGCCTGAACGACCATGCCTATATCGTTCCGGGGCTTGGAGACGCGGGAGACCGGCTGTACGGTACCAAATAAAATGCGCGAATTGGTGATCGGGAAAAATGACGGCGGCCAGCGGCTTGACAAGTTTCTCATCAAGGCGTTGCCCGATCTTCCCCGATCGCTCCTCTACAAAGCGATCCGCACCAAAAAAATCAAGGTCAATCGCAAGCGGGCAGCTCCCTTCCAGATCCTCTTGGCGGGGGACTGCCTTCAGCTTTTTCTGCGGGAAGAACTTGTGGAGCGCGGAGACGCGGGGGCAGCCGGGGAAGAACTCGCGCGCATTTCGCCGCGCCTATACGTTCTGTATGAGGACGAAAACATCCTGTTGCTGAATAAGCCGGCCGGTGTGCCTGTTCATGAAGACGAAAGCAACCGCACGGCCAATCTGTTGACCCACCTGCAGGCGTACCTGTATCAGCAGGGCGAATACGACCCCGGGGCGGAGCAGTCTTTTGCCCCGGCGCTTTGCAACCGCATCGACCGGAATACGGCAGGGATTGTGATTGCCGCCAAGAACGCGGAAGCGTTGCGCGTGATGAACCAAAAAATCAGGGAACGGCAGATCGACAAGATTTATCTGGCCGCAGTACACGGGACCCCGGATCCCCGCGAAGCCACGCTTTTCGGATATTTGCGGCGGGATGAAAAAACCAAAACCGTGCAAGTGTATGACCGGAACCCGCCGCCGGACGCAAAACCCATCAGGACCCGTTATTGCACGGTGGCGGTATCCGGCGGACTTTCTTTGCAAAAGATTGAATTGCTTACCGGGCGGACGCATCAGATCCGCGCGCACATGGAGCATATCGGGCATCCGTTGCTCGGAGAAGGGAAATACGGCCATAACCGGGAGGATCGCGCCCGCGGATATGCACATCAGGCACTGTGTGCATTCCGTCTTCGGTTCTCTTTCACGGGGGAGCCGACGGCGCTGGATTATCTGAACGGCCGGAGTTTTTCACTCCCGCCGGAGGAAGTGTGGTTCCTGAAAGAATTTCCCGGGGCGGACCCCGGGCGGTTATAATACGTTTTCACAGGAATTTCCCGGGGCGGACCCCGGGCGGTTATCATACGCTTTCACAGGAATTTCCCGGGGCGGACCCCGGGCGGTTATCATAGGTTTGTCATATTTGCAATATAAGGAGGTGTTCTATGGAGAGTGTTTTGAGTCTCAGAAACGTCAGCAAAAACTACGGTACGGTTCCCGCTTTGCAGGATGTGAGCCTTTCGCTTCCGCGCGGGAAGATCATCGGCCTGCTCGGCGCAAACGGCAGCGGCAAGACAACGTTGATCAAGCTGGTAGCCGGGCTGTTGACGGTCGATGCGGGAGAGATTACGGTGGACGGTTGCCCGGTCGGCTGGAAGGCGAAAAAAAAGATATCCTACCTGCCGGAAAGAAACGCGCTGGACCCCGGGATGAGCGTCGAAGAGGCCGTTACATACTTTGCCGACTTTTTTTCGGATTTTGATCCGGTATTGGCGCATCAAATGATCCGGCAACTTTCCATACCGCCGGATCGGCGAATCCGCGCGCTTTCCAAGGGAACGAAAGAAAAGGTCCAGCTGATCCTGGCCATCTGCCGCCGCACGTCGCTCTATCTGTTCGATGAACCGATCGGCGGGGTCGATCCCGCGACGCGCGACTATGTGCTGCACATGATCAAAGATCATTTGCCGGAGGGGGCCACCGTCCTGATCTCCACCCATCTGATAGCCGATGTGGAGACGGTACTGGATGAATTTGTTTTTCTGTATAACGGCCGCGTTGTGCGATATGACAGCGCGGAACGCGCCCGCATAGAAGCGGGAAAATCGCTCGACGAAATCTTCCGGGAGGTGTTCCGATGCTGAAGACGGCTATGAAATATGAGTGCCGTTCGCTCTGGCGGCTTTCTTTCCCCTGGCTGATCGTTATGATAGGGGCCATGGCGTTTGCTTGCGGAGCAGGGTTTTTGCTGAATTCATGGGCGGGAAACGAACAACCTATGCAGTTTTTCAGCTCCATCACGATGATGGGAACATACGGGCTGTCTTTGGCGGCGGTTTTTCTCTGCGGCGCTGTTCTCGTTCTGCTTCCGCAGTTCCGCTTTTTCCGCTCCTGTTTTTCGGATGAGGGGTATCTGACCCTCATGATCCCGCTTTCACCCGATCAATTTCTGTTCGGCAAAGCGATCCCCGCTTGTCTTTTCACTTTCCTTGCGCTGGTCCTCTCTTTCATGGGGGTTGCAGTCGCCATCTACATCCCCTTTTTGGCCAACGCGGCACCCGAAATCTTCAGGGAATTCCTGAAAGACCTTCTGCTCTTCCGCCAGAACGGCGAAGCCGCCTACATCTTGCCGTCCATTCTGAATATTGTAAAGATTGTTTTACAATTTTCAGCCTATGTCATGCTGGGATACACGGCCGTTTGTCTTGGGGCGGTCGTCTTCCGGAAGCATCGTCTGCTCGGGGCGGTTGTTTTTGAGTTTTTGGTTTTTTCAGTCGTCAATACGCTTTCCGATTTTTTGTCCTTCCTCTTTCTCGGCATTGCGGGAGGAGGCATGGCGAGCACACAATCCCCGCTTTATGTCTCGCTTGTTTCTCTGGCCCTGCTCCTTCTTTACGCCGCAATCCTTGTGTGCTCGTATTTCCTTTGCCGCTCGTTGCTTTTCAAACATCTGAATCTTGAATAATCCGGACGTTTGAATGATCCGGACGCAGATATAAAAAGCCCGACAGCCGTTCAGTGAAGTGACCCCAAAAGCGTCTAACTTTTGGGGTGCATATCACAACCCGGCCGCCGGGTTTTCTTTTGGTGATTTTGACGGAAGACGGTTTTATTGCGCGCCCTTCATGCGGTAACCGGAAACCGAATGGAAGGTTCCGCCCGCAAGCACTCTTTCCTTTGCCGCGGCGGCCAACCGGGAAACGGGGGTGCGGGCGGCAACGTTATGCTCATCTGTGTCCGCCGTGAACAGATATCGCAGGCAGATATTGGATGGCTGGGAGCCGAAGGGGCAAAAAAGCCCCGCAAAGCGCACGATGTTGCTGTCTTTCCCGATAATGTCGGCAAGGTCCGGGTCCAGCAGCCAGGACTGGCAGGTATAGAAATCGTAAGAATATTCGGGAAAATATTTCGGGAAAAAGGCATCGGCGGCACGGAAGGAAGCCAGCGCGTCCTCGGTTTTCAGCGGGCCGGCGGCCGGAATATGCGTGCCGATACAGGGGGTGCCGACCCCGGCGTTCAGTTCGGAGATCGGGGAAGAGGCGAGTTTGCAGAAATTGAATTGCAGGCGGCCGAGTTCAAAAATCTGCAGTTTATGGTGCAGAGAGGTCCATGAAAGTTCGATGAGGCCGAGCTTTCCGGTCGCCTGATAAAAAAGCGAAGACCAACGGACGATATCGTTCATCGTGGCCAGAAAGACATCGTGCGGCAGACCTTTCCCGGCGTAGCGGCGTTCGGTCTCTTCACAGAAAAAGAGATAAGCCATCAGATTGCGTTCCGCCCTGCCGATATCGTCCCACGGGGTGTTGGCGGACGGGTATTCTTCGATGGTGGTAATGCCCTCCAGAGAAGTGCGTTCCAAAATCTCCGAAAACATCCCGTCAAATTCCTTCGGAAAAGGAAGCGTGCGATACCATTTTTCGATTATTTTTTTCATGTCTTTCCTCCTTGGATGAAAGCCGCTGATACGGCGTGTTCCGGATGGATATATGCCGGAATTCAGATTTATTATATAGGTTCTTTTGCGGAAAATCAATAGGAAAAAGGTGAAAAAAGCGGTTTTTCAGCGTTCGGAAGCGGAACGTTGCGCCGCCCGGCAAAGCGGCTTCCAGTCACAGTGCGCACAGGGGGAATAGCCGCCGGTGCGGTCGGCGTAGGCATTGGCGACTCCCCGGCGTAAAGAGGTCATGATCTGCCCGATGGTTTCCTGCATGGTGAGCAGAAGCTCTCCCAGTTCGGAAAGCGTTTGCAAGCGCCGGCTGTCGGCGGCGTTCACGCGGCCGTCCTTGTTGAACCGCAGGGGGAGAAACCGATGCTCTTTCGTGTCGTCCATGGCGAGGAGAACGGTATCGTCGTGGAGGAAGAGACCCTCCCGCTTGTATGGCGTCGGAGCGGAATCCGCGCCATGTGCGGCGACCTTCGATTCGTCCGGGATGGTCTCCATATAGACTACCCCGGCGGGGAAAAGCCGGCCCGGATCGGCTCCGACAGCGCGCAAAAACTCCGGTCGGTCGGTCTTTGTCAGCGCAAACAGGTAGATCAGCATCTGCAGATTCCGTCCGGTGGCGATTTTTTGCAGGTCGAAGCGTTTAGACCCGGTTTTGTAGTCGATCACGCGCAGGTAGGTCTTTTCGCCGTCGCGGAACACGTCCACCCGGTCCACACTGCCGTAAAAGAGGGCGGCACCGCCGTCCGGCAGGTCTACGCGAAGGGGAGCGGCATGATTTTGGTCGCTTTCGCTGAGGTTGTATTCAAAAAAGAGCGGAGAAAAACGGCTGTGGGAAAACTCTTCGCAAATATCCAGGATCATCCGGGCGGCGGCAGAACGCAGGCGCTCAAACAGATGGAGCGTACGGGCCGGCGGGTCGGTCTTTTCCGGAAAGAGAGAGGCGAGGTAATCCCGGCAGATGACATCAACGCGCGGAAGCACCGTATCATAGGTCGGATTTTCCGGAATCCCGTCACGGAAAAAGCGTTCCAGCACCGCGTGAATGAAGTTCCCGATATGAATCTCCGAAAATTGGGCGGGCGCGTCATTTTTCAGTTTCAGAACATATTGGCAGTAATAGGAAAACGGGCAGGAAATATATTTTTCCAGTCGGCTTTGCGTCATCGGCATTTCACGGGGGAAAAGCGTTTTCGCAACGGACGGGGAAAGGGTAATCCGGTCTTCTACAAGCGGGCGGCCCGCCGCCCGGACGCGGGCCTCATTGCCGGCATCGGTCTCGGATAAGGCACGGAGCAGGGCGCGTTCGGCAACGGGGGAAAGTCCTGCGGAAAACGCACGCAACCCGCTATCGGGACAGCGAATCAGGTCTTCCCGCGGAAGGTCGGCGACGCGGAAGAAATCAACTTTTTCTTTCCCCAGCGTCAGTATGCGGTCGATGACATTGGCGCGAAAAACCGGCGAAAAAGCGGCGTCCGAGAGAACATAAGAGAGCGTGACCGACTCTTTTGCGGCGGAGAAGGCGCGCAGAAACGAGAAGAGCGCCCGGGAGGCATAAATCAGTTCTCCGGAGGAAAGAATCAGCCCGGCTTCTTCCAGTTTGCGGCATTCTGCGGCGGAAAAGCCGGCACTGCCATGAGGCAGAGCGGGGAAAACGTCGGCATTCACGCCAATCAGATAGACGTATTTCGGTTCCCCGGGGCGGAGCATATCGGCAGAGCCGACCAGCACGGCATCGGCCGTCGGGGGAATTGAACCAAGCCCCCGGGAAGAAAACTGCAGGGAAAGAAGTTCTGAAAAATCCCGTGCGTAGAGTTCCACATCCGGGATCGCGGTGCAGAGCAGGTCCATCGCGTCCACGATGGCGGGATAGAGGCGTACGGCCGTTTCGGGGTCTTTTGTTCGCCCGATTCCCTGCGCGGCGCGCCGATAAAGCTCTTCTTCCAGCCCGATTGCCGTAAAGAAGCGATAAAGCATGGCGCAATGCTGCTTGATTGTAAACTTTCCTTTACATGCCGGTTCCAACGTGCGAAGCGACGCAACGGCGGTGTCACGCGCACGGTTCAAAACAGAAAGCGCATCGGCAATCTTCTGCTTTTCTTCTTCATTGCGCGGCAACCCGTAGCCGTCCGGCGAAAGGGTAAAGGGGGCATCCGAGAGCCGTGTGCCGAAGAGGCTCCAGCGTTCTGCGTAGAGTTCAAGGCGATCGGCTTCTTCCTGGCTGATTCCTGCAAAACCGCATTTCAGATAGGTGATGAAATCTTCCCTGCGAAAGCCGCCGCACCATACGGCATAAGCGGTGCGAATGAGTTTGACGGCTTCAAAAGAAGAAAGATCGGCCGGGAGAGAGAAAAAGGCGGGGATGGCGTGTTCGGCCAGGGAGGCATCCAGGATTCCGCGGTAATCGGCGGCATTTCCCGCAACGATCATGAAATCGCGATAACGGGCGCCGTCTTCGGCTACGCGGCGGGCGATATCGGCGGCTACAAAGTCGGCTTCTTCAAAGGGCGTGCGGCATTCCGCGATACGGACGGATCCGTCTTTGGCGATTGTTTCGGGCAGAGGGGTTGTGCCGAGGGTGAAAAGGTTTTCGCCGAGGGCGGCAGCCAGCGGAGAGGCGCTGCGCCGATTTTCGCTGCATAGGATCTTTTTTGTTTTGATATTCAAAGAGGAAAAACGGTTTCGCAACGCACGGTCCGTGTCGCTCAGCTCTGCATAACAGAGAGAGGAAGACAGAATTTTTTCCTCCGGGAGAGCCAGGGCTACACAGAGATCGTTATGCCTGGCGAGCTCGGCAAGGATCGAGAGCTGATCCGGGGTGAAACTGGTAAAATCATCGCAGTAGATATGATACCCCGAAATCGGCGTATTCTCGCGGAGCAACCGGCAGAGTTCCGGCAGTTCTTCTTCCGGCAGGGCATTCCCGCTCTCCCGGGTAATGCGGCGGTATTCGGTCAGAATCAACGCAAGATCGGAAAGTTTGCGAAAGAGGGGCGGATTCTCCGAAAGTTTTTCCGCGGTGTCTTCCAGCGTCTTGGGCGTGATGGCGGCGGCACGAATCTCGCGTAATGTCAAAAGAAGCGAAAGCACCCGCCCCGCATCGATCGCGCGTGTGTCATGGAGCATCGGAGAGAGGCGTTGCAGGACCTGCCAGAGCAGAAGCGATTCGGTTCCGGCATCGGCATAGCGCCGCGCGATCCCGCCGAGACGGCGAAAGACCGTGTCGGCCAGACGGGTGAAGTTTGTCACTTCAAAAGTAAGCGGCGCGGCGGGCGGAAGTTTTTCGGCCATGCGCTTTTCAACCGATACGGTGTTCTGTTCCGGAACCAGTAAAAAAGAAGGAATATGATCGGCAATGTCTTGCGCGATTGATTGGGTCATCCGGGTGGTTTTCCCACTCCCCGGGCCGCCGTAAATCAAAGTAATCACAGGCTTGTCCTCCGGAGGGAATATCCGCCGCCCCGATGCGAGAAAATGACGCGGCAGTTCCCCTTTTCCAGTTTTT
This sequence comes from uncultured Eubacteriales bacterium, assembly GCA_934434925.1. GTDB lineage: Bacteria > Bacillota > Clostridia > Oscillospirales > CAG-272 > UBA1740. The sequence continues at coordinate 5,331 of CAKSAC010000007.1, read as the reverse complement.
CGCGTAAATAGTGAATATAAACGCTGACGCTGTCGGCCGCTTTTTGCGCTTGGGGGAAAAGCTGCGCGGCAAGTTCTTCCCGAGGAACAGGCGCGCCGTCCGCGTTCCAAAGAATCGTATACAGGGTCGCTTCGGTCGGGGTCAGGCGCACAGCTTCCCCGGCTACCCAAACAATGCCCTCGGAATTCGGGAAAGAAGGCGCGCAAAATACGGAATTCCGGGTCAGAAAATCCATCAGCTCATCATCGGTGAAAGGGCGCGGAAGGACGGGAAAAGCCACGTCGCTCCCCGCCCGGAGACTGTAACCGAGCCGGCGCGCTCCGCGCGGGAAATTTCCGGCCGCGGGAAAGGCATCCATGTCGAAAAAAACCGCGTCGCAAAGCGGGATATCTTCTTGCGCGCGCGCATAAAAAACACGGGAAAAATGCCGACTTTGGCGAAGGATCAGGAAGAGCGATCGGGAAAAACGATCCGGCGGGGCCAAAAGGCAAAGACTTTCCGTCATATATTTCCCCCTTTCCGGATGAGGCGCGCCAGCGTGCGTGCCATCTCTGCGGGCAGGTCGGTCGGCAGGACGCCCCGGTCGGAATAGATGCGGCTGAGACTGTCTCCGGCCGCTCCGTGCAGATAAACCGCCGCACGGGCGGCATCGTAAGGCGAAAGGCCGGAGGCGATCATCGCGGCAACGGCTCCCGCCAGAATATCACCGGAACCGCCTTTGGAAAGAGCGGGGCCGCCGGACGTATTGATCGAGAAGCGTTCACCTTCCGCTATCACGGTTCCGGCTCCTTTCAGAATCAACACCCCCGGCACCTGCGCGGCGAAGGAAACGGCTGTTTCCAGCCTGTTTTCCTGAACTTCCTGAACGGAAATACCAAGCATACGGGCCAATTCCGCCGGGTGAGGCGTAAAGATAACTTTACGTTTTGCGTTTTGCAGACAGGTCTTTGCCTCGTCCCGGCAAAGGGCCATGGAACCGAGCGCGCCTGCGTCCAACAAAAGCGGCGCACCGGGGAGAGAAAGCAAAAGTCGGATTTTGTCGAACAGCAGTCTGGTGGCCTCGGTACCGGGGCCGAGCAGGATGCAGGTCTTTTTATCAATCAGGGAGAGAAGGGTTTCTTCGGGTAGGGCAGAGAGCGGCGGGATGCTTTGAGAAATGACTTCCGGTACGCGCGGCAGGACGGCCGAAAGAACCGCTTCTTCCGATGCCAGCGTGACAAGCCCCGCCCCCATCCGGAGCGAAACAGCGGCTAAGGACGACATGACAGCGGCACCGCGGTAAGCACAGGAGCCGCAAAGGAGCAGAAGATGGCCGTAGGTGCCTTTATGTGCGTCGGCGCGGCGCGGCGGAAAGAGTGGGATAAGCGTTTTTGCGTCGGTCAGCGTATCGGTCAGCCCGAAGTGGCGGCGCAGGGGTTCCGGGTCAAGCCCGAGCGAATCGGTCAGGATTTCGCCGCAGATCCCACGGGCGGGATAACTGAAAAGACCGTATTTGGGAAAAGTGAGGCAGAGGGTCAGGTCTGCCGGAGCAAAAAGCGCGGCAAGGCACCCGTTTTCCGCATTTGCGCCGAGCGGAACATCGACCGCCACCCGCAACGCTCCCGCAGGGTTCCGGAAGCGATCCGCCATCTGCGAAACAACCGCCGGAAACGGCTCATGTCCGCCCGTACCGAAGACCGCATCCACCAGGCAGTCCGCAGAAAACGCGTGGGCTTTTTCGGGGGTGAGCGGCGGGCCGGCCAGAGAAACATATGCCGCAAGGCAGGCTTTTCCTTCTTCGGTACGTTGTCCGGCGGACAGCAGATCCACCGCCCGGGCGCGATATCCGTCCCGTAACAGTCGGACGGCGGCGGCATATCCGTCTCCGCCGTTGTTCCCGCCCCCGCAGTATATCAGAACAGAGGAGCCTGCCGGCAGACGGGTTCGGATATTCTTCGCAATAAATGCCCCGGCGCGATGCATGAGCGTCAGAGTCGGGATTCCGAGGCCGGTTGCGGCGTATTCATCGATTGCGGGGATCAGAGAAGGGGAAACGGCAATCATCGGCGGCTCCTTTCGGATAATTTTCAGGCCGGACGGCAAGGAAAAAAACAGGGAGATTCTGGCGGCCTGTCCGGCGGTTTTATTGTAGCATATTCCCCGCAAAAAAGCAATAACCCGGAAGGCGCGAGGCAAAATCGACAAAAAATGCTTTACATTTTCCAACTTTTGTGTTATAATATAAGAGAAAAAGTTTGCTTGCAAGGACTTTTTCCCGCCATATTTCAACGAACGGCTGTTCTTTGCGTTTCGCAAAGAACCTGTTGCGAATGCAATACAAAAATTCATTTTTGTAAGCCGTTGTAATGTAATAATGTAAACGAAAAATCTTGCTTGCAAGGGTATAAGACCGATAAAATCAAAACGCTCTCCGAACCGAGAGCAACATATACCGGAGGCGTCCGCCTCTGAAAACTTGAAAAGCCGGAGGGGCTGACCTGTTTGGGCGCGCTGTCCGGTGGGGAGGAATTTTATGGAACGTACACCTGTTATCACAATTGCCCGCCAGTACGGAAGCGGTGGCCGGGAAATCGGCAATCGTCTTTCTGAACTTCTCGGCATTCCGCTGTATGACCGCGAACTGATCACAGCGGCCGCCGAAGCCGGAAACCTGCACCCCGAAGTTGCGGCCCGCGTGGATGAAAAAGCCGCCAACAGTCTGCTGTATACACTGGCTATGGGCTCCAACATCTTTTCCGCCAGCCATGCGGCGGGAGTCACGTTGCCGATCAACGATAAACTTTTCATTCTGCAATCCGATTATATCCGGGAAGTAGCCGGTAAGGGCAGTTGCATCATTGTCGGCCGTTCGGCAGACCATGTCCTGCGCGAAAATCCCAATCGGTTCAGCGTGTTTCTTTATGCGGCACTTCCTGCCCGCCGTGCCAGAGTCATGGAAAGACACCCCGAACTTTCAGAAGGGGGCGCGCTGGATCTCATCAATAAAACCGATAAGCGCCGCGCTTCCTATTATAATTTCTACACGGGCGGTCGCTGGGGAAAATACGATAATTACCATATGGCGATCGACACCGGTGTGCTCGGCATCGAGGGAACTGCGGAAGTCCTCGCTGCCGCCGTACAGCGTTTTGCAAAAGGAAACTGATTTTTCTCAGCTATTTTGCGGAAGGAAAAGGTTTTCGCACCGTGTTTTCTCCCGCGTCATATAATAAAGAAACCCCGTGTCGCCCGGTGGAAAAAGTCCGCCTACACGGTGCCGGCAGTTTGCCGGAATCTCTTCTCGTGCCGCGAACGAACCCTTGACGGCTTTCCTTTCAGATGTTTTTTGTTCAAGATAAAACAGAGGCACTTTGTACATCCTGCCTCTGTTTTGTGTTATGCATTGAAAGAGATGGCTTCCCCCTCGTGTTCGGCCGCGCCACCGGAGCGGGCAGGGGTATCGGCTCGGGTTCTGCCGCTTCGCCTGAGCGTGTGTGCCGTCTTTTTTCGTGCCGCCGGCGAAGTTGCGGTCGGGGCGAGGCTCGACGGGTTTTTGTTTTGTCGTTTCCCGGGTTTTCGCTATTCCCGGTTCACTTTTTTCGGAAATCGATTGACTTCCGGCGCGTTGTGTGCTATGATGTTTTCGGGTTCTGTGAGCGGCGCGGTTCTCTTTTTCCCGCGCGGCTTTGAAAGCCGGGTTCTGCACAATTGCATAGTTCCGTTTTTTACGGAGGTGTACTCAAGTGGCCGAAGAGATCAGTCTTGAAAACTAATTGTTTTCTTCCTTTAGCCCTCGCTAAAACCCTTGATTTTACTGGAGTTTTCGCATCTTTTGATGCACGGTGCGAGATGAGCATCTCGCAGTTTTCTCGCAATTTCACTTGCCATTTACATAAGTTTTTGATATAATTTTATACACGGAGGCATATCGAAGCGGTCATAACGAGGGTGTCTTGAAAATTTGCGAGCATATCGGTCGCAAAAACCTTGAAAAGCCTTGCAAGCACTGACTTTTCGGGCACTCCGAAAGCAACCCAAAACAGCATTTCTAAAAATATTTCTAAAAAAATTGAATATCCGATGATATCTGCCTGACGGCAGTTCATATACGGAGGGATATCGAAGTGGTCATAACGAGGCGGTCTTGAAAACCGTTTGGGCACCCGCCCACAAGGGTTCGAATCCCTTTCCCTCCGCCACCAAAAGCCTTGAAAACACTACGTTTTCGAGGCTTTTCTCTTTTTTGCGTTATGGCTTTTTCACTCGTTTTTGCCCGATTTTTATCGTTTTTCACGTAAATTTTCCGCTCACAAAAAGTTCCGAAAACCCTTGCTACATATGGATTTTCGGGGTTTTGATTTTAGACATGTTTTTAGAAATCTTCCTCGTTTGTGCAGTTCATTTCAATTTCGAAGGTTAAATTGAAATAACAGCCTGATTTTTCAATGCCTTATTTCAATTTCGGGGCTAAAATTGAAATAACTTTTTCAAAAATCGTGTTAATGTCGAGTTAATGGAGGTAAATTTAGTGTTTTTGCATTTTTACTCTCATTAACCGCCGAAAAATCACAGCCCCACCTTATGGCAGGGCTGTGCATGGTCTTATCCCTTATTTGAGAACATCAGGATCGTATTCATATGCCACGCGGATTTGTTGACGATTCCGAAGGCGATTTCGCTGACGAGAAAGTCGACGATGGCGGCTTTGGATATGATATACTTGCCGCTGATGCGGACGGCGTCGATGTGCTTTTGTTGAATGTGGGACAGCACCATACCTCTGCTGTAACCGATGATCTCCGCCGCGGTATCGATGTCATGGGCGTCGGTTGTATACCGGAGTCGCTTCTCCACATGCGCTCGGAACGCCTCCTGGCATTCATCCGCAAGGGTGATATAGCACTCAGCGATGGTGACGGTGTCCACGGGCTGACGGTTCAGCAACACCTCCCGCTTCCGGGGCTTGGCGTTGAAGATTCCCACGGGGATCTCCTCTCGCCTTGCCTTTCTTTGCTTCTGCAGGTAAATTTCTACGTCCTCCAAGCGGATGATATATCGGTGGGTTGCGGTCGGACGAATGCGACACGGGATGACACCATTGTTCAGCATCCACGCCGCTTTTCGTTTGCTGATATGGAGCATCTTGTAGAGCTGTTCCAAGGATATTTCACCCTCTTGCGTCATCATAATGCCGAGCGCCAGCGCCTTTGCCGTAACCGCGCCCATAATATCATATTTCTCTCTGCGGTACAATTCTTCAATCGTAATCTTTGCTATGTATGTTACCTCCTTGTTTTTTGGTAACACACAATATATCACAGATGAGTGTGGAAGTCCAGCGAATATGAATTT
>CAKSAC010000006.1 GCA_934434925.1 uncultured Eubacteriales bacterium | reverse complement strand
ACCGGAGCAACTTCGGCAACCGGAGCAACTTCGGCAACCGGAGCAACTTCGGCAACCGGAGCAACTTCGGCAACCGGAGCAACTTCGGCAACCGGGGCCTCTTCTTTCTTCACCTGGGCGGGAATGATCGGCGAGGTCTTCCGGCGCGGCTCACGCTTCGGCTTTTCGATGATAACATCAAACGTATCGTCCAGAAGATCGTCAATGCTGATGCCGAAAAGAGCCTTGATGGCAATCAGTTTTTCAGCCTCGGGGTACGAATCGCCGACCTCCCACTTATAGACTGCCTGGCGGGTCACACCGACTGCCTTTGCAAATCCTTCCTGGGTGAAGCCGTTCGCCTTGCGCAGGGCAACGATTTTTTCATTGTACTTCATCTTGATGAACCTTTCTTGTGTTGTGAAATATGATGGGCTGTAAAGGATTCTTTCTATATTATCCCCAACAGGGGAGGGGTTACTCTTCCGCCGAGAAACTGACGGCAATCTGTTTGTCGAGCCGCCACCCTTTCCCGGTCAATACCATCGGCAGGCGAAGTTCCTGCTCTTCGCTCCTTCCCGTGCGGGAGGTGACCCGGACCGACAGCGTGACGACGGCTGTTTTTTTTCCGCGTTCGGAAACCGTCAGGGTGTCAAGCAGGTATTCATCCTTGGCTCCGGCAAGCAGATCATTCCCTGCCTTTTCCCACGCGCCCGGGCAAAAATCAATGCCCTTTTGCCCGTATGGGGTATGATAGGGAACGTTTTCCTGCGTTGCGGCGCTGTCAAAAATCCGGGCGAAAAGAACATCGCAGACAGCGTCCGTATAGACGGCGCGGGTCTTTTCTTTCAATTGCTCCACCGTAAAAATCCCGATTGACGAAAGATACGCGCCGTCCACATGATAATAGGGCGTATCCCCGCCGTACCCGGCTTTCTCTCCGAGCGGCATTCCGGCTCCCCAGAAGATTTCGTTCAACGGTTCGGCCGCCGTCACCAGCCCGCGCGCCGCCGAAAGAATCTCTCTCTCGTCTTTTTCGCCACAGCCCGTAAGGCCGGACCCGAGAAAGACCCCGAGGAGAAAAATCAGCAGAAAAGAGAGCGTCCGGCGCAGAGTGTTTTTCATTCTTCTCTTCTCTCCGTGTCGAAAGGATCGGCAGGGAATTCTTCCTTCGGGGCGGGGTTTTCGGCTTCGCTCCGTTCGGCCCGGCTCTCGATCTCTTCTTCTTTTTCCAGCCTTGTAAAGTTTGCAACCGTCACCCCTTCTGCAAGACGCATGACGATAACGCCGCCGGCCGTGCGGGAATAAGAGGAAATGCCCGAAACCGGTGTGCGGATGATTGTTCCTTCATTGGTGATAATCATGATATCATCATCCTCCGCCACCGTGGCAACACCGGCAAGCGGCCCTGTCTTTTCCGTAATTTTATGGCAGGTGACTCCGTATCCGCCGCGGTTTTTCATTTCGCGGAATTCGGAGAAATCACAGCGTTTTCCGTACCCTTTTTCGGTAATTGTCAACAATTGTTTGCTTTCGTCCACCACCGCAACGCCGACAACTTCATTGTCTCCGCGCAGGGAGATCCCGCGCACACCGCGCGCCGTCCGTCCCATCGGGCGGGCTTCTTCCTCCGCAAACCGGACGGCAAGACCGGCACGGGTCGCAATCAGAATGTTTTCATTGCCGAGCGTATGGCGGACAAAGAGAAGTTCGTCTCCCTCGTCCAGCGTCAGGGCGCGTTTGCCTCCCTTGCGCTGATATTCGTATTCGGAAAGCAGGGTACGCTTGATTACGCCGCGCCTGGTGACCATCGTCAGATATTCGCTGTCGGAAAATGCATGAATCGGGATAATTGCCGTAATCTTTTCTCCGTCCTCTATTTCCAGCAGGTTCACAATATTCGTTCCCTTGGCCGTGCGCGACGCTTCGGGGATCCTGTATGCCTTCCGCATATAGACTTTGCCGAGATTGGTAAAGAAGAGCAGTTGCTCATGGCTGTTGGACACCAGCACATTCTCCACATAGTCTTCTTCTTTCGTGCTCATCCCGGCAATGCCGCGGCCGCCGCGATGCTGGGCGGTATAAACCGACGCGCGCTGACGCTTGATATAGCCGTCATGCGTCAGGGTAATGACGCAGGTATGGCGTTCAATCAGGTCTTCGATGTCGATATCGTCTGTCGCTTCTATCAGTTCGGTCCGGCGCGGATCGCCGAATTTTTCCTTGATCTGCGTCAACTCCTGCCGGATAATCTCGCGGATTTTTCCTTCGTCGGCCAGGATTCCGCGCAGTTCTGCCACGCGTTCCGTCAATTTCAGCAGGCGCTCTTCCACCTTTTTTCGTTCCAGCCCCGAAAGTTTGCCGAGCGTCATATCCACAATGGCCTGCGCCTGTGCGTCCGAAAGACCAAACCCTTCGCACAGGTTCTGCTTTGCGACCGGAATGGATTCGCTGGCGCGGATCATTTCAATGACCTCGTCGATATGGTCGATGGCAATCTTGTATCCCTCAAAAATATGCATTTCGTTCAGGGATTTTTCAAGTTCAAATTGCGTCCGGCGGGTAATGACCTCTTCCTGGAAGGCAATATAGTTGTCCAGAATTTCCGGCAGAGAAAGAATCTTCGGCTCTCCGCCGACCAACGCCAGCATATTGACGGCGCAAGTGCTTTGCAACTGAGAATACTTATAGAGTTGGTTAAGGATGACTTCTCCGTTCGCGTCACGGCGATATTCGACCACGATACGCATGCCGGCGCGGCCGGATTCATCCCGTATATCGGTGATCCCCTCGATTTTTTTGTCCTTCACCAGGTCGGCCATCGCCGCAACAAGTAAACTTTTGTTTACCATATACGGGATTTCCGTGAAGATGATGCGATGTTCGTTTTCCTCGACCCGCGCGCGCGCACGGACAATCACCCGGCCGCGGCCGGTCGTATACGCGTCATACATCCCGCGGGAACCATAGATGATCCCCCGGGTCGGGAAGTCCGGTCCTTTGATATATTCCATCAGATCGGCGACCGAGCAATCGGGATTTTCCATCCGGAAGATTGTGCCGTCTATCACCTCATTGAGGTTATGGGGCGGGATATTGGTAGCCATACCGACCGCAATCCCGACAGAACCGTTGACCAGCACGTTCGGAAACCGCGAGGGCAGGACCGTCGGCTCCTTCCGGCTGTTGTCAAAGTTCGGTACAAAATCAACGACATTCTTTTCAATGTCGCTCATCATGTAGTTGGATATTTTCTCCATACGGGCTTCGGTATACCGGTATGCGGCGGCCGGGTCTCCGTCCACGTTACCGAAGTTTCCGTGTCCTTCCACCAGCGGATACCGGAGAGAAAAGCTCTGCGCCAGGCGCACCATGGTGTCGTAAACAGCCGCGTCTCCGTGCGGATGATACCGGCCAAGCACGTTACCGACCGTTGTCGCCGATTTCCGGAAGGCTTTGTCGTTGGTCAGCCCGTCTTCATACATGGCATACAGAATCCGGCGCTGGCCGGGTTTCATGCCGTCCCGCACGTCGGGCAGGGCGCGCGAGGTGATTACACTCATGGAATATTCGAGAAACGCCGTGCGCACCTCTTTTTCCATGTATCGGTTTTCTATTTTTTGATTCGGAAAAGAAATATCGTCACCCATTGCATGATGTTCCATTTACTTCTCCTCCTTCTTTCTGTTTTCTGCTGTATCTTTCATCATCTTAAATGTCCAGATTCTCCACAAATTTGGCGTTTTGTTTGATAAATTCCCGCCGCGGCTCGACCTCGTCTCCCATCAGGAGAGAGAAGACCTGGTCACAAAGAACGGCGTCGTTCATTTCGACTTTCAAAAGGGTGCGGCGCGAAGGATCCATTGTGGTCTCCCAAAGCTGTTCGGGGTCCATTTCCCCAAGACCCTTGTAGCGTTCGGCTTCCACATTTCCGCCCAGTTCCGCAATGATGGCGTCTCTTTCGGCATCCGAGAAAGCATACCGCTCGGCCTGCTTTCCTTTTTTGATTTTGTAAAGCGGCGGTCTTGCCAGGAAGATATGGCCGTTTTCAATCAGTTTTTTCATATGACGGAAGAAGAAAGTCAAAAGAAGAATCCGAATATGCGCGCCGTCAACGTCCGCATCGGCCATCAGAATAATCTTTCCGTACCGGAGTTTGCTTTCATCAAATTCTTCCCCGATCCCGCATCCGAGGCTCTGGATGATCGGAATCAGCGACTGGTTGGCATAGACCTTATCCAGCCGGCTTTTTTCGACGTTCAGCACTTTTCCGCGCAGGGGAAGGATTGCCTGAAAACGGCTGTCTCGTCCGTCCTTGGCGGAACCGCCTGCGGAGTCTCCCTCCACCAGATACAGTTCGGTCAATTCCGCGCGTTTTTCCTGACAGTCGGAAAGTTTGCCGGGCAGAGAAGAGCCTTCCAGCACGCTTTTGCGGCGGGTCAGTTCCCGCGCTTTTCTGGCGGCTTCACGCGCCCGGTAGGCCGCCATGGCCTTTTCCACGATAGCGCGGGCAGAAACGGGATTTTCTTCAAAATACTCTTCCATCTTGCGGCTGACGATGGAATCGACCAGCACCCTCACTTCGGAATTGCCGAGCTTGGCTTTGGTCTGGCTTTCAAACTGTGCGTCCTGCAATTTCACGCTGATAATGGCGGTAATGCCTTCCCGCACGTCTTCTCCCGAGAGGTTTTTGTCGCTTTCCTTAATCGCGCCGATCCGGCGGCCGTAATCGTTGATGGCCTTGGTGATGGCACTTTTGAACCCGGTTTCATGCGTTCCGCCTTCCACCGTCGCCATATTATTGGCGAAGGAAACGAGCGTTTCGTTATAGGAATCGTTGTATTGAAGGGCCACTTCGGCAATAATGCCGTCCTTTTCTCCCTTCATATAGATTACATCGTTATGAATCAGCCCGACGTGCTTTTGCGCGTTCAGATATTCGACAAAAGAGACAATTCCCCCTTCGTAATGAAGAAGTTCTTCTCTTTCCTTACCCGGGCGTTTATCGCTCAGGATGATTTTGACCCCGCCGTTCAGGAAAGCCTGCTCTCTCATGCGGGTAAAGACCGTCTCAAAATCAAAAACCGTCTCTTCAAAAATCAGCGGGTCTGGTTTGAAGCGGACCGTCAAACCATGCCGTTCGGTATTTCCCGTACAGGCAAAAGGACGCGCGACATGCCCTCTTTCAAAGCGTTCGGTATAGGTTTTCCCGCCGCGGTGGTTTTCCACTTCCATCCATTCGGAAAGCGCGTTGACGACAGAGGCTCCGACCCCGTGCAGACCGCCGGCAATCTTATAGCCGTTCCCGCCGAATTTTCCTCCCGCATGCAAAACGGTATATACGACTTCCAGAGTCGGCAGCCCCGTCTTTTCGTTAAATCCGTCGGGAATACCTCTCCCGTCGTCTTCCACCGTCACGCTGTCGTCTTCGTTCAGAGAAACGCGTATGCAGTCGCATTCCCCGGCCAGCGCTTCGTCAATCGAGTTATCGACGATTTCGTTAATCAGATGATGCAGACCCCGCGCCGACGTTGTTCCGATATACATTCCCGGACGTTTGCGCACGGCTTCCAATCCTTCCAGTACCTGTATCTGACTGTCGTCATAGGATTCGGTACCGATGATATTTTCTTCCATAATTTCCTTCCTTTTCGCCTTTATGCTTCTGTCTCTTCACTGTTTTCCCGGCGGAGTATCTTCAAATGGATGCTTCCCGTCCGGAGCCGTGAAAAAGAAATTCTGTTTTCCTGTTTCTGCCGATATACAATCAAAGATACCGGCAATTGAAGAGGATTCATTTCATCCACCTTTTTCTCCTCTTCTTTTTTTTTCATAAAAACGCGCGTCGCTTTTTCCTCTGTTGCGCGGTCAAGGTCAAAAATCCCGATGATATCCTTTTCATCTATCTTTTTTTTATAAAGATACAGTTTCATATTTCCCCTTTTTCACGCGGATGGTGTTTGCCTGCATACCGGTAAGACCGCCTTCTTCACACGCGCTCATAATCAACTGTCTTTTGGAAAGTTCCGAAAGGAGAAACCGGCGGCGCGCCGGGTCAAGTTCGCTCATGACGTCATCAAAGAGAAAGACCGGATATTCTCCGCATTTTTGGCGGCATACCTCTCCCTCCGCCAGTTTTAAGGCAAGGGTCAGGGAGCGTTGCTGTCCCTGCGACGCAAAATCCCGCGCGCTCTTTCCGTTGATTTCGCATACAAGATCATCCCTGTGCGCGCCGAAAAGAGTGAACCCGGCCGCCGTCTCCCGGCGAATATCCGAAAGCATCTTCTCAAGATACTTTTTTTTCATTTCGCTCTCTTCTTCTTCCTCTGCCTCCGATACATACCGGACGCTCACTTTTTCCCTCCCGCCCGAAAGAGAGGAGAGAATATCCTCTACGGCCGGAGCGGCCTCTTTGACATACCCGTATCTTTCTTTGGCGATTGCCGCCGCATATCCGGCAAGCCTTTCGCTGAAAATTTCAAATTCCTCTTTGTCAAAATATTCACCCTTTTGCGCCGCTTTCAAAAGCGCATTTCTGTTTTCCAGAACGCGGACATAGGAAGAATAGAGAGAAAGATAAGAGGGATGTATCTGAGAAATGGCAATATTCAGAAATTCCCGCCGTTCGGCAGGGCTTCCTTTTATCAATTGTAAATGTTCGGGAAAGAAGAGGACCGCACGGAATATGCCGATCATTTCCCCCGCCTTTTCTACCGGCACACCGTTTTTTTTCCGTTGGCGCATGCCGTTATAATAACGATAAAAGAGAGTTTGTTCCCTTCCGTTTGCCGAAAAAAACGCTTCAATCTCGTATTTTTGGGTACCGAACCGGCAGAGTTCCTTATCCGCCGCACCTCTGAAACTTTTCCCGCGGGCAAAATAATAAATTGCCTCTAACAGATTGGTCTTTCCTTCCGCATTGTCTCCGAGCAGCAGATTGGCTCCCTCGCAGAATTCTACGCTTTCATTTTCAATATTACGAAAATCTCCGGCACGCACACGGCGCAGAATCATGACTCCGCCATGCGGACAGGGAGAACCATGTAAAAGAAATTTTCCTCTTCTTTCTTTTCAAGCGGTTCGATGGTGATGCTCTGCCGCGCGCTCTTCATCGTGATGAGAATTTTTTCTCCTTCCGCCGCGCGTATACTGTTAATCAGATAGCGGCAGTTGAAACCGATTTCTATATTGTCTCCCGTGTGGGAACATTCCATCTCGTCATACACCTTGCCGCTGACGGATGTCGATGTGAGGGTGAGAAGTTCCCCGTCCAGAATAATCTTGACATAACTGCGGCTGTTCCCCTGTCCTTTTTCCTCGGCAACAAGGTTGGCCCTTTCAAGTCCTTCCAGCATCTTTTCTCTGTCCACGGTCACAAAAATCGTCTGTTCTTTCGGAATGATACGAGAATAATCAATATAGTCTTCATCAATCAGACGGGTGAAAAAGGTCATTTCATCCATCCGGAAAATGGCGTGTTTGCGCGTGATATAGACATTGATTTTTTCTTCTCCGTCGGGCAGAATCCGCATCAGTTCATTCAGCGCGTGGCCGGGAACGATAAAATCAAACTCTTCGCTTTCAATGGCCCCTATATCTTTTATTTCACATTTTTTTGCGCAGACAGACAGCGTAAAACTGTCGCAGGATACGATATCAAACATGCCGTCATGAAGACGGAAGTATGCGCCGCAAAGAACCGGGCGGGAATCCTGTTCGGCCACCGAGTGGAGGACTTTTCCTATCATCTCTTTCAACACGTCGGATGCGATTTCAAACCCTTTTTCACTGTTCAAAAGAGGGATGTTCGGAAAATCGCTGCCGCGGAGCGCAAAGAGAGAAAATTCGCTTTTCCCGCTTTTGATAACGGCGTTGAATTTTTCATCCACTTCCAGCGTAATATCCTCTCCGGGCATGACGCGCAAAATCTGGAGAAGGCGCGCGGCGTTGATGATAAAACTGCCTCCTTCTTCGACGCTGTCCGCTTCCAGAAGAGAGACCATTCCTTTTTTCATATCGTAAGTGGAAAGTTTGATATCACGGTTTTCGACCGTTTCAATCAGAACCCCTTCAATCGAGGCAATCGTATTTTTATTGGATACCGTCCCCATGGCGGGAGTCAGCTTATCCAGAAAACGCGATTTTTGAAATCTAATTTTCATGGCGACCTTTCCTTGGCTCCGAAAAACCAAAATAAAATAAATATTAACAGGTAGTAGAAGTAGTAGGAGTAGAGATTGTTATTTCTGTTGAAAACTCTTATTTTCCTTGTAATACAAGCGCAAAAAGGGGAAAGTAATGAACAGGGGAACGATGGAAAAAGTGTGGAAGAAATGTGGAAAGAAAAAAAGGAAAGAAAAGGGAAGAAAAAGAAAAGAAATGAACATACTTTTCAACAGGAGTTATCAACAAAACGGTGGAAAAATCAAACTTTTCAATTTTTCAATTCTTTTACCATTTCTTCAATGTCATACTGGAGAGAGTGTTTGAGAAGCATGGCTTTTTCCACATTTTTGATGGAATTGATGACGGTGGCGTGGTCGCGGTCAAAATAGACCCCGATGGCCGATTGGGAAAGGTCGGTCAGCCGCCGGACAAGATAGATACAGATATGGCGTGCAACGGCGATATTTTCGTTTCTTTTTTTGCCGCGGATATCTTCAATCGTGAGGTTATATTTTTTGGCAACGGTTGCGCAGATACGGTCAATGACCTCATTGGTTGTATTTTTTGCCTGCAGAAAATCGGCGATGGAGCGGCGGCACATATCGAGGGTGACCGGGGTGGACGCAATCATGGAAATTCCCTTGATCCTGTGGATGGCACCTTCGATCTGGCGGATATTTTCGGTCAGATTTTCCGAGAGAAACAGAACGGCCTCTTTCGGAATGTTAAGACCCGCGTCATCGGCTTTTTTCATGATGATGGCGGTACGCAGTTCTTCGGAAGGAGGCTGAATGTCCGCCAGTTGGCCCCATTCAAACCGGGTGAGAAGGCGATCCTGCAGAGGACGGATTTCACGCGGCGGCCGGTCGGAAGTCAGAATAATCTGTTTCCCCGCTTCGTACAACGCCGAAAAAGTATGGAAAAATTCTTCCTGCGTCTGCACTTTCCCCGCGATGAACTGGATATCGTCGATAAGCAAAACGTCCGCTGTGCGGTAATACGCGCGGAAAGACTCCGTCGAACGGTTTTGCATGGCGCTGATCAGCTCATTGGTGAAATCTTCACCCTTTTTGTAAATGATGCGCACATCGGCTTTTTTCTTTTTGATTTCGTTTGTGATAGCGTACAGAAGGTGGGTTTTGCCGAGGCCGCTTTTGCCGTAAATGAAAAGGGGATTGTAAAGATCCTCTTCGTCATCGTTTTCGTTGCAGGCCGTTTTGGCAACAGCCAGACAGGCCGCGTGGGCAAAGCGGTTGGAAGCCGCGACAATGAAATTTTCAAAGGTGTAGCGCTCTACAATCGTTTTGGGATTTTCAATATCGCGGATATTGAGCTGGTTGGGGTCTTCCTCTTCCTCGTCTTCGGTCAGGACGGCAAGAGAATCGTCTTCTTCTTCGGTTTCTCCGGTTTCTTCTTTCGGTTTTTCTTCCTCTTCTTCCTCTTCCCGACAGATAAAACGCACGGAAACGGGAAAGCCGAGAACATTTTTCAGACAGTCGGCCATGTCTTTCAGATAGTGAAATTCAAGAAACTGAATTTTGAAAGAAGAACGGGTGGAAAAGACGGCTTCCTTCTGTGTGAGAGATTCCAGTTCAAGATCCCGGAACCAGACAGTATAGACATTTTGAGGATGTTCCTCCCGGAGAAGACCCAGGACGGCTTCTCCTATTTCATGCAGTTCTTGGTTCATCGGGCGCTCTCTTCCTTCAAAATAATCTTTATAGCTGATATTATATCATATATAAATATAGATAGCAAGGGGAAAGCGCGAAAAATGTAATAAAAATTTTACATCGGAAAGCCTTCCGGGGATTGAAAAAAGAGAGGAAAGAAGATATAATAAAGGGGTGAGGTGAAAAAGATGAAAATTTCGGTTCTCATCCCGATGTATAACGAAGAAAAAGCGGTCGCTTCTCTGATCGAAACGCTTTTTTCCTATATGGAAGAACATTTTTTTGGCGAATATGAAGTGGTTCTTATCAACGACGGCTCGACCGACCAAACCGAAAAAGAAGCGAAAGAACGCCTGCCGGAGACGTTTTGTCTGATTTCTTATCCAAAAAACCGGGGGAAGGGGTATGCTCTTCGCCGGGGGATGGAAGAGGCGCAGGGAGATATTCTGTTTTTTACCGACTGCGATCTGGCTTACGGAACCGAGGTCATTGAACAATTTTACCGGGTCCTTTCGGAAAACCAAAAAGATGCGGCGGTCGGTTCCCGTTCACTGCATCCGGACGGATACCGGGGATACGGATTTTTGAGACGGGTGGCCAGCCGCGCCTATCTCTGGCTTCTGCATACCTACGGAGGGCTTTCTTTGTCGGATTCCCAGTGCGGGTGCAAAGCGTACAGAAAGCAGGCGGGCAAAGACATTTTCGCTTTGGTGGAGACGGACGGATTTGCGTTTGATATGGAAGCGATCCTGATCGGGCAAAAAATGGGGATTTCTTTCTGTGAAGTGCCGGTCCTTATTAAGAATCACGGCAAGAGCAGCGTACACGTCTTCCGGGATACCAAACGGATGTTACATGACCTTTCCGTTATCAAAAAGAGGGTAAAAAAGATGACCCTTTCGCCCAAAAAAGAAAAAAGGTAAAGAAAACTTTATAAAAAAAGAAGAGGAAACCCCTCTTCTTTATTATTTATAAAAGGAAAAAATCAAAGGCGTTTCGGACGGGAACGGAAGAACACAGCCGCGAGATAACCGAAAATCAACGCCGCGGCGGTTCCTGCGGAAGCGGCGGTCAGCCCTCCGGAAAGCACGCCGAGAAGGCCCTGCATGTCAACGGCTTTTCGGATGCCTTCGGCAATGGTTCCGCCGAAGCCGACAAGAGGAACCGTCGCGCCGCACCCGGCAAACGCGCGCAAAGGTTCGTAAAGACCGAAAGAAGAGAGAAAAACGCCGGCCGTCACATACAGGACCAGAATAACGGCGGGAGACAGGCGGGTGAGGTCGAGCAGAAGCTGGGCGATAACGCAAAAAGAACCGCCGACGAGAAAAGCAAAGAGAAAGGGAAGAAAGGTTTCCATTATTCTGCCTCCAGGTGTATCAGATGGGCGACGCCGGTAATACTGCCCCCCTGCTGTAAAAGAGAAGGACTCATGAGCGCACCGGTGCCGACAGCAAGCATATTGCAGATTTCCGCCCGCGCCATACGGGGGAGAAAATGACAGGAAAGAAGAGAAGCGATACATCCGCACCCCGACCCCCCGCAATGGACGTCCTGTTTTTCAAAATCGTATAAGAGCATCCCGCAATCGGCGTGTTTTTCCTGCAGGGAGATTCCCTCTTTTGCAAGCAGGAGCGTCAAAAGGGCGCTGCCTTCTTTCCCGAGGTCACCGGTCAGGATCAGATCAAAATCCGCCGGGGAGAGGCCGCTTTCCCGAAAATAAGCAAGGAGAGTATCGGCGGCGGCCGGAGCCATGGCCGCACCCATATTGGCGGCATCGGTAACGCCGGCATTCACCATCCGCCCGAACAGGACATCGGAGATTTTCGGGCATTTTTCTCCCGCTTTCCAGCCGGTTTTCTGCGGGTGTTCTTCCCCACTCAACAGGACGCTTCCGGCGGCGGTGGCGGTCCATTGGGCGGTGGGAGTACGCTGGGCTCCGTATTCCAAAGGCGTACGGAACTGGCGTTCTGCGGCGCAGTTGTGAGAAGAAGTCAGTACGGCGGCAATCGGAATGTCCGGAGAAGAAGAAACCGCCAAAGAAGCGAGGGCCAATCCTTCCGCCATGGTGGAACAGGCACCGAAAATACCGACAAAAGGCGCACCGACCGAACAAAGCCCTTCCGAGGTGGCCACGCACTGGTTCTGAAGATCGCCGGCAAAGAGAAGAGAAAGGTCCTCTGTACGCAGGCCGGCTTTTTTCAGGGCAAAGGAAAGCGCGGCTCTCCCCATTTCTCCTTCTGCCGTTTCCCAGGTCTTCATGCCGAACAGGTCATCCCGGGAGCAGAAATCGAATTCGTCTCCGTGTGTGCCGCGCCTCTCTTCACGCCCGCCGACCGCCGCCGCAGAAAGGACGCGCGCCGGTCTTGGAAAAGAAAGAATTCTTTTCATAGAAAAATCACCCCGTACAGATAATAAAGAATGCCGTAAAAAGCGCCTGCCAGCGTTCCGAAAAGGAGAACCGGCCCGGCAACGGTGAAGATTTTGGACCCCACGCCGAGAATCATGCCCTCGCTTTTCGTGTCGAGAGCCGGAGAAACCACGGCATTGGCAAAGCCCGTGACCGGCACGAGCGTTCCGGCACCGGCAATCCGTGCCAGATCGTCAAACAAGCCAAGTCCCGTCAGGAGAGAGGAAAGAAAAATCAGCGAGACCGTGACAAGCGTCATGGCCGCCGTCTCCCGCACGCCCAGCGCGATATAGAGCGAAAGAAGCCCCTGCCCCGCAAGGCAGATAAGACCGCCGATGAGAAAAGCAAAACAGCAGTCCCGGAAAAGAGGCGAACGGGAGGCGCGTTTTTCGGTCAGCGCCAGGTATTCTTTTTTGTTATGCATGGCAGTTCCTTTCAGAGCGGAAATCCGCGCGCCGGAAAAGAAACGGCAGACGCGGTATATACGCAGTATGGAGAAAACATTCTTTTTTTATTCACTCTTGCAATTTCGGGAAAACCGGGATATAATGGAAAAAAAGAGGGAGAAAAACATGGGAGAAAATGGCATGCGGGAGAAAGCGAAAATCATGGATGAGCAGGCAATCGGGCGTGCGGTCAAGCGTATCTCCCACGAAATACTGGAAAAAAACAAAGGAGCGGAAGAACTGGTTTTGATCGGTATCCGGCGGCGCGGGGTTCCGATGGCCGAGCGAATTTCTGACGGGATTGAAACGATCGAGGGAGTGAAAGTACCGGTCGGCGCTTTGGATATTACGTTTTACCGCGATGACCTCAGCAAGGAGCATCCGCAACCGCAGGTTACGGGCGGGGATATCCCTTTCCCGGTGGAAGGAAAGACCGTCATCTTATGCGACGATGTCATTTATACGGGAAGGACCGTCCGCGCGGCGATCGACGCGCTTTTTGACCTCGGGCGGCCTTCCGCCGTGCGGCTTGCCGTGATGATAGACCGCGGCTTGCGGGAATTGCCGATCCGGCCGGATTTTGTAGGGAAAAACATCCCGACATCTCACGCCGAGATGGTCAGCGTCCGTTTTCGTGAGGTTGACGGCGAAGACAGCGTATCGATTTGTGACCGCATGTAAAAAAGCCGCGAAATGCGGCTTTTAGATAGGAAAAAAGAATCAGGGAAGAAAGTCTCCGAGCAGATCGATCCCGGAAAAAAGGAGAATGTTTCTGATCAGGAACCAAAGGACGGCCGTACCGAGAAGGAGATAGAGGGGAAGAGAGCCGGATTTGCGAAAAAGCGGCGGATCCTGCCGGACGACGGCCGCGGCGGCAAAGGAAAAATAGTAAAGAACGCAGAAAACGAGCGGGAAAACAGACGGATTACAAAGGAAGGCACCGACAAAATCCAAGGAGAGAAGACGCCGGACTGCCCGGGTTCCGCCACAGCCGGGGCAATAGAGTCCGAACGCATGCAAAGGGCAGAAAAGAAGGCGGGAAAGGATTCCGGCCGCGTCCAGCCGAAGGAAAAGAAAAAAGCCGCCGGCGAAAGAAAGAAGAGCAAAAAGGAAAAGAAGATTGAAACCGGAAACGGCGGAAAGCTTCTTCTTTTTTTTGTGAGACGGTTGCATTTTTTTCTCCTCTGTGGTATACTGTTTTACAGACAGGGAAAATACGGCATTTGCGATTATTCCGCGCAAACGGCGGCAGAAAGAAAGCAAAGAGCGCGTATCGGACGCTTCTATTGTATCATATTCAATGGTCGCGGTCAAGCGGCAGAACGGAGGAAACGATGCAGGAATTCAAATGGGAAGGCGGCAATGAGCCGCAAAGCAACGGAGACCCCCGGATGGAAAACAATCGGCAAAACGGGGAGACTCAAATACCCGAAAACAACGGACAGCCGGGATATAACGGGCAGTCGGGATATAACGGACAGCCCGGCTATAACGGGCAGCCCGGCTATAACGGGCAGCCGGCAGACAACGGGCAATCCGAAGACCGGCAGAACGCACCCAGGAGCCGGGAGAGCGAAAGCGGCTATTTCAATTACGGCGCACCCGGCGGAACCGGGAGAATCTATGAATATGGGGAACCGCCGAAACAAAACGGAAACGGTCTGGCAATCACCGCGCTCGTTTGCGGCATTCTCGGAATCTGCTGTTGCGGAATTCCGTTCGGATTGGCCGGGATCATCTGCGCGCTGATCGACCGGAAAAACAGAGGCTCCTTTTCCGGTATGGGAATTGCCGGGTTGATCTGCGGGATATTTTCCATTGTGATGGCAATCATCAGCCTCGTCATTCTCCCGGAAATCATGAAGCAGTGGGGAGACCTTTTTGAATCCACGGGCAGCGAACAGATTCTGATGAGTTTGTCACGCATTTTCTGATTTTCGGCGCAGGGCATTTGGCAACGCGCGCCTTCAAGAGAACCCATGCGGCAAAACCCGCGCCTTCAAGAGAACCCATGCGGCAAAACCCGCGCCGCACGAAAAAATCGGACAGAGAACTCTGCCCGATTTTCTTTTTATCAAAGGGAGAAGAGGCTGCCCCGTCGTTTGGAAACCCCCGCCGGGAGACAGTCAACGCCAGCCGACAATAGAGGAAATATCCCACTTTTCGCCTTTGCTGACGGCCACGTGAATCTGCACCATCCCGCCGCGCTCGCTTTTGCGGATCGTGGCGGCCGCCCCTTCGGTATAGAGCCAGGAAGGAATAACCACATCCAACGAGGGGAACGGCGGTTCTTTGGCGGTCGAATACAGGCGGAAGGAGGACAGTTTGCCATCCCGGATCTTTCCTTCTGCAATCACGCCCATCGGGAGAGGAAGGCGGAAGGGTCCGGCGGGCGGGCGGGTCGGATCGAGACCGAACCCGATATAAATCTTTTTGTCTTCCACGCAGGCGACCGAGCGATAAAGCGCAAAAAGAAGGAGCGCACTGACCGTGGCGGGCGCTTCGGCTCCGCTCTGGCCGTTGACGGTCAGGGAGTAGAAATCCCGGAGCAGACGCGAAAGAGCGGCTCCGGCCGAGACGCGCGATACCGCCGCGCCGGCGCAGAGCAGGCCGTCTTCATACGGAGAGGCTCCGCCGAGGCGGGAAAGAGAGGAAGAAAAGACCGTGCGCCGCCGGGCTTCGATATCCGGCAGGGCGAAGAAAGAAGAAACGAGCAAAGAGGCGACGGATTCTCCGGCCGGAACACCGGGGGAAGTGTCGTATACCCCGTCGGTCATCGGGAGAGAAGCGCGCAATTCACCCCCCGCGCGGCGGCAGGTGGCGCTGAATTCATCCGCGCGGCCGAGAATATCGGCGACCGACGCAAAGGACGAAAAAGCGTGAGAGACGGCAACCGAGGAAAGCAGTGCGCCCTCCGCATAAGCGCCGAGACTGTCGAGGTCGGACGCGCAGACAAAAAGGCGGTCTCCGTCCCGCCGGACAGCGCTCAGCCAGAGATATTCGCAACAGGCGCGCATGACCGGGTAAGCGTCGCTTTCCAGAAAATCGCGATCCCGGTTATAGAGATAGTATTCGTAAAATCCGGCGGCGACCGCGGCGGTCTGTACCACACGGTCACGGCGGAAGTCATCGGGCATTTTTTCTTCCCCGGTGGCGTCGGTATAATAAGGGTATCTCGCCGCGTCCTTTCCGGGAGAAGACGTGCGCCGGATGGCGACGGGCAGGATTTTTTTCCAGAAAGAGAGAAGGGCGGCCGCACGTTCGGTATGCCCGCCGGCCAGCAGAGCATGCAGGGTAAAGAGATCGGAAAACGGCGCTACGCCGAAGGGCAGTACCGGATGGTCGGGAGCGAGGAACGCTCCGTTTTCCGAGGAAAGAACGCGGAGCAGATACTGTGCGCCGTCAGAGCCGAAGGTGCGCGCATCATCCGGGAAAAAGCGGTTCTCCCGGTAATAGGACGCGAAAGAGGCCGCCTGCTCGGAAAAGATTTTCTCTTCCTGCCGCCGGACGGTGCGGACCGTCTCTTCAAGCCCCGGAAAATTCCCATCTTCTCCTGCGTCATCGCAGAAAGCGAGCGCAAAGACCACAGTGGAGCCGCGGGAGATCCGGCCGCTCAACACGGCCGTGCCGTTTTTCACTTCGGCATGCAGGGCGGGGGAAGAGAAGAAACAGAGCCTCTCCCGGCGGGAACCCTCCGCATAGTCGATGTACACGCAGTTTTCGCCCTCGGTCAGCGTGAAGAAATCCGAGGGGGGCATATAAATATAGCTGAATTCTTCCACAAACGTATTGGAGATTTTTTTGGAAACCGCCAGCACCGGCAGCGTCACGTGGGCGCAGGCTTCGGTACGGACGGTCAGTCTCTCCCCGTACGAGCAGGTGGAAAAGAAGATTCCTTCCTGAAAATCGAGCGACAGACTGCTTTCTTCCGGATAGAGGATTTGTTTTTTCATGATCTGCGGATAGATCCGGCCGTAAGAGACGGGCGTTCCGTCCGCATGCAGATGTCCCCGGCGGAATATGCCGCCGTCCGGCAGGAGGGAACTTCCGGTCTTT
The DNA here is from genome assembly GCA_934434925.1 of uncultured Eubacteriales bacterium. Lineage (GTDB taxonomy): Bacteria > Bacillota > Clostridia > Oscillospirales > CAG-272 > UBA1740. The sequence goes on along the minus strand of CAKSAC010000006.1, from coordinate 86,095 downwards.
TGCGGAACGGCTCCTTCCCGGTCAAGGAAAAAGAGCAGATCCCCGTTCCCGAGCAGGGAGGGAAGAACGCCGGCTGTTTCGTTGGTCAGGGTTTGATGCATGGCATATCCTTTCTTTCTGTGTGGCCGCGGGGGCCGCGCGGGCGCTGAATACTTCTTCTAACAGTATATACGAAATCGCGGAAAAATTCAAGAGTGCGCCCGAGAAAATATTTTTAACGGAAATCGAAAAAAATGAACGAAAAAAGAGCCGGATTCAAAAAACAAGAGGCTTGATATTCAAAGAAATGTACAGTATAATAGAAAAAGAAGAGCCGAAAGGAGAAGAAAAATGTTTTCTGTTGCGTTACAGTTGTACAGCGTGAGGGAAGCCATGCGCGAAAATCTCGGCGATACGCTTGCCCGCGTGGCGGAGTACGGATATGCCGGGGTGGAATTTGCCGGATTATACGGCCGTTCGCCGGAAGAAATACGGGAACTTTGTGAGAAAAACGGGTTGATCCCGCTCTCTTCGCATGTTCAGGTACGGGAGATAGAGGCCGATCCTTCGCTTCCCGCGGGGTACAAAAAAATCGGAACGCCGTATATGGGCATTCCCGGACATCAGTGGGAGGAAGAAGAATTCGGGGAATCGATACGCAGAATCCGCGCGGCCGCCGTTGCGGCGCAAAAGGCCGGGCTGAAAATGCTCTACCACAACCATGACAACGAGATATATAAAAAAATCGGGAAAGTCTGTCAGCTCGAGGCGATTTTTTCGGAAATTCCGGCAGAGCTTCTGCAAACCGAGTTTGATGTCGGCTGGCTCCTGGTTGCCGGGGAGGATCCGGCCGCCTGGCTCCGCCGGTACAGAGGCCGCGCCCCGCTCATCCATCTGAAAGACTTTACCTACGATCTTTCCGCGCGCACGCCCGGGGTCCGTCCGGCAGATCTTTCCGATCGTTCGGTAGGGAGAGGTCTTTTGCGGGTTTCCGAAGTTCTTTCGGCGGCCGAGGAAGCGGGAACCGAATGGCTGATCGTGGAAGACGAGATTCGCGGCCGGGATGAGGCGCTGGCTTCGGTGCAGGCATCGCGGGCATACCTGCATGCGCTGGGAATTTGAAACAGATTCCCCGAAAAAAGATATAATGAAAACAAAACTTTACAAAAACGAGAGGATTGTATCATGAAAATGCACGATTTGAACGATTTCCAGCAGGAATCCGAAAAGAAGGTGGACGCTTCCCGCAAAATGAAGATCGGTATTATCGGTACCGGCTGGATTTCCGAAGCACATATCCGTTCCTACCTGAACCAGCCCGACGCAGAGATTGTGGCGGCGGCAGACCTGATCCCCGGCAAGGCCGAAAAGGCCATGCAAAAATACGGGCTGGACAAAGTGAGATGCTACACCGACCACAAAGCCATGCTGGAAGCGGAAGAATTGGACGCCGTCAGTGTCTGTACCTATAACGCCACGCATGCCGAATGCACGATTGACGCGCTTGAACACGGCGTTCCGGTCCTGCTTGAAAAACCGATGACCGTCACGCTGGAAGAAGCCGTGGCCGTTTGCCGCGCCGAAAAGAAGAGCGGCAAAATCGTTTCGGTCGGGTTCCAGCCGCGGTTTGACGAAAACATGAAGATGATCAAAAAAATCGTGGAAGACGGAACCCTCGGGAAAATCTATTATATCCAGACAGGCGGCGGTCGCCGTCGCGGCATCCCCGCTCCGTTCGGCGATTCCTTTTTGCGGAAAGAAACGGCCGGCCTCGGCGCGCTCGGCGATATCGGCTGCTATTCGCTCGACATGGTGCTGAACGCCATCGGCTATCCGAAGCCCCTGACCGTGACCGGGTACAAGTCGGATTTCTTCGGAAAGAATCCGGCGCACTCCAATCAGCCCCAGTATGCCGACATCTTTTCGGTTGACGATTTCGGCGCCGGGTTCATCCGGTTGGAAGGCGGGATTATTCTGGACTTCCGGATTGCCTGGGCCATGCATGTAGACACCCCCGGCGACACCATCATCTTCGGTACGGAAGGCGCGCTCCGCATCCCGTCCACACAGTGCTGGAACGGAACCGTCGGCGGAGAAATGACGCTCTATCACGATGTGGCCGGCACACAGACCGAAACCAAGATTCCGATCCTGGAAACGAAAGAATCGCTCTTTGACCTCAAGATCCGTTCCTTCCTGGACGCGGTCAAAAACGGTACGCCTGCGCCGGTTCCGACCAGCCAGATCCTTTACAATCAGGCGATTATCGACGGGATCAGCCGTTCTGCCGAGGCGGGACGCGAAGTGGAGATCGAGATACCGCAGATCTGAGACAACCGATCCCCGAAAGGGAGAGAAAAGGCCGAGCGGCCTTTTCTTTTTCTGTTTGCCCGGCGAACCGGGGCTTTCGGAAGCGGATTTTTGAAAAAAATAAAAATTATCCGCTTTTTTTGCCATAGGTGTGCTACAATAGAGAAGATTGCATGCGCCGCGGGAAAAAGACCTTGACGGTTCGCAAAGGGAATGCCCCGGCGCAGGCGTACAGAGAAAAAAACCAAGGGAGAAAAAAATGAACGAAAAAGAAGTGGGCGAAATCCGGCGGACGCTCCGCCCGGGAAGAACGACCGCCCCGGCCGTATACGGCTGTTATGTCAACGCAACGGGAACGGTCATTGCGCGGTTTGAGCGGTCGCTCGGACTGCTTGGCGAAGAGGAATCCGAGAAGTATCTGTCGCTTTTCCGGAAGTCTCTGTCGGGAACGTTACATAAAAATCTGCTGGACATCCCTTTCAGCGCCGCGCAGGTTTCAAACGGGGAAGAACACCGCCTGTTGATGACCCTGCGGGAAAGCGCACTGGCGGATGAAGACGCGAGAAATCGCTTTTTTGATATGGTGGCGGGGGCGATCCGCGCAGAAGAAAATTATGTGATTCTCTTGCTCTCGGCACGATACGACGTGCCGCACCGCGAAAAGGGCGATGACCGGGAGGGGGAACGGTTGTCCGATGCGGTTTTTTCCTTCCTCTGCTGCGCGATCTGCCCGGTGCGGGATACGGGGTCTTCCCTTGCCTATGATCCCTGCAACCATCTTTTCCGGGAGATTGGCGGAGCAAGCGCGATTGCCGCGCCGGCCGCAGGCTTTCTCTTCCCGACATTTGACGAAAGGAAAAGTAATCTTTACAATGCTCTCTTTTACACCCGGGATCCGGCTGATGCAAAAGAGGAGCTGACCGAGGCGATCTTCGGCGCGCATGTGGAAATGACTGCGCCGGCGCAGGGAGAGGCTTTCCGGGAAGTGCTGACCGACGCGCTCGGCAAGGAGTGCGATCTGCGGCTGATCAAGGCTCTCCGGGGGCGGATACAGGACGCCGAAGAGGCGCACCGGGAAAGAAACGAACGCGAAACGCTGACGATTTCCCTGCCCGAGATGGCGGGGTATCTTTCCGACAGCGGTGTGCCGGAAGAAGAGATTGAAGCCTTCCGTGAAAGGGGGAGCGAACGCTTCGGGCGCGGCGCGGAACTCTATCCGAAAAACATTCTTGAAACCAAAAAATTTGAAATGCGCACGCCCGAAATCGTGATTCGGGCGACCCCGGCCGGCGTGGACTTGATTGAGACCCGCGTGATCGACGGAAAAAAGTATATTCTGATCGAGGTGGAAGAGAAAGAAGGGAAAGAAGCGGAGGCAGAGGCGGCGAAGGTGGTGGAAGTGAACGGAATCCCCCTCGCTATTCTGCCTTTGGAAAATGCCCGGTGACATCGTTGCTCCTCGCCTACTCCCTTGACGTAGATAACTACGCCTGCGAAAGGGCGGCTCCGGTGCGCCTTGACACCAAACATTTTCCTGCGGCAGGGGTTGCCTTTGGAAAATGCCCGGTGACATCGTTGCTTTCACCTACTCCCTTGACGTAGATAACTACGCCTGCGAAAGGGCGGGCTCCGGTGCGCCTTGACACCAAACATTTTCCTGCGGCAGGGGCTGCCTTTGGAAAATGCCCGGTGACTTCGTTCCCGACAGGACGCGGGGCGGAATTCAACCCTTTTCCCGTGGCATAGGGAGCGGAGCGGGCGGTGGGCCTTCCCGGAATCCCCCGGCAGGCGATCTTCGGCAAAAGGTCGTTTTGAAAAGAGCGGGAGATTTGCTTTTGGCTCTTTTCGGGCGTGGCGGGGGTTGCTCTTTTTCGTCTTGCCGGCTCTGCGTTTGGCGGTTTTTCGTCTTGACGGATTTGCGTTTTTTCGTTTTAACGGAGCTGCTTTTTTTCGCCTTGGCGGTTTTGCGCTTTTTTTCGTCTTGACAAAGAGGGAGAGGCGTATTATAATTTTATAGATAGTTTGACGGGGTTCCGGCATGGCGACCGGGAACAAAAAGACATAAGACCGGCCGGGGCCGGATTTTGAAAGGGCGGCCGTCAGCCGCGGAGGAAAAAAGATGAAATGGACTTCATTGAACGATTTGCGGGAGGCGTTCCTTTCCTATTTTGAGACCAAGGGGCATTTGCGCTTGCCCAGTTTTTCGCTGGTGCCGAAGGGAGATAAGTCTCTGTTGCTCATCAATTCCGGCATGGCTCCGATGAAAAAATATTTCACAGGCGAAGAGGAACCGCCTTGCCGCCGGGTGACCACCTGCCAGAAGTGTATCCGTACGCCGGACCTTGACCGCGTGGGGCATACCGCCCGGCACGGCACGTTTTTTGAGATGCTCGGCAATTTTTCGTTCGGGGATTATTTCAAGCGGGAAGCCATTGCGTACGCCTGGGAATTCCTGACCCGCGTATTGGAGATTCCGGCTGACCGGCTCTGGCCTTCCGTCTACGAAAACGACGAGGAAGCCTTCCGGATTTGGACGGAAGAGATCGGGGTGCCGTCCGCCCGCGTTGTCCGGCTGGGGAAAGAGGACAATTTCTGGGAACACGGAGAAGGCCCCTGCGGACCCTGTTCCGAAATCTATTTTGACCGCGGAGAAAAGTACGGATGCGGCTCCCCGGACTGCCGCCCCGGCTGTGACTGCGACCGCTATATGGAGATATGGAACAATGTTTTCTCCCAGTTTGACAACGACGGCCGCGGGAATTATACCGAACTGAAACAGAAAAACATCGATACCGGCATGGGGCTGGAACGACTGGCCTGCGTTATGCAGGGGGTGGACAACCTGTTTGAAGTCGATTCCGTCCGGAAGATTCTGGACGCTGTTTCGGCCGTCGCCGGGAAAAAATACGGAGAAAACGAAAAAGACGATATTTCGCTCCGCGTCGTGACCGACCATATCCGTTCCGCCACCTTTATGATTGCGGACGGCGTGATCCCTTCCAACGAGGGGCGCGGCTATGTTCTCCGCCGGATCCTGCGCCGGGCTTCCCGGCACGGAAAACTTCTCGGAATCCGGGATCGGTTCCTGCCCGGGATCGCCGAAGTGGCAATCGGGGAAAGCGAAGGAGCGTATCCCGAACTGCATGAAAAACACGATTATATCCTGCGCGTGATTTCCGAAGAGGAAGCGCGCTTCCACGCGACGCTGGACAGCGGCCTGCGGCTGCTTTCCGAGATGACGGCCCGCGCCGAGGCGGGGGATCGCGTTTTGTCCGGAGAGGACGCTTTCCGCCTGTACGATACGTACGGGTTCCCGGTCGATCTCACCCGTGAAATCTGCGCCGAGCGCGGGCTTTCGCTGGCGGAAAAAGCCTTTAACGATCTGATGAATGAACAACGCGCCCGCGCCCGCGCCGCCCGCGGTTCGACCGAAGGCTGGAGCGAAGCCGGAAAGAACGCCGTTTCCGGTCTTCCCGCCACGGAATTCCTCGGATATACCGAAACCGGTTGCGACGCGCATGTGTTGGCGATTTTGGACGGAGACGGAGAGTCGGTCGGGGAAGTCAGCGAAGGCCGATGCACCGTCATTCTTGACCGCACGGTCTTTTACGGCGAGGGCGGCGGCCAGGTCGGCGATACCGGAGAGATTCGCGCAGACGGACTGCTTCTCCGGGTCATGGATACCAAAAAAGAAAACGGCGTATATCTCCATGAAGCGACCGTGGAGAACGGACTTTTACAGGTCGGAGACAGCGTGACCCCGGTTATCGACAACGCCCGCCGGAACGCAATCCGCCGCAACCATTCTGCCTGCCATTTGCTCCAGGCGGCGCTCCGCGAGGTTCTCGGAACGCATGTGGAACAAGCCGGTTCCTATGTCGATGAACGGGAACTGCGCTTCGACTTTACCCATTTTGCCCCGATGACAAAAGAAGAAATCGAGCAAGTCTCCGGGCTTGTCAACGAATATATCCTCGCTGCCGACCCGGCCGAAACGCTCGTGACCGATCAGGAGACGGCGCACCGCATGGGGGCCATGGCGCTCTTTTCCGAAAAGTACGGCGCAACCGTGCGAGTGGTACAAATCGGACCGCATTCCACCGAGCTTTGCGGCGGAACGCATGTGGCAAACACCGGAGCCATCGGCCTTTTCCGGATCCTTTCCGAAAGCTCCGTTGCGGCGGGAGTGCGCCGGATTACGGCGCTGACCGGGAGAAATCTTTTGCATCTTCTGGATGCGCGCGAGGCGCTTCTGGATGAAACCGCCCGTGACTTGAAGGCCGGCAGCATAGCGGAACTTCCCCGAAGGGCCGAAGCCGTGAACGCCGAGGTCAAGGAACTCCGCCGCCGACTGGAAAGCGCCGAAGCCAAACTCTCCGAGGGCCGGCTGGCTTCTCTTTTGTCTTCCGCCGTGCAGGTGGGGCCGTATCGCCTCCTGACCGCAAAACTGGACATCCGCCCCGACGCCGCGCGCGGAATCTGCGACAGCATCAAATCCTCGCAACCCGATATGGTGGCGGTCTTTGCCACGGTTTTTGAAGGAAAACTGAACTTTGTGGCCTGCTGCGGGGCCGAGGCTGTCAAAAACGGCGCGCACGCCGGCAAGATTGTGGGAGCCGTGAGTGCCGTCACCGGAGGGAAAGGCGGCGGCCGCCCCGACAGCGCCATGAGCGGCGGGCAGGATATCTCCAGGATCGGAGAGGCTTTGGAAAAGGTCTCTATGCTCCTGCAAAGCTGAAAAGAACGCAAAAAGCAAACAAAACTATACAAAAACCCGCCTTTTCGGCGGGTTTTTGCGTCCGAAAGAGAAAGAACGCGCTGAAAGAACGTGCCGAAAGAACACGACGAAAGAACGCGCAAGGAAAGAGCCATTCCGGAGAGAGAAAGAGTTCCGCCGGAAAAGAGAGAAGGTTGTCGGCCGGCGAAGGGAGGCGCGGCCCGGGCAAAGGAGGCAAGACGGCGAAGGGAGGCGCGGCCCGGCAAAGCGAAAAGCAAGAGCGATCGGAAAAAAGGAAAACGGGAGAGGAAGTTTTCAGGCGCGGAGAATCAAAAGAGCGGGCGAAGGATTTCGGGAAACAGGGCGGCGGCCGTTTCAATATCCGGGCGGGGAGCGAGAGAGGAGAGGCGGACATATCCGCGCCCGGCATTCCCGAACCCTTCCCCCGGGGTCACGGCGATCCCGGCACGGAGCAAGATATCGAACAGGTTCCACCCGCTGCGCCCGCCCGGAGCCTGCAAAAAGAGATAGGGAGCATCCCACCCGCCGAAAAACCGCGCTCCGGCGGCGGTCAGCGATTCGCGTAAAAGGCCGGCGTTTTGCCGATAATGAGCGACGGTTGCGGCGGTTTCCCGTCGGCCGGCGGGGGAAAGAGCGGCCTCGGCGGCACGCTGTGCGGGATAAGAAACGCCGTTTTTCAGGATGTTGATAGCGCGGCGGTAGAGCGTTGACAGCGGCTGCGAGTTCCCGAAGCGGACCTTTTCCGGGATCACGGTGGTGCCGCAACGCAGACCCGTAAATCCGGCCCCTTTGGAGAAAGAACGAATCTCCACGCAACAGCTTTCCGCCCCGGGGAGAGAAAGAATCGAGCGCGGCCGTCCTTTCCCGCAGAAATCGGCATATGCGCCGTCAAAAAGAAGGACGGAACCGGTGGAAAAGGCATAGTCGATCCACGCCAGCAGACCGTCGTCGTCATAGGCTTCCCCGGTTGGGTTAGAGGGAGAAGTCAGAAAAATAAGGGCGGGGCCGACTTTTTTCTGCGGCGGCTTTGCGAGAAAGCGTTCTTCTTCCCGCCCGGGAAGAAAGAGAATCTTCCGGCCGAGAAAAAGAGAAATGTCCCGGTAGGCGGGGTAGGCCGGGTCGGGAATCAGATGGAGCGTATCGGGGGAAAAAAGAGACGCAATCAGGGAAAGTTCGCCTTTGGCACCGTCGCTGACATAGATTTCCTCTTCGGAAAGAGACACGCCCTCGGCGGCATAGGCCGCTTTGGCGGCTTTCCGTAAAAAGGCGTACCCTTCGGCCGGGGCATACCCGCGGCGCGTTTGTTCCTCGCCCATTTCGCGGGCGGCGTCTGTGAGTGCGCGGCAAACGGCCGGGGTCAAAGGGAGCGAAACATCGCCTATCCCGAGCCGGGCGACCGGATGCCCGAGCGCGCGTTCGGCTTTTAGGATTCTTTTCCCGGTTTCGGCAAACAGATAAGCCTCCGAAAGCGCTGAAAAACCCGCGGCTTCTTTGAGTTGTACCATGAATGTTTCTCCTTTTTCATCTTTCATCGGGGTTTTCCGATGGCAGAGCCTTTTGCCGGGCAAAAACAACAGGCCGGAAACGGCGCGGCAAACGGCTTTTTGGGTGTGGCCGACTTTGGCCGGGGCGGCTTTTTCCGACAGAACGGCGTGTGGGTTCCCGACCGGCTTTGGCTGAAAACGGCGCGCCAAACGGCTTTTTGGTGTGGCTGACTTTGGCCGGGGCGGCTTTTTCCGACAGAACGGCGTGTGGGTTCCCGACCGACTTTGGCTGAAAACGGCGCGCCAAACGCTTTTTTGGGTGTGGCGGCGGTTCAGAGAAGATTTCCTTCGTAACAGAGACGGCAGGGGCCGGAAAGAAAGGCTTCTCCGCATTCGGAAAAGGAAACTTCCAGTATGCCGCCCGGCATGCTGATAAGATAAGGGCACTCGGTGTTCCGCGCTTGGCTTTCACGGAGAAAAAAGGCGGTGGCGACAGCGCCGGTTCCGCAAGCGGCCGTCTCTCCGACCCCGCGCTCAAAGACGCGTACCGAAACGCTCCCGTCAGGGTTCTGTGCGCAAAATTCGACATTCACCCCGCCCGGAACGGCCGAAGAGAGAGCGGCAGCCTTACCGGCGAGCAACGGGGAAGACAGTTCTTCCCGGGTGACAGGCAGAACGGCGTGCGGGTTCCCGACCGACACAAAAAAGGCCGGAGAACCATCGTTTTGCGGGGGAGCGCGAAAAGAAAGAGGGCAGGGGAAACCGAGAGACGCGCAGACAAAAGCCTCGTCTTCCGGCGTGCGGGGAGGCCGGGTCAGGCGTACCTGTCGTTCGCCGGATGGGGTCAGAATCACGGATTCAAAAAAGCCGCCGAGATGAAAAAGAAGAAGCCCGGCGCACCGCAGAGCGTTACCGCACATGGCGGCCGGGGAGCCGTCGGCATTGCGTATCTCCATCCGGTACCCGCTCCCGGCACACGGCGAGAGAAAAACCGCGCCGTCCGCCCCGATGCCGGTCTTACGTTTGCAAAGAGCGGCGACCCATTCCCGGAGCGCGGGTTCTTGGTTCTCCTGCCCGTCTTTTTGCACCGGTGGGGAAGTTTCTTTTTCGGCATGCGGGATGCCGGCCGGTTTTTCCGCGACCGGGAACCGGTGATATCCCCAGGGGGTGTTCTCCCTGCATGAAAGACAGGAAGCGGCCTCTTCCGTGAAAAAGATGAAATCATTCCCCGCTCCCTCGGCCTTGAAAAAATGCATAAGCCCCTCCGAAAACAAGATTCTTTCCAGTATATGCATATTCCCGGGAAAAAGAGAAAGAACGACCGAAAACGGCGACCGGCGCGGGGGCGTTTTTTCTTTTTGGGGCGGGGAACCCGGGTGCGGGAAAGGGCGGCGGGCGCGGGAAAGGGCGGCGGGCGCGGGGAGATTTTAGGTTTTTAACTTTGCTCCCCCGGCCGGACGTTTTTGTTTTTCTCGGGTGGCCGGGTGTGGAAAAGGGGTAGCGCACGTGCGGGAAAAAGAAAAGGAAGAGCTTTTCGGAAAAAGTTCTCCCTCGGCGGGGGAAGAGGGTGCGGGGGAAATTTGTGATTTGAGAGGGCGCGTTGCTTTACAAAAGGCGGCGGATATGATACAATAAACCGAAAGAAAAGCGACGAAGACGCAATAAACCGGGAAAAAGCGACGAAGACGCAAAAAAATCAGTAAAAAAGCGGCGAAGGCCAATAAATCAGCAAAAAAACGACAGAAGACCCGGAAACGGGCAAAAACGGGAGGAAGACAGCATGGTTACAAAAGCCCGCGGCGCGGGGATTATCGGGATTGACGGGTTCCCGGTGACGGTGGAATGCAGCGTAAGACCCGCGCAGGGAGAAGAGCGGTTTGAGATTGTGGGATTGCCAGACACCGCCGTGCGAGAAGCGCGCGAACGCGTGCGGTGCGCCATGGAGAACAGCGGATTCCGGCTTTCCGGCAGGGAAATTCTCATCAATCTGGCACCCGCCAACCGGAAAAAGGAAGGGTCCGCTTTTGATCTGCCGATTCTTTGCGCGCTCCTTGCCGCCGCCGGCCTGTTGCCGATTGAGGCGATCGGGGAAGAAAACTTCTTTGTCGGGGAACTTTCGCTCCTCGGGGAAGTGCGCCCGCAGAACGGAGTGCTTTCCCGCACGCTGGCGGCGCGCGCGGCCGGGGCAAAGCGGATATTTGTACCTCGGGAAAATGCGGCTGAGGCTGCGGTGGTCAGCGGGATAGAGGTTTACGGCGTGCCGGATTTTCGTGCGCTTCACGATCATTTGTGCGGCAAACAACTCCTTACGCGGGAGATATTCGATGAACAGGCCTGCCGGGAACGTGCCGCGGCGGCCGGAAGTCCGGACTTTGCCGATGTGATGGGCCAACTCCGCGCGAGGCGCGCCGTAGAAATCGCGGTAGCGGGCGGGCATAATCTCTTGCTGATCGGCCCTCCGGGGTCGGGAAAGTCGATGATCGCCAAGCGCATACCGGGCATTTTACCCCCGATGAGCTTTGAAGAAGCCTTGGAAACAACGCGCGTCCACTCGGCGGCGGGAGAAACGGTGGACGGGCTGATCTTGCATCGCCCTTTCCGCACACCGCACCACACCGTGAGCGCGGCCGGAATGATCGGCGGGGGTTCCAACCCTCGTCCGGGAGAAATTTCTCTGGCGGATAACGGCGTGCTTTTTCTGGACGAGTTGCCGGAATTTTCCCCTTCTGTGCTGGAAACGCTGCGCCAACCGCTCGAAGACGGCCGGGTGACGGTCACGCGGGTGGCGGCCAAGGTCACCTACCCCACAAATTTTATGCTCGTCTGCGCGATGAACCCCTGCCGATGCGGATTTTACGGCGCGCCCGGACACACCTGCGTCTGCCGCCCCGACGATATACGGCGCTATCTCGGCCGGGTGAGCGGGCCGCTCCTGGACCGGCTTGATTTGCAGGTCGAAGTACCGGCACTGGCCTATGCCGAAATGCACGGAACCCCGGCGGAATCTTCGGCAGCGATTGCCGGACGGGCAGAACGGGCGCGACTCTTTGCGGAAGAACGCTTTCGCGCGGCGGGAGACAAACCGACGCAAAACGCCCGCATGGACAGCGCCTTTTTACGGAAGCACTGCGCGCTTGACGAAGAAGGAGCCGCTCTGCTTGGCGCGGCATTTGACCGACTGGGCCTTTCAGCGCGGGGGCATGACAAGATTCTGCGTATCGCGCGGACGATTGCCGATCTTGCCGGCCAAGAGAAGATCGGCGCGATGCATATAGCCGAAGCCATACAGTACCGGACGCTTGACCGGAAATACTGGAGAGGAAAAGAGAATGAATAAAAACAGAAGAACGACGGGGGCGGGCAAAGCAAGCCTTCACGGACAACGCAAGGGGAAAAACAGAGAAACCGCAAACAAAACTTTACAAAAAAGAGGGATTTTTGCAGCGCTTGCGCTCCTTCTCGTCGCGGGAGTGGTGGTGACGCTCTGCCTGACGCTCGGCAAAAAGGGCGAAGTGCAAGTGGGCAAGGGCGCGTCGCTGGCGGCGACCGAATACAAGCACACGGGCCATTCGCTCCGAAAAGCCGAAATCACCGTGAAGAATTACGGAGTGATACAGGTGGTGCTGGACGAGACGGTTGCGCCATTGACGGTGGCCAATTTCATTTCGCTGGCTGAGCAGGGTTTTTATGACGGGTTGACCTTTCACCGGGTGATGGAAGGGTTTATGATTCAGGGCGGAGATCCGAAAGGAGACGGAACGGGTGGCCCCGGATACACCATCTCTGGCGAAATTCTCCGCGAATGGAATTGAAAACGACCTGCGCCATCTGCGGGGCGTCCTGTCCATGGCGAGGGCGAATGGGTATGATACCGGCGGGAGCCAATTTTTTATCATGCAGGAAACATCCCCGTGGCTTGACGGAAAATATGCGGCGTTCGGCTGGGTGACGGCGGGAATGTCCATTGTGGACGACATAGCGAAAAAGACCCCGGTTACAGATCGAAACGGAACGGTAAGAAAAGAAAAACAACCGATTATTACTTCCATCCGGATTCTGCCGAAAGAAGACACACCGTAATTCTCCAAGCACCGAACGGGCGGCCGCCGCTCCGCACGGAAAACAGGGCCGCTCTCTTCCCGGGGCAGGCAACGGACTGCCGACAAAAAGCAAACGAGGGCCTTGGCAACTTTCCGTGAGGAAAAGCCCCCGAAATAAGAATAATCCCCGGATATAAACAACCGAACATAAAAACGCCGGGAAGCCGCACGAAAAAGGTGCGGCTTCTTTTGTCGTATCAAATAAATCATTGCGGCCGGCGCGGAAAAGGGGTGGCTGACGTGCGGGGAAAGAGGAAAAGCGGGCAGGAGAGAAAATGGTGGCCGGGCAGGAAAAAAGAAAAGGAAGAACCTTTCGGGAAGGTTCTCCCTCGGGGGAGAGGGTGCGCGGGGAGCTTTTAACTTGTTCCCCCCGGCCGGACGGCGAGAAGGAGCGGGCGGGAGAGAAAGCGGCGGCCGTGGAGAAACGGGGAGAAAAGCGGGCGGGAGAGAAAGCGGTGGCCGTGGAGAAACGGGGAGAAAAGCGGGGTCAGATACCGGCCTTTTCCAGGAGGACATCGTTCCCGAGGGCGGCTTCGGCCTGCGCGGTGACGAGAGAATAATATTTCCCCCGCGCTTCGATCAGTTCGTGGTGGGTTCCCGATTCAATAATGCGGCCGTGGTCGAAAACAATGATGCGGTCGGCGTTCCGGAGAGTGGAGAGGCGGTGCGCGATGGCGATTGTTGTCCGGCCGACGGTCAGATGGTCGATGGCCTCTTGAATAGAGCGTTCGGTCTCCGTATCAAGGGCGGCGGTCGCTTCGTCCAGGATGAGGATTTTCGGGTTGTGGATCAAAGCGCGGGCAATGGCGATACGCTGGCGTTCCCCGCCCGAGAGAGAATAGCCGCGGTCGCCGACCCGGGTGTTATAGCCTTCCGAGAGAGAAAGGATGAAATCATGCGCGTTGGCCGCCCGCGCGGCGCGGATAACATCTTCATCCGAAGCGTCCGGACGGCTGTACAGGATATTCCGGCGGACGGTTCCGTCGAACAGTTGCGTTTCCTGCGGAACAATCCCGATTGCGCCGCGCAGATAGGATTGCGGCAGGTCGCGGATGTCGGTTCCGTCCAGTGTGATACGCCCGCTCCCGACCTCGAAAAGACGCATGATGAGGTTGACGAGCGTGGTCTTTCCACACCCCGAATGCCCGACAATCCCGACCATTTCCCCGGGGCGAATCTCCAAACTCACATGATGCAGGACCGGCTCGTAGGCGTTATATCCGAAACAGACGTTCTCGACCCGGATATGGCCGAAAATCGGCGGGGTGACGGCGCGGGGGGAGTCCTGAATCTCGGGTTTTTCATCCAGGATTTCGCGCATTTGGCGGAGGGTGGTCATAAATTCCGAGAATTCGGACGGTAATTCGGTGAATTGTTTCAGCGGTTCACAGAAAATGGCGGCATAGGCCGAGAACTGGCTGATGGTACCGACATCAACGGTTCCTTCAAAGATCCAGAGATTCCCGAAAAACAGAAGCAGGTAACTGCCGCATTCAAAGAGCAGGGAGGTGATAAGGCCGAGAAGAATGCGGAGCCGGGAAGTCAGAATCTGCGTTTCGGTGTGGGTATGGAGCAGAAGATGATGGTTCCGGACGGCCTCATCCTCTTGTCCGAAGGCCTTGACAGTCCGCGCCCCGCTGATAATATCGTAATTGAAACGGCTGTAACGCTGGGTAGAATAGTTCACGCGGCAGTTGGCACGTTTGGTAAGTGTGCGCGTGAAGGCCGCGAAAGCCAGCGCAAACGGGATGGGAAGAACGACAAGCAGGCTCATGGTCGGGTCGAGCGTCAAAATCAGCACCGCGCCGACGACAAGACCGAGAAGAGAAGAAAGCAGGGAGGGCATCCGGTCGATCAGAAAGCGCTGGATGACGGAAACGTCCGCGCTGACGCGGTCGGAAAGATAGCCGATGGAACGGCGTTGGATCTGGGAGAGAGAAAGCGCTTCCACCCGCTCAAACATCATGCGGCGGATCCGGATCGAGAAGCGGTTCCCCGCGATGCCCGAAAGGCGGGTCTGGATAATGTTCAGCAAACGGCTGACAAGGTCGAAGGCAATCAGGGAGAGGACCAGCACAAAGAACTGGTCGCCCGTTCCGCGCACGACCCCTTCCGCGGGATAGATAAAGCGGTTGATAGCGGTCTTCTGAATGGCGGGAACGATAAAGCGGATTGCCAGCGAACAGGCCATGACAAGAAGGGGGAAAAGGAGCATCAGCCGCAGGCCGCGGGTCGCTTCCACCAAAAAGGTCAGCCCGCCCTTCCCGCGGGAGCAGAAACGGCAGGAGGTCGAATAGGGGAGATAGGGCATGCCGCATTTCGGGCAGACCTGCTCCGGCTCGTCATTTTCGGGCGTTTCAATCTCTTCTTTGGCCGAAAGAGCGGTGAGCGGTTCCAAAAGCAGGGCAAAACGCGGGCGGTTGACCGTCGGGGTGAAAATGCAGAGTTCGGTATCGCTCCCCGCCCTCTTGGCAAGCAGGGCGCAGGAGCCTACGCGTTGTTCGATGGAAAATTCCGAAAGTTCCCTGACCGGTAATCGAAGACGCACCTTTCCGTCACACAGGCGGAAAACCTCGGTTCGGGTGGCCAGAAAATAGCCGACGACGCTCCTGCCGTCTTCTATATCATAAGGAATACAGAAAATCGGCGTGGCTTCCCCCGTCGTTCGGCGCAAGAGCTTTTTCAGGTCTTCCGGCAATTCATACAGGAGTTTCATAAGCTCACCTCACAGGAAAATCTCGATTTTCCGATAACTGGCACGGTCGAGCGCCTGCGGGTCGGGAATTTCGTAACAACTTCCGTCCAGATCGTTGAGGATCACGCGCCCGTCTTCCAGTGTGCGGAAGCTGGAAGCCGTATCACGCAGGCGCAGGAGCCGCCGGCCGATGTCGGTGTCGGCTTTGATATAAATGACGCCTTTTCTGTGCAGGCTGACGATATGCCGGATTGTCGGAATGAAATAACGCCGCGCCAGCTCTTCCGATACCAGCGCCTCGCTCTCTTCGTCCAGGTCGCCGATCTCGTTTATCATACCGATCTCCGGCTGGCCGGTTTCGGGACGGCGCACGGAAAGAAATCGGTCGGGAGAAGAAAGAGGGAAGGAGCGCAGAACAATGACCCGGTCTTCTTTCACCGTTTCCCCGGCCTCATTTTGGTATTCAAGCGCCAGTAAGCCGCCGGCAGAGCGGAGAAACCGCGCGTTTTCCCTGGTCAGACGGAACCAGTCGGCGGACTCGGTTTGCCATGTACTCATAGGTCTTCCTCCTCACCGTTCATCACTTTGTGCATTTGTTCGTTTTGCAACGTATAGAGCTTATAGAAGATGCCCTTCTGCCAAAGAAGCTCCTCCCGCGTTCCCATCTCGCGCAACGTGCCGCCTTCAATCGCCATGATCCGGTCACAATCCCGGAGAGAAGAGAGGCGGTGCGCAATCGAGAAGGAGGTTTTTCCCTCGATCAGACGGGCAATGGCATCCGAAATCCGGCGTTCGGTTTCGTTATCCATGGCCGCTGTGGCTTCGTCCAGAATCAGGATGCGAGGGTTCAGCAGCAGGGCGCGCGCAATCGAGATACGCTGGCGTTCCCCGCCCGAAAGCGATCGTCCGCCGGAACCGATCATCGTATCGTACCCCTCCGGCAAGGCCAGGATAAACGCGTGCGCCTCAGCCGCGCGGGCGGCGTTCATGACTTCTGTCATCGAGGCGTCCGGCCGGCCGAAACGGATATTGTCGGCGATGGAACCGGAGAAGATATGCACTTCCTGCGAGACGAGCGCGATGTTTTTTCTGATGGTGGAAAGAGGGAGACGGCGGATATCGACCCCGTCAAGAAGAATCTGCCCGCCCGTCACATCATACATCCGGGTGAGGAGACTGGCCATGGTGCTTTTTCCGCTTCCCGTATGGCCGACAACGCCGATATGTTCCCCGGATTTTATCGAGAAAGAGAGGTTTTTGATAATCGGCCGGTTGGGGATGTAATGAAAATTGACCCGCAAAAAGTCGATATCTCCACGGAGAGTATCCTGCATAAGGGCATCCGGTGCTTCCCGCACGTCGGGTATGCCGTCAAGCATATCGACAATCCGCTTGGAACTTTCGGCTGTCCGGCCGACAAGGGTGGTATAGTTGCTGAAAAACTGGAGCGGGGCAAAGACCATCCCGACAAATCCGAGGTAGGTGCAGAAATCGCCGTAGCTCATCCCGCCGACCATAACCGCGGCCCCGCCAAGACCCCAGATCGCCTGGCTGGCAAGGTAGATCAGCATGGCCACCGAGGGGCCGAGCAGGGCGGAAAAGAGGTTTTCCTGCAGGTTGACCCGGTAGAGCCGCGAGAGGCGGGCGCGGAGCGCGTCGCTTTCTTCCTTCTCTTTGGAAAAGGCCTTGACGACGCGGATTCCGTTCAGCGAATCGGTAATGCGGGAACTGATCGCGATATTTTCGCGGTGGGCGCGGATGTTGAGGCGTTTCATCTGCGGGAAGGCGCGACGGTAGATCAGCACAAGCAGCGGGATCGGCACCAGGATGAAAAGACTGAGTTTCCAGTTGAGCAGAAAGAGTATGATTGCCACCGTCACGAATTCGACGGTGTAAATAATCAGCGAGACGGAGTTCTCGCCGAAGAAGACCGCCACCGAATCGACATCCGCGCCGATGCGATAGAGGATTTGCCCGGTGGAGTTGCGGCTGTAAAAGGAGAGCGACATCCGCTCGGTCGTTTCAAAGAGCTGGTTCCGCATTTTTTCACGCACGTGCAGGGAAACCCGCGAGGCAAAGATGTTGCGGACGATGATGCTGACCCAGCGCAGGACCGCCAGGGTGATAACCGAAAACAGGCAGAGGAAAAGCGGCTCTATGGCGTGCAGGTCGCCGCTTGGCGAGATAATGCGGTCGAAAAGGATTTTCCCCGAAAGATAGGGGCGGAGAAGGTCTGCGCCGACTTCAAACAAGAGGCAGAAGAAAATCAGGAAGGTAAGCCACCGGTGCGGCCGGAAATACGCAAACATCCGCCGCATGACCGAAGAACCTTTCCGTTCCGGCTCGTGTTGTTCGCGGAGGGGGTCAAAAAGCGGCTCTTCTCCGGTGAGCAGCTCGCCCCGGCGCAGCATTTCCAGCACCGAAAGGAAGACGAAAAGCTGGGTCTTGCAGGCGTTGGTGCAACACCCGAGGCTGACGGTGACGAGCGCTTCCCCTTCTGTCTTTTTGGCGAGAAACTGACAGGCGGACTGAAAGCTGTCAACATAAGGCTCCCTGTATGCGGCAAGCGGAAGACGCTCAAAAATTCCGGTCTTCGGAACGGCGCGCAAAAGAAGCGCATGGGTTCCGTCAATGGCCAGGAAGCATTCAAGCGCCTCCCCGGCAGGGCTTTGATCCAGCCGGAGAACAGCATACAGGGAGCCTGGGTCGATATGATTTGCGCGGAAAAGATCTTCCGCGGCGGCGGAAAGAGTGTCGATCGGCAGCATAGCACAGCACCTCACACAGAACAAGTGGTAAGTTCCCGCAAGAGCGAAACAGAGCCGCCCTCACCTTCACTATATCACGCCTTTGAAATTTGTCAAGCGAAAATGGTGGGATTGAACATAAAAATCGGAGAATGAACCGAAAAAAGCGCCTGCATGTTACGGCTTTTTGTATGGTTCGGCAAGGGGCTTCGTCATTTTGCACAAAAAAAGAAAAAACGCGGGTTTGGGAGAGCCGGTGCGGGCGAAAAAAGGGAGGGCGCCGACGGAAAGCGCGCCGGGGGGAAGAACCCGGAGAAAAAGAGAAAAGCGCGCCGGGGAGCCCGGCGCGCGGAACAGTGCGAAAGGAATCATTGGCCGAAAGAATCATAATCAAAGGGGAGAGTCAACCCGGCTTTTTCCGAAGAGAGTTTGGTGAAATTGTCGCGGTAGCCCTTGCCCATTTCGTGGTCCATGACCGAATAGCGCATATCGGAAATCGCATACCGGCAATGGTCGGCGTCAAGCACTTCCTGATAGGCATAATGGAAATAATTCTTCTTTTTGCTTGCGGTGTCGGCGTAGCCGAGGTAATGATACCGGAGAGTATCGTCGGTCAGGGTTTTGCTTTCATCCGACTTTTCAAGAATCCGGCCGTTTTCCGAGAAGGCGGGGGTGCCGCCGAGGAGAATATTCCGTTCAATGACGCAGCAGGAAGGCGCGCGGAAGGAGCGCTCGATTGAAGCCAGCTCTTCATAGGTCAGGGTGGCTGACCCGTCTTTAGCCTCGATTGTATGCTGGGGAACCGTGACGGTTTCGCCGGCTTCGTTGAGATAGTCATAGGGCGGGATGGTAATCAGCGTACCGGGGCGCAGGCCGTCATAGGAAAAGCTCTTGCCCGAAGGACGGATCGGCGCGTAGAAATACCGGACGGCGTAATCGCCGGCATCCTGCGCGGCAAAGAGCATTTTCAGAACTTCCAGCCGGTTCATATACACGGGGAAACGGCGGCGATAGGCTTCCGCGTTGTAAAGGGTTGTATAGGTAGTCAGCTCTTTTTCGCGGATGCCGCGCCACCAGTGGGCGGCCAGGCTCTGGTAAAAGGACGCGCCGGTCTTGTTGCCATCATAATCGGTAATCTCGTGCAGGGGGTTGTTGACCTGGGAATATCCCTTATCATCCCAGTAGTAATAGAAGAGAGGACTTTGGTTGACCTGGTCGCCGATCCGGTTGCGCAGGGTCTCGCCTTCGTCTCCGTCACGGCCGTTGGCGGCGGCGACCTGTACGGGGTTCCGCAGGGCGAAGATATTGCCGTAGCAGACGTTTCCGGTTCCGGTGGAAGAATACCAGCCCTTGTTGGAGTTGGACTTGGAGCCGATGGTCGAGATGATGTTGCCGTAGGCGTAGTTGCCGCTGTTCATCGTGTCGTTGTAGACCCCGTTGTGCGTGGCGCGGAAGCGGTGGCAGAGGTTGTAGCGATAGTGGTTGCCGCGCGCCATGGGGCCGCTGCAATAGATCATGCCGCCGTCGCTCACATCGGCACTGCCGCCGTCAAAGCGGTTGTATTCCACCATGCACTCCGTTGTGCCGCCGCTTCCTTCGATTACGCAGTTATGGAAGAAGTTATGCGAGACGACGGTGCGGCATCCGCCGAAAGACAGGCAGAAGGGGTGGTTCGGCGCGGCGTCGTGAAAGACGCAGTTCTGCACAAGGTTATCGGCGGGGTGCAGGGAGGCCAGCGCTTTCGGTCCGGACAAAACGACCATCGGACCTTTGCTTGCGTAAGAAAAATCGCAGAAGAGAAGCGCGGAATGGTCGCAGTCGAGCAGGCGCACAGCCGCCAAAGAGGTGTTCCGCATCCGGCAGGACCGGAAGAGAAGAGAAGAAGAATCCCGGGCAAAGACCCCGTTGGCTCCCGAGCCGTTTATGCCGATGTTTTCAAAAATAACATTTTCGGTCTCTTCGAGCGTGAAGAGGTCAAATTCGGAATTGCCGAAATAGAAGATACGGTTTTTTCCGAACGATTCGGTCGGGTAGAGATAAATCCGGCCGGTCTCCCTGTCGTAAAACCATTCGCCGGGGGAGTCCAGCGCTTCAATAACGTTGAAAAGATAGAAGGTGTTATGCCCGGCCGGAGAGTTGCCCGAATGTTTACAGCCCCACTTGCTGGGGTGGCGGGATTTCAGGAAGAAATAGCCGTTTTCTTCATGCGGGTTTCCGTCTTCGTCATACACCGTATAAATCGGCCCCTCCGGGTCGGGGGTAAAGCCGCCGAGCAGTTTTTCTCCCTTCGGGCCGTAGTGCCAGTTGCGGATCCCGTCGGCCTCCACGGCGAGGTTGTAATAGTCAAATTCCCAGCCTTCAAAGGTCGAGCCGAAATACCAGATATCGCCGGTGTTGACCCAGGAGATGACCTCGGCCGTCAGCGCGTCGGCCCGCGGGTCATCGGCGTTGTCGAGGCGGTTCGGCAGGCGGATCTGCCAGCCGACTTCATGATGAATATCACCGCCGAACTCTTTGTTGGCGCGTTCGACCCACGGCCAATAGAGGTCGGAGCCGTCGCGCGTGGTGCAGGAACCCTGATCGAGTGCAACGGTAAAATAGAGCCGTTCATGGATGTTTTGGGTATTGTTCGGAAAATGGGCCAGAGAGTATTCCTCTTCTCCGACGCGCAACCGGGGCGGGGTGCCGCTTTTCTTCATCTCGGCCATATCTTCGGCGCTCAGACCCTGTTCTTCCAGCGTGGTATAGACGACATGGGGCTGTGCCGCGGCCGGAATCCGGGCGGCTGTCGGGTCGTTTTCCGGGTCGATCGGGTGGAAGGGGCCGTCGAAGCAACGGTTGGATGTAAAGACGACATCGCCTTCTCCGCGCAGGATCAGCGGGCGGTCGGCGCGGCCGCTGTGTTCCTGACCGATCCGCAGGCTTTCTGTCAGCGTGTAAAGCCCGGGGGCAAAAGATATCCTGCCTCCCGCGCACCCCGCCATGGCCGCCAGTGCGTCGGCCGGGTCGGAAAAGGGAGCGGTTTTACTGCCGTCTCCGCCGGCAGGCGCGGCGGCGTCCACGAAAACGGGAGCCTCTTCGGACGCGGGGAAATCGCCTTTTTCGACCGGGGCGAAAACCGTGACTTCTTCCGGCAATTCGGCGCGCGCCGAAAGGAACCGGGCGCGCACATTGTCAGCAGAGAGTTCAAGCGAGCCGATGTCGCGCATATCGCTGAAGACGGGGGGCAGGTTGAGCGTGTAGGGCAGGGTGCGGATTTTTTCTCCACGGGCCGGTTTCTGCTTCCCGAAAATTCCCGCGAGACGTTTCCATACATTCATGTCGGTACCTCCTTAGTCCGATATGTCATGAATATCCCCAAAACCGGAGATCTCACCTTGATTATACAAAGGTTGCAAAAAAAATGCAAGCCCTATTGCACAATCTGCAAAACCATTTTCCGGGAAAAGAAAAGCGGCCGGGGAAACCCGACCGAAAAAAGAGGAACAGGGCAGAGAGTGCGGAACCCGCGGGAAGGTTATTTGCTTTTTAAGCGGAATGCCAGAAAAACAATCAGTTCCGCCGGGGCAATCAGCACAAAAAGCGGCCAGAACCTGAGTGGGAGCAATGCGAAATAGATCGAAACGAAAACAGACGCGACCAGCGCCGCAATCAGGAAATAGTTCCGCATACGCGTTCCCCAAAGAGAGTTGAAAACGAGAAGGACAACGAGAGAGACCGGGAACGCAAAGACGAAGATACGCCACTCGCAGACCTCCAGACCGAGTAGAATGGTAAAGGCAAGGCTGGCCGCCGCCCAAACGCCGAAGAAAGCAATCAGCGAAATGACGAGACGGTTGTTCCGCCGGATGGAATTGCGGAGCGGGCGACGCTCTTCATGCGGCGTGAGCAGATAATCCACGCTCACACCGAAAAGGTCGCTCATTTCTTTCAGCACATAAGCGTCGGGAATGGCTTCTCCCCGTTCCCATTTGGAAATGGCCTTGTCGGAATAACGAAGTTTTTCGCCAAGTTCCAGTTGCGTCATTTTCATGGCGGTGCGCAGGGCAACGATATTTTTGGCGGTGATTTTGGAGAGGTCCTCCATAGCGCCCTCCTTTCTGTTTGAAATGTATAGAAAACTTTA
The DNA here is from genome assembly GCA_934434925.1 of uncultured Eubacteriales bacterium. Classification (GTDB taxonomy): domain Bacteria; phylum Bacillota; class Clostridia; order Oscillospirales; family CAG-272; genus UBA1740. The sequence goes on along the minus strand of CAKSAC010000006.1, from coordinate 63,916 downwards.
CGCGGAAGGAAGAGAACGCATTCCCCGTGGAAAGAGGAAGCGCGGGGTGGCTTTTTTGCGGGATGGCTTTTCAGCGGGTGGCTTTTCAGCGGGTGGCTTTGACGGCCAGAACATGCCCGTATACGACGGTCCGCCCGTTCCGGTATCCGTCGGTTCCCGCCGAGGCGGAAATCTTTTTTGTATATTTCCCGGACAGCAACAAGTCATAATAGTCTTTCGCATCGTTCACGGTGCGGAATTCCAGAACCTCGACCGTGCGGAGCGCGTATTCCCGGTGGCGCATCACGAGCCGTCGGGAACAGAGGTCTTCTTTCTGTGTGGAATCGCTCCCGGTGACATCCGAAGAGTTTATCTGCATGATGATTTCATAGTCCGCGCGCAAAAGACGGGTTTTGGCGGCGTCCAGCGGAGACGGAGACAAAAAAACGATAAGCAGGGCGACAAGAAGGCCCAGCGCCGCAAGCGAGGGAATCCAGATCCGTTTACGCGTACGAAGAAAGCGAACGAAGGGGGAAGGACGGCTCCCGGACCTTTTGGGGCGGTTCCCGGGTTTTTTGGACGAAGAAGACATGAAAACTCCTTTCTCTCGTTCCGCCTGTTTGTGCGGAACGGATGGCAGAGGGAAAAAACTCCAATACAGAAACAGCATAGCACATATTTGTGAATTTCATATGAACGACGCGGGGCGGAAAAAGGGAGAAATGCGAGAAAAAAAGCGAAAGGCCCACGCAAGCGGCGGGAAAGCGTCACGGGCCGGCAACCGGCGGGAAAGCGTCACGGGTCGGCAAGCGGCGGGAAAGCGTCACGGGCCGGCAGGCGGCGGGTACGCTTTTTATAAGAGGAAGGAGACACGCCGTTCATCCGGCGGAAGGCTGTACAAAAGGTCGGAAGAGAAGAAAAGCCGGCGGCGGCCGCCGCTTCTTTCACGCTGTACCCGTCGGCCAGCATGCCCGCCGCCCGGGAAAGGCGCAGATGGCGCAGATAGGACATGACCCCAAGCCCGGAGTAGCGGGCAAAAAGGCGTTTGAGCGAAGAAAGGCTCGTGCCCATTTTCCGCGCGATCTCCGGGGCGGTCAGCGGCTCGGCCATGGTATCATAAAGATAGGCCACCGTGTCGCGGAAGAGCGCGGCCTCGTATTCTTCTGCGGGGAGCAGGCCGACGGAGGCGCTTTGTTCGCGCAAAAAGATGCGCGCCAGCGTACCTTCAAAATCCGAGAGAAGGCATTGCAGACGGAGCGGGGGAATCAACCGGCAGAGGTCGGGATGGCAGACCCCGAAGGCATAGGTACCGTTCGCCTCTTCCATTTCCGACAAGAGCCGCCGAAAGGTCGAAATATCTTCCTGCCGCAACGAAAAAACGAAATGTCGGAGCGGGGGCATTCTGTCCGCGCCGAAGGAAAAAATCAGGATACGTGTGCCGGGGCAGAGCGAGTGGTGACGATGAAATTCCATCGGTTGGTGCAGGATCATCTCTCCGGCATGCAGGATGCGCATCGTTCTTCCCGCGGTGGCGCTGACTTCCCCTTCCAGAACGCAGAGCATTTCCCAAAAATCATGGGTTTCCCCTTCGTCCTCTCCGAACGCATGAAACGGCGCGGAAAAGGCCGTGTAAAAAGAGCTGACTACCACGGCGTGGGGCGTGATGGCCGGTTTCCAATGCATAGTCTTTCTCCTATCGTTCTCCGAAAAGCAGAAACAATGAGCCAAAATGAAAAGTTTTGTGGCTTTTTTGTACTTTACTTCTCTTTTTTGCTGTGCTATCATTATAACAGGCGAAGGGGAAAAAGTCAATCTTTCGCAAAAAGGAGAAACGCATATGGTTCGCGTCGCTATCATCGGCTTCGGCGGAATCGCCCAAAGCCACAAGAATGCGTATCTGGCGCTGGAAAAACAGGGAATTCCCGTAAAACTCATCGCGGTATGTGACATCAATCCGGAAAAATTCACCGCCGTGCAGAAAATCAATATCGAAACAGAAAATGTTGACGGGGTTTTCCGGTACTATACCGATTACCGGGAAATGCTGGAGAAAGAAGAGATTACGCTGGTGGATATCTGTCTGCCGACCCATCTCCATCCTTCCTATACGATTGAAATGCTGGAAAGCGGCTATGACGTTCTTTGCGAAAAGCCGATGTCCACTTCCGAAGAGAAGTGCCGGGAAATGATTGCCGCCGCCGAAAAGAGCGGCCGCCGTCTGATGATCGGACAATGCCTCCGTTTCTGGGGAGAGTACGCTTACCTTAAAAAAGTGACCGAAGACGGGCGGTTCGGCAAGCTCCGCAATCTGTATATGGAACGGCTCTCGACTCCCGCCGTCTGGGGGTTTGAAAACTGGTATATGGACTATGAGCGCTCCGGCGGGCCGATCACCGACCTGCATATTCACGATATCGACTTTGTCCGTTATCTGCTCGGCGAACCGACAGCGGTTTCCTGCCGGGCCGATTCCAAGAACACGCGGTACGATGCCTGCCAGACCGAACTTTATTATGAGAGCGGAATTCCGGTCACCGTTATCGCCAATGAACAGTTGACCGGCGTTCCCTTTCAGGCCGGGTTCCGCGCGGTCTTTGACAAGGCCTGCCTGATCTATCATGACAATCGGCTGAAGGTCTATCCGTCCGACGGGAGCGGGGATCCCTACACGCCCGAAGACATGGAGAAGATTCAGGGGATCCCGGCGGAAATCCGCTACTTTGTCGATCTGATCGAAAACGGCAAAAAAAACGAACTGAACCCGCCCGAAAGTGCCTCTAGGTCGATCCGCCTCATCCATACGCTGATGAAGAGTGCGGACGAAAACGGACGGATTGTGAAATTTGAAGGCTGACCCACCGGTCAGGATAAGGAGAAAAGCATATGCATCATATCGGAGTTTTGATTGTATGGTCGGAATACGACATGGATTTCAAAAAAAGATTTCGCGATCTTCTGGAGATCGACCTGGACTGCTGTCAGATCAGTTGCTGGCATCCGGAATTCTATACCGAAGAGGCCGCAAAGAGGATTCGGGAAGCGATGGACGAAACCGGCGTGGAAGTGACGGCGCTCTGGGCGGGCTGGACCCCGGCCGGGGAATGGAACGTTCAGTTCGGACCGCAGACCCTCGGCCTTGTGCCGGCGGCCTATCGGGAACATCGCCTCGCCGAGGTCAAGGCGGGCGCGGACTTTGCCTACCGGATCGGGGTGGAAAATGTGGTCACGCACGTCGGATTTTTGCCCGAAACGCCGGATCACCCCGATTACATCGGAACCGTGGCGGCTCTGCGCAACCTCTGCCGGCATATGGCTCCCCGTAATCAAACCTTCCTGTTTGAGACCGGGCAGGAGACGCCGATGACCATGCTCCGCACCATTGAAATGATCGGCATGCCGAATGTCGGAATCAACTTCGACACCGCCAATCTGATCCTCTACGGGCGCGGGAATTCCGTGGACGCGATCGAGGTTTTCGGGAAATACGTCCGCAATCTGCACCTTAAAGACGGCAACCTGCCGACAAGCGGCATGGAACTCGGGAAAGAAGTTCCGTTGGGAACCGGCCGCGCCAATATTCCGGAGGTCCTGAAAAGACTGGAAGAGATCGGGTATCAGGGGCCTTGGATCATCGAGCGCGAAATCTCGGGAGAACAGCAAAGAAAAGATATCGTCGCCGGACGCGACCTTCTCCGCGAAATCGAAAAGACGCTTTGAACGTCATATCCGAAAGACTGTAAAGAAAACTTTACGGTCTTTCTCTTTTTCCCGGAAAAATCGCGGGAGAGCTTGCTTTTTTTGCCTTTTCGTGGTATGGTAATAATGAAAAAGCCGCCCGCCGGCAAAGACGTTTTGCCCGGTCTTTTGCAAAGCGCGGGCATCAGGAGGAAATATGAAAGAAGGAAATCTGCTCTTTCGCGCCGTCAGCCTTTCGGGGGCGTGGCGGGTCGATTACCGCCCGGCGGGGGATCTGCCAAAAACCGAGCCTGCCTCTCCGGAATTTCTTCTCCGGGAGGCGGTTCCCGGGTATTGGGAAGAGAGGGGGGATGAGTTCCGCTTTGCCCCCTTTTTTGCCGGATTGCAACTGAATCCCGAATACGGAATGCAACGCTATCCGATGGCAGGACGGCCGCCGGACATGGCGTTGCCCACGGTGCGCGGAGCCTTCACCTATCAGCGCACGGTGGAACTGAGAGAGATCGGAGGGCAGGCGGAATTCTTCTGCGGCGGGGTGCAGAACGCGGCGGAGGTCTTTATCAACGGAAAGCCCGTCGGCCGGCAGGAGGGGTATGGCGTTCCCTTTTCGTTCCCGATCCCGGAGGGGGTTCTGACGGCGGGCGAAAACCGCGTGACGATGGTCGTTTCCAATCTTCCGCTGAAGGGATATGCCGGGGGGCTGGTTTCCGGACTGACCAACCGCGCCGCGAACGAAGGAACCGGCGGCGTGACTGGCGACGTCGAGATTCGCTTTTATGCGGGAGAGCTTCGCGATGTCTGCGTGATTTCCTCCCCGGACGCGGACGGGATCACAATCCGCCCGGTTTTTACGGGCGGAGGCTCCCTGCCGTACCGCTATGAAATCTGCGCCGGGCGAGGGGGTCCGGAGAAGAGCGGGGTTCCCCTGGCGGCCGGGGAAGCGACAGGCGAGATTTCGGTTCCGCTTCCGGGGGCCGGGCGATGGAGCCCGGAAAATCCGGTTTTGCATACGCTCGTCATTCGCTCGTCCGGGCAGGAATTGCGGCGTTCTTTCGGCCTTCGCCGTCTTACTGCGGCGCAGAACCCCGAGGGCGACGGGCGGATATTTCTGAACGGGGAACCGATCTTTTTACGCGGGGTCACCGAGCATTGCTATTTCCCCGTGACGGTACACCCGACCGACGACCCTGCTTATTATCGCCGCAATGTCCGGCTGTATAAGTCGCTGGGATTCAACTTTATCCGCTTTCATACCTGGGTGCCGGACGAGGCGTATCTGGATGCCGCCGATACGCTCGGGATTCTTGTGCAGATCGAATGCCCGAACAATGCGCCGGCCTCTTTCTGGAAACAGATCGTCACGACCTGCCGCCGCCATCCTTCGGTGGTCATTTTCTGCGCCGGGAACGAACTGATGCTTGACGATGACCGGGTGGCGTTTTTGGAAGGGCTGGCTGCCGTCGTACACCAGGAGAGCGACGCATGCTTCTCTCCGATGAGCGCCATGCGGGGCGTGGAATACATGTGTACGCCGGAAAACAGCGGAACCGACATGGTGGAAAAACCGTTCTGGCACAATCCCGCCCGCATGAAAAAACTGGCCGGGTTCTGCGATCTTTTCAACAGCTACAATCTCGGTCTTCTCAGTTATACCTCTCTGAACGGCACGCCCGAAAAACTGGATGAAAACCGAAAGGCGTACGGCGGGGTGCCCTGTCTTTCGCATGAGATATGCATAAGCGGGACCTATTGCGATCTCAGCCTTTTGCCGCGCTATCGCGGAACCCGTATCGGGGAAACGGCGTTCCTTTCTTCGGTGGAGGAGCATTTGGCGGCGCAGGGGCTTCTCGCCCGCGCTCCGCTCTTTTACCGGAATTCCTGCGAGTGGCAGCGCCGGATCCGGAAACACTGCTTTGAAACGGCCCGGGCCACCCGCGCGCTGTCGGGATATGACTTTCTCGGCGATATTGACACCCACTGGCACACATTCGGGTATCATGTGGGGATGATGAACGAGTTCTATGAGATGAAACCGGGCGAAACCCCCGAAAACGTGCGGCGTTATAACGGGGAGACGGTTCTGCTCGCGGGGCTTGGCACGCGGTTTTCCTTCACGGCGGGAGAAGAGATTCCTTATCGGGTGTCTGTCTCGCATTACGGCAAGCCGCTGTCGGACGCTACCCTGACCGTGCGCCTGTTTGAGGGGGAGCGGACGGTATTTTCGCGCACACTGCGCACAGGAGCCTTGCCGGCCGGGGAGATTACCGATTTGCCGACCCCGCCTTTATGCCTGCCCGCCACGCAGACGCCGTGCGCTTACCGGCTGTCAATCACGCTGGAAGGCGGCGCGCTCTTTGCGGAAAACGAATGGGAGATTTACGCCTTCCCGGCTGTGTCCGAACCCTGCAAGAACGAAAATCTGCTGGTGGCCACGGAGATCGGCCCCGAGGAACTGACGGCCGCACTCCGGGCAGGGAGCGATGTTCTGCTCCTCGGTTCCGCCCCCTTTACCGCGCAAAAAACGAGCTTTCAGATTGCGCTGGCCGGACGTACCGACGGGAATCTTGCCACGGTGATTGCCGATCATCCGGCGCTGGAAGGGCTTCCGCATGCAGGCTTTTGCGGGTGGCAGTTCCGATACCTGCTGGAAGGCGGAAGCGCTACGGTTTTCCCGGCGGGCGTGCCGTTTGACCCGATTGTGGAGGTGGCCGCAAACTATAAGTACGCCTATCGACAGGCGGCGCTCTATGAATACCGGGTGGGAGCAGGACGCTTGCTGGTCTGCACGCTGTCTTTCCGCGAATGGGATCCGGCCGCCGCATGGCTCCGCAACCGCTTGATTGAATATGCGCAAAGCCCGGATTTTGCGCCGCGCTGTACCTTGACCGAAGCCGATATGGAAAGAATGCGGCAGCCGCTCATGCAGGCCGCTTCCAACGCGAACCTGGCCTTTAACGCGAACGATAAGACCATGCGCGCCTGACGAACAGGCAGACTATTATAAAACCCGCGCACGAAAGAACCAAAACCCGCGCCGATACCCTTTGACGCGCGGCGACCCATCGCAACCCCCGGGGCGGCCCTTTTCGCTTTGTTTTTGGGTGGTTTGCTTCTGGGGCGCGGCTTGCCCCCGGCGCTTTTTATGAGAAAGACGGGGCTTTGCGGCTTTCAAACAGCGCGTTTTTCGACGCGGTTTTATCCAAAAATCCGAGAGATTTATCAAGAAAAAGGGCATAAAGAAAACAGAGGCGCGGAAAACCTCTGTTTTTTGATTGCGGCAAAGTCCGCCGGGCGCAAATGCGGGTGCGTCCTGCGGCCCCGGCCGCGGGAATTTTTCCCGGAACGGAACCTGCGAAAGAGCGGGTTCACAGCCCGTAGCGGGCGGCGTATTCGCGGACATCGACCACGCGGTTGGTCTTGCGGGATTCCTCGGCGGCAAAGACCGCCATGTGGTTTTCACAGGATACGCGGATCGGCGCGACGCTGACATCGTTGCAGGTTCGGTCCACGAGACGGCAGAAGGTATGCATAATCCCCTGATCTCCGCCGCCGTGACCGCCGACGATGGTGTTGTCACCGGTGCCGCCGCTGACGGGAATCATGGTCGTTTCATCGGTGGCAAAATCGGTGAAAGCGATTTCGGTATCGGACATCGAAGCGCTCAGCGAGCCCTTGGTGCCGTGGATGCGGATTTCACGGCCGCCGCGGCCGCCGGTAAAGGCGGTCATGGTGAAGGAACAGACGGCGTTGTCATCAAATTCCAGATTCACCACCTGGCGATCCACCACATCATTATCACAACGGAAGACGCAACGGCCGTAGTTGGTCGTCTGAAGAGCCTGCAACACGTCTTCGTCGCTCGGATTCTCCGCGTTGTGCGCAATTCCCTTGGTGCAGGCACGGCGGAACCAAAGGTCGTTTTTGTGGTCAAAATAGAGGGTTTTTGCGTTGAAGGGACAGCTGTCGGCCACGGGGCAACCGGAAAGACAACGCTCGGGCGCGCCGGCAGGAGCGTGGGCCGCTGTGAAGTATTCCAGGGAGCCGAAGGACTGCACCGCTTTGATCTTCTTGTCCATCAGCCATTGGATAATATCAATATCATGGCAGGATTTTTGCAGCAACATAGGGGAAGAGCGGCTTTCGTTCCCCCAGTTTCCGCGCACAAAACTGTGAGACTGGTGAATAAGACCGACGTTTTCCCGTTGGGTGATGGCCTGCACATCTCCGAGGACCCCGGACAGAATCAGTTGTTTGAGGCGGCCGTAAAAAGGCGTGAAACGCAGGACATGGCAGATCAGCACCTGCACGCCCTTTTCTTCTGCGGCCCGGGTGATGGCGACGCATTCTTCGGGGGTCGGGGCGATCGGCTTTTCCAGCATAATATCATAGCCGCGCCCGATGGCCGCCATGGTCGGCGCAAAATGTTCGCGGTCCATCGTACAGATCAGGCAGGCATCGGCAAATTTTTCGCGCGTCAGGAGAGGTTCCCAACTTTCAAAACAACAATCCGCCGGCAGACCGGCAAGAGAGGCAATCAGGTCGCGGCGGGCCTTGATCGGTTCTGCAACGGCGACGATCTCATAGTTTTCCGGCATGAGAAGAGCCTGGCGGGTGTAGCCGGTTCCGCGATCCCCGGCACCGATCAGGATAACTTTGATTTTTCGCATAGCAGAGACTCCTTTATAAAATGAAGAATTTTGGCGGGCAGTATGCGGGCGGGCCTTCCGCGCATTTTCGGGGTTTTGGCCGTTCTGGCCGGTGTTTTGCGGGCATAATCCCGCATAGATTGTAAAAAGCGAAGAATTTCGGGCAAAGGACCTCCCCATGGCGCGGTTTTCGGTGTTCGGGTGCATTTTTCGGCGTTCGGGCGCGGGGAAAAAAGCAAAACGAAAAGGGGAAAGCCAGCGCGGAAAAAAGTAAAGCGAAAAATGGGGGCGCGGGGCAAAGAAAGCGGGGGAAAGCGCGGGAGAAGCAATCAGACAAGAGAATACTCGGCCGTGACAGCGGCGGAAAGGTGCGGGTCGGCGGCGTGAATTCTCTCGGCCACCGCGGCGGATACATCGGCAAGACTCCGTTTGCATTCGCGCGGAACCATCACGTCAAAAATCAGATTGGCGTGAGTCGGACCTTCGTTCATGCGGAAATCATGCAAATCGAACGCCGGATCAATCTCCTTCACGATTTGGCGGCACTTGTCGCGCAATTCGGTGAGGCGCGGGCTTTCGGTAATGACGGGGTCCATGTGGATTGTGGCAGTGCAGGAGAAATTCCGCGCCAGCCCGTGTTCGATATTATCGATCATGTCATGCAGTTCCATGATGTTCCCCGTGGCCGGAACTTCCACATGAAGAACGAGAATTTTACGCCCCGGTCCGTAATCGTGAAAGGCGAGGTCATGCACCCCGCAAACGCGCGGGTCGAATCCCAGCACATATGCCGAAACGCGGCGCACAAGCTCCGGGTCGGGTGCGGTTCCGAGCAGGGGGCCGGCAATCTCTTTCAGCGAACTGATACCGGTATAAGCGATAAAAAGCGAGACGATGATTCCCGCGCAACCGTCTATCGGGAAATCCGGAATTGCGAAGGAGAGGGCCGCGGAGAGAAGGACTACGGCGGTGGAAACGCAGTCAAAAAGCGAATCCTTGGATGTGGCCGACAGCGCGGAAGAAGCTATTTTTTTGCCGGCGTATCGACAGAAAAGAGCCATCCACAGTTTGACAAAAATCGAAAAGAGCAGAATTCCGAAGGTCAGCCAGGCCAAAGTTCCCGTTCCCGGGGAAGAGGCGGTGCCGGACAGAATCTTATCCAGCGATTCACGGAAAAGCCGCAGGGCAACCACGAGGATCACACAGCAGACCCCCATCCCGGCGAAATATTCCATACGTCCGTGGCCGTAAGGATGCTCCCGGTCGGGGCGCTTGCCTGCCAGGCGGAAGCCGAGCAGGGTAATCAGAGAAGACGCCGCGTCCGAGAGGTTATTCACGCCGTCCGAAAGGATGGAAATCGCGCCGGTAAGCAGGCCGATTGAGATTTTGGCGGCCGAAAGAAGACAGTTGAGCAGAATACCGACAATGCCGCAAAACTGTCCGTAAGCTGTCCGGACAGCCGGGGATGCGGTATCTTCGGCGTTCGGGATAAAACGCCGGATGAGAGAACGAAACATAGAGACCTCCAAGGCAACAGGCAAGGACACATATCGCGCACAAACGGGCGATAGCGCGGAATGGCGTTTCCCGGCGGCGTGGTTTTGTGGTTTTTTGCGTGGTTTTGTGGTTTTTTGCGTGGTTTTGTGGTTTTTTTGCGCAGTTTTGCGGTTTTTTGGCGCGGGCGGGGGAGAAAGTGCGGAAAAAAGGCGGTTCGGCCGCGCGGGGGGAAAGAGAGAAAAAGCAAAAGGAAAAGGAGAGGAAAAAGGGCAGTTTGGTCGCGCGGGGGGAAAGTGCGAAAAAAGGGCGGTTCGGCCGCGCGGGGGGGCAAGCAAGGGAAGGGAAAAGCGCGGCAAAAACGCAGAAAAAAGCAAAAAGGGGAGAGAAAGCCCGCGCCGGGATCAGACTTCGGCGTTGCCGGTTTTATTCATATTGTCGCAAAGGCGAAGGATTGCGCGTTTGTAGTTACCCTTCGGCGTTGCCGGTTTTATTCATATTGCCGCAAAGGCGAAGGATTGCACGTTTGTAGTTACCCTTCGGCGTTGCCGGTTTTATTCATATTGTCGCAAAGGCGAAGGATTGCGCGTTTGCAGTTACCCTTCGGCGTGGCCGGTTTTATTCATATTGTCGCAAAGGCGAAGGATTGCGCGTTTGTAATTACCCTTCGGCGTGGCCGGTTTTATCTATGTTGTCGCAAAGGCGAAGGATTGCGCGTTTGTAGGCTTCATCCAGCGCGGCCAGCTCGCTTGCGCGACGGGCTTCTGCTTCTGCGGCGGCTTTTGCTTTTTCCGCTTCTTCATCGGCTTTGGCTTTTTCTTCTGCGGCTTTTGCCTCGGCCAGCGCGGTCTCTTTCGCACGGAGACGGGCTTCCGCATGGCGCAGAATCCGCAAAAAGACGAAGATGGAGAAAGCAATCAGCAGGAAATTGATGATCGCCTGAAGGAAAAGGCCGTAACTGACGGCAGTTTCCGCCGTTGCGGGGGAAAGAATGGTGCCGTCCGCTCCGACGAGTGCTTCCTTGGCCGGGGTAATGACCCACTTCCAGTCGCTGACATCTACTCCGCCGGTCAAAAGGCTGACAAGCGGCATAATGATGTGATTAACGAGCGCCGTGGTAATCTGCCCGAATGCGGTACTGATAACGACCGCCACGGCAAGGTCCAGCACGTTTCCGCGCGAGATGAAGGATTTGAAATCCGAGAAGAAACTCTTCCCGGCCTTTTCGGCTTCTTTGAACAACTTGTTTTTTCTGAACATTTTCTTCTCCTTATGTTAAGTTTTCTTTACAAGCAGAGGCATACAGGGAAACAAGTGCAGTTAAAACACGGGTAACGGCCTCCATATCTTCTACGGCAATATGCTCGTAGGGTCCGTGGAAGGCATAACCGCCGGTGCCGAGATTCGGGCATGGCAAGCCGCGCAGGGAAAGAAGCGCCCCGTCGGTTCCGCCGCGGATCGGAGGGGTTGCCGGGGTAAGGCCCGCCGCGCGGGTGGCTTTTTCCGCCTTGTCGAGCAGATGGCGATGCCCGGCCAGCGCGGGTTTCATGTTCCGGTAAGAATCCCGGATCGAGAGCGAGACAGACCCGGCCGGATAGCGCGCCGAGAGAAGGCGGGCGGCTTCTGTGACGGCGTTTTTTCTTTTTTCCAGTCCTTCCTCGGTAAAATCGCGGAGAATGCAATGGACAGAGGCTTCCCCGACCCCGCCGTTCATGTCGGTGATGTGATAAAAACCCTGGCGGCCGCTGGTGTTTTCCGGGCGTTCGTCCGGCAGAAGAGAGGCGAATTCCATCGCCATGCGGATGGCGTTCACCATCCGACCGCAGGCAGACCCCGGATGGACCGATACGCCGCGGAAGGAAAGCCGCGCCGTGGCGGCGTTGAAATTTTCGCTTTCGATTTCCCCGGCCGCCCCGCCGTCCACGGTAAAGGCAAAATCCGCTCCGAAACGGGCAAGATCGAAATGATCTACCCCGCGCCCGATCTCTTCATCGGGGGTAAAAGCCACGGCTATGGCACCGTGCGGCAGACCCGTGGCGAGAATCTCCTCCAGCGCAGTCAGTATCTCGGCGATACCGGCTTTGTCATCTGCGCCGAGCAGGGTTTCCCCGGCCGGGCAAAGCAGGGTCTTGCCCCGCAGGTCGGACAGGTGCGGATAATCGGCCGGGTCAAGCACACGCCCGCCGGCCAGCGCGACCTTTCCTCCGTCATAGTCGGGGATTTCCCGGGCGCGCACACCCTCTCCGGAAAATTCCGGAGAAGTATCCATATGGGCGAGAAACCCGAGGCAGGGGGCGGTTTCACAGCCGCAAGAAGGCGGAAGATGGGCGTAAACCACGCCGTTTTCATCCTGTACGGCATCGGAAAGCCCGAGCGCCTGTAATTCCCGCACCAAAGCGTCGGCGAAGAGCCGTTGCCCCGGGGTAGACGGAACGCTCCCGCTCTCCTCCGAGGAACCGGACGGGTAACATATATAAGAAAGGAAGCGTTCTTTGACGGTCATGACAGTCTCCTTCGGAATAAAATGGCCCCGGCGGCGCGAATTTATGGTACCGGGCCGCGCGGGAAAGCGGGAAGAGAGAAGGCAAAAAGCGGTTTTGCGGTTTTTTGGCGCGGGCGGGGGGAAGCGCGGAAAAAAGGCGGCTCGGCCGCGCGGGGGTAAAGAGAGAAAAGACAAAAGGAAAAGGAGAGGCAAAAGGGCGGTTCGGCCGCGCGGGGGAGCAAGCAAGGAAAGGGGAAAGCGCGGCAAAAACGCAGAAGAAAAACAAAAAGAGAAGGGAAGGCCCATGCCGGGGAGAGGAAGCGCCCATATTTCCCCTATTTATAATACGCGGGTATAATACGCGGGTATCATACGCGGGTATAATACGCGGGGCGCGGGGGTCAGTTGCCCCAGGTATAGAAGGTGCGCACGCCGTCATAGACGCGGTACCAGTCAAAGTCAAAGCGGCGGCCGTCCGGCGTTTCAAAGCGGGAGGGAATATTGTGGCCCAGCCAGTCGGTCGGGTAAGCGCCTGCTCCCCCGCGCGAGGCGATTCCGAAAATCTTTTGTATGCGCGACATTTCGGACGAGGTCAGGGTATGCGGCGTGACCGAGGCCAGCGTAACCGCACCGCTGATGGCGCAGGCTTCCAGAAAATCAAGGTTTATTCCGTGGTCCACCATCGGAGTGAAGGCGGCGCAGTCGGGGTCGGCGGCGAAGAAGGTTCCGTTTTGCGGCAGGCGCATCAGCGAGGCTCCGCCGTCCCGGCGCGTGATTTCAAAATTCCGGCCGGAGGTATCGCCGCCCGAGCGCTGTACCGCATGAATGCCGGCTACCAGATGATTGACGGTATTACAGCCGATAACGACAGCGCCGCCTGCTGCGTCTTCCACCGTGCGGTAGAAATCGCGGAGAATCTCGGCATTGGTCCGGGTCCTGTCGTAAAAATGCCAGTTGCCGTCGGCATACGGATAGGCGTCGGTGGTGTCGTAGGTAGAGAAATCGTGCTTGATAAGATCATAGCCCCAGGAACGGATCATGGCGGTATCGCGGCGGACGAGTTCCTTGGTAAAGGGGTGTGAGGGGTCGAGATAGAATCCGTCTCCGCGACAGGGTTTCGGCCCTTCGGCTTCCGCCGGAACGCGCACACAGGTCTCGAGCGGACGGAACCAGATGCCGGCCTTGGCCCCTTTTTCGTGAATGGCTTCGGCGGTTTCCTGCATCGAGGAAAACCCCTCGTTGACAGCATCCCAGGGACCGCCGTTATAAACCCCGGTGCGGGAGGTATAGCGGTGACGTTGCCAGCCGTCGTCGATCGTCATATAGGGGCGGCAGGCGGAGCCGGCGGTCATTTCCATAAGATAATCGGTTTCTTCCATGACCGACGCGTGCGTAATATTTCCGTACGCCCAGTACCAGTTGTTGACACCGAAGACGGGTTCTTTCGGCAGGTTGGGGTGCGGACACATCATCCGGCAGAATTCGCGCGCGGCAAAAAAAGGGATCTCCCCGGGCGTTCCCCGCCGGCAGACGACTTCGGCCGCCCGGAGCGGTTCACGGAGCGCGACCCCGCCGCCGCCGTTCCGCACATCCAGCCAGAGCGTGATGCCGTAAGGATCGCAGGTAAAGGACGCAACGCAGGATGCGCCCGTCCGCACACCGAATCCGTGCAGAGCCTCGCCGTCATACAGATAAAAATACCAAGGCATGACGAGGTGCGGGGTGATACCGCTCCAGGCCGTTTCGCCGGTGGTGCGTTCATAAGCGTCTCCCATCATCATGAGCGAATCGGAAAGGTCGCCCCGAAAACGGAGCTTCACACGCTTGAAGGGGCGGTCGGAAGGATAAAGGATGATTGTGCCGACTCCGTTTTCCACCTGATAGTCAAGGCGGGAGGACTGCTCTTCACGACTGTCCGGCTCCTCAAAACGCACACCGCTGTCTTCATACTGAAAGAGAATGCTGTCGGGTTGGCGGCAGAGATCGATAAAAGAGTGTTTCATGAAGAGGGGTCTCCTTTTTCTGGTTTTTTCGGTCTTTTTTTCTGTCCGGGTTTTTCGGAAAGCATGTCGGCTTTCTTTTTTTCGGCCAGGGCGGCATAATCGGCTTCCGCCGCGGCAAGAATATCGGGCCAGGGATGCGGCAGGGTCTGACGGGCGGCCTTTCCGACTTCTTCGGAGAGGGGGAGGGCGCGCTCCATGGCGGCCAGCAGGCTCTCGGGTTCAAGCCGGCAGAGAAAACCGTTCTGCCCGTCCCGGATGTCTTCGGCGGCGCAGGAACCTTCGGCCACGACCGAGGGGGTTCCGGCCATGGCGGCTTCACGCACCACAAGAGAGAAGGTGTCGTAGGTCGAAGGGAAAAGGAAGAGGTCGGCGGCGGCGTAAATCTGCATCAGATGTTCCCGGTCGGACACCTGTCCGCCGAAAAAAGTCTCCTTGGCGATCCCGATTTTTTTTGCGTAGGAACGGATGGCATGCAGATCGGGGCCTTGCCCGACCAGCAGAAGGTGTCCTTTCCCGTACTTTTGCCGGTAGAGGGCAAAGGCATGGAGGATCAGGCGGATGTTTTTCTTCCAGTTCTGCTGGCCGACAAAGAGAAAGAGAGGCTCTTCCCGGTAGGCGGGGCCGATCAGAGAAGAGAGATATTCGTCGGCCGTTCCGGCAGGGGTCCATTCATCCGTACCGTTCGGCAGGACACGAATCTCGCCCCGGTAGCCATAGGAACGCAGGGTCTGCGCGGCCGGGGTGCTGACGGTATAGACCGCGTCGCATTTTTCAAAAAAAGAAACGACATAGCGCACGCCGATCTTCGCCAAAAGACGGCTGTGCGTTTCTTTCCGGAAGTCGTCGTAATATTTTGTGTGAAACGTGGCAATCAGCGGAACGCCGCGCATTTTGGCCGCCCGCCTGGCCGCCAAACCCGCGAGGAAGGGAGAATGGGCATGACAGATATCGAAAGGCGTGGCGTCGAGCTTTTTGATGAAAGCGCGGTCAAAAAAGGGAAGCCCGAACCGATAGACCAACCGGGGAATCCGGAAACTGCGGAAAAGGAGCGTCCGGAACGAAACGGCAGGGCTTTTTGACGAACCCGGGGCGATATAGAAGCAGTCATGCCCGAGGGAAGAGAGTCCTTCGGTATAATGCCGGCAGACAATGCCGACCCCGTCTGTTTCGGGTGGAAAAACGTCGCAGAATTCGCCGATAATCATAACGAGAGCTTGTCCACCGGAAACATGATTTTCAACTGGTTGATTTTACTGCGGTAGGCGGCCTGTTGCTTTTCGGCCGTCAGTTTCTGAAAAATTGTCTCGCGGGCTTCGGAATAACTGATGGGCTTTTCCTTGTTTTTGGCGCCGACGCGGATCAGATGCCAGCCGAACTGCGTCTTGACCGGCTCGCTGATTTTGCCCGGTTCCAGCGCAAAGGCGGCTTCTTCAAATTCCGGCACCATTTGCCCGCGGCCGAATTCGCCGAGAGCGCCGCCGGCTTCGCGGGAAGGACAGGAACTGTATTCTTTGGCGGCCTCTTCAAAGGTCTTCTCTCCCGACGCGATCTTTGCGGCGATTTCTTTGGCCTTTTCCTCGCTGTCCACCAAAATGTGCGAAGCCGAAACGGTTTCGCCCGCGTTGAATTTGTCCTGGTTGTCGTCATAGAATTTGCGGACCTCTTCCTCGGTGACGCGGACCGACGAGAGCGCGCGGCGGATGGCATATTCGGTGAGGAGCTGTTCTTTGGCGCGCTTCATCTGTTCCCGGAACTCGGGTTCGGCTTCAAACAGATTCTTCTGTGCTTCCAGCAGGAAGAGCTTGCGGCCGATCAGTTCTTCCAGAAGCGCGGCGCGGCCCTCCGGCGTTTTATAGGCGTCTGCCCGCGGGCCGAGGGTGGCGTACAGGGCGGCAAGATCGGTTTCGGTAATCGGCAGACCTCCGACGGTGGCAAGGGTTTTTTCGTTCATGATGATTCTCCTTCGGTTTGCGCCCGGCAGGCGCTTCGCATAATTTCGGTTTACGGCGGGGCAACGCCCGGGGCAGTCAGATTTTTCGGGGCGTTGCGGGGTCGGATTCTCTCCGGGGCAGTCAGATTTTTCGGGGCGTTGCGGGGGCAGATTTTTTAAGGGGGGCGTACAGAGCGGTCAGACCTTCCGGACGGTGATACGGACGGTTTCGCCGTTCAGGTTCCATTCGCGGCCGTCGTTTTCGGCAAGGATGAGACAATCGGACAGGGTGGCGCGGGTGAGCTGCGCTTCATGCGCTTTCGCAACGGCGGCGATCTTTTCACTGCCGCCGACGGTGAGCGTGATATGGTCGGTCACTTCAAAGCCGCTGTCTTTGCGCATGGTCTGCACTTTGCTGATGAGTTCGCGCAGATAGCCCTCTTCCAGCAGTTCGTCAGTCAGCCGGACATCCAGCACCACGGTGATGCCGCGGTCGGAAAGCGATTCATACCCCGGTTCCCGGACCTGTTCGATGAGCAGGTCTTCTTCCCCGAGGGCGATTTTTGTACCGTCCGGCGCGTGCAGAACCAACTGCCCGTCGGCCGTCAGGCGATCATGCGCTTCGTTCCCGTCCGCGGCGGACAGCGCTTCGCGGATGAAAGCGAGATAACGGCCGTACTTCGGCCCGACCGTGCGGAGTTGAGGCTTGAAGGTGTAAGTGGTGAAGGAGCGGACCGAATCGGTGAAAATCACCTCGCGCAGGTTCAGCTCATCCCGGATAATATCGGTGAAGAATGCGGGAAGATCGCCGTCGCTCATCACATACATGGCCGCAAGCGGCTGACGGTTTTTGACCGAGGCGGCATTCCGGCAGGCACGGCCGAGCGAGACGATCTGCAGGACCTTCTCCATGTTTGCTTCCAGCGTTTTGTCAAGAAGAGACGGGTCTGCCGACGGGAAGTCGCAGAGATGGACGCTCTCGGGAGCCGAGGCGTTATGGGTCCGGACGAGGTTCTGGTAAATCTCTTCGGCCGTGAAAGGAATCATCGGCGCGGAAATCTCGGCAAGGGTGACGAGAGAGGTAAAGAGGGTGTGGTAAGCGGCGATCTTGTCGGCTTCCATCCCGTGCGCCCAGAAACGTTCGCGGCAACGGCGGACATACCAGTTGCTGAGGTCGTTCACAAAGTCCTGCAAGGCGCGGGCCGTTTCGGGAATCTCGTAAGACGAGAGATGTTTGTCGGTTTCCAGGACGGTGCTTTGCAGGCGCGAGAGAATCCAGCGGTCCATGACGGTCAGGGCGGCGGGGTCAAGCGGGTATTTTGCCGGGTCAAACCCGTCGATATTGGCGTAAAGGACAAAGAAAGAGTAGGTGTTCCACAGGGTGCCGATAAATTTGTTGCGGCCTTCCAGCACCGCGCCTTCATGGTATTTGTTCGGGAGCCACGGCGCACTGTTGGAATAGAAATACCAGCGGATCGCGTCGGCTCCGTACTTTCCAAGTTCTTCCATAGGATCGGCGGCATTGCCTTTGGATTTTGACATCTTTTGCCCGTCTTTGTCCAGCACATGGCCGAGGACAATGACGTTTTTATAGGGCGCTTTGTTGAAAATCAGCGTGGAAATGGCCATCAGCGAATAGAACCAGCCGCGCGTCTGGTCGATGGCTTCACTGATGAAGTCGGCCGGGAAGTTCTTTTCAAACAGCTCTTTGTTTTCAAAGGGATAGTGCCACTGGGCAAAGGGCATGGCACCCGAGTCAAACCAGCAGTCAATGACCGCGCTGACGCGTTTCATCGTTTTGCCGCAGTCGGGGCAGGGGATGGTCACGGCATCGATATAGGGGCGGTGCAGTTCAATATTTTCGGGGCAGTTGTCCGAGAGCGAACGGAGTTCGGCAATCGAGCCGACCGAGACGCGCCTGCCGCAGGAACACTCCCAGATATTGAGCGGCGTTCCCCAATAGCGGTTCCGGGAAAGACCCCAGTCCTGCACGTTTTTCAGCCAGTCGCCGAACCGCCCTTCCCCGATATTGGCGGGAATCCAGTTGACGGTTTTGTTGTTGCGGATCAGGTCGTCGCGCACCTCGCTCATCCGGATGAACCAGGTATCCTGGGCGTAATAGATGAGGGGAGTATCGCAACGCCAGCAGAAGGGATATTCATGCTCGAATTTCGGTGCGGAGAAGAGAAGCCCGTCACGGTCAAGGTCGCGCAGGATCAGCGGGTCGGCATCCTTGACGAAAAGCCCGGCATACGGGGTGTCGGCCGTCATGTCGCCGCGGGCGTCCACCTTCTGGATAAAGGGAAGGTCGTATTTTTTCCCGATCCGGCTGTCATCCTCGCCGAAAGCCGGCGCGATATGGACGATACCGGTTCCGTCCGACATCGATACATAGGGGTCGCAAAGCACGAAGTGCGCTTGTTTTCCCTGGGCCGCGGCGGTATCGGCGGCGCAGGCGTAGAGAGGCTCGTACCGGCGGCCTTCAAGCGCGGAGCCTTTCATGATCTCCAATATCTCATAGGCGGGCGCGCCGTCTTTTGCAAGCGGGCCGAGGACGGTATCCAACAGGGGCTTGGCCATATAGTAAACCTTCCCGTCCGCCGCGCGGACGCGGCAATACTCTTCGTCGGCGTTCACACAGAGGGCCGTGTTGGAAGGGAGCGTCCACGGGGTGGTCGTCCAGGCCAGAAAATATGCGTCCTCATCCCGGGCGCGGAACCGCACGACAGCCGAGCGTTCTTTGACGGTTTTATAGCCCTGCGCGACTTCATGGCTTGAAAGCGGGGTGCCGCAACGCGGGCAGTAGGGAACGGTTTTGAAACCGCGGTAAAGCAGGCCGCGATCGTAAATCTGTTTCAGCGCCCACCATTCGGATTCGATGTAATCATTGTGGTAGGTGACATAGGGATTGTCCATGTCCGCCCAGAAACCGACAGCGCCCGAGAACTCTTCCCACATCCCCTTGTACTTCCATACGCTCTCCTTGCATTCCCGGATGAAGGGGGCGATGCCGTACTGTTCAATCTGTTCTTTCCCGTCCAGGCCGAGCTTTTTCTCCACTTCCAGCTCTACCGGCAGACCGTGGGTATCCCAGCCGGCCTTCCGCAGGACGTGCGCGCCCTTCATGGCGCGGTAGCGCGGGATCATATCCTTGATGACGCGGGTCAGCACATGGCCGATGTGCGGTTTCCCGTTTGCGGTCGGCGGGCCGTCATAGAAAGTATAGTTTTCTCCTTCCCGGCGGCTGTCAACGCTTTTTTCAAAGATTTTGTTTTTCTGCCAGAAACGAAGGATTTCTTTTTCCTGCTTCACAAAATCCACATTGGCGGACACTTTTTTATACATGGGTTCTCCCTTTCTGCGCGCTCCCGCACAGGAGCGCGATATATTATCCAAACATAAAATAGATTATATACTTTTTCGGAAGACTTGTCAAGCAAAGCGGAGAAAAGCACAGGCACTGAACGGTTTTTTACAAAAAATGCCCGTCGGGAGTTGCTTTTTTTCAGCAAAGTGTGGTAAAATGAAACAGGAATGGCTCTTGGATGCCTGGCAGTCTCCCCTTTTTTGTATTATTTCGCTTCGGGTCTTGCGGTGCGCGGAACCTGTTGCGCATACGGAAAAAGAGGGTTGCCGAAATAAAAAGGGCGATAAAAAAGAAACTCAACGCGCGGTGCGGCCGCAAAAAATCGAAGGAGGATCTCACAGTGAAAGCAACGAAAAAGGCACAACCCGGCACAAGGCGTGCCGCCCTCTCTCTTCTTTTTGGCCTGTTACTGGTCGGTCTGCTCCTCTCTGCCTTCTGCCTGGCGGGGTGCGGAGAAAAGATCAAGCCGGACGGGAAGATCGAAGGAGTGGAAGAGTATGTCATCCGGTATCCCGAGGGGATGGATATTGACAGCTTCAAGGCGGTGCGCGCCTTCTGCACGGAGTTCCGTGAAAAGAGCGGCGTGTATATCCGCATGAAAGAGGATACGTATCTGAAAGACGAAGGGATTCCGACCGGAACAAAAGAGATTCTGATCGGAAACACCAACCGCCCCGAAAGCGCCAGCGTGCGCGTCGGCCGGGATGACTGGGCCATTTATTGGGAAAATGAACGCCTGGTCATCAACGGCGGCAGCCCCGACGCGCTGATGAGCGCGGTACGGAAATATCTGGACGACTATCTGCGCGACGGCGCTTATTATTATCCCGGAGAAAAACAGTTGCACCGCGCGGAGTACCGTTACAGCGGGCTTACCCTCGCGGGCCGCGACGTGACGGAATATTCGATCGTCTATGAACGCGACGCGTATGATCTTGGCGTCTATCTCCACGAAGCGATTGCCGACGCTTGCGGTGTGTTGGTTCCGCTCAAAACCGAGAAAGACGACGTGGCGGCCCATGAGATCCGCATCGGAACGCTGAGCGGGAAACGGGCCGAAAGCGAAGCAATCACGGAAGGGTACGGCATCTTTGGGAGCGGCGACCATGTTCTTCTTTGCGGAGAAGGGTATCTCGGGGCGTACTCCGCGACCCTGAAACTGGTCGGCCTGATGGCGGGCCACGGCGGTACGCTGGCACTGCCTCTCGACAACGCCCTGAGCGGCCCGTTGGCGGAAACGATTCAGTATTCGCTCGAATTGCCGCCAATCGGCGCGCTGGACGATTTTGCGGAACTCCGGTATGAGACCACGGCGGACAATGTTTTTGCCCGGTTTGAACTCGCCCGGGATGAACTGCCCAAAGAAGTCCGGGTGCTGGAAAGAGTGGTACATACCGATTATCCGATTGCGCAAAAACGCGAAATCTATGTCAGCCCGAGCGGAAACGATGAAAATCCCGGCACAAAAGAAGCCCCGTTTGCGACGCTCGACCGCGCCCTGCACGCGATGAAAGGCAAAAAGGGCGGGATCATCTGGATGATGGGCGGCAAGTATCAAATGTCTGCGACCGCGTTCATCACCTCTTTGCACAGCGGAACGCCCGGCAGCCCTCTCTTCATCAAGGCCTACGAAGGAGAAAAGGTCACGCTGACGGCCAACCGCGAATGGAATAAAGACCGGTTCTCCCGCGCCGTCGATCAGATAGCGGTCGCCGATCTTGTGGCGCGCATTCCCGCGTCCGCACGGGATAAGGTGCTGATTACAACGCTTGAAGACCAGGGGCTGGACAAGAGAAGTATTCCCTCCATCACGACCTCGGGCGGGCCGCCCCGGCTCTATCTCGGAGACGAAGAATATACGCTTGCCCGCTATCCGAACAGCGGATGCGATATTACCGAACTCCTCTATTTCACCATGGTGGACGATACGGGGCGCGTGACGGTCAAAGAAGGCTCCGACCTGTATTCCCAGTGGATAGAACGTTGCCGCGAGGCGGGAATCGATGAAAATACGCCGATCGGCTGGCAGATCCGCCTTTTGAGCGGGAAAGTGAACGGAGCCGGGGCGCAGGAGATGGCCGACGAGGTCCTGTCCTGGGTCAACACCGGCAACATCTGGTATTTCGGCTCGACCTTTGAAGGATGGGAATTCGCTTACTATAATCTTGCGTTGGACATCAACGGAAAGCCCTACTGGCACCGGGGGCCGAACGGGGAAAAACTCCTCGGCACCTTTGTTCCGGACGGCAATGCGGCCGAAGACTGCACCCTTTATGACGAAAACGGAAATCCGTATCAGCAAAAAGGACACTGGGCGCTGAAATCCGTACAGCCCAACAGCTGGGGCTGTAAGCATTCCGCAAACTCCCCGGCCAGGCGCAACACCTTTTATCTCTTCAACGCCATCGAGGCGCTGGATGCCCCCGGCGAATGGTTCTATGACGAAGAGAGCGGCTATATCTTCCTGTATCCCACCGATGATTTTTACGAGGATGAGAAGTCGCTGACCAGCGGCGTCGGCGGGAGTTACGATATCATAAGGGCCGATACGGTGAAAAACCTGGTGATCGACGGGATCGAGATATCCAGCTCCACGCAATACGGGATTGCGCTTTTCAGTTGCGAAAACGTCTTTATCCAGAACGTTTCTGTAAAGAATACTATGCATAGCAACCTTTACGCACGGGAATGCCGCCGGCTGGCGATCCTGTATTCCGATTTCTCCCGGTGCGTTAACGGGGGGCTGGTGCAGATTTCGTCGCCCTCTTCCTTCCGTACGCTCGTGCCTTCCGAGAATGTCATACAGAACTCGGTCTTCCACGATACGGCCCCCACACGCCAGACGGGAATCTCCTTCAGCGGATGCCGGATGGTCATTTCGCACAATTTCTTCAGCAACTGTACGGTATCGGGAGACAACGCGGCTGACTGTATCCTGGAATACAACCGCTTTGACGGCGGAAGCGCCGACGTGGTGGACGGCGGGATGATTTATGTACACGGATGGACGACCCGCGGCAACCACTTCCGGTACAATCTCTTTCACAGATTCAACGCGACCCACAACGCCGTATACAACGACGGGCAGGCCAGCGGAAACTATACTTACGGCAACATGATTTCTACGCTCGGCTCCAAATCCGACCTCAACAAAGGGTGGTATTCTTCGTCGGGGTACGGGAACGTCTGCTGGCAGAATATCATGATTCTCCGGAACCCCGCGCAGGTGGCGGCCAAAGGCGACGCAGTGGACGAAAACACGCCGATTCCGTCCGGCAGTTCCGACCAGATCAACCAGAGCGCGCTCTTCTACTATTTTTGGGATGACGCCGGATATTCCCAGGTCGGGAACCCGGTACATGTCGCCACGGATTACGCGGGCAACACCCTCGGCGGACAGTCCTGGTATCAGAGCCTTGCGGGGCATTGGTGGTACGGCCGCCGGGAACGTGAGGTAAAACTCTATCTGGAAGAATGTGCGCAGAAAGCATGGCGCGAACGCTTCCCGGAATACATGAATCAGGTCGAAGGCATCAAAATGATCGTCACAGCGCACACGGAGACGAACAAATGCGGTGCCAAAGGATACGAACCGCGCTATTTCTACGTGCCGGCCCAACTGTCCGGAAAGACCTATACCTATACCGGCGCACCCGTGGGAACCGTGTTTACCATCCCGGCATACTACTATCTGAACAACGAAGGGGCAAAGGTCTTTGTCGATCAGAGCACCAAGACCGTGACAAACCCGGAAGAGGGCGTGACCTTCACGTATGAAGAGATTGCGTCGATGGAACGCGCCTGGCGCGGACCTTCCTGTTGTGTGATCCGGGATAACATCGTTCTCGGCGGCACCCCCGTGCAAAAAGACGGAAAACCGACGGGCGAAGTCAGCGTAAAGAGCACGGTGACAGACGGTGCGGCCAATTATTACGGATATATCGACACGGCCGACATTGACAACAACTACTATTGGTTCTTCTATAAGGAAATTATCCCCGGCGCGGAAGAATACGAATATGCGCTCTCCGAGGAAGGACGCGCCGCCATTACGCAGGAAATGGGCGAACGGTTCCTCCGCAATTATGAAGGCGAGCGCGGAATAGACGCAGGGCTTTGCGACCTGTTTGATTATTGGCAGTACGACAACTGATAAAAATTCCGCCCTTTTGCAAGGCGACCGGTCAAAAAGGGGGCTTTGAAAGCAAGGCCCCCGGCCGGAGCTGCGGCGCGGCGAAAATGTGCAAAACCGCGGCGCGGCGAAAAAAGAAAAAAGACAGACGAGGGTCGGAGAATGACAGATGAACAAGTGAAAAACATGACCTTGGAACAAAAACTCGGCACGGTGCTTTGCGTCCGACGTTTTCATATACCGGCGGAGCGCGAAGAAATTCTGGAGCTTACGAAGGAGGGGAAGGCGCTCTGCTTTCAGATCAGCACAAACGATATGGCCCGGGATGAGATTGCCGCGATTTCGGCGACCACCGACCGGCCGCTGATTTTTGTCGCGGATATGGAGCAGGGGTACAGTCCGTCCGGTCTGCCTGCGGTTCCGCTATTGACGCTGGCCGCCTGCCAAAACCCGGAATACACCCGGATTTATGCGCGCGCATTGGCTTCCTCTGCCCGCGCGGACGGCTATACGGGAACATGGGGTCCGGTGGTGGATATTCTTTGCGGGAACGCCCCGTGCAAAGCACAGCGCGTTTTCGGCGATACGGCGGAAAAAGTGACAGAACAGGCGCGTCTCATTCTGGAATCCTTCCGCGAGAACAATTTTGCGGGATGCGGCAAGCATTATCCCGGCGGGATAGAGTTCCCGTATGACACGCATATGGCCGAGGGGCGGTCCGACGCAGAGGAAGAAACCCTGTGGGCCCGGAACATGATACCGTATCTGACCCTGATGAAAGAAGGGCTTCTTCCCGCGGTGATGACCGAGCATACGGTCTTTCGCGCAATCGACCCCTCGCTTCCCGCCAGCCTGTCGCCGAAGGTCATCGGCCTTCTCCGGAGCGCGGGATTTGACGGGCTGATCTACACAGACTCCCTGGCGATGAGCGGCATTTTACAAAAATACGGCGAAGGACGCGCGATGGGGCTGGCTATCGCCGCCGGAAACGACATCATCCTGCCGAACTACCGAACCCCGCATAAAGAATGTCTCCGGATGTTGGCCGAAGAATTCCGCCGGGGAACCTTTACCGAAGAGAGGCTGAACGAGGCCGTCAGGCATGCGCTGATTGCGGCGAAGAAGGCGCGGCAACCCGCTCCCGCCCCGTACACCGTGACGGAAGAAACGGCAAGGACCCTGCGCGCCGTCAGCCGCGACGCAATCACGGCCGTAACCGATAAGGGGGTTTTGGCGGCTTTGCCGGATCCGGAACGCCGCCGGTTGTTTGTGATACTCACGGGGATGGGGTTCGATGAGGACTCTCCCGCGAAGGAAATCGGGTTCGGCTCCTGGTATGACCCGGCCCGTATCGCCGACTGCGTCCGCAAGGAATTTCCCGCCGCGGAGATTGCCTTTCACAAAGAGTTCCCGACCGCGTCGGAAAATGACAGGTTGCTCACCCGCATTGCAGGGCATGACGAGGTCGTTTTTGTCACCTACTGTATGACAGCGGCATACCTGGGGAGCGACTGCCTGACGCGCCGGATCGAGGCGCTGATCAATTCGGTCATTCTCTCGGGCAAAGTGAAGGCGGTTCTCCATTTCGGCAATCCTTATGCCGTCGAGCCGCTTCTGCATGTGGAGCGTCTGCTTTTCGGGTATCATGCGCCCGAGTCTCAACCCTATGCCGTCGAGGTGCTGGCCGGAAAAATTCCCGCGCGCGGCAAACTTCCTTTCGCGCTGAATCTGGCATAACGCGCAGGCAAAAACCGACGCGGAAAAAGCCGCGGCCCCAAAATAAAAGAACCCCATAGCGAAAATGATATGTACCCCCAATACCGGGTGTCCAGAAAACTGGGTACATATCAAAAACCGCTATGGGGATTTTTGATGGAAAAAGAAAGCCGGGAGCCGGCCGGCGGCGCAGAAAGAAAAAGAGAAGAAAAAGGCAGGAGAGAGAAAAGAGAAGAAAGGGCGGAGAGAGAAAGAGAAGAAAAGGCGCGCGGGCGCAGAGCGCGGAGGAAAAAAAGAGCGCGGAGGAAAAAAAGAGCGCGGAGAAAAAAGGGCGCGGAGAAAAAAGAGCGCGGGAAGAAAAAGAGGAAAAAAAGGCGGAAACGAGAAAAGAGAAGAAAAGGCGGGGAGAATAAAAAAGCGGAGCCGGAACGGCTCCGCGATACGGAAATTATTCGGAAAAGGCAGGCGCAAAAACAATCAGCGCGCCCGGATTTTGAACTGCAGGAGCATCCCAAGCAGGAAGAGAACGACCATGATGATGAGAGGCAGCAGGTTGAAAAGGTCAAAGACGAAGCTGCCGGCGCAGTAGGAAAGCAGATACCCGCCGAGCAGGGGAGTCAGAATACAGAGGGCGGGGTCAAGCAGTTTGACGACGATGAACCCGAGGATCAGGCCGATAATGACCGTGATAAGCAACGGGGCAAACGCCGGCAGGGAAGAACCGAGATTTTTCACAAACTGGTCAACAAACGGCAGGCCGATCACATACGTGCCGAAGACCACGCCCGCAATCACGCCGAGACGCACCAGTTTGCAGAGCACAAGACCGGCGACGGCACCGCAGACGGCCATCACGATATAGGTGACCAGGTCAGCGTTGGCGGCCGGGATCAGTTTTTCAATAAAGGGAACCTTGACCAGCAAAGCTCCGCCGTATGCGCCGAGAGCCAGCCCGAACAGAAAGACTTCGAGGCGCAGGAGTTTCTGGCCGAAGAAGCATTGCAAAAAACCGAAAGCCGCCAGAACGATGAACCCGATGGTCATGGTCTTGCCCGCGAAGGTGTTGAGAAAGGCGTTGATTGAGAAATTCTGAATCAGTTTTATCAGCGGATCAACGGCCGGGTCAATCTTGTTGATATCAAAGGACCCGGCGGCTTTTTCCGCCGTTTTCGTGACCGTGTCGGCCGCGGAGGCGGATGCCGTCAGGCAAAGAACAGAAGAAACAAGCAAAAAGGTCAGAAGGACAAGGAGAATTTTTTTTGCGGTGCTTTTCACGGGGAACCTCCTAAAAAATTATATGTTGAAAAACAGGATACGGAAAAAGAGCGGGAGAAAATTCTTAACAGAATACCATCACGAAATTGTCCGTAAAAACTTGAAACCAAGAAAAAAATATGCTATACTACAATCATGAACGGGTATCATGCGGCGTGAGCCGGGTGAGCCGGTCAGAAATTATAACTTCATAGTAATTATATCTTGAAAAATTTTACTTGTCAAGAGATAAAGAGAAAAATTCTGCGTCCGATCCGCAAAGCCCGAGAAAGGAGCCACCATGGAGCGTATTTACACAATCCCCGTGAACGAGGCGTTCGATGCTTCGCGCGAAGAGCCGTCCTGCGGCTGTCCGCTCTGCGCGCTCTACCGCAAGCTGGAGGAGGACGAACTGGAACTGATTCTCGGCGGTGCCATGATGGAACCGGATATCCGGATTAAGACCAACGAGCGCGGCTTTTGCGGCACACATGCCGACAAACTGTTTGCCAAAAAGAACCGCCTCGGGCTGGCGCTGATTTTCGAGAGCCATCTGGCCGAGGTGAAGGAAAAGGTCACGGCCGGAAAGATGACGGACCTCTTCGGCGCGCCGGGGGAAAGAATTGCCGCGCGGATCGGCCGGCAGGAGCGTTCCTGCTATCTTTGCGACCGGATTGAACATCACTTCACCTGCATGATCAGTACGGCGGTCCTTTTGTTCGGAGAGGATGAGAATTTCCGCAAAAAGCTGGCGGCGCAACCCTTTTTCTGCCTGCCACACGCCGCCCGTCTGCTTTCCTGCGGGGCGCGCGAACTGCCGAAAAAACAGGCCGCCGCAATGCAGGACGCGGTGATGGGCTGTGTGCGCAACTATCTGGACGCGCTCTCGGGGGATGTCAGCTGGTTCTGCAAAAAATTCGATTACCGCTACGGGGATGAGCCGTGGTATAACGCCAAAGACGCGGTGGAACGCACCATCCGGTTTCTTTGCGGGGAGGAGCGGTAATGGTCATTGAGAAATTGTCGATTGGTCGGTTCGGCTGTCTTTGCGACGTTGAAATGCCGCTGAAACCCGGCCTGAACGTGATCCTCGGCCCGAACGAATCGGGCAAAAGTACGGTGGCTGCTTTTATCCGGTATATTCTTTACGGATTCGGGTCCGCGGTTTCGGCTGAGGACATCAGCGAACGCGAAAAACGCGTCAACTGGGAGAGCGCCACGGCGGAAGGAAGCATGGAAATCCGCCTGCAGAGCGGCCGACGTTACCGACTGGAAAGAAAGACGGTGGCCGTACCCCAGCTCGGAAGGATGGGATACCGCGAGAGCAGTTCGATCATCGATCTCTCCGGAGAGCGCCAGCAGGCGCCGCGCTCTTTACCCGGGAACTTTTTCTTTTCGGTGCCGGAACAGGTCTATCTGAACACCGCGTTCATCGGTCAGACGGACGGCGCGCGCGTCAATGAAGGGGAAATGAACCAGGCAATCGAAAACCTGCTCTTTTCGGGGGATGAACGCGTCAGCTCTCTCCGGGCGTTGCGCATGCTCCGCGAAGCGAGGGATTCGCTCCAGCATCCCAGCGGGGTGGGGGGAGCGATTTATGAAATGCGGGCGCAGGCCGAAAGTCTCCGTATCCGCCTGACGCGCGCCATGCGGACGAACGCGCTGATTCTGCACACAGAGAGCGAATTGCACCAGTATCTCGAAAAAGAGGCCAACAGCGAAAAAGAGCGCAACCGCCTCGACGATATTGAGAGAAGTTATCATATTTATCAAAAAATCCAG
The DNA here is from genome assembly GCA_934434925.1 of uncultured Eubacteriales bacterium. Lineage (GTDB taxonomy): Bacteria > Bacillota > Clostridia > Oscillospirales > CAG-272 > UBA1740. The sequence continues at coordinate 35,435 of CAKSAC010000006.1, read as the reverse complement.
ACCTTTGACCGTCTCCACGAACTGGAAAACCGCTACGAAGCGGCGGCGGCTGAACTGGAAAAACTGCGGGCGGAGAACCGGAACGGGGATTTTTTGCCCGATGAGCAGTATCTGACCGCCCTCGGCACGGCGGAGCGCGTATGCGAGATCGCGCGGCAGAACTATCTGCGCTCGGCCGAAAAACTGAAGACCGTGCGTGAAGAGGCCGTAATCTCCCCGGAATCCGAAGAACTCATGAAAAAGACCGAGGCGGCCGGCGGAGCCGAGCGGGTGGAAGAAGAATATGAAGAAAGCCACCGCGCCCAGAAGATTCTTTACCGTTTCCGGACGGCCTTCCTCGTTCTGGCCGTTCTCCTTGCGGGCGCGGCGACCTTCTTTTGGTTCTCCGAGGGGTTCGGCCCGGTGGCGGGCATCTTTTTCGCCTGTGCCGCGGCCATGGGGGTTGTGACGCTCGAATGTCACCGGGCACGGTTGCGCCGGATGGAAAAAATACGCGCGCGCTGTGAAGAATTCGGCGCGGTATCGGGGGCCGATCTGCTCTGTAAATTGCGGAGCGTGGCCTATACGGCCGCCTCTTTGGAAGAAAAAAAGAGCAGTATCCGCCAGGCCGAAGAAAACCTGGAGATTTCGCACCAGAATTTTGTCTCCTTGCGGAAGAATCTGACCGAAGAGACAGAAAAATGGCATCATACGCCGTCACCCGGCTCTCCGGCCGAAAAAATCGGGCAGATCAGCGAAGAGGTGCGGGCCTTCCTGGCCGAAGAGAAGAGACTGGCTGAAGCGGCGGCGGAACTGCGCGGGCAGGTCATGGCTTTACGGGATGAGGTCGGAAACGAGAGCGAAGTCACCATCCGTTCCATGGTTTCTCCCGAAAAGAGAGAAGCGATCAAACAAATCAATTACAAGGTCATAGAAGAAGGGCTTTCGTACTACCGCAATACCTGCGAGAACCTGCATGCCAAAGCCGAAGAACTCAAAGAAAAACTGCGCGGCTATCTGGAAGAAGCAGAAAACCCGGCCGATTTGCGGATGGATCTTTCCGAAACCGAGGAACGCATTTCCTCGATGCAACGCCGCCACCGTGCCTATGCGATCGCCTGCGACGCCGTCGAAAACGCCTCGGCGCGTCTGCGCGCGGAGATCTCTCCCCGCCTTTCCCGGTATCTTTCCCGCCTGATGGATGTAGCCACGGAGGGGGAATACCGGCAGATGACGGTCGGCAACCGGCTGGGAATGACTTACGAAGACGGCGACGCACAGCGCGTGCTGGCCAACATGAGCGGAGCCACGCAGGATATCGCCTATATCGCCCTGCGCCTTTCGCTCATCGATATGCTTTATAAAGAAAAACCTCCGGTCTGCTTTGACGAGAGTTTCAGCCGGCAGGACGACGACCGTATCGGGTCGCTTCTGCGCGCGCTTGCCGAAGTTTCGGAGGACGGAATGCAAAGTATTCTTTTCACTTGTCACCCGCGGGAAGCAAAATTGGTGGAAAGCCTGAACCCGGGGAGTCTGATTACCCTGAAAGGAGAAGAACTTGAGTAACGAAAAAGTGCTGGTTTTCGGCATATGCCGCTCGACCCTGACTTTGCGATGCGGACAGGGAAAGGGCGGAGAGGAAAACTATGAGACGGTGCTTGGCGGACACGGGGAAACGATGGCCGCGGCCATTGCCCGCCTTGGAGGAAAAAGTGTTTTCTGCGGCCGGGTCGGAGACGATTCGGGCGGGAAACGGCTGGTGCGGCTTCTCGATGAAGCGGGGGTCGATCTTTCCTGTTTCCGGGTCGATCGCGAGGCGCAGACCGGATTTGCGGTCCATATTCTCCGCGCGGGAGCCGCGGAAGAAACCATCGTCTTTCCGGGGGCCGATAAAAATCTGAATGAAGAACAGATCCGCACGGCGTTTCTGTGCGCGCCGGACGCCGTATGCCTTTCGGCCGCCTTGCCCCGCCCGGCAATCGACTGTATCTGCCGGTTGGCCCGTGAGCATGGGGTTCCGGTTTTCCTGAATTACGGGATTGACGGGGCGGAGATTGCCGGTCTTGCGGAATTAGAGGTCTTCTCCCCGGACGGAGAGGCGGCGGAGGCCTTGACCGGGGTACGTCCGGCGGGTGCGGAAAGCTGTCTTTCTGCCGCCATTGAAATGCAAAAGCGCGTCCGGGCGCGGTATTACGTGATCCGCCTCGGGGAGCGCGGCGCTTTCGTTTATGACGGAACCTACTGCCATATGGTCAGCTCCTACGTGATGCAACAGACCGATCCGCGCGGTGCGGAAGACGTTTTCTTTGCGGCGATGGTGCTGGAATATTTGCGCGTCGGCCGGGATATTCTGCCGGCTTGCGCGTATGCCGCGGCCGCGGCCGCTCTGACGGTGGCGCGTACCGGAGAGGCGGCATCGGTTCCCGACGCCGATGAAGTTCTTTCTTTCCTGGAAAAGAGCTGATATGCCTTCTTTATTGTCCGGCGGGGGTCTTTGCGCGGCTGCCGTTGTCGGGCCGACCGCGTCGGGAAAGACCGCTTTTGCCATTCTTCTTGCACAGGCGCTGAACGCGGAGATCGTGGGATGCGACTCGATGCAGATTTATCGGTATATGGATATCGGTACGGCCAAACCGACGGCCGAAGAGAGGGCGGCCGTTCCGCACCATATGATCGATTTCAAAAATCCCGATGAAGAATACAGCGCCGCCGGGTACGCGGCCGACGCACTTCCGGTCTGCCGGGAGATTGCCGGACGGGGAAAACTCCCGCTTTTCTGCGGGGGAACCGGCCTGTATCTGGACGCCGCCAGGACCGGGCGATACCGCCCCGGGCTTGCATCGGATGCCGGCGTACGGCAGGCTCTTTGTGAAGAAGCGCAACGGCGCGGCGGCGAAGAAATGTATGCCGAACTGGCAAGCGTAGACCCCGAATCGGCGGCGGCCACCCATCCGAACAACCTGCGCAGAGTCTTGCGGGCGTTGGAAATTTTTCGCGTAAGCGGGAGGCCGAAAAGCGAATGGGATCGTGAAAGCCTGGCCCTGCCGCCGGCCATGGATTTGCTGACGATCTGCCTTTTGCCGCGTGACCGCGCCGCCCTTCACCATCGGATTGACCGGCGGGTGAGCGAAATGGCCGAGGCCGGGCTGCGCCGCGAAACCGAGCAACTGCTCATGTGCGGATATTTACGGGACGGGAAGACGGCCGCGCAGGCCATCGGATATAAGGAATATGTCCGCGCGATCGACGGAGAGATAACCGAAGAAGAGGCACTGGACGAAATTCGCTATGCCACGCACCGATATGCCCGGCGGCAACTGACCTGGTTCCGCGCCGGCCGGGATACGCTTTTTCTTCCCATCGGAGAAGAAGGCGCAACCCCGGAAGACGCAAAAACGGCGCTGGACGCGATCCGCGCACATCTTGAAAAGTAAAAAAGTAAAGAAGACTTTACATAAACGACCGACCCGAAGAAACGCTTGTGCGGAGCGGGTTTGCCGAAAAAAGGCCGACCCGAAGAAGCGCTTGTGCGGAGCGGGTTTGCCGGTTGATTGAAAGGATCCGCATTCTGCGGAAGACGGGAGACAATATGAAAACAGGAGAATGGATTAAGAAAATCGAGAGCGGCGCGGTGGCCGATCTTGTACGGCTGTACGGGAAAGACGAAGCGGCGCGGCAGAGATATATCGCCGCCATCCGCGCCTTTGAAAAGCAGTACGGCACCGATCGTGACGTTTCGCTCTTTTCGGTTCCCGGGAGGAGCGAGATTCTCGGGAACCATACCGACCACAACCACGGTTGCGTCATTGCCGGCGCAATCGACCGCGATATCATCGCCGTGGCCGCCCGGCGGGAAGACGGGGAAATGCACGTACTGAGCGAAGGGTACCGTGAAAGCCGCATCCTTCTTCAGGAATGTGACGATCCGAAAAAGTACACCCCCGGCCGTTCCGACGGGTTGATTGCCGGAACGGCGGCCGCGTTCCGGCGGCGGGGATATGCCGTCGGCGGGTTTGACGCCTATACCACGACGCGGGTGCTGAAAGGCTCCGGCCTCTCGTCTTCTGCCGCGTTCGAGGTCATGGTCGGCACGGTGCTGAACCATTTTTATAACCGGGGGGATATCCCCGCGCAGGAACTTGCGCAGTTTGCCCAATACGCCGAGAATGTCTATTTCGGCAAGCCCTGCGGGCTGATGGATCAGATGGCCTGTGCGGTCGGCGGGTTTGTCTTTATGGATTTCGGGAACCCTGACGAACCGAAGATCGACCCGATTTCCTTCTCTCTGACCGATGCGGGGTATATTTTAGCCATTGTCAATACCGGCGGGTCGCATTCCGACCTGACCGACGAATACGCCTCGGTTCCCGCCGAGATGAAAAAGATCGCCGCGTATTTCGGGCGGGATTTCTTGCGCGGCACGACCGAAGAAGAATTGCTTGCCAATGCGGCTCCCCTGCGCCGCGCGGCCGGCGACCGGGCGCTTCTGCGCGCGATCCACTACGTGCGGGAAAACGCGCGCGTTTTGTCGGCGGCGGAGGCCCTGCGCAGCGGCCGGGTGCGGGAGTTTCTCGCCGCCGTGCTGGCTTCCGGGCGGTCGAGTTTTGAATATCTGCAAAATGTATACACCACCAAAAACCCGGCCGAACAAGGGCTGTCTTTGGCGCTGGCCGTGACCGAAGGAGCGCTCGGCGGGCATGACTGTGCCTGGCGGGTACACGGGGGCGGCTTTGCCGGAACAATCCAGGCGTTTGTCCGGCGCGAACTGGCGTCGGCCTATGCCGCGCTGATGGATTCGGTCTTCGGGAAAGGAGCGTGCATGCTTCTCTCAATCCGCGCCGAGGGCGCTATGCGTATTCATCCTTGATACAGATAAAGAACGGAGAAAAGAAAATGGCTACAAAAAAAACGACGGCAACGGAAACGCCCGCATCTTTCGCGGGGAACGATAAGCGCGCCGCGCTGGAAACGGCGATTGCGCGGATAGAACGTGAATGCGGCAAAGGAACAATCATGCGCCTCGGAGAGAACGCCTCCATGAATGTAAGCGCGGTTTCGACGGGTTCTCTGACCCTTGACCTTGCGCTCGGGATCGGCGGAGTGCCGAAGGGGCGCGTGGTGGAAATTTACGGACCGGAGTCTTCCGGAAAAACGACGGTAGCCCTGCATGTGGTGGCCGAAGTCCAGAAGGCGGGCGGCGAAGCGGCGTTCATCGATGCGGAACACGCGCTTGACCCGGTTTATGCCCGGCATCTCGGGGTCGATATCAACAATCTTCTTGTGTCTCAGCCCGATTGCGGGGAACAGGCGTTGGAGATTGCCGAGGCGCTGGTACTTTCCGGCGCGATCGATGTGATTGTGGTGGACTCGGTTGCCGCGCTGGTTCCCCGGCAGGAGATCGACGGCGACATGGGGGATTCTCATGTCGGCTTGCAGGCGCGGCTGATGTCGCAGGCCATGCGGAAGCTCTCGGGTGCGATTTCCAAAAGCAACTGCGTGGTTATTTTCATCAACCAGCTCCGCGAGAAGGTCGGCGTGATGTACGGCAATCCCGAAGTAACGCCCGGCGGCCGCGCACTGAAATTCTATGCGTCGGTACGTATTGAAATCCGCAAGACCGAATCGCTGAAAAACGGGAGCGAAGTCTACGGAAACCGCGTACGGTGCAAGGTGGTGAAAAACAAGGTCGCCCCGCCCTTCAAAACCGCGGAATTCGACATTCTCTACGGAAAAGGGATCAGTAAGCCGAGCGAGATCATGGAACTCGGGCTTATGTTCGGATTTTTGGAAAAGAGCGGCTCCTGGTTCTCCTATGAAGGACAAAGGATCGGCCAGGGGAAGGAAAAGGCGCGGCAGTATCTTGAAGCCAATCCCGAACTGATGGCCGGACTGGAAGAAAAGATCAAAGAACGCTATAAGAGCATGGATCCCGATGAAGTGATCGCGGTCGAGGGAGACGAAGGGGATGAATTTGACCTGCGCGCTTTTGAGGGAGAAGAAGAACGCTGAATGCGCCGGGTCACGGCCATCGGTTCTTCCGAAAAAGCCCCGATTCTTTTGACCCTTCTCGGGGAAGACGGGGAGACGGAAACCTGCCTGCTTACCAAAAGCGATTATGAAAAGCTCGGTGCGCCTGCCGTGGGAGAGGAACTGGACCCCGCCGGAGAAGAGACGTTGGCGGCTCTTTGCGAAGGACACCGGGCGGTTTTTGCCGCTTTGCGGATTCTGGCATTCGGCGATAACAACCGCCGCACTTTACTGCAAAAACTCCGTCAGCGCGGTTTTTCCGGAGAAGCGGCCGAAGAGGCGGTTTCGCGCATGGCGGCGCGGGGGTATATCCGCGAACAGGAACAAGCCGAACGCATGGCCGCGCGTCTGGCGGGGGAAAAACTGTACGGCCCGCGCCGGGTGATGGCGGAGCTGTGCGCGCACGGCTTTGAAAGAGAGACGGCCGAGGCCGCGCTTTCGGCCCTCCGGGCGCGCGGGGAGATCGACTTTGCCGAAAGCCGGGCAAGGCTTTTACGTAAGAAGAACCCGCCGGACGCGGCACACGCCAAAGCCCTGCTTTACCGATACGGGTATTGACCGTTTTCCCCGGAACGGAACCTGTTTTTTCGGGGAGAGTTCCCGCAGAGGCGCTCCGGCAGAAAAATCGCAAGGAACGTTCCCGGGAGAGGGTTTTCCGGAAAAGAAAACCGATAGCCCGGCAAAAACCGACAGTCCGGCAAAAACCGATACAGAAGAAAAACGCTCGATGGCTTTTTGCACCGGGTGTTTTTTGTTTTCGGATGGCGCGGAAAAAAAGGAAAAAGGCGCGGAGGATGGGAGCGGGCAAAGAGAGAAAGGCCGGGCGGGGAGCGAAAGAGCGCCGGCGAAAGAGCGCGGCAGGGTTGCGGCGCGGCAGGGTTTTTGGTTCTCCGAGGCTCCCGCAGAAAGGAAAAGAGCCGTTTTTCCGTGCCGGCGGCACTTTGAAACGGCCCTTTTGACAGGGTTTTCGTACAGAAGGGAAGGTTGCCCGGAGGAGAATTCTCTGCCCGTGGCCGGATATCTCCCGTTCAGGACCCGGAAGAAGTACCGGAAGTGACAGGCGTGAAGGTGTTCTTCTCGACAAGCGCTTTGGAAACCTTTTGATAAAGGAGATTGAAGACGAAGCTCTCCTGTCCGCCGCAGGCGCTCAGCACATTCTCTTCGGTGAACGAAGAACCGTACGTCTGTTGATAATATTTGATGGCGGCATCCAGCTCGTCCCGGTATTCCTTATCGGTGACGGAGAGGTTCTTCTGCTTGGCGACGTAGAAGAAAATCATCCGGTTTTTGGCCTCTTCTTCCGCCACGGCGCGCAATTCGTTCAGATAGCCGTTTTCGGAGGTATCTTTTCCGGGCAAACCCCAGACCTGCCGGAAGCAGTCGGCTTTATCTTTGAAGGAAGAAGCGTTGGACGCGTAATATTTTTCCGCTTGGGAGAACATGATGTCGTATTCATGTTGGGAAAGATTGGCAGGAATCTCGGAAACCTGTGCATCTTTGAAGAGCTGCTTCCACAGGACGCTGACCTTGGCGGAATAAATGCTTTCTTCACGCGATTGGGGCAGGAATTCGTCTTTCAGATACGTGGGGAAGGCTTTGACCATCTGTTCCTCTTTGGAAAGGGCGGCAATCCCCTCGGTCTTCCGGATCGATTTCTCCATGGTCTCATAGGTGAGGCCCAGGCTGTTCTTCAGATATTCTGCCGTGATCTCGGCGCGGGAATGACTGTCAAACCAGACTTCAAACCGGGCTTCTTTTCCGGCCATGGCATTTTTCTCGCCGGTCGTTTTGTCAAGACCGTAATCTTCCGGGAACCGGACGGTGATCGTCAGAGGCTCGTTGGTGGCATTCTGATCCAGGATTTTCAGGATGGTGACATCCTTGATCGTAATGTCTTCGGCGTTCAGGTCGGCGTTATAGTCATAGGTGGCGCCGGTATATTTGCCGGGCAGTTTCGTGCCGACGGGCTTTTTTTTCAGATCGGCGATCAGCGTGGCAGGCAATCCCTCGCGCGGGGCGGAAAGATCGACGCGTTCTCCTGCCGTACCGGTTTTTTCCTCGGTCTTTTCCACGCCGTCCGCGGTCACGGTTTCGGTATAGGTGAAGGTGTAGGAAATAAAGATGATGTCATCTTCCTTCACTTCCCGGGAGGACGTTGTGAAGAAACCGATCCGGTATTTGGCGGAATCTTTGCCGATCAGGGCTTCTTCAAAGCCGTCAATGAAAGCGCCGGAGCCGATGAGCAGCTTATATGCGCCGGAAGCCAGATTGCTCCCGCCGACAAATTCTTTCCCGTCGGTCAGACCCCTGTACCAGATCGATACGATATCGCCGGACGCGACCGCTCCGCCGTCTTTGAGTACCGTCGGGGTGATATAATTCAGTTTCAGATAGTTGATATAGTCCGTGACGGTCTTGTCGGTAATCTCTTCGGGTGCGGTGTAGGTAAAAGACGCGCCTTCAAATTTTTCGGTCGGGAGCGTGACAAACTTGGAAAGATTGATTTTTTCATAAGGCGATTCTTCATAGGCTTTGGGGCCGCCGCAGGAAGTTCCGGCCAGCAGAAACGCGCAGAGCAGGGAAAGAAGCAGTATGCGCGAAAGGACAATACGAAAGCTCTTTTTTGCGGCATAGTTGTTTTTCATAAGTTTTCTCCTTGAGAAATAGTGATAGGCGGCTGTTTCCCGTTGAGGAATTTGTCGGCTTCGGCCGTGGCGAGTGCGTCGCATCGTTCATTTTCCGGGTGGCCGGCATGTCCCTGCACCCACACAAAGGTCACATCGTGCAGGGAAAGAAGGGAAAGCAGCTGTTGCCACAGGTCGGGATTTTTGATTTTCCCGCCTCGCCAGCCCGTGGCCTGCCAGGTGCGCACCCATCCGAGGTTCACGGCATCCACAAGATAGCGCGAATCGGAATACAGCGTGACGGAGCAGGGTTCGCGGAGAGCGGAGAGCGCCGCAATGGCGGCGGTCAACTCCATGCGGTTGTTGGTCGTTTCGGCTTCGCCGCCCGACAATTCCCGCCGGGTGCTACCGTATTGCAGGATCGCGCCGTATCCGCCGGGGCCGGGATTCCCCCGGCAGGCCCCGTCGGTATAAACGGTGACGTGTTTCATTTTGTTTCTTTCAGCGGGTTCTTCCAGGTGATGTGCGAATATTCGGCCGCGGGAACCAGTTTCTGTCCGACCTTTTCCAAAAAGATCGCGTCGCGGATATAGCTTTCGCTCAGAGATTGGCGGGATTCTTTGGCGATTTCCGCGGCGTTGGAGTAGTTCTTGTAAGCCGCTTCGATATCCTTTTGATACTGATCGAGCCAGGCGGTTTTTTCTTTGTCGGTATATCCGGTGATCCCGGCGTTTTTGGCAAGCGAGTAGGTGATCAGTTTGTGCGCTACGGTCGTTTCGGCTTCGTTCTGCACGCGGTTTTCAAACAAGCCGTTTATTTCCGCGGAGGACATCTTTTTGACGGTATCTTTATCCAGTTTGTAGACTTCGACCAGCGCATAGGTCTTATAGGAATCATAGGCCTCATAATTGTAGGTGTAGACGAATTGTCCGTTTTGAATGCCCGTGATGGAGCGGCCGTTCTCGTAACTGTACTTGACCCCTTTTAGGCGGTTGGCGCGCAGCTCTTTGATATCCTTTTCGGGATAGGATTTGATAATCTTATCATCCCCTTCGCCGTACTTTTTATAAATCTCTTCCCAAAGAGCCGACAGAATTTTGTTGCGGTAGGTGTTGTTTTCTTTCTGCTTGGCGATATATTCGTCGCGCAGGGCGGCGAAGGCAATGTTCCGCGCGGCGTCGGCATACTCGTCATCGGCCGTGCCTTCCGGAACCGTATACCCTTCCATCGCCGTGACGGTCTCTTTTGTCAGACAGACGGCGTTCTGCGTGCAGACCCGGACCTTGATCGACACATCGGCCGAAAGATCCAGGGAGGTTTCCTTGCCTTCGGAATTCATATAATAAAAGGTGCTGACGGACGTGTTATTTACTTCAAATTCTTTATAGGAGGCGGAGAACGCAGAGTCCAGCGTACCCGAGAAGGTGACGGTCTGTTTTTCGCTGTCGGCGCTCTTCATTTTGATAGAGACTTCGCAGTTTTCAAACTTTTCACCGACTTTTTTCCCGGCAACGGCAAAAAGGAGCGCGCTGCGGATAGCTTCGTTGTCGGCTTTGTCGCCGGCGGAAGAGAAGAATTCGCTTTCAAATTGATAGCGGAGCGGATTTTCTGCGTCTTTCACGGTCTGCAAAACGACGGTTTTTTTGTCGAGGTAGACAGTTCCGTCCTGGCTTTTTGCAGAGATCGTCAACACCAGGGTATCCCCGTTTTCATAGCCGGCATCCTTTGCCCGCGCGGTGTAGGAGCCGAAACTATCCACAGCGGCACCGGAGAAAATGCCGGAATACGCGCCGGCGGTGGCTTCGATTTTCCCTTTGCCGGATTCCAGCGTGGAGCTCAGCTTGCCTGCCCCGATGCGGAAGAGCGTGGGAGACGATTTGAAGTCGTTGTATGCGAGCAACAGGTCGGTTTTGGTTTCCGGGGTCGAGGCGCCGGCTTTTGTTTCTTTATATACTTTATAAATCTCCACATACATCCCGGCTAAATCGCCTTCGGCCAGCGGGGTGCCATCCCGGTGGCGGTATTGATCGGAGAGTTTTTTGAGGTCGGTGGCGATCTTTTCATAGATGTTTTCTTTCGTCACGCCGGCATCCAGTTCAATCCCGATCTGACGGCAGGCATCCGTCGTCAGCCCCCCGGCGTTGATAAAAGCGGAGAGGTCTTCTTGATCATAGCGGAAACTGTGGTCAAGGCAGGACCACACGATACCGAAGACGATAGCCGCCAACAGCAGGAAAGCCACGGCGGGATACAGGAAGCGTTTTGCAGGGGAAAGGCCCAGCCAGAAGCGGCTGAACCCGGAGGCAGGTTTGTTCGCTGTTTTACTCATTGTTGACTCCTCATTCAATAAAAATTCTATTTCCGGTACAGCTTTCCAAAAGGCGGCGCTGTGCCAAACAACACGGAAACGGTACAGCTTTCCAAAAGGCGGCGCTGTGCCAAATAACACGGAAACGGTACAGCTTTCCAAAAAGCGGCGCTGTGCCGAATAACAGGGATCGGAGCCGGATATCCGGCTCCGGCCGGCGCGCCCTCTTTTGTCGGGCGGGGCCGGTCAATAGCGTTTGTCAGGGTTGGGAATCTTCCCGGCGAGGATCAGTTCCAGGTCGCGGTAAATCTTTTCCGGTTCGTCCGCGGTGATATAGAACCAGGCTCCGGCCGGGCCGCCCCGCTCGGAGATCGAGACAAGGACATGCCGCTCGGTATAGGGGTAAAAGCGGTATTCATAGACCGAGCCGTCGGTCATTTCGAGCGTAAGCGAGAGTTTACAGTTTGCTTCGGCCATCAGTTCCGATTTCGGGGGGCGATTGTCGTCGTCATCATAGAGTCCGGCGTAGCGGATGGTGGCCAGGTTCAGGTGCAGGTTCTGATAGGCTTCGAGCAGGAGTTGGCGTTCCATCGTCTGCCCGTTTTCCTGATAGACGTAATAGACGCCGTCCGTCACATATTTTTTAGGGGTGTCGGCAACACGGGTGAACCGGAGAGAGTACTGCCGGTTGACATCGGGATACGTGAAGGAAAACCGAAGAGCTGCGGTCTTATCGACGCTGACGGTAAAAAGTTCGGGAGCCAACCACCAGGAGAGCGGACGATCCAGAAAATTCAGGGCATCGCCGTCCACCTTGGCGACGATATCGGATTCGGTACTGCCGACAAAATACGTTCCGTCTTCCTGCTTTTGGCTGATAAAGAGGGTGTTGGGGGTGTATACGTTGACATTCACATCCCGGTCATAGACTTCATCCGACCCGGCCGAGAGCGGCGTTTCATAATAAATGCGGTAAGCGCTAAGCCCGTAGCGTTCCTTGTTGGCGGACAGCCCGACCGCAACGGTCTTGCTTCCTTTCAGCGTTCCGACGGTTTCCAGAACGCCCATATAATTGTTTGAATTCGGCATATAGGGGCGCATGCTATCGGGGGCCACGATGGCGTAGGCCACTCCGGCGTGAAAATCGTCGCGGCGGGACATATTGAGAAAGTCGATTGACAGAAAAAGTTCATCCTTCTTGAAGACAGAGAAGGCGCGGCTGTAATAATGGCCATGTTCGGCATGCGGTTCGCAAAGGACGGGGTCCACATAATCGGCAATGACCGAGTGCGCGACCTCGCCTGTGCGGGCAACGGCGCTGACATAGACATCGTTGCTCCCCTCGCGGCGGAGATAGTAGCTGTTTCCGGCGACGGTGGCATCTCCCACGATGATCCGCACGGTTTTTTCCGCCGTTGTGCCGTCCGCCTGCGTTTCCAGGCAGACAATCTCATACCAGGCGGGGTCGTCTGCGTCGGAAAGGCCGTATTCATGCAGGCGGGCGGGATCGTCGGTCGCGTCCACGACCCGGTCCTGTACGTAAACGGTGCCGGCACCGACCACCAGACTGGAAAAGCTCTCCTGGTTATAGGATACATGGGGGTAGGAGAGATATTTCTCGCCTTCCCGCACTTCCATGATGAATTTTTCCTTGGGGGTCAGTACGCCGTCCTTTGTCCGGGCAAAGCGGAATTCCCCGTTTTTGTTGTGGATGGTGACGGCAAGCATGTTTTCCCGCGCGATATAAGGGATCAGCACCCGGTTGCCGTAATGCACGTCTTCCCCGGGAAGGGTGACGGGCGGGGGAGAAGTGGTGGAAGAGGCGGCCTCCTGCGCCGGCCGGATCCACGCGAAATAGAGCAGGATGAGAAGAAGAGACAGCGCACCGAACAGGAGAAGCGGAAGATTTTTACGGTTAATTTTCATGAAGCCCTCCTTTATCGGTTCTTGCGCCGCAGGTATACGACGACCCCGGCCGCAGCAACGGCCAGCGGAACAAGGCAGAGAATGACGGTATAGAAAACTTTCATGCCTTCGGTCAGGCCGTGATGGACCAGCACTTCTTTGTCCTGATTTTTGTCATAACGGGTAGTGTCTTCTGCTTTGATGGCATTGGAAAGGAGCTTTTTCCCTCCGTATTTTTCGGTGTTTACGTTCAGACCGCCGAGAGAATCATCCGCATAGGCGTATTTTGCGCTGAAAGTGCGCACCAGCGAAAAGAGCGCGTCATAATTGGCGAAGGAGGTGTTTTCAAGCGTCGCGTTCTCGGTCAGTGAGGTCGTGGCCGCCGCCAGAACGTAAGAATAGTAATCGTCGGCATTATTCTCACGGTAATGGAGGCGGGTGACCATGGCAACCGGGTGCGCGCCGCGGGAAAGGATATAGCCGTCTTTATCGCGCACGGTGGCGTTCTCGGGAGAACGGAAGAGCGGCGCGGTAAAGACGGTGGCACCGAGGGAAAGATAGCGCGTGCCGTCTTCCCAGGCGGAAGAAAGCGTTCCGGAATTCCGGAAAGAAACGCGCGGCGGCGTGGCGAGGGAAAGAATGTCCGAAAGGAGCATATAACTCATGTCCTTTTCGGTCGGGTAGGTGGCGGAGAAGGCGTTCTGATCCGACGCGTTCTGCGCGCGGACATATTCGCCCGCTCCGCCGAACAGGATGCCCCATTCGGCCAGGTATTCTTCAAGAACCGGAAGCGAGACGGACGGATCCTTGAAGACCATCACGGAACCGATGCCGTCAAGATACCGGTCGATTTTTTTGATCGGGCCGGTCTTTTCCAGATAAAGATAATCTTCGGTCGGGTAATCCCTCGTCGGTCCGTTGAGAATCAGCAGGGTGCAATCGGCCGGGATCGGGTCGCGGTCAAGGTCCAGCGTACCGACCCGCAGGCCGGCGTCTTCCAAAAGGGAGCGAAAGGCGGCGGTTGCCAGGCTGTCCGCACTCTCGGGGTTGGCGGGGTCATAGGCTTTTTCTCCGTGGCCGACGGTGAAGTAAGCGGCCGGGGCGTTCTGCGCGGTCAGAGAAAGGAACGCGGTCGCCATGCGGTATTCCCCGTCAAAGGCGTAAAGGTCTTTTTTGTTGTAACTCCAGAACCGGGAGGCCGTATAAATCCGGTAACGCGGCTTTTCTCCCTGGGTGCTGACAATCACATGGTTCCATTTGATGGTGGAAGCCGAGGTCGTGCGGTACTGTTGAACCGCTGTCGGGTTGTTCTCCACATCGCAGGTCACGACTTCCACATTCGGCATGCGGCGTTCGATCTCCCGCGCCATAATGTAAACATAACGCGTCAATTGGTTGGCTAACAGCGCGTCGGGATCGGCACAGAAGGTGATACGGATTGGGTCGGAGACCTTCTCGGTCACGCGGATAAATTCCTCCGAGAGGGTATAAAGGCCCTCGGGCGTTTCGTCCAGATAGGAGTTGAGGGCGCTTTTGGCTGCGGACAATCCCACGCCGCCTGCAAGCACGGCGAGAAGGAGCAGGACGCTGAGGCAGGTATGGAGAAGGGAACGGAAATTTTTCTTTTCTTTTCGCATCGCTCAGCGCCTCCTTCTTCGGATCAGGATACAGGTTCCGGCGAGTGCCACCCCGATCGGGATCACACCGGCAAGAAGCGTACAGTACAAGCGCGCCGTGCGCATGGTCAGGTCTTCGAGGCGGGTGGAATTGACGGGGAGAATCGTACAGCCGACGGCGACATGCTGCGCGCCAAGCTCCGAAAGAAGCGCCAGCGCGATGGTGCGGTTGGAATAAATACCCGAATAAAGCACATCGTCCGCCAGAAAGTATACGCTGGAAGAGAGCAGGACCGCTCCGCCCTCCGGGCTTTCGCTGCGGGAAAGAGCCAGAACGGGGAAGGAACCGCCGCTTTCAAGCACCGCGCCGTTTTTATAGGTGACGGCGGTGGAGGAAGAGAGCAGAATCGGTTCGCTTTTCCATCCGGAGACTTCGGAAAATTTGATGCGGGAGGCTTCACGCACGATGGCGCGGGCGGAAGTATAGGACGATACGCGCCGGAAAACGGCCCCGGCGGTTTCTCCGCTCCCCCGGTCTGTGACGAGGGTATAGCCGTCGCGGGTCAGGGAGTTTTCGGCATCGCGGATGATGTCGGTCCCGGCAGAAAGACCGTAAGATGCGAGGAAAGCGCGCAGATGGGTCAGGTCTCCCTTGCTGTATGGGTCGAGCGATACATAAAGCGTTCCGCCTCGCTCCAAGAACGCGTCGAGCCGGTCAAGCTCCTCGGGGTTCGGGTTTTGGGGGGCGGCGCGGTCAAAGTCGTACCGGGGGTTGGAAATCACAACCAGCGAGACTTCGGCCGGGATATCCTCTTCGGGAGAGAGGACCGTGATGCCGTAACCCGCCGCCAGCAGGAGCGTGTAAAAGCCCTGCATTTCGGCAAAGTTTTCTCCGTGTGAAGTGGTATAGGCGGCCAGCGGCCGGTTTGCGGAACGCACATTGGAAATACAGGCCAGCATGACTTCTTCACCGTTGTAGGCGGTCACGGCGCGTTCTTTATCCAGTACGAAGAAGGATTCGAGGCGTTCGGTACGGTGACGTCCGTTTGAAACGAAAATGACGCTTTCCTCGGTGATGGCGACTTGCGTTTCGTTGCCGTGGCTGTCGGTCACGGTGCGGTAGGGCTTGACAGCGCCGGGGTTCAGATAGATATTTTCATGTTTGACAGTAAGAAAAGGAAGAACCTCGGCCAGTTGGCGCGCGGTGTTGTATACCAGGCTGTAAATCGGGTCGGAAGTCAGCTTTTCTTCCGCCATGCAGAAAAGGATACTCACATCATCGCCTTCGCTCCCGGCCGGAAAGAGGTCGTTTGCGGCGGGGCCGATGTGATGTTCATAATGCTCTCCGGTGTAAAAATACAGAGAAAAATGGTCGCAGAGCGCGGTGATCACCAGATTGGCAAAAAGGAGCGCCGCGAGGACGAGCGCGATATATGCGGCATGCCGCCCCTTTTGCCGCCGGCGGCGGACGGTATCTTCGCGGTTCACGGCATCACCCCCACCGGCGTTTGTCAAAGACGCGGACGGTCAGAAACAGGAAGGCCGCACAAACCATGAGATAGTAGAGAATGGCGGAGATGTCGAATACCCCCTGCGTAAAATTCTGAAAACGGGAGAAGAGAGAAATGCCCGCCAGGATGAACCGGATCCAGAAGACGGGAATCAGGGAATTCACAAACCCGATCAGCACAAAAAACAGGAGAAGGGCGACCGTGCCGATCGCGGCGGCTAACTGGTTTTCAGTCAGGGCGGAGACAAAAAGCCCGACAGCCGTGAAGGCCGCGCCGAGCAGAAGAACCGCCAAAAGATTTCCGAAGAGGACGGCGGTCTTTACATTCGCATAAAAATAAAGGATGAAAAAGCCGAGGAAGGCAAAGAGCATGCAACCGGCAAAAAGCGTGTAAGCCGCGAAAAATTTACCGAGAACCATCCCGCTCAGCGAGACGGGAGAGGTGAGCAACAGTTGTTCGGTACGCGAACGGCGCTCTTCACTGAACAGTTTCATCGTGAGCAAAGGAATCAGCACGACGAGCAGAAAGGTCATGTAGGTGAAATAGGTCGTTACATCGGCTTTCATCGCGAAGAGAGTGGTGTAGGAGAAAACCGCCCCCGAAAGCGCGAGAAAAACGGCGCAGAAAACATATCCGATGGGGGAGGTGAAATAGGCGTGTAATTCACGTTTGTATACAGCGGACACGGGGAATCTCCTTTACTTTTTACTCTCGTCTTTTCCTGTCAGACGGAGGAATATTTCTTCGAGATCGGCTCCGATCGGGGAAAGTTCAAGGATCGGGAAGCGCGAGGCGGCGCAGAGACTGAAGACCGCCCGGCGGCCGTCTACTCCGCGTTCAAATTCCACCGCCAGCTCGGTTTCTTCGGAAGAGACGCGGCGCAGGACTTCGGTCTTGGCGATGCCGGCCTTTCCGGAGAAAGCGCGGACCACCTCATCCGCAGGGGCGGCGATCCGGTAACGGTAGCGCGGCCGGTCGTTCAAAAGGCTTGAAAGGTCTTCGGTCTTCTGATTGGCGACCACATGGCCGCGGTTCATGATGACGATGCGTTCACAGACCGCCTGCACCTCGGGAAGAATATGGGTGGAAAGAATGACGGTGTGATGCCGGCCGAGCGCGCGGATGAGACTGCGCACTTCAATAATCTGTTTGGGATCCAGACCGACGGTCGGTTCGTCAAAAATCAGCACGGGCGGGTCGCCGACCAGCGCTTCCGCCATGCCGACGCGTTGCCGATATCCTTTGGAAAGGTTGCGGATGAGCCGATCTGCGACTTCTGTCACGCGGACCCCCTGCATAATGTCGTTAAGATGTGCCTCGCGGTCCAGCCGGCATTTTTTGAGCGACCATACGAAACGCAGATATTCGCGCACGGTCATGTCGGGATAGAGCGGTGGCTGTTCGGGCAGGTACCCGATCCGTTTTTTCGCTTCGCCGGGAGCGTCGAGAATGTCGATCCCGTCAATCAGAGCCTGTCCGCCGTCGGCGGAGAGGTAGCCGGTCAGGATATTCATGGCGGTGCTTTTTCCCGCCCCGTTCGGCCCCAGGAGGCCGACCACTTCTCCTTGGCCGATTTCCAAAGAGACATCGTCCAGCGCGGTGATCCCGCCGTAACGTTTGGTAAGATGAGAAAGGCAAACAATCGGGGCGTTTGCCTGCTTCCCTGTTTCTTTAACCCTTTCTTCCATGTTTTTCCGGCGTTGCCGCCCTCCCTATATATAATTTATTTTGGTAGAGTTATTATGCCGATACAGTATAGCATACGTTTGTGAACAACCTGTGAATAAAGCGGGGGTTCCCGCTGTTTTTCCCGTGACGGCGGGGGTTTTGCGGCGGTCCGGGCGGACGAAATGGTTGGGGGCGGTTGAAGTGGCCGGGGTGAAAGCGAGCGCAGGCATCGCTCCCTGCCCGGAGTGCGGCCGACTGTTCCCGGGGAGATCGGGTATGGTCGGGGCGGCCGGGGGGAACCGGGCAGTGGGAAAGAAAAAAGACAGGCAAGAGAGTATCAACACGCGAACACCGGAGCCGTCTGCGCTTTGCGAAAAAAAGGCGGTTTGCGAAATGGCGTTCTTGGCGAAAAAGACGGAGCGGCAAACGGCAGAAAGCACGAAAAGACGGCGTTTCTGCGAAAACAGGGGAAGATTTTGCGAAAAAGTGCGAAAAAGCGCGAAAACGCCCTGCGAAAAAGAAAGACCCCTTGTTTTTCAAGGGGTGATGCGCCGGGCGCTTTATGACGGAACCACGGTAGGTTCCGGGATTTTTCCGGCGACGCACAACGCGTCGGCCGGGAGGCACAAGGAAGGAGGCTCCGCGGCGGGGTACGGCGAAAGAGGTTCCTCTTCGGCGAAGCGGAAGTCGTCATACAAGGAAAGAAGGGTGCAAGGGGTCACTTCTCCGTGGCTGACCAAAATGAAAAAGCGATGGGCTGAACGCCCGTCCGCCGGAAAGGCACCGCTAATTTCGCTTCGGCTGGCCGCCGGGCCGTCCGCATCCACGCGGACATACCACAAGTTGCTTTCGGGGGCCTGCATAAGGGAGTAGGTAACAGACAGATCCCCCACAAGGGCGCGAGCTGTTTCTTTGATGTTCATGATGCATCTCCTTTTTGTACGACATTATAGCAAAGTAAAAGCGAGAAATCTGTCAAAAAAGGTTTTTGGGCGAAAAAGAGACATGAAAATTTTTCCAACACGCGGAGCGGGAGGCCGGCTTTTTGCCGGGGAAAGGAAAAAGATGAATATTTATACCGATTTACTGTGAAATGTTGTCAAAAAATCAAGAAAACTCCCGTGCCGGAAAAAACTTTGCCGTGACAGATAAGAATAAAATATGATACAATAGACCTGCGGAAATATAAAAGGAGGAACAGAAAAATGCATAGGGAGCAAGAAATTTCATGGGGATGCAGACGGTGGGAAACTGTCCGGGCCTGCTCCCGGCGTTTTGATAGGGGAGAGCCGCGTATCCGCCGGGGAAAGAATGAATATTTATATGAATAAAATACAGGAGATAGCGATGAAAAAGAGAAATATCAAAAGAATCCACCTTTGCGCGGGAACAAAACGCATCTTGCTTGCCGGGATATTGCCGATTTTTTTGGCACTTATATACATAGGATATGCGCGGTTTTTGGCTCCGCCCGATTATGAATACGGGCTTTTGTGGCAAATGCAATACCGGGGGTTTCTGTATGATTCAATCGGGATTAGTTTGCTTTTGCTCCTTGGCGGGGCCGCCGTCCGCGAATATGCCGAGCGGCATGACCCGAAAGACTGAACGAACCTTTACCGGCGGGAAAAACGGCCGGGAACACCCGGCAGGGGAAGAGAAAAGCGGAAACTCCCGGCGGGGAAGGAAAAGCGGGAGCGACCCGGCATGGGGAAGAAAAAGCAGGAACGCCCGGCAGGGAAGGAAAAGAGGGAGCGACCCGGCGAGGGAAGAGAAAAATGTCGAAAAAAGAGCGAACTGCGGTATAAATTGCCCAATTTATGGAAAATACATCCCACGCAATGGGCCAATCAGGCAGTCGGCGGGAGCAGAAGGACGGCGGAATTTTCGCCGTTTTTCTTTTTCGGGGCGTGCGGGGTGAAAAAAGAGAGAGGAGAAAGAAAAAGCGGAGAGAGAAAGGCGCGGGAAAGCGGTTGATGGGTTGAGGATTTCTCTGCGCGGGTGTTTCGGCAGTGCGCGGGTGTTCCGGCGGGGCGCGGGTGTTTTGGCAGGGCGAGTTGAGGCGGGCAAACAAAAAAGGGGGGGCGGCTCTTTGGAGAATAGCGGGCGCGGGTGTTCCGGCAGGGCGCGGGTGTTCCGGCGGGGCGGGTTGAGGTGAGCAGATAGACAAAAAGGGGGGCGGGCAAACAAAAAAAGGAGCGGGGCAGACAGAGAAAAAAGGAACGACAGAAAAAGGGGCGGGCAAACAGAGAAAAAAGGGCAGACAGGCAAAAAGCGGGGCGGCAAGGGGATTTTTGCGGCGGGGGATGAAAATTTTTGGTTTTCTCTTGACAAGAGAAGGGAAGCCATGTATAATAGTTAACGCATTAACTATAAACCTGTTTACGGTATCGGGGATATCCCGGCGGCGTTTGCCGACGGGCCGGTGTACGGTACGGTCCGGTGCCGATCGGCCGACAGGTTTGGAGTCCGGCAGACGACGCTCCGCTTTCCAAAGGCGCAGGGTGCCGGGGAGAAACGGTCGCTTTCAAAAAACGAAAGGAGAAAGGCAAACCGGAATGAAAGAAGAAAACCTTTTCTGTCACTGGGAGGAAAGCGGACGGGAAAAACTGGTTCACGACGCAATCCACCGTTTCATGTATGTTGATCGTCTGCACCGGCAGGCATTTGACGGGGTGCTCGGAAACCTCGGAATTCACCGTTCCCAGCACCGAATCCTGGTGTATATCAAAAAAAACGGGCCGGTATGTTCGCAGAAAGAGATTGCCCGGCATTTCGATGTCAGTGCGGCGGCGGTGGCCTCGGCCATGCGGCGGTTGGAAGCCGAGGGGTATCTGACCCGTTGCGTTCCCGATGAAGATACCAGACGGCGGGAGATACATATTACGCCGGCCGGCGAGGCGGTGCTGGAAAAGACCTGGCAGATATTTTCCTCGGTGGATGAAGCCATGTTCTGCGATTTTTCGGATGAAGAACTGCGGAGCCTGACGGCAGAGCTGGACAGAGTGCAGACGTCCTTGGTCGCGTTTTTGCATGAGCGCATGGACGGATGCGGAGAAAACCCGGAGAAAGACCCCGGAGAGGAGAAAGCATGAAAAAATTTTTGAAATACGCAAAGCCCTACCGCATGGCATTTATCCTCGGGCCGATTTGCATGATTGTGGAGTCGGTCGGGGAGATTGTTCTGCCGCTTCTTTTGCAACTGATTTACGGCCGGGTGGAAAATCCAACCGCTTCTTCTTCGGCCGATGTCGGGTATATTCTGCTGATTGCCGGGGCGATGATTCTGCTTTCGCTCTGTATGATGGCCGGCGGGGTCGGCGGCGCTTTTTTCGGGTCGCGGGCATCGGTCGGGTTTGCAAGCGATCTGCGCACCGATATATATAAAAAGGTACAAAGTTTTTCCTTTGCCAATATCGACCGGTTTCATCCCGGTTCGCTGATCACGCGCCTGACGAACGACGTGACCCAGCTCCAGAGCTTTGTCAATATGCTCCTGCGGATGTGCCTGCGCGCCCCTGTGATGTTGGTGGGAGCGCTGATTATGGCCATTGTTTTGCGGCCGGACCTTTCGGTTGTTTTGTTGATTGCCGTGCCGCTGCTGGCGGGTCTTCAATATGTGATCATCCGCGTGGGGTTCCCCCGGTTCCGGAATATGCAGGCGCGTATAGACGGGTTGAATGAGACGGTACAGGAGTCGCTGACCAATGTGCGGGTGGTGAAATCGTTTGTCCGGGAAGAGTATGAAAAGGAAAAATTCGCCGCGGCCAACGACACCCTGATGCAATACAATCTGAAAGCCATGAACGTCATGCTTTTCACACAGCCGATGATGATGCTGATCATGAACGGAACCATGCTGGCCGTCCTCTTTATCGGCGGGAGGCAGGTCGCCGCTTCGGCCATGGAAGCCGCCACGCTTGCCACGTTCCTGACCTATATCACGCAGATTCTCTTTTCTCTGATGATGATGACGATGTTGTTTATGAGCAGTTCGCGCGCGCTGGCCAGTGCCGGACGTATCCGTGAAGTGATGGAGGAAGAGGTCAGCCTGTCTGACGAAACGGCGGCCTATCCCGAAAAGAAGATCGCACACGGGGAGATCGAATTCCGGCATGTTTCCTTCCGTTATTATAAGAACAGCGAAGACCCCGTGCTGTCGGATATCAACCTGCATATCGGCGCAGGAGAAACCGTGGGGATTATCGGTTCGACCGGGTGCGGGAAGACCACGTTGGTTTCACTGATTCCGCGGCTGTATGACGTGGACAGCGGAGAGGTGCTGATCGACGGGATCGACGTGCGCGATTACAGCCTGCACACATTGCGGGACGGGATCGGCATGGTGTTGCAGAAGAACGTCCTTTTTTCCGGCAGGATTTCCGACAATCTGCGTTGGGGGGATGAAAATGCCACAGAGGAAGAAATGCGCAAAGCGGCAAGAGCCGCGCAGGCCGATCTGTTTGTTTCTTCCTTCGCGCAAGGGTACGAGACCGCGCTGACGCAAGGGGGCCAGAATGTCTCCGGCGGCCAGAAACAGCGGCTTTGCCTGGCGCGCGCCCTGCTCCGCCACCCGAAGATTCTGATCCTGGACGACTCGACCAGCGCAGTAGATACCGCAACGGAAGCGCGTATCCGGCAGGCACTGGCGGCAGAACTCCCGGGTACGACCAAAATCATTATTGCCCAGCGGATCAGTTCCGTGCGGAATGCCGACCGGATCATTGTGATGGACGGCGGCCGTGTGAGCGGGATCGGTACACATGAAGAACTGCTTCGGGAAAATGCCGAATACCGCGAGATCAACGAATCCCAACAGGGTGGAAAGGAGGCGGCTGTCTGATGGCGCGCACACTGGAAGAGTTGCAAACACAGTATCATACATCCGCTTCCGATAAAAAAGGAGGCATGCGCGGAGGCGGCCCCGGACGCGGCCACGGCGGTCATGCTTCCGGCGGAAAGCCGAAAAACGTCCGGGCGACCCTCGGGCGGCTGCTCGGGTATATCGGGGCCTATAAATATCTGTTTATTCCGGTTTTCATCTGCCTGTTGCTGGCGACCTTTACATCGCTTGCGGCCACGTATCTCCTTGCCCCGATTCTTGACCGGCTGGCCGGCACATCGGTGGAGAGCGGGAACCTTGCCGCCGGCCTGATCGAACGGCTGACGCTGGTTCTTTTTCCGACAGACGGCGTGCTGGAATATCTGACGACGGGATTGATTCTGCTCGGGCTGGCCTACCTGCTTTCGGCCGCCTGCACCTATATCCAGGGGAAAATCATGCTGAACATTTCCCAGCGCGCACTGCGGCGGATGCGGAAAGAGCTGTTTGACCATGTCGAGACGCTCCCGCTCCGGTATCACGACACCCATCCGACGGGCGAGACGATGAGCCGTTTTACCAATGACGTTGACAATGTCGGCACGATGCTGGACAGTTCAATCGTCAGCGTTGTTTCGGGGCTGGCGACAATCATCGGAACGCTCGTCTTCATGGTGGCGACGAACCTGATTCTTTCACTGGTCACGGTGATTTTTGTTCCGCTTTTCAGCCTCAGCGGGATGGCGATTGCCAAGAGGAGCCGCCGCTATTACAGCGGACAGCAAGCCGCCCTCGGCGCGGTGAACGGGTATATCGAGGAGTCGGTCAGCGGTCAGCGCGTGGTGAAGGTCTTCAACCATGAAGAAGAGTGTGTGGAGGAGTTCTCCACCCTCAATGACGATCTGCGGGGCAAACAGTTCCGCGCACAGTTTTACGGCAGTATCATGGGGCCTGTTCTCGGGAACCTTTCCAAGGTGAGCTATGTGCTGACGGCGGGGATCGGAGGCGTTCTGTGTATTCTGACGACAGCCGGCACGATTGCGCCGTTGAGCGTACTGGCGCTTACGTTCGGCGGGCTGTACGCCTTTGTGAACTATACGAACCACTTTTCCCGCCCGATCAATGAAGTTTCGATGCAGATGACGGCGGTCTTCTCGGCGCTGGCCGGGGCGGAGAGGGTCTTTGCCGTGCTGGATGAAACGCCCGAACCCCCCGATGCCCCCGATGCCGTTTTGGCGGAGAACCTGACAGGACGGGTCGAATTGCGGGATGTCAGTTTCGGCTATCTGCCCGGAAAAACCGTCCTCTCCCATCTGAGCCTGACCGTAGAACCCGGGCAGAAGATCGCGTTCGTCGGTTCTACAGGCGCCGGGAAAACCACGGTGACCAATCTGCTCAATCGCTTCTACGATGTGAATGAAGGAAGCATACGGATCGACGGGCGCGATATCCGCTCCTATCAGCGCGATTCTCTGCGCCGGAATATTGCCATGGTGCTGCAGGATACGCATCTTTTCAGCGGAACGGTGATGGAGAACATCCGGTACGGCCGGCCCGACGCCACCGACGAAGAAGTGATCGCCGCCGCAAAAACCGCTTCGGCGCACAGTTTCATCATGCGTCTCTCGGACGGTTACGCGACCCGCCTGCAAGGCGACGGCGCAAACCTCTCGCAAGGGCAGCGGCAACTTCTCAACATTGCCCGCGCGGCGATTTCTCATGCGCCGATCCTGGTGCTGGACGAAGCGACCAGTTCGGTCGATACCCGCACCGAACGGCATATCGAACACGGGATGGATCGCCTGATGAAAAACCGCACGACCTTTGTTATTGCGCACCGTCTCTCCACCGTGCGGAATGCGGATGTCATTTATGTGCTGGAACACGGAGAGATCATGGAATCCGGCAATCACGACAGTCTGCTGGCGCTTCACGGGCGGTATTATGAACTGTACACCGGCATGAAAGAGCTGGACTGACAAAAATGACGGACGGCAGGCCGGCATAAAGAGCCGGACTGAAAAAAGTGACGGGCGACAGGCCGGCATAAAAAGCCGGAACGACAAGAATTGTTTACAAAAGCAACCGCTTCTACGATTTGTAGAGGCGGTTTTTCTTTTGGTAGAGTGAGGGGGGCGAGGCTCTACTCCGTGACCGGACAGCGTTTCCCTGCGAGGGAGCCGAGTAGATTGCATCCGGCGGCCGGAGGGGGTACAATAAATACGAACAAACGTCCCGCCGGCCAAAGTACCCGGAAACCGGCCCGCGGTGAAGAGAAAGACCCGCCCGAAAAAAACATCCGGAAAAACCGCGGGTCAAACATAAAAGGCGGAGAAAAAGGAACAGCCGCCCGCCGGCAGAAGGAGATCGTTATGGAAACCAATGTACAGTGCGTCAATACGCTGACCGAAAATGCCTCGGAGAAAATCCCGCCCTGCGTCCTGAAACAGACCTTGCCGCTTTATCCCTGCTTCTGCGGAGCGGACAAATGTCTTTCTTTGCAGGGAGCCTTTTCGCTTGTGCTGGCGGGAGCCGCGATGCACTGTGAACTGATCGGCACGGGATGCGAAGACATGAAGGCCGCGCACAGGTTCTGGCTGATGATGCGCACGAAAATCCGCTTTTTCGGTTATCCCGACATGATGGAGACCGTCCGGCTGACGACCTGGCCTGCGGTTCCCGGCCACTACACTTGCGACCGGTATTATACGCTGGAAAGAGAGGACGGCTCTTTGATGGTCGAGGCCCGCAACGAGTGGGCCGTGCTGGACAGCGACAGCGGCCGCCCGATCCGCACCGAACAGATTTACGACCCCGCGCTCACCTTTTTGCCGGGCGGAGTGCTGACAGAGCCTTTTCTCCGCCAGCGCGATACGCTGACCGAAGAAGACTTTGCGGCGCGGTATCGTGTACAGCCCTCGGATATCGATTTCGGGAACCATATGAATCACACGGTCTACCCTCGCATCATAGCCGACAGTTTCAGCGTCGGCGAACAAAAAGAGATGCGGATTGAGGAGATCGAAGTCCAGTATCTGACCCCGTGCTATGAGGGAGAAGAGCTGACGGTCCTGCGCCGCCGTGAAGCGAACACCCTGCTCTTTTCCATCCGGAATGCCGAAGGCAAAACCGCTTTCCTCGCGACGGTACGCGTCGCGGAATAATCGCTCCTCCTTTCTGTCCCGCGCCTCCGCCTTTGGGCGGGGGCTTTTTTTGTCCGGGGCGGCCGGAAAACAGGGGGGGCGGAAAACGCGGCGGGCGAGGAGCGCGAACGGCGAGGAGAGCGAACGGCGAGGAGAGCGAACGGCCGGACGATGGGTCGGCGGGAAGGGGGAAGGGGAGAAAAAACCGGGAAAAGAGCGGAAGAAAAGCAGAAAGCGAAAGCAACGAGAAAAAGGAAACAAATTCGCGTTTTAACTTGACAGAAGCGTTCCTCCGCGGTAGAATACGGATGAAAGCCTGCTATTTTGTAAACCATGGAGGAAGATGATGTTATCCGAAATGCTCGCCGAAAGAAGGATTCCCGAAATTCCCGTTGTTTCCCCCGAAGAATGGGGAAAAATTCGCGCTGCATATCGGGAGATTCTTTTGCGTGAAGAATACGGCCGTCCGGTTCCCGAACCGGAGGAAGAGTGGTTTGAAGAAAAACCGATGGGGTATTACAACCGCGCTTTCTGCGCAGAAAGCGCCAATTACCGTGAAGTCGTGGCGCACACGGTGGTGAACGGAAAGGAGTTTTCTTTCCCCTTCTTTGCCATTTATCCGAAAGACACAACGAAAAAATATCCCTTTTTCGTCAACAACGAATTTATGCCCGGGCTTTTCCCGAAATGCACCCCGACCGAAGAAATTCTCGACAACGGATTTGCCATGTTCCTTCTTTGCTACAAGGATGTGGTGAGCGATGACGAAGCGCGCGATTTCACAAACGGCCTTGCCGGCGTTGTCACTCCGCCCGGAGAGCGGGATGCCGACCCCGAAGCGACCGGAAAGCTCTGCATGTGGGCATGGGCGAACAGCCGTGTGCTGGATTATGCCCTGCGCCAGCCCTATGTCATGCCGGAATCCGCCGCAGTCATCGGGCTGTCCCGCCTCGGCAAAACCGCACTGCTGACCGGCATGCTCGATGAACGGTTCCGCTTTGTGGTCTCTTCGGGAGCCGGATGTTCGGGAGACGCGCTTGCAAACGGTTCAACCGGGGAGACAATCCGGTGGATCACCGACAAGACGCGTGAGACGCGCGCGTGGTTCTGCCCGAATTATTACAAATATGCCGAAGAACTTCCCCGGGAATTTGACCAGCATATGCTTCTTGCCACGATTGCGCCGCGTACCGTGATCCTCGGCGCGGCCGAAAATGATAAAGGGGCCGATCCGCTTTCGGAGTTTCTCTCGGGCTATGCGGCCTCCCCTGCCTGGGAGAGCCACGGTCTTCGCGGGCTTGTCTGCCCCGACAGGCAACCGCAGGTCGGCGACAATTTCGATCAGGGGGGAGTCTGCTACCATCTGCGTGCCGGCGGGCATTATCAGACCCGGTTCGACTGGCATGTTTATATGGAGACCATCCGCAAAAAGTTGGGCATTCCGGCTCCTCTTTTGCCGTTCTGACCGCCGGAAAAAGAAAAGGAGACTGCCGCCGGCTCCGGCACGGCCGCAAAGGCCCCCTGCCGGCAAAAAGAAAAGAGGCAACCGATCAAGTGCCTCTTTTTTTGCGTCTTATCAGATTTTTTCATCCAGGATGAGGGAAAGTGCTTCGGCGACTGCGCCGTTTCGGCAATGGCATACCTCGCGGCGGCAGATGGCTTTCACGGCGGGGGAGGCATTTGCGGGGCAGAGGGGAAAGTCGGCGGCGCTTAGCATTTCCAGATCGTTGTCATAGTCTCCGATGCAAAAAACGCGCGGCGAAAGAACGCCTTCTCTCCCAAGACGCTCGCGCAGGTGTTTCAGTTGCAGGGCTTTGGATACTCCGCGCGGCAGAACATCGAGAATGGTGCTTGCCGACAGGACAAAGGAGTATGAAGGGAATTCGGCGAACAGGCGCGGAATGAGCCCGGCAACGCGCCCGGCGGTGTCGGGATGCAGGAACCCGATGATTTTGAAAAGACCGCCCGCAAGACCGGTATCGTAACAGAGAACGCCGCCTTCTCCGCCGGCCGGCGGAGCGGGTTCCGCTTCCCCGAGATAGCGGTTCCACCGGCGGAAAGGAAGCCCCGAAAGTTCCGATAGACGAACGGGAAGACGGTCAAGATCCTCCTGCGCCAGAAAATGAGGGTTCTCCACCCGGCCGTGGCGGTAATCATAGCAATAGGCTCCGTTGGAAACGATACAGGGAAGAGAGGTCAGCCGGTCGATTTCCGGCAGGATGGCGCGCAGATCATGATGGCTCCGCCCGGAGGCAAAAGCAAAATGCCCGCCGAGGCTGATAAAGCGGCGCACGGCGGCCAGATTCTGCGGAAGGACCGCCGGAGGATCGCCTAAGAAGGTTCCGTCAAGGTCGGATAAAAAAAGAATATGGTCAGGGCGCATCGTTTTCTCCGGCGGGGGTCGCCGCTCCTTGTTCGGTTTTTGGTGCGCCGGTTTTTTCTGCGGACGCGGGCAGAGAATCGGCGTAGGACGTGAGGATTTCGCAAATTCTTTCATAACTTTCCGCTGTGTGGATGGCGGCGCGCACGGCCGCCGAGCCGGGAAGACCGGAAAAACAGCAGGCGATCTGCTTGCGGGATTCCCGTACGGCGAAAGTCTCGCCCTTTTCCCGCACGGCTAAGGAAAGTTGCCGAAGAGCGGCGGCGGCGCGCTCTTTTGCGGTCGGGGGAAGGAAGGCCTCGCCGCGCAGGGCGGCGGCAACCCCGGCAAAGAGCAAGGGATTTCCGATGGCCGCACGGGCAATCATGATACCCGAAACACCGCTCTCGCGCATTTTCCGGCAGGCATCCTCCGGCGTGCGGATGTCGCCGTTTCCGATAATCGGGAGCGGAGAAACGGCACAAAGCGCGGCAATCGTCTCCCAGTCGGCCTCTCCGTTGTAGAGTTCGGCGCGGGTGCGACCGTGAACAAACAGGAGAGAAACGCCCGCTTCTCCGAGTGCCGCCGCGACTTCGGCCGCGTTTTTGCGGGTGGGATCCCATCCGAGGCGGATTTTGGCGGTCAGCGGCATGGAGGGCGGCAGAGCGCGACGCATGGCGGCCGCGATTTCGTAACAGCGGGTCGGGTCCTTCATGAGGGCGCTTCCTTCACCGTTCCCCGCCACTTTCGGAACGGGGCAACCCATGTTGATATCAATGGCAATCGGGGGGCATCCGGGCGGGGAGGTTGCAAGGCGGGCGGCCGCCTCGGCCATTACGGACGGCTCAGAGCCGAAAAGCTGTAAAGAAACAGGCCCTTCTTCCGGCCGGATAAACGCCAGCGAAAAGGTTTTTTTGTCACGGTAAACAACGGCTTTGGCGGAGATCATTTCGCTGACCGAGGCCTCCGCTCCCGATTCGTGGCAGACCTGCCGCATAGCGGAATCGGTATAGCCCGCCATCGGGCCGAGCCAGAGCCTGTAAGAAAGGAGCGGCTCCATCAGTGGGAAAGGTCGGAAGAGGGAACGACCCGGGAGTTGTAATGCTGCATCATTTTTACCAGTTTTGCGGTGGCTTCAAAGAGGACGAGCGTCCGCTTACCGTTTGGAGCGCGGTAAATGAGCAGATAGGAGTCCTTGCTTTTTTGTGTGCCGCGCATATCGACAACGGCATCATAATTCTCCCGGCGGGGAGCGTCGGTCAACGGTTCGACCGTTTCGGCTTCTTTGATTGGAACTGTAAAGATTTCTTTACGTTTTTTGTTGTTGTAAAGATAGGTGAAATGCAGGACCCCGTGCTCGAAGTGATATTCGATATCATAGCACAGCAGGCGCTTGGCCGTGGCGATCGAGCAGAGCAGGAAAATCGGCACAAGAGCGATCAGCACCGGCATCTTGACGGGAATCGTCACGAGCAGGGAAAAACCGATTGCGAACACGGCAATCCCCACTCCGGCGAGGATGCGATACCAGAGATTTTTTCCTTCCCCGCGTTTTTTTACGCCGTAAGAGGCGCTGTTGAAACTTCCTTCATCCATCATTTTTCTCCTTCTGTCAGCAGTTTTCGGAATTGGTGTTACGGCCGCGCCGGGGGCAAGCGGCCGGGGAATACGGGGAACCGGAACGGGGGGCGGGGCGATGCAAGCACAAGAACAAAGCGGGGAGCCTGGGAGAGGCAAGCGGCCGGGAAATACGGGGAACCGGAACGAGGGGCGGGCGATGCAAGCACAAGAACAAAGCGGGGAGCCTGGGAGAGGCAAGCCGGGTTTTGTCTTGATCCGGCGATTGTTGACCTTGCGGTGCAAAAAAGAACCCGGCCTTCGGCGGGAAATGCGGGTGCGGGCGGTGCGGGAAAAACAGAGAGACGGCCGCCTTATCCGGCTTTTGTATGTATGCAGGTTGTTGTATGCCGGTTGTTTCTGTGCGGTGGCCCTCTTTTCCTCTATTTTCGGATAGGTCTTTCTTTTTCCCGCGAAATCATGTATAATAAGGGCAACGGATACGTGACTATTACCATGATAATCAAAAATCGCCCGAAAGTCAAGCCTTCGCGGAAAAAAGCAGACGGCGCGGCCGGGAAAAAGCAGACGACGCGGCCGGGAAAAAACAGACGGCGCGGCCGGGAAAACACATCGCCCGGGAAGCACCGGGCGGGAAAGAAAGCGGGGCGCACAGACGAACCGCGCGAGAATAGAGGAAACAGCATGAAGAGAAAGGAAAAACTGCCGGAATTACTGGCGCCGGCGGGGAGCATGGAAGCCCTGTATGCGGCGGTGTCGGCCGGCGCGGATGCCGTTTATCTCGGCGGTCGGTTCAACGCCCGCGCGTATGCAAAGAATTTTGATGACGCGGCGCTTTTCGATGCGGTGGCCTATGCCCATGCGTTCGGAGTGCGGGTTTATGTCACGCTGAACACGCTTCTGTATGACCGCGAAATGCAGGAATTCCTTTCCTATGCCCGCGTGGTGCGCGACAGCGGAGCGGACGCTGTCATCGTCGCGGATGCCGGAGCGATGCGGCTGTTGCGGGAACAACTGCCCGGATTGGAACTGCATGCCTCCACACAGGCCTTTGTCCATTCTCTCCCCGGAGCGGAATATTATGCCGGGCTGGGGTGCCGCCGGGTGGTGCTGGCACGTGAAATGACGGGCGGCGCGATTGCCGCTGTCACGGCCGCCTGCCGTGCGGAAACAGAAGTCTTTTTGCACGGAGCGCTGTGCGTCTGCCATTCGGGGCAGTGCCTTTTTTCCTCTTTGGTGGGTGGGCGAAGCGGAAACCGCGGCGAATGCGCGCAACCCTGCCGCCTGCCGTATAACGGCGGATATCCGCTCAGCTTACAGGACCTTTGCCTTTCCGGACATATTCCCGAACTGATCGATTCCGGGGTCGCTTCTCTGAAAATTGAAGGGCGCATGAAATCCCCGGATTATGTCTTCCGCGTTTGCTCGGTCTATCGGCGGCTCCTGGATGAAGAACGCATTGCTACACCGGAAGAGAGGAAGGTTCTTGAGGCGGCATTTTCACGCGGCGGTTTTACGGACGGATATTATACAGGAGAGCATCGGCGGCCGATGTGCGGCGTGCGGAGCGAGGCGGACAAGGAAAAGACCCGCCTTTCCGGAAAAGAGGAAGCCTATCAGCCGAAGAAGAAAAAATTGACGGCGGAGGCGGTTTTCCTGCCCGGGGAAGCCGCGCGGCTGACGCTTTGCGACGGGGAGAAGCGCGCATGCGCAGTCGGCGATACGGTGCCGCCCGCCCGTACAGCCCCGGTCGGAAAAGAATTTGTGACAACACAACTTTGCAAAATGGGCGGAACCTTCTATGCTCTCGCCCCCGAAGATATTGCGCTGACGCTCGGCGACGGCTGTTTTTTGACCGCTGGGGAACTGAACGCCCTGCGCCGCGCCGCCGTCGAAAAACTCCGTGAAAAAAACCGGCCCCCGCTGGAACGGCGGGAGAAAAAGGACCCGGGAGAGGCGGCCGCCGCGGAAAACACCGCGGAAAACACCGCAAAAAGTGCCACGGAAAATATAGCGGAAAATACAGCGGAAAACATCGCGGAAAAGAGCGGCGTAACGGGTTTGCCGGTTTTTCAGGTACCGGTACTTCCCCGCCGGGAACTCCCCCGGCGGCAGGCGGTTTGTTATACGGCCGGGCAGGTGCGCGCGGTCCGTGCGTCGGGCTGGTTTGACCTTTGCATCCGCCCGCTCTACCTGCGGGACGCGCCTTTGGCCGATGGCGTTATGCTCCCGCCGGTCGTCATGCCGGGGGAAGAGGAAGCCTTTTGCAATGCCATGCGGCAGGCGGCCGATTCCGGTGTACGATATGCGCTTTGCGAGGCGGCATGGCAGTTTGCGGCCGCACGGGATGCCGGGCTGGTTCCTCTGGCGGATTTTCGTCTGAATATCACCAATGCGAAATCGTTTTTGCTCCTTCTGGAGCAAGGGGTGGACGACATTGTCCTTTCCCCGGAGGTTCCGGTCCGCGCATTGGCCGGGCTTCCGGGGCGGGTGCTGACATACGGCCGCATTCCGTTGATGGTGACCGAGCGCTGTTTCATGCGGGAGGCGGCCGGTGGTTGCGACGGTTGTGGCAAGATTGCGTTGCGCGACAGAAAAAACGCCCGCTTCCCGATAGTACGTATTCCCCTGCATCGCAATGAAATACTCAACAGCCTGCCGACCTATATGGGCGACCGCAGGGATGAGCTTGACGCGGCCGGAGTCGCGGCTGAACAATACCGCTTCACGGTGGAGAGCGCGGAGGAAACCGCCGCAGTCATCGCGGCAGCGCGGAAACAAAAAGAGCTGAAAGGGCCTGTCCGGCGGCTTTTCCGCTGAAAGGGCTGACAAAATAACCGATATCTCGCCGGATGCGCCGGGTGCGAAGCAAAATTTTCGCCTGCGGGAAAGACCGGGAATATCGGGCATAAAAAGAAAAGGAAAGAAAATGACAGAAGAAGAAAAACAGGCATATACAGACGAAGGGAAAAAGGGTTATCGGTTCCGGCAGGGGGAACATCGCGTATTGCTGGCCTCCTCCTCTCCGCGGCGGCGCGAGCTTTCCGGACAGATGGGGCTTCGTTTCCTGATCCGGCCGACCGATGCGGACGAGAGCTTGCCCGACGGAATTCCGGCCGCCGAGGCCGTTTGCCTGCTGGCCGAACGGAAGGCGCGGGCCGCCATGGTCGGACCGGACCCCCGGGAGATCGTGATCGCCGCCGACACAACGGTGGAACTGGACGGCCGCATTCTCGGAAAACCCGCGACCCGGGAAGAAGCCTTCCGGATGCTTTCGGCCCTTTCGGGGCATACGCATGCGGTACACACCGGCGTGGCTGTTGCCTGCGGAGACAGGTTGCTTTGCGACCGGGAAACGAGTTATGTGACCTTCCGAGCATTGAATTGTAAAGAAATCTATACATATATTGATACCGGAGAGCCGATGGACAAGGCGGGCGCATACGGAATCCAAGGGGGCGCCTGGGGATTTGTCTCCCGGTTGGACGGGCCTTTTGACAACGTGGTGGGATTGCCGACCCGGCTCCTTGACAGACTTTTGTGCGAACTGACCGGGCAGGATCGGAACAAAACGGCTGCCGGGCAAAGAGGCGGCGGGGCGATTCCGCCAAAAGAAGCCCCGGAAAACGCGGGGAGAACGGAATGAAGGAAAAAAGAGAACAGCAAATGCGCCGACGTGCGCCGCAAAGAACCGAAAAATCCGAAAAGAACGAAAAAACGACAGGCGTGAAAAAAACCGAGACCACGCCCGCCGCTTTGCGTGAAAAACTGGAGAGAATCGAGGCGATCCTCCGAGAGCTTTATCCCGAGGCGGCCTGCGCGCTCCAGTATGAAGGAGACCCGTGGCGGCTCCTGGTGTTGGGGCGGCTTTCGGCGCAGTGTACCGACGCGCGGGTAAATCTCGTTTCCGTTCCGCTTTTTCGCCGGTATCCCGATGCCTCTTCCATGGCAAAGGCCGATCTGCCGGAGCTGGAGGGGTATATCCGTTCCTGCGGGCTTTTTCACACCAAGGCGCGCGATTTGCGAGACGCTTCCCGGAAGCTGGTTGCGGAATACGGCGGCGTTCTTCCCTCCGGCATGGAAGAACTGCTCGCTTTTCCCGGGGTCGGCCGGAAGATTGCCAACTTGTTGCGCGGAGATATTTTCGGCTTGCCTGCGGTAGTTGCCGATACGCATTGCATCCGGCTGTGCGGACGGTTTGGCTTTACCCCGCCCGAAAAGCGCGACCCGATCCTTACCGAGCGGGTGATGACGCCGCTTCTTACGGGGCTGGATTCTCCCGGGTTCTGCCATCGGATTGTACTTTTCGGTCGGCAGGTCTGCACGGCTTCTTCCCCCCGTTGCGACAAATGCCCGATCCGTTTGGAGGGGCTTTGCGCGGCGATCTCCGGACCGGGCAATCGGGAAACAATGAAAGCCGAAGGAAAAAACAAATATAGCAACCAAAAACGAACAAGGACCGGACAAAGAGCTGAAGAAACCGAAACAGCCGTTTCCGAACAGGAAAAACCGGCGAATACGCCCGGACAAGGAGTGCTATGGAAAAAATGAAGATCGCATTGCCGATCCTCGTGGAGGGGCGATACGATAAAATCAAACTGGAAAGTTTGCTGGATGCCGAAATATTGGAAACCGGCGGTTTTTCGGTCTTTAACCGGGATGACCGGATGGCCTTTTTCCGACGGTTGGCGGCGGGGCGCGGGATTATCGTGCTGACCGACAGCGACGGAGGCGGACGGATGATCCGCTCCTACCTTTCCGAATGTCTGCCGAAGGAAAAGGTTTTCCACCTGTATATTCCGGCGATACCGGGAAAAGAAAAACGAAAAAAACACGCCGGCCGCGCCGGAGTTCTCGGCGTGGAGGGAACCGACCCCGATACGCTCCGGCGGCTTTTTGCTCCTTTCGCGGGAGAAACACCCGTGGGGCGGATGAAACTCCGAAAAGCCGATCTCTATGCGGATGGGCTGTCGGGCGGAGAAAACTCCGCGGCGTTGCGCGCGGCTTTCCTGCAGGAGGCCGAACTGCCGACCGATCTGCCGGCAACGGCGCTTTTGCATGCGGTGAACCTGCTTTTTTCCGAGGAAGAATATCGGTCGATCCTTCAAAAAGCGCAGCAAACGGTTTTGACAGGAAAGTGACCGCACGGCCTGCGGGTACCGGACCTCTGTGCCGCCCCGGCGGCAAAAGCGCGCAGCTTTCCGCCCTGCTCGGAGCGACGGGGATTTTGTCTTCAACGGGATTGCGCCGCCCCGGAAGGAAAAGGCGCGCAACTTTCCGCCCTGCTTGGAGCGACGGGGGTTTGTCTTCAACGGGATTGCGCCGCCCCGGCGGAAAAAGCGCGCAACTTTCCGCCCTGCTCGGAGCGACGGGGGTTTTGTCTTCAACGGGATTGCGCCGCCCCGGCGCGCCGCTTGCAAACGGCTGTTAAGGCGGAAAAAAGAAGAGAAATAACGGAGGAGCGCCGATGATTCCGGAAGAGTTTTTGAAAAGGATGAAAGATTTGCTGGGGGAAGAATACCCGGCTTTTTACCGGGCGCTCGGGGAAGAAGACGCGCACGGCCTGCGGGTGAACCGGCAAAAGACCGACGACAAAAGAGTGCTTGAAACGCTCGGCTTTTCGCCGGAGCCGCTCTCTTTTGTTTCCGGCGGGTATCTGGTTCCCCCCGGGGAGCGCCCGGGAATTCTCCCGCAACATCATGCGGGGATGTATTATTTGCAGGATCCTTCCGCTATGGCGACGGTGGCCGCCGCCCCGGTCCGCCCCGGTATGCGGGTGTTGGATCTCTGCGCCGCCCCGGAAGGAAAAAGCGCGCAGCTTTCCGCCCTGCTCGGAGCGACGGGGGTTTTGTCTTCAACGGGATTGCGCCGCCCCGGCGCGCCGCTTGCAAACGG
>CAKSAC010000005.1 GCA_934434925.1 uncultured Eubacteriales bacterium | reverse complement strand
CAAACAAAAAACTTTTCAAATAAAAAGACAACAAACGACTCCGGTCGCGTTCTCTTTTTTTATGGTAGAAATCTGTTATTTCAGTGGAAAAAGCGTAAAAAGTCAGTCTTTTTTATACCCGATATTGCGTTCTTTAAAGAACGCCGGGGAAAAGTTCCGGAATCCGATTAACGGGCGGTGGAGGGATTTTTGACGGTATAGGCGATATAGGTCAGATGGTCGCCGAGACGTTCAAGGTTGGAGACGAGGTTGATGAAGATACTGCTGCATTCGGGCTTGCATTCACCGTTATTCAGCCGTCTGACATGGCTGTCAATGAGATTTTTCCGGAAAGCGTCAATATCGTTTTCGGCACCGTCAATGACCGGCATGAGCGACAGGTCATGGGTTTGCAGCAACTGAACCGTGTAGGCATAGAGGTCTTCGACGCGGTTGACCATTGCGCCGATCTCGGTTTTGACATGATCGGAAAAAACCAGGTCGTCGTCAATGGAACGTTGGGTATATTTGGTAAAATTGTCTGCGATCTCGGCAATACGCATCACGTCTCCGACGTTGCTGCGCAGGTCTGAAATATGTTCTTCTTCGGGCAGACTGCTCTGCGCCGAGAGCCGGATCATATAGTTGACGATTGCGCAACTGATGGTGTTGGCACGGCCGATGAGTTTTTGCGTCTTCGGAATCAGGTCGCGGTCCCGGTTGATAAAAGAGCGGTAACCGGTGCGGAAGGCATCCATGGCCACTTCGGACAGGCGGACGGTCTCTTTTTCAATCTGCGAGAGGGCGAGGGAAGCCGAGGAAAGCATGCGGTCGTCGAGGAAAGTGATTTCCGTCTCGCCCTGCTTTTCCCGGATGATGCATTTGGAGAGGCTGACAAAAGCGTGGCAGAAGGGGAGAAACAGGATGGTGCAAATGACATTGAAGGCCGTGTGAAACATGGCAATCTGCGTGGCCGGCTCCCAGAACCAACGGCGGAATGTGACTTCCATGAAGGAAGGCCACAAAAGAAGTACAATAAAGAAGATTCCCGAGCCGAAGAGATTGAAAAGCAGATGGATCAGACTGGCACGTTTGGCATTTGCTCCGGCGCTCATCGAGGACATCAGCGCCGTGACACAGGAACCGACGTTGGTGCCGAGGATTACAAAGAGGACCTCGTTCCCGCCGGTACCGATGGTAAGCCCCGCAACAGACATGGCGATGATGATGGAAGTGGTGGCCGAACTGGATTGCACGAGTGCCGTCAGCAGAACGCCGATGAAAAAGAGCAGGCAGGGGTTCCGCACGACCGTGAAAAGCGCCTGGATCGCGTCGCGGTTTGTACTCATGGCCCCCGACATCAGGGAAAGTCCGATAAAGACAAGACCGAGACCGGCGAGGATCAGCCCCGTCCGCTTGACGGTGTCGCGCCGGCATACCATGCTCATCATGATCCCGATGAAGACAAGAATCTGGATATAGGTCGTGAGAGGGAAGGCGCTGAGAGCGGCGATCTGCGCGGTGATGGTGGTACCGATATTGGCGCCCATAATCATGGCGGTCGCCTGATACAGGTTCATGATGCCGACGTTGACAAAACCGACGATCAGCACGGTCGTCACGCCGGAACTCTGGATCAGCGCGGTGGTCGCCGCCCCGATGCCGACGTTCATAAGACGCTTGTCCGCCGTTTTGCCGAACAGGGCTTTAATCCTTCCGGTCGCCAGCTGTTCGATGTTGGAGGTCAGCAGGTGAACGCCGATGAGAAATACACCGGTCCCCGCCAGCACTTTGACGAAAAAAAGCAGAATTTCGCTGAATGTCATAATTTCTCCGTTCAGATTTCGATATTGGAGACAGGCGGCTGCCGGCCTCCGGTTGATGGACCCTATATTTTTCATTCTCCCGGCCTTTTCCGCATGCCTGCGAAATGAAATGCAGGCCGCTTCCGGTACTGCCGGAGGTGCCATGCCGAAGACGGCGCGAAGATGGCGCACAGATTTTTCCGCATGTTCCGAAACAGAGAGAATGTTATATTCGTTTGGTGCGGCAGAAGTTCTGCCTTCTGCATCTTTGCGGCACAGGCCGGCAACAAATTTGCGCTTTTCGCGCTTTTTCGCTTGAAAAAGAGGCGCAGATGTGCTACAATATGCGGTGCGCGACCCGAAGAGACCGGGTTAACGGAACCGGCCGTGCCGAAGTTCACCTTGTATAGTATACCACGGCGATGCTGATATGGCAAGGGGTATGCGATATTTTTGTATATCTCTGAATAATACGGAGGAATTATGGCGGATTTATTTTCAAATGTGACCAATATCACCTGGCAACAGGCCGTCATGTGGGTCATTGGCGGACTGCTCATCTATCTGGCAATCAAAAAGCAAATGGAACCGACCCTTTTATTGCCGCTGGGGTTCGGCGCGATTCTTGTCAACCTGCCGCTTTCCGGCGCGGTCGGCGAAGGGGGCGTTCTGACGGTGCTGTTCGGCGCCGGCGTGGCTAACGAGCTTTTTCCGCTCCTGCTCTTCGTCGGTATCGGGGCAATGATTGACTTTGAGCCGCTTCTCACCAACCCGAAACTGATGATCTTCGGGGCGGCGGCGCAATTCGGCATATTTTTCACGCTCAGCATGGCGGTGCTGTTCGGTTTCGATCTTAAAGATGCCGCCTCAATCGGGATTATCGGCGCGGCGGACGGTCCGACCTCGATTTTTGTCGCCAATTATCTGGGATCAAAGTATCTTGGGGCCATCATGGTGGCGGCATATTCATACATGGCGCTGGTGCCGCTGGTGCAACCCCCGGTCATCCGGCTCCTGACCACCCAAAACGAGCGGCGGATCCGGATGCGGTATCAACAGCATTCGATTTCCAAAACGACCAAGATACTCTTCCCGATTGTCATCACGATTATCACCGGCCTTGTTTCCCCGCACAGCGTGGCGCTGGTCGGCTTCTTAATGTTTGGCAATCTGATCCGGGAATGCGGCGTGCTGGATTCGCTTTCCGAAACCGCACAAAAAGTCCTTTCCAACCTTGTGACGCTCTTTCTCGGTATCACGATTGCCGCCCAGATGAAAGCGGAGGATTTTCTGAAACCCGAAACGCTCCTGATTCTCGGCCTCGGCCTTGTCGCGTTTGTCTTTGATACGGCGGGCGGCGTTCTCGTTGCCAAATGCATCAACCTCTTTCTCCCGAAAGATCGGAAGATCAATCCGATGATCGGCGCGGCGGGGATATCGGCCTTCCCGATGTCGGCGCGGGTGGTGCACAAAATGGGTTTGCAGGAAGACCCCGAGAACTTTTTGCTGATGCATTCGATCGGCGTGAATGTATCGGGGCAGATTGCCTCGGTGATTGCCGGCGGGCTGATTCTGAATTTGATTGCGTGAGGTGGCGGTATGAATTTTGACGCTTTTCTGAACACACTCCCCATTATGGCGAAGGGAATGGCGGGTATTTTTATCGTAACGGGGGTCATTATCCTTTCGATGATCCTGCTGACAAAAATCTCCGCCGCGCGGAACCGTAAGGATAAATAAGGCCGCCCGGCCGGGTTTTCACCCGCGAAAAATATCTGCGCCCGGGGTTTTGGGCGGATATCACGAAAACGGCACCCCCCGGAAATTCCGTCGGATGCCGTTTTTTGCGTGAAGTTTGTTATTCTATCGGCCATTTATCGGCCGCTTGCCCGGCGCGGCTTATTTTCCGGGGGCAAATGCGGCGCAAAGGGCCGGAAGCGCCTCTTCAAAATTGACCCCGTAGGTGCGGTGGTTCGGGTCGCTGAGCGTCAGATCAATGCAATCGACCGTATAATCGACCGCCACGCAAAGAGAATCCTGTACGCTCTTGCCGCGCGCCAGCGCGCCGGTAAAGGCGGAAGCAAAGATATCTCCGGTTCCGTGGAAGGCGGCCGGGAGACGCTCGCGGTAATACTCAAAGAAGCAGTCGTTTTCTTTGTCGTAAGCCATCACCCCGAGACGACCCGGCTCAAAGCTGATGCCGGTGAGTACTGCAACGCGCGGCCCGAGAGCCGCCAACCGGCGCAAAATCTCTTCGATATCCGACCGGGTGTAACAATCGCCGGGGTAGGGGATTTTGAGCAGGTAAGAAGCCTCGGTCAGGTTCGGCAGAATGATATCGGCGTGTGCGCAGAGAAGTGCCATCCGCTGTGCAAACGCTTCCGTGAAGCCGGGATAGAGTTTTCCGTTATCGGCCATGACCGGGTCGATCACGATAGAGGCCGACCTGCCGAAACGGGTGAAGAAATCCTCCACGATCTCCAATTGACGCGCGGAACCGAGATAGCCGGTGTAGATCGCCTCAAAGTCGATCCCTTCCGCTTCCCAGTGATCGGCAATGCCGGGCAGGTCATCGGTGAGATCCCGGAAAGTATAACCGCGGAACATCGTGTGTGTGGAAAGGACAGCCGTCGGAAGAATGGCGCATTCAAGCCCCATCGCCGAAAGAATCGGTAAAGCGACGGTCAGCGAACATTTTCCGACGCAGGAAATATCCTGGATAGTTACAATTCGTTTCATGGTATTCTCCTTGTTTTGGAATAGGAAAGAGCCGCCGGAAACCAGGCGGAAAAATCGATAAAACGGGGAAATCAAGAGCCGTCGGGAAACCCGGCGGCTCTTACGCTTAACGGAAACGCTCCGGCCGCGCCTCGTAGGAGGTGTGGAGGAGTTCATGCGCCAGATGGGAATTCGGTTCACCGAGGAAGTCGGCGTACAGAAGTTTGATCTGGGGGTTGTTGTGAGATTGGCGGATCGTCTGCCGTTCATCCTCGCTGTACAGCGCGTCGGCACGTTTTTGCCGATACGTGTCCAGAATGTCGGGATCCTCGTTCGGCAGGAGAGAGGGGCGGACGAAGGGCTGGCCACCGCCGTTGACGCAACCGCCGGGGCAACCCATGATTTCAATAAAGGCGTAGGGAGACTTGCCGGCCCGGATATCGTCAAGCAGGGGCTTGGCGTTTTTCATCCCGTGGGCAATCGCCACACGGACATCCATACCGCCCATGCGGACGGTGGCTTCCTTGATTCCTTCAAAGCCGCGGACGGCCGTGAATTCAATCGCTTTGTATTCTTTGCCTTCCAGCACGAAGTAAGCGGTACGGAGCGCCGCTTCCATCACGCCGCCGGTCACGCCGAAGATTACGCCGGCGCCGCTGTAATCGCCCAGCAGATCCTGGTCAAATTCTTCATCGGGGAGCTTTTGGAAGTTGATGCCCGAACGCTTGATGAGATCGCCGAGTTCGCGGGTGGTCAGCACAGCGTCAACATCCTTGATTCCGTCATGCTGAAGCTGGGGGCGTTCTTTTTCAAATTTTTTGGCCGTGCAGGGCATGATAGAGACCACAAAGATATCCTTCGGGTCGATTCCCTTCTTTTCGGCGTAATAGGACTTGATGATCGCGCCTTCCATTTCATGCGGAGACTTGCAGGAAGAGAGGTGGTCGAGCAGATCGCCGTAGTAGTATTCGGCATAGTTGATCCAACCCGGAGAGCAGGAGGTAATCATCGGAAGAACCCCGCCGTTTTTGACGCGACCGAGCAATTCGGTGGCTTCTTCCATGATGGTCAGGTCAGCGCCGAAATTGGTGTCGTAAACCTTATGGAAACCGAGACGGCGAAGGGCGGCGACCATTTTCCCGGTGACGGGCGTTCCGATCTTCATGCCGAATTCTTCCCCGAGGGCGGCGCGGACGGCGGGGGCCGTCTGGACGATAACGTGCTTGCCGGCGGCCATGGCCGCGTCTACGCGATCAATTTCGGAGACTTCCGTCAGCGCACCGGTCGGACAGACGCTGACGCACTGGCCGCACAGAATGCAGGGGGAATCGGCGAAAGAACGGTTTCCGGCCGGTGCCACGATGGTGGCAAAACCGCGGTTTTCAAATCCAAGCACCCCGAGGCCGTGGGCATTTTTGCAACGCTCCACGCAACGCCCGCAGAGAATGCACTTGGAGGTGTCGCGCTGGATAGAGGGGGTCAGACGGTCAACCGTTACCGGAGTCTTGGCGCCTTCAA
Source organism: uncultured Eubacteriales bacterium (assembly GCA_934434925.1). GTDB lineage: Bacteria > Bacillota > Clostridia > Oscillospirales > CAG-272 > UBA1740. Next base: position 103,504 of record CAKSAC010000005.1, on the reverse strand, counting down.
ACATCCCTTCGCGCGCACCGGTCAGACGGGCTACATGGAGCAGTTCGCAATTTCCGTTTTTGGAGCATTGCTGGCAGTTTTTGTTATGGTTGGAAAGGAGAAGTTCCACCGAGGCACGGCGGGCTTCTGCCGCTTTCGGAGTGGAAATGCGGATCTCCATGCCTTCCGCCACCGGATAAACGCAGGAAGCGACCAGTCCGCGCGCGCCGGTTGCTTCCACCAGGCAGACGCGGCAGGAGCCGCGGGAGCATTCCCCGTGATTGAAAGCGCAGAGCGAGGGGATTTCATAGCCGCAGTTCCGGGCGGCTTCCAGAATGGTCAGGCCCTCTTCTACCTGATAGGGCTGGCCTTCGATCTTGATATTTACTTTTGCCATTGTTTTCTCTCCTTACTCTTTGCTGATGGCTTTGAATTTGCAGGACGCCATGCAGAGGCCGCACTTGATGCACTTGTCGGGATCGATCACGCGGGAAGGCAGTTTGTGGCCCGGCGCGGTATAATCGGTCTTCTGGATAGCGCCGACGGGGCATTGCCGTTCGCAGAGGCCGCACCCGATACAGGCATCGCGGTCGATGGTGTATTTCATCAGATTCTTGCAGACATGTGCAGGACACTTCTTGTCTTTGATGTGGGCGATGTATTCGTCCTCAAAATGCGCAAGCGTGGAGAGAATCGGGTTGGCGGCCGTCTGGCCGAGAGCGCAGAGCGAATTGGTCTTGACGGTCTGGCCGAGGGCTTTCAGTTCCTCCAGGTCTTTCATCGTTCCCTTGCCGTCCGTGATGCGGGTCAGCAGCTCGAGCATCCGCTTGGTGCCGATGCGGCAGGGAGAACATTTTCCGCAGGATTCATCGCAGATAAATTCCATATAGAACTTGGCCACGTCCACCATGCAGTTGTCTTCGTCCATGACGATGGCGCCGCCGGAACCCATCATGGAGCCTTTGGCCACGAGATTGTCGAAATCAATCGGTTCGTCCAGATATTCTTCGGTCAGACAACCGCCGGACGGGCCGCCGGTCTGGATGGCTTTGAACTTTTTGCCGTTCGGGATTCCGCCGCCGATATCATAAATCAATTCGCGCAGGGTGGTTCCCATCGGAACCTCGACAAGGCCGACGTTGTTGACCTTGCCACCGAGAGCAAAGACCTTGGTGCCTTTGGATTTTTCCGTGCCGCATTCGGCAAACTTGGCCGCGCCTTCACGCAGGATATACGGAACGCAGGCCAGCGTTTCGACATTGTTGACGATGGTCGGTTTCTGCCAAAGCCCCTTCACAGCCGGGAACGGCGGACGGGGGCGGGGCATGCCGCGCATCCCTTCGATCGAGTTCAGCAGGGCGGTTTCCTCGCCGCAGACGAACGCGCCGGCTCCGAGGCGGATGTGTGCCTGAAAAGAGAACCCGGAACCGAAAATATTGTCGCCGAGCAGGCCGATCTCGTTGGCCTGACGGAGGGCGAGGCGCAGACGGCGGACGGCCGTCGGATATTCGGCGCGGACATAGAAGTAGCCGTTTTTGGCTCCGATGGCATAACCGGCAATGGCCATCCCTTCAATGACGGCCAGCGGGTTGCCTTCCAGAATCGAGCGGTCCATGAACGCGCCGGGGTCGCCCTCGTCACCGTTACAGACCACATATTTTTCGTCGTTTTGCTGGGCGTAGGCAAACTGCCATTTCCGTCCGGTGGGGAATCCGCCGCCGCCACGGCCGCGCAGGCCGCTGTCAAGCACTTCTTTGATGACATCTTCCCGTTTCATGGAGAGGGCGCGGCGCAAACCGCTGTAAGCGCCGTAGCCAAGCGCTTCGTTGATGTCTTCCGGATTGATAACGCCGCAACCGTGCAGGGCAATCCGGCGCTGTTTTTTATAGAAGTTGATATCATCCTGACGGGCGACCTTTTCCTGCGTGGCGGGATCGACGAAGAGCAGGCGCTCCACGACCTCGCCGCCGATGAGATCCTTTTCGACAATCTCTTCCACGTCTTCGATTTTGACGAGACGGTAGAGCGTATCTTCCGGGAAAATCTTGACGAACGGCCCCTGCGAACAGAAACCGAAACAGCCGACCTGGTTGACGCTCACGTGGTCGTCAAGCCCGCGCTCGGCAATCAGTTCTTCAAATTTCTCCTTGATCTCGGCAGAGTGGGAAGAAAGACAACCCGTTCCGCCGCAAAGCACCACGGCACGATGGCCGTCTTTACCGGAGAATTTGTCTTTCAGCGCTTCGGTGCAGGCACAGATTCTTTTATCAAGTTCTGCGCCGGATGTGATCTTATTCATGCTTCCGCACCTCCGAGTTTTTTATATTCTTCCACGACTCCGGCCACAGCGGAAACCGTCATCTTGGGGTAGACCTTGCCGTTAATCGACACGGCCGGCGCGATACCGCAGGCACCGATACAACGGAGCGCGTCCACGGTAAACAGCCCGTCCTCGGTCGTTTCGCCGGGGGCGATGCCGAGCAATTCGCAGAACTTGTCGATAATCTGCTGAGCGCCCTTGACATAGCAGGCGGTGCCGAGACAGCAACCGATAATGTACTTTCCCTTCGGTTTCAGGGAGAAGAACGAATAGAACGTGACGACGCCGTAGATATCCGCAACCGAGATTCCGGTTTTTTCCGAGACGATCTCCTGCACTTCCACCGGAATATACCCGTATTCCGTCTGGATATCGCTGAGAATCATCATCAGAGGGGTGTGTTCGTCGGCGTATCTGTCGCAGATCTCCCGGACCTTTTTGACAGCCGCCTCGTTAAGATGAGCCATGAAGTTCCTCCTTGTTTGGCGCGGCTTGCGCCGCAGAATAACCACGGGCAACGCCGTGTGTATACCATCTGTATATAATATCATAGCGGTATCTGCTTGTCAAGAGCCGACGCGCGGGAATTTACGGAATTTCGTTTTTTTTACGGAAAATTTTCCGGGTTCCGACAAAAATGCCGTCTGAAGAAACAGGCCGGAAATCGGGCTTGCGTTTTTCTCCCGTATCTGCTATACTGAAAAAAGTTCCGGCACCCCGAAAAGACCCGCGCCGCCTTCTTGGCGGCGCGACCGGGCGCACCGGGCGGTTTCTTGCGAAAAAGAAAAGACGATGGGGAAAAATGTTGAAAATCATATATTCGGATGATTTTATTGCCGTTGCACTCAAACCGCGCGGCGTTCTCTCGGAGGGAGGAACCCCGGGCGGAATGCCCGAATTGCTCCGGAACGAATGCGGCGGAGATTTCAGGTCGGTCCACCGGCTTGACCGTGAGACGGCGGGGCTGATGGTTTTTGCCCGCGGAGCAGAGGCGGCCGCGGCGCTCAGTGCGGCTTTGCAGGCCGGCCGGTTCCGCAAGGAATACGCGGCAGTGGTACACGGGGTCCCGACCCCGCCCGAGGGCGAATACCGCGACCTGCTTTATCGCGATGCCCGGGCAAACAAGACCTATCTTGTCACCCGCCCGCGCCGCGGCGTGCGGGAAGCGGTACTGACCTACCGCACCGAGGCAACCGTCAAAACGGCAAACGCAACCTTTTCGCTTGTGGCTATCCGGCTCGGAACCGGGCGCACGCATCAGATCCGCGCCCAGTTTGCCGGACGCGGGATGCCGCTCTTCGGAGACGGGCGCTACGGCGGGCGCGAACGGGCTCCTCTCGGTCTTTTTGCCTGCGCGCTCTCTTTTCCGCATCCGATGACGGGCAAAAGCCTTTCTTTCCGGGAGGCATTGCCGGAGGAAGAGGCATTTCTCCTGTTTGCGGACAGCGGAAAGAACGGCTGAGCGTTCGGATTCTTCGGAAGAGCGCGGCGGCCCGGAGAGAAAAAGGGCCGGAAAGGCCGAAAAACCGGGAAACCCGGAGAGAAAAAGAGCCGGAAAGACCGAAAAAACGGGAAACCCGGAGAGAAAAACGCGATAAAAGCGGGGCGTGCCGAAAGGCCGCTCCCGGAAGGCTGCGGCGACCGACGTTGCGTTTTCGGAATTTTCCCGGAAGGAAACGGCGGGAAGAAAGGAAGACGCAAAGAAGCTACCGCCGACGCAAAATAAGGAAAAAGCAGAGAACATTCAGGGATATCTCTGCTTTTTCTTTTGAAAAATATTGATTTTATCGGTCTTTCGGCAAATATTGATTTTATTGGTCTTTCGGCGGTTTTTTCCGGTTTCGGGCGGTTCTTTTGCGGTGGTGGAGAGTTTCGGCAAGCGAGCAGTATTTGTCGGCCAGCGTCAGAATCCACGCTTCCCGGCAACGGGGCAGGCGGGTAATGTTCAGCGGCCACATGTGCGAACGGATGATGCTTTGCTCCAATTCGCTGATGCCGAATGTGCGGACGGCATTTTCACACGCCCGGTCGGCATGATGATAGCCATGCCAGCGGTGGGGATGGACGGGGTCGGGAACATGCCAGTCATAGAGATAAAAATCGTGCAGATACGCCGCCCGTACGAGCGGAGAAAGACGAATGCCGCGCCGGCCGTGCGCCAGGCGAAAGACAAGCCGCGTGACGCGTTCGGCATGGTCGAGGGTCGTGGTGGTGCCATGCTGAATATAGTTGCGCATGGAAAGGACCAGCGGGTGTGTGCGCAGATCTTGCAGCAACAGGTCCAGCTCGCGTTCTTCCTCCGGCGTCAGTTTCTCACGCATAATATCTCCTTTCTTTTCGACTTTTCGGCATGCAACATTATAACGCCCCGGGCGATATTTGTCAAGCGTCCGGAATCGGCCGGCGTCGCTTTCCGGCAAAAAAGGGAGAGTGCGGGAGAAAGCCGTCGGTCACAGAATTTTTACGGTGCGGACACAATTGAAAAAAGAGCGGAAACGGAAGGAAAAACATGGAAATATCGTGAAAAACAGTGTCGTTTTTCAGGGGAAAATCAAATTTATGTAAACAAAACTTATAGAAAAACCGGAAAAATCCGAAGAAAAGGGGAGCGGCAAAAAAATCCCGAAAAGGCTTTACTTATCACTCTTTTTATGTTATACTGTTATAGGATTTTTATTTCCGGCTTTTTTTGCGCTTTTGCCAAAGGCAAACGGGCGCGGCCGGGAAAGTCTTAACCCGGAAAGGCAGATGTCAACGGATGAATTGCCCTGTTTGCGGTGCGCCCGACAGCCGCGTGCTTGACAGCCGACCCGTAGAAGAAAACAACAGTATCCGCCGCCGCCGTGAATGCCCGGCCTGCGGAAAGCGCTTTACGACCTACGAGGTAGTGGACACCGTACCGATGACGGTGGTCAAAAAAGACGGGAGCCGCGAGATATTCGACCGGTTCAAATTGGAGTCCGGCATTCTCAAAGCCTGTGAAAAACGCCCGGTGGACGGGCACGCTATCGCGGCGGCGGTGGAGGCGGAACTTGTCAACCGTATGAGCGCCGAAATCAGCACCCGCGAGATCGGAGAAATGGTCATGGAACAACTCCGGCGCATCGATGCCGTGGCGTATGTCCGGTTTGCGTCGGTATACCGGGAGTTCAAGGATGTCGGAACGTTTCTTGACGAGATCCGCAGCGTGATTTCTCAAGAAGAACAAACATCTTCCGCAACCGAAGAGGAGAAACGCGATGATTAAAAGTATGACCGCCTTCGGCCGGGCGCGCTCCGAAGCGGCGGATAAGGATATTGCCGTTGAAATCCGCTCGGTGAACAGCCGCTATTTCGACTGTACGGTGAAAGCGCCCCACCTTTATCTGCCTTTTGAGGAAAAAATCAAAGCCTTCCTGCAAAAAGAAATCATCTCGCGCGGAAAGGTCGATGTCTTCCTTTCGGTCGTGCAGCATGAGTCTGCCGAAGTGCGCGTGGATTTTGACCCCGCCTTGACCCGCGGGTACATTGATGCTTTGCGGCGCATGGCCGGCGCTTTTTCTCTGCCGGATGATATCAGCGTCATGCGGGTGGCTGAAAACCGCGACCTGTTTACATACGCGGCCCCGGAGATCGACGAAGAGGCCGAATGGGATCGTCTGTTCCCGGTCCTCCGGTCGGCGGCGGCCGAGTTTTCCGCCCGCCGGGAAGCCGAAGGGGCGCGTACCGAACGCGACATTTGCGAAAAACTTGACCGCGTGGCCGGGTATGCCGGGGAGATCGAAAAGATTTCGGAAGCGGACAAGAGCGGCTATCACGATAAACTGGAAGCAAGAATTCGCGCCGTTCTGGCAGATGCGCGGATTACCCCCGACGAAGGCCGCCTGCTGACCGAGGTCGCCGTTTTTGCCGACCGGATTGCCATTGACGAGGAATTGGCGCGGCTGCGCAGTCATTTTGTCGCGTTTTCGGAGATTGCCGCTTCAGCCGAGCCTTCCGGAAGACGACTGGATTTTCTCTTGCAGGAAATGAACCGCGAGACAAATACCATCGGCAGCAAAGCCAACAATTCCGATATTGCGCATAGGGTCGTGGCTATGAAGGGCGAACTGGAAAAAATCCGGGAACAGGTGCAGAATATTGAATAACCCGCCCGCCCGATTTTTTTCGGCCGAACAGGTTGGCTCCCCCCGATTTTGGCGGTCAACCGAAGAAAAGGCGCGGACGAGCGGAAAAAGCGACAAAACCGCTCCGAAAACCCGAAAAACAAGGAGAGAAAACGATGACGTTTATTGATATAGGCTTTGGCAATTATGCGGCCGCAGAGCGGATTCTCACGGTGGCTTCACCCGAGACCGCCCCCATCAAACGGCTGGTGCAGGAAGCCAAGGATGACGGTCGCGCCGTGGATGTTTCCTGCGGGCAGAAGACCCGTTCCGTCCTGATTACCGACAGCGATCTGATCCTGCTTTCGGCACTGACCCCGGAAGCCCTTGCGGAACAGATGAACGGAGGGCGGGATTGATCCGGGTCCCGCGCCGGCGCGCCGAGGGGTTCCCGGTCGTTTTCCGCAAGGCCGGGGCTGGCCCGGACGCCGATTGTTTCCCGCAAGGCCGGGGTTGACCCGGACAGTCTTATGTTTTCAAAGAATTTCACAGATAGAAAGAAGAAGAACCATGATTAAACCTTCCATTTCCGAACTCACGCAGGGAAAATTCAACCGCTATGAACTGGTCATCGGCGCGGCCAAATGCGCCCGTCGTGTGACCGATGAATATGTGGAACAGCGCGCCCGCGCCGACCGCATGGTGGCCAATCGCGAGACAGATAAGCCGCTGGCCTCCCTTATCGACAGCGAATACCGCGATCAGAAGGCCGTGAAGATCGCCATCAACCGGTTGGCCGCCGGGCGGTATGTGCTGTATCGCGCCAATCACGGGAAAGACGGGGAATAATCAGGCGTGAGAATCGCAGGGGTCTATCCTGTCGGCATTCCTTTTTCCATTGACAGGCGATATGATTATCTCCTTTGCGATTCTCTCCCGCCCGTGCGCCGGGGTACGATTGTTACGGTACCTTTCGGCCATGGCAACCGCCGGTATCCCGCCGTTGTCGCGGCGGTGGAAGAGCGGGAGGACGTAAAGGGGCTGAAAGCCGTTTTTTCCGTGGAGGAAGAGCGTTTTTCTCTGACGGAAGAGTTCTTTTCGCTTGCACTTTTTTTGCAGGAACATACGTTGTGCCCGTTCGGAGACGCTGTACGGGCCATCCTGCCGCCTGCGCTCTTATCGGGCGGGGCGGCATCCCATATCCGCGCCCTGACCTGCTATCGCCCGGCCGACCCCGGTGCGATTCCGGCGCTGCTTGCGTCTCCTCTCCGCAGTCCGGCGTATCGGGCGGTGCTGACCTATCTGACCGGACATCCGTCGCTTGACGGGCGCGAGGCAACGGCTCTCGGCGTCCGCACCCCGCAACTTGCGGCCATGGTGAAACACGGTTGGCTGAAAACCGAGCGCCGGGAGGTGTTCCGCAACCCCTATGCCGGGTACGGCGCAGGAATACGGGAAGGGATTGCGCTCTCTCGCGCACAGGAGGCGGCGTATGCGTCGCTTTTGCAGCTCTATCGCCGGAACGAAGCGGCGGCCGCCCTGCTTTTCGGCGTGACGGGCAGCGGGAAGACCCGCGTGATGATGAAACTGATGGATGATGTGATCGCCGCGGGGCGGCAGGTCATTCTCATGGTGCCGGAGATTGCGCTCACACCGCAGACGGTCGGGATTTTTTGCCGTCGTTACGGTGAGAGGGTTGCCGTTATCCATTCCTCTCTCTCGGACGGGGAGAGGTTCGATGCGTGGCGGCGATGCCGGGAGGGGCTTGTCGATCTTGTGATCGGAACGCGCAGTGCGGTTTTTGCTCCGCTCCCCGACATCGGGCTGATCCTGTTGGACGAAGAACACGAGCATACCTATAAATCCGACGCTGACCCGAAATATCACACAAAAGACGTGGCTGCGTATCGGGCGGCGCATCACCGGGCGTTGGTAGTCTTTGCTTCCGCGACCCCGTCGTTGGAGAGTTTCTATAAGGCCGAGAAAGGAATCTATACGCTGGTTCCGCTCCGGGAACGCTTTGGAGGGAACAGCCTGCCCGATGCCGAGATCGTGGACATGCGGACCGAACTCCGCAGGGGCAACACATCCGCTGTCAGCGAACGGCTGGCCGAAGAACTTTCCTGCCTGTCGGAAGCGGGGGAACAGGCCATTCTGTTTCTCAACCGCAGGGGCTACCATGCCGTTCTTCATTGCCGTGGCTGCGGGCATATTTTTGAATGTCCGAATTGCAGTGTCGCCATGACCCATCACAGCGGCGCGTCCGGCGAGTATCTGCTTTGCCACACCTGCGGCCATCGGGAGCCTCTGCCGGGAAAATGCCCGGAATGCGGAGCGAACAGCATCCGTTTTATCGGAGCCGGCACCCAGCGCGCCGAGGGGGAGATTCATACCCGGTTCCCCGAATTGAAAGTGATGCGCATGGACGCAGACACAACCGTTTCCAAAACCTCGTATGAGCGGATGCTGGACGCGTTCCGCGCCGGGGAGGCCGATGTCCTGCTCGGCACACAGATGGTGACGAAGGGGCATGATTTCCCGCGGGTCACGCTTTCCGGAGTGTTATTGGCGGATATTTCTCTGCATATTCCGGATTTTCGCGCTTCGGAGCGGACCTTTTCGCTTCTTACGCAAGTGATTGGCCGCGCCGGCCGCGCCGACCGTTCGGGTCACGCCGTTATCCAGACCTATACGCCGGCCAATGACGTAATCCGCCTTGCCTGCCGGCAGGATTACGAGACCTTTTACCGCCGGGAGATCGCCCTGCGGCGCGAATTGCTTTTCCCGCCCTTTTGCGATATGGTGCAGATCAGCCTCTCCGGCACCGATGAAGAAAAAATCACACTTTCCGCGCGCGACCTTTCGGTATTCATCCGGACCTGCGTACAACAGGATTGCCCCGGGGAACCGATGGTGATTTACGGCCCGTTTGAAGCGCGCATTTATCGTTCGGAAGGCAGATACAGGCTCCGTATGATTATAAAATGTAAACTTAACCGTACAACACGCGCCCTTTTCGGCAGGATTCTGCGCGAATTTCCGCAAAAAGGCGGTACGGCGCTTTCGGTTGACTGCAATCCGACCGATCTGTAAGGAGGAAATATGGCAACACTGAAAATTGTAAAAGAAGGCGACCCGATTCTGCGAAAGAGCAGCCGCCCTGTTGAAGAGATATCCCCGCGTATTCTGACGCTCCTCGACGACATGACCGAAACGATGCACAAAGAAAACGGATGCGGTCTGGCCGCCGTGCAGGTGGGGGTCTTGCGCCGGGTCGTTGTAATCGAAGACGACGGCCGGCTGTATGAGCTGATCAATCCGCGCATTGTGACGTATGCCGGGGAACAGGAAGAATGCGAGGGATGTTTGTCGATTCCCGGCGTGTGGGGGATTACCCGCCGCCCTTCGGCCGTGACTGTCCGGGCGCTCAACCGCGCCGGAGAAGAGGTCGAATACACCGGCCGCGGTCTGCTTGCCCGCGCGTTTTGTCACGAGATCGACCATCTGGACGGAAAACTCTTTACCGATTGCATGATCCGCCGTATCCGTGCGGACGAGGTGGAAAGCGAATGAAGATTCTGTTCATGGGTACGCCGGAAATCGCGCGCGCCTGCCTGCAAAGGCTGACAGAGGGAGGGCACACAATCGTCGGCCTGCTTTGCCAGCCCGATAAACCTGTGGGGCGGCGGCAGATTCTCACCCCCCCGCCGACCAAGGTGCTGGCAGAAGAAAAGGGGATTCCGGTCTTTCAGCCGACAACGCTCCGGGGGGGCGCGGCGGTCCCGATCCTCGAAAAGACCCGCCCGGATGTCTGTGTGGTGGTGGCTTACGGCAAGATTCTGCCCCCCGAGGTTCTGCAATATCCGCGGTACGGATGTATCAATCTGCATGTGTCGCTTCTGCCGCGTTATCGCGGTGCCGCCCCGATGCAACGCGCAATCATGGCCGGGGAACGCGAGACAGGCGTTACGGTGATGTATATGGATGAAGGGGTCGATACCGGCGACATTCTCTCCATGACCCGATTCCCGATCGGACCCGAAGACGATTTCGGGCGGGTGTCGGAACGCGCCGCGGCTGTCGGCGGGGAGAAATTACTGGAAGCGCTTTCAGCCCTGGAAGCCGGAAACGCCCCCCGGGCCGCTCAGCCCGGAGAGGGAGCCTGTTACGCCGATAAAATTACCAAAGAGGACTGTTTCATCGACTTTTCCGCGTCACCGGAAGAAGTCCTTTGTAAGGTGCGCGGACTTTCCCCGGCACCGTTGGCACAGACCCGCCTGCCGGACGGAAAAAGCCTTAAAATTCTCCTGGCTGCGCCGGGCGAGGGGGAAGACGCTTACGGCCGCCTGCTCTCGCCGGCGGAATCGGCCGAAAAACCCGGGACCGTACTGGCGCTGGATACGACCGGAACCGGCGCTGTGACCGTTGCCTGCGGCGCGGGGAGCGTGCGGTTGCTCCGGGTGCTGCCGGAAGGAAAAACCGCCATGAGTGCCGCTGATTTTATCCGCGGTCGCCGAATTATTACAAAGGATCGGTTAGGCTGATCTTACAGGAGGGAATATGTTTTTTGATATTTATTATGTAATCATTGTTCTGCCGTTTGTCATTCTTTCCCTGATTGCTTCAATCCGGGTGAAGAGCACTTTCCACCGGTACAGCCGGATTCCGACGGTGCGCGGGATCACGGGAGCCGAGGCCGCCCGGATGGTGCTTGAACAAAACGGGGTACGCGGGGTGGAGATCCGCCGTGTTTCCGGGCAGTTGACCGATCACTATAATCCGAAAGACAACGCGATTTATCTTTCCGAGGAGGTATACGATAACCGGAGTGCCGCCGCTTGCGGGGTTGCCGCTCACGAAGCGGGACACGCTGTGCAATATGCGGAAGAATATCTGCCCGCCAAGGTGCGGCTCAGTATCGTTCCGGCCACCAATATCGCTTCTACCGCCGGGATTTATCTGATCCTCATCGGATTGATTTTTGCCAATACGCCGGTGGGATATTTGGCTTATGCCGGGATTCTTCTCTTTTCCATGACTGTGCTTTTTCAGCTCGTGACGTTGCCTGTTGAATTCAATGCCTCCCGCCGCGCCATGGTCGCCTTGCGGGACAGCGGCTCCCTGACCCGGGAAGAAGAGACGGGGGCCGCGCGTGTGCTCCGTGCCGCCGCCATGACGTATGTTGCGGCGCTGGCCGTGGCTTTTGCACAGCTTCTCCGTCTGATTCTTCTTGTCAGCCGCGCCAATGACCGCCGCCGGTAAAGATCCGCGCCGATTGGTACTCTCGCTTCTGACAGAGGCCCGGGAGAGGCATGGTTTTGCCAATCTTTCTGTGCGCGGGGAACGGATGGCTTCGCTCCCGCCGCGGGAACGCGCTTTTGCCACTGCACTTTTTTACGGCGTGACCGAACGCCGTCTGACCTTGGAGTACTATGCGGGGATTCTTACGGCCCGCTCTTCCGAAAGTCTGGATCCGCACACGGCGCACCTTTTGCAGATGGGGCTTTATCAACTTCTGTATATGGGGGGGATTCCGCCGCATGCGGCCGTGCATGAGACGGTTTCTCTTGCAAAAAACCCCGGGGAAGCCTCGCTTCTCAACGCAGCGCTCCGGCGGGCCGTGCGCGAGCCGGAAATCCTGGCACCTCCGCCGCGCACACGCGACCTTTGCCGCCATCTTTCGGTGGCGTATTCCATCCCGAAACAGACGGTCAGATATTTTCTCGGTCGGTTGGGGGAAAAAGAATGCGAATCCTTTCTTGCCGCCTGCAACCGGAAAGCCCCGCTTTCTCTGCGCGTGAACACACTGCGCGTCAGCCGGCGGGATTTGCTCACACGGTTGTCGGCCGCGGGATACGAAGCCTTGCCCGATCGGCTCTCGGAATACGGAATCCTGCTGAACGGTCCGGCCGTGCCGGAAGAATTGCCGGGGTACGGAGAGGGATTATTCTTTGTACAGGACACCTCTTCTCAGTTGGCGGGGGCCGTACTTGACCCGCGCCCCGGAGAAAAAATTCTTGATCTTTGCGCCTGCCCCGGAGGGAAATCTTTCGGCGCGGCCATCGAAATGCGGAATACGGGAAGCCTTTCTTCGCGTGACTTGCATGAAAGCAAGCTCCCGTTGATCGACGCGGGAGCCGAGCGGTTGGGCCTTTCCGTCATACATACCGAAAAGGCCGACGCTACCGTGGTCCGGCCGTCCGACGCAGGGGCATTTGACCGCGTGATATGCGATGTGCCTTGTTCGGGATTGGGGGTGCTGTCCAAAAAGCCCGATCTCCGCTATCGGGGGTTGCACGGCTCGGAGGAACTGATCGCCCTGCAACGCCGCATTTTGGAAAGCGCGGCCGAGGCTGTCCGCCCCGGCGGCGTACTGGTCTATTCGACCTGCACCCTGACGCTTGCGGAAAATGAAGAAGCGGTCGCCGCTTTTCTTGCCGCGCATTCCGGGTACAGGCGGGAAGATTTTTCTGCCGGAACGTTGACTTCTTCCGACGGGATGCTGACTCTTTGGCCGCAGATACATCATACGGACGGTTTCTTTCTGGCCAAATTAAGGAGAATCTGACATGCAGGATCTACTGGCACTTTTCCCCGAAGAGATCGGGGATGTCATGCGCGAATGGGGGGAACCCTCTTTCCGCGCCGCGCAGATTTTCCGCCATGTGACGGCGGGCGACTCTCCCTCGGAAATGACGACCCTGCCGAAATCCCTCCGCACCCGGATTGAACGCGAATTTGTCTGGCGGCTGCCCGAAGTGGAGCAAAAACTTTCTTCGCGGATCGACGGAACCGTCAAGTATCTTTTCCGCCTGTTTGACGGAGAAGCGGTCGAAAGCGTGCTGATGCGTTACCGCCACGGGAACACGCTCTGTGTTTCCAGTCAGGTCGGATGCCGGATGGGATGCCGGTTTTGTGCGTCTACCCTCGGCGGTCGGGTGAGGGACCTCTATGCTTCCGAGATTCTCGGGCAGGTGATTGCCGCCACTCGCGAAAGCGGGGAACGCATTTCCAACATCGTCATGATGGGGATTGGGGAACCGCTGGATAATTATGACAATGTTCTGCACTTTCTCCGTCTTGTGAACCGGCCGGAAGGGCTGTCGGTCGGGTATCGCCATATTTCGCTCTCCACCTGCGGGCTGGCGGACGGGATTCGCCGCCTTTCGGAAGAGGATCTTCCGATCACGCTTTCGATTTCCCTGCATGCCGCAACGGACGAAAAACGTTCGGCCATTATGCCGGTCAACCGCCGTTATCCGATTGCCGAACTGCTGGACGCCTGCCGTGCCTACTATCGCGTGACCGGCCGCCGCATTTCTTTTGAATACACCTTGATTGCCGGGCAGAACGACAGTGCGGAAGACGCCGTGGCACTGGCGACGTTACTGCGCCGTACCGTGGGGGCGGAAAATGCTCCGATCCATGTCAATCTGATTCGCGCCAACCGCGTGGAAGAAACCGGATTTTCCGGAACCGGGATTGCGGAGGCCAATGCTTTTGCCGCCAAGCTGACATCGCTTGGCATTACCGCCACGGTGCGCCGCCGCCTCGGCAGTGATGTGAACGCCGCCTGCGGGCAGCTCCGCCGGTCGCGCCGGAGCCGGGAGGAGGCGGAAAAAACGTGATCTTTTTTGCCAACAGCGACCCCGGCCTCCGTCGGCCGGTGAACGAAGATACCTGCGTGAGCCACAAGTTGGCGGACGGCCGCTTTTTTTGCGCGGTCTTTGACGGGATGGGGGGAACCCGGGGCGGAGAAGTGGCTTCCCGCCTCGCCGCCGACAGTTTTCTTTTTGTCATGCGGAATGCCCGGCCGCGGGAAAAATCCGGCGCGCTTCTGCTCCGCGCTCTGGAATGGGCCGACATCGTCGTTCGGGAAAAGGCCGACGAAAGCCCCACGCTCCACGGGATGGGAACAACGGTCACGGCAGTGCTGCTTGACGGGCAGACAGCCGACATTCTCAATGTGGGTGACAGCCGCGCCTATCTTTTCAGCGCGGGAAAGCTCCGCCGTCTGACGCGTGACGATTCTTATGTGGAGATGCTGGTGGAATGCGGCATGCTCACGCCGGCAGGGGCCAGAACACATCCGCGCCGCCATGTGATCACCCGTGCCATCGGTGCGCTGGACAACCAGAGCATCTTTCCCGGCAATTTTCTGCTTTGCCCGAAAGACCGACTCCTGCTGTGCACGGACGGACTGCACGGCTTGGTGGAGGACGGGCGTATCAGCCGTATTCTTGCGCAGAACCTTCCCCCGGCGGAGACGGTCGGGTATCTCATCGCCGCCGCGAATGAAAACGGAGGCCGTGACAACATTACCGCCGCAATTCTTGAATTGTAAACCTTACTTTACCGAAAGGAGAGACTATGCACCGCTATCAACCCGGTACCACCGTAGCCGGTCACTATACTATCACCGGTCTTCTCGGAAGCGGAGGAACTTCCTCAGTCTACCGTGCGCGTGACGCACTGATGAACCGCACGGTGGCAATCAAGATCCTGGATAAGGACAATGCGCGCCTGTCGGCCCGCGGTTTTTCCGTGGAGTCGCGCGCGGCGGCTGTCCTCTCCCATCCGAATATCGTCAATGTGTACGATATCCTTGACACCTCGGATGAGAAGTATATCATTATGGAATATATTTACGGCATCACCCTGCGGGATTATCTGGATTATCATGGGCATCTTTCCGTCAAGGAAAGCGTTTGTTGCGCCAGGCAGGTGCTGGCCGCGCTGAACGCCGCGCACAGCCAGGGGATCGTACACCGGGATATCAAACCCGGCAATATCCTCATCACGACCGAAGGGCGGATTAAAGTGACCGATTTCGGGATTGCCCGTCTGCCGGGGAAAGACAGTTTTCTGATGCCTGACCGCACCGTAGGTACGGTTCATTATATCAGTCCGGAGCAGGCCGCCGGCGGCAGTGTGGATGAGCGGAGCGACCTGTATTCCCTGGGGATTGTTCTCTATGAAATGCTGACCGGCCGCCGTCCTTTTGAAGCAAATGATCCGGCCGAGGTCCTTTCCATGCAACGGACGGCCAAGCCGACGCCGCCCACCTGCCTGAACCCGGAAATTCCGGGGGAAATCGAAAAAATCATTCTTTGCGCCCTGGAAAAAGACCCGGCCGCCCGTTTTGACAGCGCGGCGGAAATGATCCGCCTGCTCGATAAACTCCCGGGGCATACACTTCCCGGCGCGGTCCGGCCGTTGGTGGCCGATACATCGGCTTATCGCCGCATGACCGAGAAAAACAACGAAAGCACCGAGCATGATCTGCCCCGCGTTCTCGGAAACCGCCGGACATTACCCGAAAAGAAAAAGCCGGCGGGAGACGTGCCGTTGGTAGGGGAGATTCCCCCTTCCCGCCCGACCGAGGAGGCTTTGCGGAATGCCGCAAAAAAGCAGGAAAAAAAGCGCGAATTTGCTGAAAAACTGGCGGCTTCGGAGTCGTCTGCCGTTTCGGGCGGGGAACGCGATATTCTCTCGTCCTTCACAGCGCATGACACGATCGATATCATGACCTGCTCCGCTTCATCCTCCCGTATGTCCGACGATTACACCGATCATTTTTCGCCTTTGCAGAGGGTTCCCGTACAAGAGGCCGAAAGCAACGAAAAGGACGGCGATCTTTCCGCCCGACAGGAGACGGTCAAGGTGCGGGAATCCGCCGGAAAAGACAGCGGGAAACGACCCGCAGAAACACCTTCTGCCGGCGAACGGAAAAAAAGAGATCGGAAAAAAGGAAAAAGGATTTTCGGAAAAAAACCGGGATCGGCCGCGGGGGATGGGCGTTCTTATGAGATTCTGGCCCTGGTGGCGGCCGCCATACTGTTGCTGATCCTGATTGTATCGATCGCCGTGAACGCGTCGAACGGGGAAACAGATTCTTCGGCCGGAGGGAACGGGCCGGCAGAACAGCGCACGGCCGCGGTCGTTTGCCTGTCGGCGCCTGCCTGTCCGCAATCCGATTTTTGGGAAGTTTTTTCTCCGGATTCCGCCGCGCGGACCTTCTTGCGGAGTGAGAACGCATGACTTTTTCAGGGCGGGTACTCTGCGGGGTCGGCGGGCTGTATGAAGTACGGATTGTGAGAAACGGTTGCGCGGAACATGTTTTTTGCCGTGCGCGCGGGGCGTTGAAAAAGAACGACGGCCGGCTTTTGTGCGGCGACAATGTCCGCGTCCTGGAAGAAAACGGCGAAGCGGTCATCGATACCTGCTTCCCCCGTAAAAACAGCCTGATACGTCCGCCGTTGGCGAATCTGGATTATCTCTTCCTCGTCACGGCGGCCGCCAGTCCGGCCCCTTCCTATTCCACGATAGACAAACTGACGGCAATCGCGGTGCATAACGGCATTCGCCCGGTGGTGGTCGTGACCAAAGCGGACCTTTCGGCCGAATTGACCGAACGCACGGTATCGATTTACCGTCGCGCCGGGTTCCCGGTCTTTTCCGTGGCGGCCGGAGAAGAACTTTCCGCGCTTTCCGGATATGTGGACGAGGTGGTGAAGGACGGCGTGTGCGCCGCTTTTGCCGGTGCCTCCGGAGTCGGCAAATCCACGCTCATGAACCGGCTTTTCCCGCATCTTTCCCTGACGACCGGGGAAGTCAGCCGCAAGATTGAACGCGGCCGCCACACGACCCGAAGCGCCAAACTCTATGAGATCGGAGAAGACGGGCATGCGGGGTTTTTGGCGGATACGCCCGGGTTCAGCATGCTGGATTTTTTGCGGTTTGACTTTTTTACGTTGGAAGAATTGCCGGGAACCTTTCCGGAATTTGAGCCGTTTTTCCGGGAGTGCCGGTATGCCGACTGCACCCATACCGGCGAGAAAGAGTGCGGGGTGGCGCATGCCGTGCGCGATGGGCGGATTGCCGCGTCCCGCCATGAGAGCTATTGTGAGCTGTATGCCGTTTTGCGGGAGAAGGCGCGCCGCTACGACTGATGCCGGGAAACCCCATTTCTTTGCCGCCATCCTTTGCGCGCAAAACGAAAACTCCGGAACCGAAAACGGCGGGAAACCCGACAAAAACCGCCGCAAAGCAAAAAGGCTGTCGAAAGACAGCCGGGGAAAATACCGCCGCAAAACAAAAAAGCTGTCGAAAGACAGCCGGGGAAATGCCGCCGCAAAGCAAAAAGCTGTCGAAAGACAGCCGGGGAAATACCGCCGACCCGCCCGGAACGGGCGGTTTTTTCTGGCCGCCGCGCCCTTACCGTTAAAAAGCCGCCGCAGACCGATTTTTGGAAATCTGCCTGCGGCGCCCGTCGGTTATGGATTATCAAGGGGGCTGTTTCAGAGGCGTTCGGCCCGGCCGCGCCCGGTTCTGCGCGGTCAAAGAGCGGTCATTCCGGCAGGATCAGGCCGTAGCCCGTATCGCGCCGCTTATATACAACGCCGGTCTTGCCGCTGTCGGCATCCGTAAAGACAAAGAACCGGTGTTCGAGCAGATTCATTTGCAGGATGGCTTCCTCCACCGTCATCGGTTTCAAGGGGAAGGTCTTGCGCCGGATGACCGGCAATTCATCTTCCGATTCGCTTTCCATTTCTTCAAGCGAACGGACAAACGCGCCCTCGCGGATGCGTCTTTCAAGCCGGGTCTTGTTCTTTCGCATTTGTCCTTCCAGTGTTTCCACGGCGCGGTCAAGAGCATTCTGAAAAGTTTCGTCTTCTTCTTCGCTCCGGTAGAGGGTTCCGCCGTAATTTATCGTAATTTCCACGATCTTGTCCTGTCGCCGTGTTTTGAAAGTAACATACGCGGTCGTGTCCTCGCCGAAATATCGGTCAAACTTGGATAATTTCTTATCCGTGAGTTCCAGAAGAGAATCCCGGACGTTCATCTGTCGTGCAACTGTTGTGATCTTCATGCTGTTACCGCCTTTATATGAATTTTCGGAGGTTTCCCTCCTTACATCTTTATTATAGCATACTTTCAAGTAAAAATAAACAGTTTTTCGTGATAATCTGTGAAGTTTTTGTTATCATTGTATATATTTTCCGATAAAAAACGACCGTCGGCGCGCAGGCAGGCAGTCGTTTATCTTTTTTTCAGGCGGCGGCGGAGTGCCGCGGACATGCGATACACCGGGGAAGCAGCCCGCAGAAGAGCGGCGCGGAAGCGGGAGAGCGGCCGATCTCCCCGAAAAATCCGGACGACCGTGGCAAGAAGGTCTTCCCTCCGGACGCTCTCGGTGTCGTTTGCGGCGTGAGAATCGCCGCGCAGGATAAAAAGCCCGTTTTTCTGCCGGACGACCCGATGCAGAATGTATACGCCTTTTTCGTTTTTGGCCAGCACGATATCGCCGTTTCTGACCTTATCGCATCGGCGGAGAAGAACAGAATCCCGGCCTTCCCGCAGGAGAGGGAGCATACTGACTCCACGCGGCCAGAGGCGGAAACAGCCGCCCTGTAACAAAACCTCGGCGACCAACGGCCAAAGCGTTTCCATCGGGCATTGTTCCAGCACTTCGGGTCGCTTTCGCGGCGCGGCGCGTTTTTTTTCACGTTTCGGGCCGGAATCCTGCGCGGATTTTTCAGGCGGGTTTGCGGACAGGAGAAACATCAGACAAGAAATCCGCCTTCCCGCAACCGGGCGCAGAAGGCGGCCACATCGGCGGCCGCGGCCTCTTCGGTAATCTCATATTCGCGGAGCAGAGCTGCCGTCAATTCTTCTTCGCTCGTTTCTTCTCCGAGCAACCGGAAAAGAAACTCGGCGGTTCCGTTCAGCCGGATCATAGAGCCGAGCTTGGCCAGCTCCGGAACGGCGGCTACGGCGTAGGTTTCGTTTCCGATACGATGCAACTGAAAGCCGTTTTTGAGTTTCACGGTAAGATACCATCCTTTTTGAAAGTATTGTAGGCACACAACGCGGCCTCCGGCCTTTTGGTGCAGAAAAAGCGGTAGACGGGCAAGGATTCAAGAAAAGAAGAGAGCAGAGGGATAAGGTCGGCTGATTCGGCCGGGGTCTGCGGGGTAAGTACGGCCTGGAAGAGAAGGGGAAAAGCCTCTCCGGCAAAAAGACGGCAAAGGCGGTCGCTGTCGCTACGCTCGATGAAGCAGAGCGCCCGCAAAGGCGCAGACCCGACAGAGCCGCGGCGTTCTTTTCCGCAAAAAGGGGAGCCGTATCCGTAAAAGCGCTTATCCCGCCGCCGGATGAGCGGTTTATCTCCGTTGATATAGCGGAAAATATCCGGGAAAGCGGCACGCATCAGTTCGGCCTGCGTACTTTTTCCGGTACCGCTCG
This sequence comes from uncultured Eubacteriales bacterium, assembly GCA_934434925.1. Taxonomy (GTDB): domain Bacteria; phylum Bacillota; class Clostridia; order Oscillospirales; family CAG-272; genus UBA1740. The sequence continues at coordinate 83,872 of CAKSAC010000005.1, read as the reverse complement.
GCGCGGCATAAGCAATCCCCGCGCCCGCTAAAGTGAAAAAAGCGGCGTGCAGCAAAAAGCCACCTTCTTTGACCAGCGCGTGAGAGAATTTCCGGTATAAAGCAAGGGCCTCCAGGTAACCGGCCCGCGCCGTTTCCTCCCGGGGAATTCCTCCGGCCGTTTCTTCGGCCGCGATCTCTTCATCACTCACCCGCAGAGAAAGCACAGCCGGCTCGTCCGTGGCAAACGGCGCATAGATTTTTTCGGTATACGGATACCGGTTTTCAAGGCAGAGCGGAATATCCGAAAGACGGCAAAGAAACATGGTACCTCCCGGGCAGAATATGCAAAAACCCGTTGGAAAACAACGGGTCTTTTACTTTTGCCGAACATGATTACTTATCAACAGGCTCCCAATCAGGCTGGTCGGGCGAAGGCGTACCGGCAGTGGTGGCTTCGCTGGAAGAGGGCGGAACGGTGGGGTCTTTCTGCGTTTTGGCCGTGGTGGTCACGGCTGTGGTCGCGTCGGGGTTCCCTCCGCAATCGCAGGAACCCATGAACAGCGCCATGGAAAGAATAAAAGCAAAAAGCAAAACAAATGCAACGAGTTTTTTCATGGGTTTACCTCATTCAACAGAATATCGTTTCACACATGGATTATACCATTTCCGCGAGGTCTTTGTCAACCCTTTTTTCCCGCCGAAGAAAAGTCTATGCTCTTTTCATAAAAACGACTGCCGTTTTTTGGTGAAAAAATCGAAAGAAACTGTATGAAGACGATGTGCAAAGGGCAGAATTCCGTAAAATCAAAGTAAAAACAAAAGGAGAAGACCGATGACGGTGCGGAGAGCAGAGACCGAACGGGGAGAGAGAGATGAAAGAGACGGGCAGGTTTGTCGCTCGGAAACGCAGGAAGCGGACGGGCGCTTTGCGCTTTTGCACGAAGAGGTCCTGCATGCGGGAGGCGCGCCGCTGTTTTCCGCGCCGGCCTGTTATCCCGCCGCAGTCGGTTTTCTCGGCATACTGGAAGCAATCCGTACCGCGCGCAGAAGCGTTTATCTCGAATACTATCGCGTCAGAGGCGGTCGTTCGTGGCGGACGCTTCTTTCTCTTTTGCTGGATCGGGCCTTTGCCGGAGTCAGGGTCTTGGTGAATTGCGACGCGATCGGTTCGCGCCCGGCGGTGGGGAGAGAGGATGTCCGCGCGTTACGCGAGGCCGGGGCAGAGGTTCGTTTCGGGTATTTTCAAGGCGGTTCTTTTTTGGCGCGCGACCACCGGAAGCTGGCGGTGATAGACGGGCAAACAGCTTTCCTCGGCGGATTCAATCTGGCGGACGAGTACTTCTCCCCGGAGAAAATCCGCGATCTGGCATTTTGCCTGAAAGGAGAGGGGGCCGCCGCCGCGGAACTGCTTTTTCTCCGACGATGGAACCGGACGGATACCGGCAGATTTCGGCGGTATGACGACATTTTTCGCCCGCTTTCGCCGGCGGCACGACCGGAGCAAAAAACGCCCTCCGCACCCAAGGGCGAAAAAATTCCCGTCGCGACGGTCTTTTCGGTTCGGACAGGGGCGGACGCGGGAACAAAGCCTCTGCTTGACGCCGAGAACGCCGCGGAACTCTCTTTTCCGGCATTCCCCCGGCCGTGTCCGGGGCCTAAGACCCGTATCCCCTGCGGGTATCTTTTCGGCGGCGGGCCGCGGCGGCCGATCGGGGAAAAGGTCATGATATCGCTGTTTGATGCCGCGAAGGAAAGCGTCACGGTTCTGACGCCTTATCTTTTTCCGACGCGGGCCGTCCGGGAAGCACTTTTCCGCGCGGTGCGGCGGGGCGTGACTGTCCGCTTGATCCTGCCCGCCCGGTACGATATTCTTTCCGGCGCGCTTCTGAGCCGCGCGTGGTATCGTCCGCTTTTGGAAGCAGGGGTGCATTTGCGTGCGTATCATGGGGGCTTTTTACATGAGAAACTGGTACTGATTGACCGGTGCGCAGTGCTTGGCGGCAGTTATAACCTCGACAGAATCAGCCTGCGGATGAATTATGAGGACGGACTTTTGCTGTTCGCCCCGACGGTTATCGCGCCGATTTTTACCCACGTGGCCGAAACCATGGAAAAAACCCGCCCGATTTTCTGATTTTTGTGCCGTTTTCCGTTTTCTTCCCCGGTCTTTCGCCGTTTTTCTCTTTTTTCTTCTTTATCCCGGTCTTTCGCCGTCTTTGCCGCCTTCCGGCGGCTTTTTTTGTTGACAAACCGAAGGCAGTATGGTATCCTTGAAGACAGACGCGGTACGGTTCCCGCAAGCCCGGCAAAACATCCGACCGGAAAACACCCGACCGGAAAACACCCGACCCGGAAAAACAGCAGGAACGGAAGGAGAAACATATGGAAGAAAAAGACACACGAACGGTGCTTCGCCCGTCCACTTTGCTGTCGCCTGTTCCGGCGGCCCTTGTCAGCGTGCAGTGCGGGAGCGAGAAGAATCTGTTGACCGTGGCCTGGTGCGGGATTGTAAATTCCCACCCGCCGATGACCTATATTTCCGTCCGGCCGGAGCGCCATTCTTATGCCATGCTGAAAGAGAGCCGGGAGTTTGTCCTGCATCTGACGACGGAGGCTCTTTGCCGCGCGGCCGACTATTGCGGGATGTATACCGGGGCCAAAGTCGATAAATTTGAAAAATGCGGCCTTCACACCGTTTTGTCGCAAAACGTTTCGGCTCCGACGCTTCGGGAAGCGCCGCTGGCGCTCGAATGCCGCGTCCGCGAGATTCTGCCGCTCGGTTCGCACGATATGTTCCTGTCGGACATCGTATCGGTGACGGCGCGCCCGGAACTTTTTGATGAACACGGCCGGCTGTGCCTGGAACGCGCCGGGCTTTGCGCATATGCGCACGGAGAATACTATGCGCTCGGCAAATTTCTCGGGAAATTCGGCTTTTCCGCCGTGCGCCGGGGGAAAGAAAAAGGGGAAAAACGATGAAGTGGAAACAAATCCGTCGGTTTTTCGGGTATTATGCGCCCTATCGCCGACTTTTTACGCTCGATCTGCTGGCTGCCGTGCTGCTTTCGGCGTGTAATCTCATTTATCCGGTTTTTTCGCGTTCGATTATCAATATCTATATTCCGGCCGGAAATCTGCGCATGATCGTCCTGTTTGCCGGGCTTTTGCTGGCGGCATATCTTCTCAAGACCGGGCTGACCTATTTTATTTCGCGGTTCGGGCATTATGTGGGAGCCGAGATGCAGGCCGATATGCGGCGCGACCTTTTCCGTCATATGGAAAAACTCCCCTTTTCTTTTTTTGACAATAACAAGACCGGGAGCCTGATGTCGCGTATCACCAACGACCTCTTTGATATTTCGGAACTGGCGCATCACGGCCCCGAGGACCTTTTGACTTCGGTACTTCTGTTCATCGGTTCCTTTGCGCTGATGGCGGGGATCAATTTCCCGCTTGCCTGTATCAGCATGGCGGTCGTGCCGGTGATGATTCTTTTTGCCGCGTCCCGCCGGCGCAGGATGCGGAACGCTTTCCACCTGAGCCGTGAAGAAATCGCCGAAGTCAATGCCGGGATCGAAAACAGCATTTCCGGCATCCGTGTGAGTCGCGCGTTCGTCTCGGATGAAAAGGAAGAAAAGAAATTTGATGAAGCCAACGGCCGCTTTCTGTCTTCCCGCAAGATGGCCTATGACGCTATGGCGGAATACCATGCGGGATTGGGGCTTTGCACCGATCTGCTCAATGTGATCGTGTTGCTTTCCGGGGCGCTGTTTGTCCTGAACGGAAGAATCAATTACGGCGACTTGGTGGCCTTTTTGCTCTATGTCAATATTTTTGTCCAACCGATTACGAAACTCATCAACTTTTCAGAACAACTGGAAGACGGAATGACCGGCTTCACCCGGTTTACCGAGATCATGGATACCCCGACTGAAACCGATACGGAAGGGGCCGTCGCGCTCGGGCCGGTCCGCGGCGATATCGAATTCCGGAACGTGAGCTTTTCTTACGGCGAGGGGGAAGTCCTGCACGATATTTCCGTCCGGATTCCGGCAGGGAAAACGCTGGCGCTGGTCGGTCCTTCCGGCGGAGGGAAAACCACGCTTTGCCATCTGCTCCCCCGGTTTTACGAGCTGTCGGGCGGCCGGATTCTTCTGGACGGGCAGGACATCCGCTCGGTCACGCGCGAATCCCTGCGGCGCAATATCGGTATCGTTTCGCAGGATGTGTTTCTTTTCAATGCCGACATTGCCGAAAATATCCGGTACGGAAAGCCGGACGCCACCGATGAAGAAGTGCGCCGGGCGGCGCGCCTTGCGGATATTGACGAATACGCCTCTTCTTTGCCGGAGGGGTATCATACCATCGTCGGAGAGCGCGGCGTGAAACTTTCCGGCGGGCAGAAGCAGCGCATTGCCATCGCCCGCGCTTTCCTGAAAAACCCGCCGGTGCTGATCCTGGATGAAGCCACCAGCGCGCTTGACAACATCACGGAACAGATGATCCAGAAGAGTCTTGCGGAACTGTCCGACGGCCGGACGGTCATCGTGGTGGCGCACCGCCTTTCCACCGTGCGCCGCGCCGATGAAATCCTTTACATTGACAGCGAAGGAGTCCGGGAGCGCGGCACACATGCAGAACTGATGAAAAAAGGCGGCTTGTATGCCGCCCTCGCCGGCCGGAACCCGGAAGAAGACCTTCTCCCGACCCCGGTCGGCTGATTCTGAAAAGAAAAACCCGCGCGCCGGCTCTTTGGATAGAATTCTATCAAGCAGACGCTTGAAAAACAGAAAGATTTCAGCAAAAATCCGCCCTCTGCACAGAGGGCGGACTTTTTCACGCGGGAGAAAGATTATTTTTCGATGTCGGCCAGCATACGTTTCAGATTTTCCATGCTGATTTCGACCGCCATCTTCGGTTCCTCGATTCCTTCAAATTCCAGAGAAACATAGCCGTCGTATCCCGAAGTTCCGATCGCGCGCAGAATCTGATAGGTCGGTACGTTTCCATGACCGAAAATCGTGGAACGGCGATATTCGCCGCCTCTCGAACGGCCGAACCCCCGGCCGGGGTCGTACATCATACCGTCCCGCAGGATCGAGTCCTTGGCATGGACGAAGCAGATATGGGGCAGGAGTTTTGAAACGGCAACAGCCGAATTTTCATCGGCTCCGCCGAAATTGCCGATGTCGCATAAGAGCTTATAATTCCGGTGATTGACCGCAAAGAAAAGCTCTTCCATCCGGTAACTGTCCTGCATGATTCTTCCGTGGTTTTCGGAACAGACTGTGACCCCCTTTTCTTCGGCGTAGTCGGCCAGCCGCCGGATATGCGGCGCGACCGATTGAATGATCGCTTTATAGGAGCGGCACGGCTCGGTCCCCAAAAAACTGTAAGTCACGTCGAAGCGCAGAAACCGGATCCCGCATTCCGAGGCCACATCCAGCAGGCCGCAAAGACGGTTGAAATCTTCTTCCGCTTTCGGACCGTACAGATTTGCCTGCATCGTGAGCATCGGCACGTCAAGACCGAGTTTGACGGCATAGGCGTGCAGATCGCGTATGTAGTCGGCCATGGTTTTTCCTTCGGGAACAGAGGCATCAAAAATCTGAAATTCTACTGCGTCGCACCCGAGCCGGCTGATCTCGTCCATGACTTCATAATGGTTCATTTTGTGTTCCTTGACAAGGTTCCAATAACTGTAAAGGCTGATACAGGTTTTCATCATAAACTCCTTCGTATGTTTTCTGACCCGTCCGGCTTATTTTTCGATCCGGACGAGCGTACCCTTTCCGTCGGCGGATGCTTCCTGCGCCCGCATGACGGCGATTGCCATTTCGGACGCTTCGGGCGGGCAGAAATCGGGGTGAATATCGTTTTTGATGCAGTTGGCAAAGTATTCGATCTCACAGCGGAACTGCTGGTTGCTCGGGAAGGGATGAGACGTTTTGATCTCCGTCACGCTTCCGTCATACCCCACGGCTGTGACCTGCGGGCTGATGGCACGGTCAAGATAGATATATCCCTTTTCAAAATTGATCCGGAGAACGCGGGCCTGGTTTTTGTTCACCGGAACGCCCCAGTCGCAGTACGAAAAGACAATCAATCCGTTATCATAGGCAAGATTGGAATAGACGGTGCCGTATCCCGTGAAGTCCGGGCAACACTGCTTTGCCATGGTGCAGGTGCTGTCGGGAACGCCGAAGAACCAGTTGATAAGGTCAAGGTTGTGCGCCTGCAAATCCAGCATACAGGCACCGGAACGCTTCTCGTCCGCGAACCAGTTTTCATACCCCCAGCGCGGCTGACCGCCGGTTGCGGTAAAGACGGCGGAAACCGGTTTCCCGAAACTTCCCGCATCAACGAATTCCTTGACGGCAAGCCGCTCGTTGTCAAAACGACAGCAATGCGCCACCATCAGCTTTTTGCCGGTTTCTTTCGCGCAGGCAAGCATGGCTTCGGCTTCCGCCACGGTCAGGGCCATCGGCTTTTCGCAAAGGACATGTAACCCGGCGCGCATGCACTTGATTGCGTATTCCGCGTGCAGGAAAGTGGGGAGACAGATGATGACAAAATCCAGATCTTTTTCGGCCGCCAGCATTTCATCCGGATCGGTATAAAGCCGTTCTCCGGAGTTTTTCTCGAGCATTTCGGGGCGGATGTCGCACAAGGCAACCAATTCGATATCGGAGCCTTCCTGTTTCAGTTCCGCAAAACCTTCCCGGTGATTTTTGCTGATGTAGCCGTTCCCGATGATTGCAGCTTTCATGATTTTTTCTCCTTTTTTGTCTTTTTTCCGCCGTAAAGAGGGGCGGTTGACATTTCCCTGTTTGCAGTATATAATAAAAGGAGAGGGGAAGGCAAGCAATATCTTGCCCGATTTTTTCAATATATTGATATTATGGAGGAACGAGGGTGGTTCAACGGTATGAACATCATATGAATCTGAAAGAGGACGCCCTTTGCCCTTTCAAGTATTCGGTACTGAAAAATCAGCGCGAATGCGTTTGCAACTGGCACCGGAACCTTGAAATCCTGATGGTGGAAGCGGGGAACTGCCGCGTGCAATGCGGGCGGGAAAACGCCGCGCTTTCGGCGCATGATCTGGCGGTGGTGAACTCCGAGACCATTCACCGGCTTTACAGTGAAACGGCGGTCGATTATCACTGCCTGATTTTTGACGAGGGGTTTTGCGCGGAAAACGGCATAAAACCCGACGAATATCGGTTTGAGAGTTTCTTCCGTGATGAAAAGACCGAAAAACTCTGTCTCGCCGTCAAGACCCGGATGGAAGAATACCGGCGGGAGCCGACAGGCCTGCAGGCCGCAAGACTCCGCATTGCCGTGCTGGCGGTTCTGATCAATCTCTGTACCGAACATGCCATTCCGGCATCGGAGGCCCCGCCCTCTGCCGACAGCTCTTCCGGCGCGTGCGTCCGAAAGGCGTTGGAGTATATCAACGACCATATCGCCGAGGAAATTACGCTCGATTCGCTTGCCGCATATTGCGGGGTGACGAAATATCATCTGGCGCGCCGGGCCGGGCATTATATGGGGCAAACGCTGTTTACCTATATCAACACGCTCCGATGCAAAAAAGCGGAAGAATATCTGATGCGTGGCATGTCGGTCACAGAGGCGGCAAGCGCCTGCGGATTTGACAGCCTTTCCTATTTTTCGCGCACGTATAAAAAACTGATGGGATACACGCCCTCCGGCAGAACGCATAAAAAAGAATCCTGAAGAGCCTTTGCAAAGCAAAACCGCCGCTATCCGCGGCGGTTTTTTGACGGTAGCGGGGCAATCATCGGTCGGCAGGCTCTTGCGGCGGGGCAATCATCGGTCGGCAGGCTCTTGCGGCGGGGCGATCATCGGTCGGCAGGCTCTTGCGGCGGGGAAATTTGCCGGCGGCGGTATTCGCCCGGCGGCATTCCGCACAGCCGGCGGAAGGTTCTTGAAAAATAATAGACATCGCAGTAACCGAGCGACAGCGATATCTCCCGGATCGGCTCTTCGGTAAAAGCCAGCAGTTCCTGCGCCCGGCGCATCCGCAGAAGGTCGCGGTAGGCCAGCACGCTCATCCCGCTCTTTTCCCGGAAGAGGGCGCGCAGACGGGAAGGGCTGAGATGGCAGGCGGCCGCCGGCTCTTCCGCTTTGAAGTCACGCTCGTAATTCTGCCGCAGAAAGCGGACCGCCTCCCGATAACTGTCCGATACGCGGACGGCGGCGCTCTCCCGCGCCTTCCCGATGAGGGAGGTATAGAGGCAGAGAATACGCCAAAGGGTCTGCATATAGCCGTCTTCCGCCCGTTGCTGCCAAAAGGATTCGGCTTCATCAAGCATCGGAAGAAGCGACGGCTCCGGCTCGGCCACACGGGGAAGTTCTTCCAGTTCTTTGCAGGGGGATAATACAAATGCCGAGGTGATATAGGTGCAGGGCGAACCGACCGAAAAACGATACGAATCCCCTTGCCTGAGAAGGACCACGTCGCCCGGGCGGATCGGATAGGAGCGCCCGTTCAGCGAAATCTCTCCTTCTCCCTGCGTGAAACAGACAAAACCGTCCCATGCCCTGCGCCGGCAGGAAAAATCAAAGGGGCGGCGTTCGGTTTTTTTAATGACCGTATAGATTTCTTCTATCTGAAAACGCATGTTTCTTCCTCCGAAAGACCGATATAGAATCTTCACGGTCTTTCTGTATGCAGTATAGCATATCGAACGGGAAAAAACAATCGTTTTACACAAAAACGAATGCGATGTGTTCATTGAACCGAAAAGAGGAGGGTGGTATACTGGAAACAAACAAGGAGGGAGATTTTATGCTGAGCTGGAAAGAAATTTGTATTCCGACGGCTACGCTGGGCCCCGACAGCCGCATTCCCGATTTTTCCGCGGCCGACAGTGTGCCGTATTTTCACTGTGATGAAAGCGTCACAGGCCCCGAGCGCGACCGGATCGGGAAAAGGATGATTGCCGGCGTTCTGCCGTGGAAGATGCAGACCGGATATGACAGAACCCCCGTCAGGACGATTTACCGGGCGGCGATTCTTGAAAACGATTGCCTGCGCGCCGTTTTCCTGCCCGAACTCGGCGGCCGTCTTTTTTCGCTCTATGATAAACGGCGCGGCGAAGATGTGATTTACGAAAATAAGGAGATCCGGTTCGGGAATCTGGCGCTTTGCAACGCCTGGTTTGCGGGCGGGGTCGAATGGAACCTCGGGATCAAAGGACATTCCCCCCTGACGAACCGCCCGCTTTTTGCCGGTACGGCCATCGGGCGTGACGGGCGGGAATATCTCAAAATGTATGAATACGAGCCGATCCGCGGCTTGGTGTACGTCATGTATTTTACCTTGGAAGAGGAACGTCTCGCGGCTTTCTTTACGGTCGAAAACGTGACCGACCGACCGACCGATCTGTACTGGTGGTCGAATATCGCGGTGGCGCAAAAACCGACCACCCGCGTATTGGTGCCGGCCGAGCGTTCCTATATTACTTCCTATGCGGAGGGCGGCTACCGGATATCCAAAAAACCGATCCCTGACCCCGACGGCGACGGAAGCGATATCTCTTACCCGGAAGCGGCCTCCCGCGCTATCGACTATTTCTTTGATATCCCGGACGAATCGGACAAATGGATTTGTTCGCTGGATACCGCCACCGGGCGCGGACTTTTGCATGTTTCCACCCGCGAACTCATCGGGCGGAAAATGTTTCTTTGGGGGAACCAGAACGGCGGCCGTCACTGGAACGCATGGTTGACCCGTGAAGATGGGAGCGACCCGTACCTGGAAATCCAGGCCGGACTTTCCCGTACGCAATTTGAATATCTGTCGCTCGGTCCGCGTGAGCGGGTTCGGTGGTGTGAAGTTTATTGTCCGGCCGATTTTGGGAACCTCCCCGCCGGTTATACCGAAGCGGTACAGACAATCGGTCGTACCGCCCGCGCGGAAATTGATCGGATCCCCGCGTTTCCGGAAGAAAAGACATTCACCCCGACGCAATACGGGAGCGGCCGCGGAGCATTGGCCGAAAAAATTTACGGGCGACCGCTTACTTCGCTGGCCGACTTCCCGATGGGGAAAGACCGTGCGGCCTATGCGTTTTATCAAGAGCTGGCGGAGGGGCGGCCGGCCAACGCAACAGAAGAGACGGAATTCGTCCATCACCCGGAGCTTCTCGCCCTGATCCTTCAAAACCCGCAGAATAACGCGCAGGCGTGGCTCCGCGCCGCTGTCATAGCGTTTTGCAACCATCAGGAAGACGATGCCGGGCGCTATCTCGATAAAGCCGTGGAGAGCGGCGGGGATGACGGGGTTCTGGCGGCGGCCGCCTGCTTTGCGACCTGCGTGAAGAAAGATCACGCCCGCGCGCTGGAACTGCTGGCTCCGATTGCGTCGGCCGCCTCTTTCACGCGGGATACGGCCCGCCTGTACGCCGAGGTCTGCCTGCGCGCCGGAAGAGAGCGCGATCTCGTCGAAGCCTATCCGACCTTCCCGGAAGAGATTCGGCAGTACGGGCGCATTCGGATGTATCTTGCCATGGCCTATGTGGCGCTCGGCGAACTTTCGGCCGTGCCGGAGTTTCTGAACGAGGGGCTGGTTGTGCCAGATCTAAGGGAAGGGGAGTATGCCGTCTCGCGGATATATACCGACTATTATCGGCTGGTGATGGAGCGCGAGGGGATCGTCGCCCCTGATGATCGGCAGGTTCTTGCGGCGCATCCGCTCCCTTATGCGCTGGATTTCCGGATGAAATGAAGGTGAAAATATGAATGATATGATAGAAAAAACGGCAGACGGATATCGCGTCCGCACAGGTCGCCGCCTGTACACGATGGGGAAAGAGAGCCTCCTGTTCACGGAGGTCGAATCGGCAGGACGCGAATTGCTGGCAGCGCCGTTCCGGCTGGTCTGCGAGAACGCAGGGGAGCGGTTTACGGTCGAAAACGCACTTCATTTTTGCGTATTGGACGCAGAGAAGGACAGCGTGACGATTTCCTCCACCGCCGAACACGGCCCGGTCATTGTCCACAGTGTCCTCCGCACCGAGGATGACGGATGCACGGAGATCTCTCTTTCTGTCTGTCCGCGCGGAAAAACCGTGGCGGAGGTTTTCGGGTTCTCCCACGAAAAACAGGCCCCTTTTGATGTGACACAATTCTGGCTGGAGATTCCGCTCCGGTCGGAAAACCTGCAATATTTCCAGCTTTATCCGCACGGACGCTATGTTCTGGACGACGTTTTTCGCAACTGGGAACCGATCAACGCGGCGGATTTTTTGCCGGAACGTGAACTGCATTGCGGATTCAAGGAGCAGGTTCTTCTCCTCGGCGACCATTGCGGACTGGGGCTTTTCTTCGGCAGCGATGAGCCGTTCGCCCTCTCCGATCCCGACCGCGCCGTGGAAATTGAACGGCAGGGGGAAATCACCCTGCTCCGCATCCGGTTGCTTGATCGCAAACCCGACGTCTGGAATATCCCCGATTACGAACGTGAACGCAACTTTTTCCCGCTCACTTTTCGGTTCGGGATGCAGACTCTCCCGGTGCGCGACTGGGAACCGAAAACCGCGCTGGAACGGAATCTGCACATCGACTGTTATCATAAAATTGCCGGGAATTATGAAGATTTTCTCGCCGCCCCGGTTTGTGAAGGCAGTGCCGAAATCGGGTATGACCGGCTGAAACGCCTCGGCGTACAGGTGCTTTATCTCCATGAAAAGTGGAACGACCTGCAAAATAATCCGCAATTGACCGACGCGACCGACGCACGCCTGCGCACAATCATTGCGGAATGCCATGCCCGCGGGATCCGCGTAGTGCCGTATTTCGGCTATGAGGTCGCGTCGCTTTCTCCGCTTTTTGCCAAATACGGCATGGACATCGTCCGTATTTCCGAGCGGCCGACGCGCGGCAGTCAATGGTACCGCTTCCCCTATCAGCGCGATCTGCCGATCTGCATGGGGAGCCAATGGGCTGATATCTTTTATGAAGGCGTGACCGCCTTACAAAAGGAGTACGGCTTTGACGGCTTTTATCTGGACGGAACGGCCTGCCCGCACCCTTGTAAGAATGAACGGCACGGTTGCGGATACGAAAAAGACGGTGTGCGCCATCCGACGGTACCGATTTTTGAGATCCGCAAACTGATGCGCAAACTCGGCAACTTCTGCCGCGAAAACGACCTGATCCTGAACGTGCATGTCAACGGTACGCTCAACCTGCCGGTTCTTTCGACCTTCGGCTCGGCATGGGACGGCGAAACCTTCCAGCCGAAGATGCTCCATGGGGAAGTCAGACAAATGCCGGAAGGGTTGCTTCGCGCCATGTTCACGGGCTACAATACCGGCGTTCCGGTCTTTTCGCTTTGTTATTCGGCACCGCCGGTCTGGACTTTCCGGAGTGCCGCCGCACTGGCGCTGCTGCACGGTTCTTTCCCGAAACCCGTTGACATTGCCGAACCGCTGGAACTGATGGCCGCGGTTTGGGATATTGCCGAGGATTTCGGTATCAAAGAAGCGGTCTTTCATCCGTATTGGGAGAACGCGCCCCGTCCGTTTACGGTTCGCACCGGTGGCGATATCCGCGTCAGTTATTATAAGAAGGAAGAAAAAATTCTCGTCGTTGCGGCCGGGGTCTCGGCAGATCAGCACGGCAGCATTTCCTTCGGTTGTTCCGCTTCGGACGCCGAGTCGGGCGAAACGATCACCGCCCCCGTGGCGTTGGACGGGTTTGATTTTCGTCTTTTCCGGTTGTCGGTTCCGGTCTGATACCGCTTTTTCGCCGCCGTTTTGCGGGCATTCCGGAAGAAGCAAAAATCCAAAAACAAAAATCAAGAAGGATAAAATCCAAAAAACAAAGAAAAGTGCCTTCCGCTTTCACGGTCGGCACTTTTTATAAACGGGGCGGGATCAGAGTTTCGGGGTGAGGGCGAGGCTGGCGGCGATTTCTTCATCGGTCGGGGCATAGTCGCTCATCTCTTTGTCATTGAATTTCTGGTAAGCGGTCATGTCAAAGTAACCGGTGCCGGTCAGACCGAAAACAATGGTCTTTTCTTCTCCGGTTTCTGCACACTTGCGGGCTTCGTCGATGGCCACGCGGATGGCATGACTGCTTTCGGGAGCGGGAAGGATTCCTTCCACCCGGGCGAATTCTTCCGCCGCTTCAAAGACCTCGGTCTGCATGACGCTCCGCGCTTCCATATACCCGTCATGGTAGAGTTGCGACAGGATCGGACTCATGCCGTGATAACGCAGACCGCCTGCGTGGTTCGGGGCGGGAATGAAGGAAGAACCGAGCGTGTACATTTTGGCCAGCGGACAGATACGGCCGGTATCGCAATAATCGTATACGAAACTGCCGCGCGTCAGGCTCGGGCAGGAGGCCGGCTCAACCGCAATAAAGCGATAGTCCGCCTCTTTGCGCATGACTTCGCCCATGAAAGGCGAAATCAGCCCGCCGAGGTTGGAGCCGCCGCCCGCGCAACCGATGATGATGTCGGGCTTAATACCGTATTTATCGAGCGCGGCTTTTGTTTCCAGCCCGATGACGGTCTGGTGCAGAAGCACCTGGTTCAGTACGCTCCCGAGGACATAACGATAGCCTTCGTGCGTGACGGCGCATTCCACAGCCTCGGAAATGGCGCAACCAAGGCTCCCGGTGGTTCCGGGATGCTCCGCAAGGATCCGGCGGCCGGCTTCTGTTTCGGTCGAAGGGGAGGGGGTCACGGAGGCACCGTAGGTACGCATGACTTCACGGCGGTGCGGTTTCTGTTCATAGGAGACTTTGACCATATATACCTTACAGTCAAGGCCGAGATAGGCGCACGCCATCGAGAGGGCGGTTCCCCACTGGCCGGCTCCGGTTTCCGTCGTCACTCCGGTAAGCCCCTGCTTTTTGGCATAGTAAGCCTGCGCGATGGCGGAATTGAGCTTGTGACTGCCGCTGGTGTTGTTTCCTTCAAACTTGTAATAAATTTTAGCCGGCGTGCCGAGTTTTTCTTCCAGGCAATACGCCCGGACGAGCGGGGAAGGACGATACATCCGATAAAAGTCTCGTATCTCCTGCGGAATCGGGATATATGCGTCGGTTTCGTTCAGTTCCTGTTCTGCCAGGTCGCGGCAGAAAACGTGGCTGAGCGCCTCAACGGTCATCGGCTTCCCGGTTGCGGGATCAAGAAGCGGGGCGGGTTTGGTTTTCATGTCGGCGCGCAGGTTATACCATGCAGTCGGCATCTCTTTTTCTTCCAGATAGATTTTGTAGGGGATTTTTGCGTCTTTCATGTTTTCGGCTCCTTTCTGCCTTGGGGACGGAAAACAAAAACCCCGTCCCAGAATTTTCTGCTGGGACAGGGAATCAATCACCTGCGGTGCCACCCGGCTTGACGCTTGCGCGTCCTCTTTCCGTACCACTATACGGTCCCTTTGTTTACGGAGGAGTCTCCGTCTCACCTACCGCCCGCGCGGTTCGGCTTGCCCTCAGGAGCCCATTCGTCTCTGCCCTACCCGCCGCGCTTACACCGCCCGCAGCTCGCTGATGGGAATATGCAGGGATTACTTCCTCTCCCTCATCGGTTTAGTACAGTATAGCACGCAAAAGGGTGCATTGTCAAGAGGAAAAAATGAAAAAACGCTTTCTTTTTTTCGGCCTGACCGGATTTGACGGAATGCACGAAAAACCGACCGGATTTTTTATAGTTTTTTATCCCTTTTCCGCTTGACTTTATACCATATATAGTTTACAATATAAAATACCTACACAAGATATTGATTTTTGCACTTTTTTGGAGAATCGGAGTTTTTCCCTCGTTTTCGGGAAGAATCCGGGGAAGGAGGACGTTTTGCGGCTCGGCGGAATACAAAAAATGACATTGCTTGATTTTCCCGGGAGGGTTGCCTGCACGGTCTTCACGGCGGGGTGCAATTTCCGCTGCCCCTTCTGTCATAACGCCTCCCTTGTCACGCATCTTTGCGAGGATACGCTGGACACGGACGAATTCTTTGCGTTTCTTGACCGGCGGCGCGGACTGCTGGAAGGTGTGGCTGTGACGGGCGGAGAACCCTTTGCCCAGCCCGATATAGTGGATTTTTTCCGGGAGATACGGGCGCGCGGCTATGCCGTCAAGGCCGATACAAACGGCAGTTATCCGGACCGCTTGCGAGCGGCGGTTTCGGAAGGGCTTCTTGATTATGTGGCCATGGATATAAAGAACAGTCCGCCAAAGTATGCAGTCACGGCCGGCCTTCCCGAAATGCCCGAAGAGGTCCGGGAATCTGCGGCGTTTCTGCTCGGGGGAACGCTTCCTTTCGAGTTCCGCACCACGGTGGTGGACGAATTGCATGAGCCGGCAGATTTTTCTCTGATCGGGGAATGGCTGGCCGGGCGGGAGAACTTTTTCCTTCAGCCCTTTACCGACTCCGGCGACCTTATCGGGGAAGGTCTGCATCCTCCGAAGCCCGAAAAAATGCACGCCTGCCTGGCGGCCTTGCGTGAAAAGATTCCGACGGCGGAACTCCGCGGGATGTGACGCAAACCAATCAATGATAAGAATATAATATTAATGAA
Source organism: uncultured Eubacteriales bacterium (assembly GCA_934434925.1). Taxonomy (GTDB): domain Bacteria; phylum Bacillota; class Clostridia; order Oscillospirales; family CAG-272; genus UBA1740. Next base: position 68,327 of record CAKSAC010000005.1, on the reverse strand, counting down.
GAAACAGGAGATAAATCATGTATCAGGTACAAAAGAGAGATGGAAAAGTCGTTGATTTTTCAATAGAAAAAATTTCAGGTGCCATCCGGATGGCCTTTGAAGCGCAGGAAAAGGAATACCACCCCTCCGTCATTGACATGCTGGCCCTCAAAGTAACGGCGGATTTTGCCGATAAGGTAAAAGAAGGGCTGATTACGGTAGAGGATATCCAGGATTCCGTGGAATCCGTGCTGGTACAGGCCGGGTACGCCGATGTGGCAAAGGCGTATATTCTGTACCGCCGCCAACACGCCAAGCTCCGTGATGTGAAAAACACGGTGCTGGACTATAAATCGTTGGTGGACGGATATCTGAAAATCAATGACTGGCGCGTGAAGGAGAATTCCACCGTGACCTATTCGGTCGGCGGATTGATTCTTTCCAATTCCGGTGCCATTACCGCCAACTACTGGCTCTCGGAGATCTATGACGACGAGATCGCCAACGCGCACCGCAATGCCGATATTCACCTGCATGACCTTTCGATGCTGACGGGGTATTGCGCGGGATGGTCGCTGAAACAACTCATTCAGGAGGGCCTCGGCGGCGTTCCCGGAAAGATTACCTCCGCTCCGGCCAAGCATCTGGCCACCCTCTGCAACCAAATGGTCAACTTCCTCGGCATCATGCAGAACGAATGGGCGGGCGCGCAGGCTTTTTCCTCTTTTGATACGTATCTTGCGCCGTTCGTCAAGGCGGACAACCTGCCTTACGATCAGGTCAAAAAGTGCATTGAGTCCTTCATTTTCGGCGTGAACACTCCATCCCGTTGGGGAACGCAGGCGCCTTTCTCCAATATCACGCTGGACTGGACCGTGCCGGATGACCTGGCCGAACTGAACTGTATCATCGGCGGCAAAGAGGCTCCCTTCAAATATAAGGACTGCAAGGCCGAGATGGATATGGTGAACCGCGCGTTCATTGAAACGATGATCGAGGGGGATGCGAACGGACGCGGCTTCCAGTACCCGATCCCGACCTATTCGATCACTTCCGATTTTGACTGGTCGGAAACCGAAAACAACAAACTTCTCTTTGAAATGACATCCAAATACGGCACACCGTATTTTTCCAACTATATCAACAGCGACATGAAACCGAGCGATATCCGCAGTATGTGTTGCCGTCTGCGGCTCGATTTGCGTGAATTGCGGAAAAAATCCGGCGGTTTCTTCGGTTCCGGCGAAAGCACCGGCTCGGTCGGCGTGGTGACCATCAACATGCCGCGTATTGCCTATCTGGCCGAAAACCGGGAAGATTTCTTCCGCCGTCTCGACCGTATGATGGATATTTCCGCCCGTTCGTTGAAGATCAAGCGTGACGTCATCACGCACCTGCTCGACGAGGGGCTGTATCCTTACACCAAACGCTATCTCGGCACCTTCAAGAACCATTTTTCCACGATCGGCCTTGTCGGCATGAACGAAGTGGGGCTGAACGCCAAATGGCTCCGCGCCGATATGACGCACCCCGAAACGCAGGAATTCACCAAAGAAGTGCTGAACCATATGCGGGAACGCCTCTCCGATTATCAGGAAATGTACGGCGATCTCTACAATTTGGAAGCCACGCCGGCCGAGTCAACCAGCTACCGGCTTGCCAAACATGACAAAAAGCGGTTCCCGGAGATTATCACCGCGTCCGAAAACGGCAAGACCCCTTATTACACCAACAGCTCGCACCTGCCGGTCGGGTACACGGACGATGTCTTCTCGGCGCTTGATGTTCAGGACGAATTACAGACCCTCTATACTTCCGGCACGGTCTTCCATGCGTTCCTCGGTGAAAAATTGCCCGACTGGAAAGCCGCGGCCGCGCTGGTCCGTAAAATTGCCGAAAACTACAAACTCCCTTACTACACCCTGTCGCCGACCTATTCGGTCTGCAAGAATCACGGATATCTCGCCGGGGAAGTCATGGTCTGCCCCACCTGCGGCGAAAAAACAGAAGTTTACAGCCGTATCACCGGGTATTACCGTCCCGTACAGAACTGGAACGACGGAAAAGCGCAGGAATACAAGGATCGCCGCGTTTATAACGCCGCCTCTTCCATGGTGCGCCACGCCAATGACCACCGGCTGGCCGCCGCAGAACGGATGCAAGCCACAGCTCCTTCGGACGAGGAAAACGCCTGTTGCGGGCAGGATCGCCTGATTCTCTTTGCCACCACCACCTGCCCGAACTGCAAAATGGCCAAGGTATTTCTGGACAAAGCCGGCCTGGCTTATGAGGTCATTCTTGCCGACAAAGACCCCGAGACGGCCAAAAAGTATGAGGTGCGGCAAGCTCCCACTCTGATTGTGGAACGTAACGGCGATCTGGCCGAAACCATTGTCAATCTGTCCAATATCCGCCGCTTTATCGAAGAAAACGGGAAAGAAGCATGAAAAAACCGGATTTGGTGATTATCGGCGCGGGTCCGGCGGGTCTTACCGCCGCCATATACGCCCGTCGCGCCGGAAAGACCACGCTGATTTTGGAAGGGGAGAACTTCGGCGGGCAGATCACCCATTCCCCGAAAGTGGAGAATTACCCGGGCTTCCCGGTCATCAGCGGGATGGAACTGGCCGACAAACTGACCGAACAGGTGATGGCGCTCGGCGCGGAGATCGAACTGGACCGCGTCACCGGCGTGGAAAAAACGGCAGACGGCTTTGCGATTCACGGGGAAGCGGGCGATTATGCCGCCCGCGCCGTCATCGTGGCGGCCGGCTCACATCATCGCGTCCTCGGGCTACCCGGGGAAGAGGCGCTTGTCGGCAACGGAATCTCTTATTGCGCTATCTGTGACGGGGCTTTTTATGCCGGCCGCCACGTGGCGGTTATCGGCGGCGGGAACACCGCCTTGCAGGAAGCCGTCATGCTTTCGGAGTATTGCGCCTCTGTCACGCTCATTCAGAACCTGCCCTTTCTCACGGGGGAAGAGAGCCTTGCCGCTCTCCTTCGCGCCAAGGAAAATGTGCGGTTTCTCTTCTCACATACGGTGGCGGGCCTCATCGGAGAAGAACTTCTGACCGGTCTGCTTCTCCGGAACAGCGAGGGGAAAGAGCAAATCCTGCGCACGGACGGAGTCTTTGTCGCTATCGGACAGGTACCCGAAAACACGCCCTTTGCCGACGTGGCCGAACTGGATGAGCGCGGGTATTTTGCCTCGGACGAATCCTGTGCGACCAAAACCCCCGGCCTTTTCGTGGCGGGAGACTGTCGCAACAAACGCATCCGGCAGATAACGACCGCGACAGCGGACGGAGCCGTGGCGGCGCTTGCCGCCTGCCGGTATCTGGATGATCCGGCCGTGCAAAATGCCTGAGGGCGACGTTGCGCAATAATTTTCAAATTATGTAAAGAAAACGCGACATATTTCATGTCGCGTTTTTGTATATCCGGCGTTTTCTCCCGGGGTGGGGCGGTCCGGAGTTTGGCCGCCCCGCAGACGGCAGGGCGCGACGGATCTTCGGCAATCAGTCGCGATCGCGGAAACCAAGCCCGCGCAGGTCGGCGATTTCGCCGCGGTCCTCGGCTTCATACAGGCGGTTGATTACCTTGATTGATTGCAGGGAATCGTATCCGTCGATCATCGGGCGGCGGTCATAGAGGATGCATTCCAGAAAGTGGCGGATTTCGTATTGCGTCTGTTTGGTTTTGTCGCGGAATTCCCAGACGGTGACGGGGGGCTGTTCGGGGTTCGGATGAATATCGGTCTTGTAGGTCAGTGTGGCCGTGTCGCGCCGGTATTCAAAGAAGCCCTTGTCGGTAAAGACCTGGAAAGAATAGTCATGCGAGGAGCCGCGCGCACCCCAAGTGCCGAAGTGGTAGGCCATCGCGCCGTTTTCAAAGGTCATGATGACGTTGGAAGTGCCTTCGCGTTCCATCCACTCCGTGCCGATATTGGAACCGATATGCGTTCCGCTGACCGGCTTGCCGAGGAACCAGAGAAGCAGGTCGATATAATGGCAACCGTGCGAGAAAAGCTGGCCGCCGCCGAGATTTTCGACCTTATACCGTTCGTATGTAGAGTTGTTTTCGTCAAAACGCCTCGTATACTGTTCGGTCCAGATCGACATCTGGATGATACGGCCGTATTCGCCGGAATCCAGCAGTTCTTTGAGTTTGGAAATACCGCGCCAGAAACGGACAGGGTAGGCGCACATCAGTTTGACATGATGCTCTTCGGCGATTTTTGTCAGGTCTTCAACCTCTTTTTCGGTATTACAGAGCGGTTTTTCCATCAGGACGTGAACATTGTTTTCGGCAAAGAAGGAACCGCATTCGTAATGGACGCTGTGGGGAAGAACCACCAGTACGGCATCGACAAGGCCGACCATTTCACGATAATCGGTCGTCACGAAAACGTCGCCGCCGAGCCGGTTTGCAATATTTTCGGCGTTGTCTCGTTTCACATCGCAAACGGCCGTGACGGTGCAGATATCGGTGAGAAGAGGGAAGGCGTAGACATGGCTGTTTGTCGTCATGGCTCCGCATCCGACAATGCCCATTCTGATTTTCTTATCCATGGTAAAATCCTTTCTTTTCCCGATGGCGGGAGCCGGAATTTCCGGCTGGCAGATTTCCGGAGGACTCCCCCCGGTACCTTCATCATAACAAAAAACCGGGAAAAGAGGAAGACGGAAAGTGCGCGGCTCATGTGGAAATCTGCTTATTTTGAGAAAGGAGAATCGGGTTTCGGTTCGCGCCCGTTTGCGTATTCGCTGGGGGTACACCCGGTCGCGCGGCGGAAAACATAGGCGAAATATTGAGGAGAGGAATAGCCGAGGCGATTGGAAACTTCACTGCACCCCAACGAACTCCAACGCAACAAACGCATCGCTTCACGGATTTTCATGGCGTGAAAATAGGTCTTGATCCCGCATCCGAAACGCCGGGAGAAAAGCAGGCGCAGATAAGAAGGAGAAAAACCGAGCGCACGGCCAATCTCTTCCAACGACGGATTTTTATCAATATTTTCAGTCAGATAGGCGAGAATATGCCCTGCTTCGTCAGCCGCACGGCGGCCGTTCTGCGTGTCGGTTTCCATGCGTCCCGCTTCGGCCGTTTCCCGTTGCCAGAGCGTGAGCAGAAAAAGCTCCAAACGGTTTTTAATGACCTGTAACGCGGCCGGGGGTATGTAGGGCCGGGGGCGGAACCCCTTCCCCCATTCGACCCGCTCAAAGGAAAGCAGGCCGTCCCGCACAATGGAGAGCAGGGTGTCTCCCTCGGAGGGGGGCAGGGTGTGGACCCGCCCCGCAAGGTCATAAAGCAACGGAGACGAACAGGTGAAAGAGAGGATATTCACTATACAGTCCGGCGGTGTGTTTACGATACGCTCCTCTCCCGGCCGCCGTCCGTGCCAGACATTGGGCGGGTAAAAAAGCAAATCGCCGCTGCGGAGCGGATAGAGGTTACCGCCGAGGTGAACGGTATGCTCCCCCGTTTCCATATAAACCAATTCCCAAAAGTCATGCGCTTCCCCTCCGCCCACGTTGGGATTCAGGCGGTAGACGGAGACAAGCTCTTCCACGGTCAACAGCGGGGTCAGAGCAGTTTTTCTGAAAGTGAGGTCTTTGTTATTCATACATCCTCCTTTAATCCGAGCGGCACAAAAAGGCCGGGCAATCCGGAATGCAGGAACTTTGTTTGAAATCTGCTGCTTTCAGTATACCACGAGAACCGACAGCTGTAAAGGAAAAGACGGAACCGGAGGTGCGAAATATGCGATTTTTTGTATGATTTGCGCTTTGTTTTTTGCGCAAACCCGTCAAAGGATACGTCGCATGGCCTGTTCTGCCGCGTCAGGCATGGCGGAAAGGCAATAGAAAACATAACGCCCGCTGATATAAATGCGGGCATCTTCCGCGCGCAATTCCCCGCAGGAAGCGGCCAGTTGCGCCCGGCGCAGACAGCATTCCCGGACAGCGTCGGTATCGGCACTGCCGTAACAGACAAAAAGGATGGCTTCAAACCGTTCGTCCTGCCCGCTTGCAAGGTAGACGGCCATGGATTCCACCCGCCCGTCTGTCGGCAGGCTTCCGTCCTCCCGCGCAAAGAGCGCGCGGAGAAGTTCGCGGGTCAGCGGGTGTCCTTCTCCGTCTTCCGGCAGTCCGCTTTCATAGAGCCGCCCTGCCGGATGGGACGGGAGAAGCGAGAGAAAACTTTCGATTTTTTCTTTGGGATTCTTTTCCTGCCCGGCGGGCGCACATCCGAAAAGCAACAAAGCCGGGAGAAGAAAGAAGAAAAGCAGACGATTTCTTTTCATGGCAGACCTCCTGTTCTTATTGTATTTCTATGAAGTTCTCCGCGCAAAAAGAAGAAAAGAGGGAAGACCGCCGGGAAAATCTCCGATCCGCCGTCTGCTTTCGCGGCATGGCCCGGCCGTCTGCTTTCGCGGCATGAATTCCGCAGCCCGGCATTCCCGGATCCCCCCGGCCTTTTGCGGGAGATAAAAACCGCCCGGGAGAGTTTTCTTCCCGGGCGGCGGGTCAGCCGAGTTTTTGCAATTCGTTTTCCAGATTTATACGGGTGGAACGATACTTTTCGAGCTTGGCGCGTTCGGTTTCCACAACGGCGGCGGGCGCGCGGCTGACAAAGGATTCGTTGGCGAGCTTGGCTTCGGTGCGGGCGATTTCTCCGGCGTTCTTTTCCAGCTCCGCACGGAGACGGGCGCGCTCTTTTTGGAAATCGATCATGTCGGCCAGCGGGATATACACGGTGGCGGACCCCGTCACGATACAAACCGAAGTCTCGTCATGATAGCTTTCGGGGAAGAGAACCTCCGAGGCCGCGGCCAGTTTCTCAAAGAACGGGGCGGCCGCCCGGAAACGTTCGGGATCGGCGGTTACCACGAAGAGTTTTGTCCGGCGGGAGGGCGGCACGTTCATGTCGGCGCGCCGGGTGCGGACGGCCCGGATAATCTCGATGACTTCATCCAGCCGCTCCGCGTCTTCGGGATAGCGCAGGATATCTTCGGCTTTCGGGTAGGCGCTGATCATGATGCTTTCTTCGGTGTGCGGCAGGCAACTGTAAATCTCTTCCGTGATGAAAGGCATAAAGGGGTGGAGAAGTTTCAAAATTCCCGTGAGTACCCACGCCAGCACATGAGAGGCGGTGTGCGCTTCGGCACTGCCGCGGTCGGCGAGGCGGCTTTTACAAAGTTCGATATACCAGTCGCAGAAGATGTCCCAGGTAAAGTCATAGATTGCAGAGAGCGAAACGCCGAGTTCAAAATGTTCAAGCGAGTCTGTCACCGTGGCGGTCAGTTCGGAAAACCGGGTGAGAATCCAGCGATCTTCGGTGCAGAGGGCCTCTTGCGGCGGAAGAGACGCGTCTTCATCGTCTTTTTCAAGGTTCATCAGGACAAAGCGCGAGGCGTTCCAGAGTTTGTTGGCAAAGTTGCGGGCGGCTTCGATCTTTTCTTCGGAAAAGCGCATATCGTTGCCGGGCGAATTGCCCGAAGCCAACGCAAAACGCAAAGCGTCCGCGCCGTATCGGTCGATGACTTCCAGCGGGTCAACGCCGTTGCCGAGAGATTTGGACATTTTGCGCCCGAGCTTATCCCGCACAAGGCCGTGAATGAAAACCGTGTGGAAAGGCTCCTTCCCGGTGTGTTCAAGACCCGAGAAAATCATGCGCGCCACCCAGAAAAAGATAATGTCATATCCGGTCACCAGCACATCGGTCGGATAATAACGGGCAAGATCCTCTGTTTTTTCCGGCCAGCCGAGCGTGGAGAAGGGCCAGAGTGCGGAAGAAAACCAGGTGTCCAATACGTCGCTTTCCTGCGTCATGTGGCCGCCGCACACGGGGCATACCGTTATATCATCGCGCGAGACAATCATTTTTTTGCAATTGTCGCAGGTGAAAGCCGGGATCCGATGCCCCCACCAAAGCTGACGGGAAATGCACCAGTCATGCACATTCTCCATCCAATTGATATAAATCTTGGAGAAACGCTCCGGCCGGAAACGAATGGTGCCGTTTTGGACAATGTCCAGCGCCGGACCGGCCAGCGGCTCCATTCTGACAAACCACTGATCGGACGTCAGCGGTTCGACGTTCTGATGGCAACGGTAGCAAGTGCCGACGTTGTGGGAATAGTCTTCCACCTTCAGAAGAAATCCTTCTTTTTCCAGGTCTTCGACGATAGCCTGCCGCGCCGCCAGCCGATCCAATCCCTCGTATTTACCGGCTTCCGCATTCATGGTGGCATCATCGTTCATGACACGGATGATGGGGAGATTGTGGCGTTTGCCGACTTCAAAGTCGTTCGGGTCGTGCGCCGGGGTAATCTTCACACAACCGGTGCCGAAATCCCTCTCGACATATTCATCGGAAACAACCGGAATCTCGCGGCCGATGAGAGGAAGGATCAGAGTCTTGCCGACAAGATGGCGGTAGCGTTCGTCTTCGGGATGGACGGCAACGGCCGTGTCGCCCACCAGTGTTTCGGGTCTGGTCGTGGCAATGACCACATATTCGTCACTGCCCTTGACCGGATAACGGATGTGCCAAAAATGCCCAGGCTGTTCGGTATATTCGACCTCGGCATCCGAGAGAGCGGTCACGCAATGGGGGCACCAGTTGATGATGCGGTTCCCTTTATAAATCAGTCCTTTATTATAAAGGTTGACAAAGACCTCGCGCACCGCGCGGGAGCATCCTTCATCCATCGTGAAGCGTTCGTGTTCCCAGTCGCAGGAAGTGCCGAGCTTTTTGAGCTGGTTGATAATACGGTTCCCGTATTTCTCTTTCCAGTCCCAAACCCGTTCCAAGAATTTTTCCCGGCCGAGGTCGTAACGCGTCAGGCCTTCGTTCACACGCAGGTTCTCTTCCACCTTGATTTGTGTGGCAATGCCCGCATGGTCGGTTCCCGGAACCCAAAGCGTGCTGTACCCCTGCATCCGTTTGGCGCGGACGAGAATGTCCTGCAAGGTCTCATCCAGCGCGTGTCCCATATGGAGCTGGCCGGTCACGTTCGGGGGCGGGATTACGATGGAGAAGGCCGGCTTCGATTTGTCCGGGTCCGGACGGAAATAGCCGCGCTCGCACCAGGTGTTGTAGATGCGGTCTTCAAAATCCTTCGGGGAATAGGTTTTTGGCAGTTCTTTTCTCATGATGTTTTCCTTTCGGCAGTGTTGTTGGCAGGGAAAGAAAAAACGTCCTGCCGCAACAGGACGCCATAAAGCGCGGTACCACCTGTATTCGCGCCCGGGGGCGCGCACTCATTGACGTTTTACGCCCGGCGGCGGCGGGTTCTACCGGAGAAAACTCCCTCTTCCCGCAAGCTCGGGGACGACATACCGCGGCATTGGCAACGGGCTTTCACCATCCGCCCGCTCTCTTTTGCCTCTCTCCGGGGTAACTTCCCGTCATTGCTGACTGCATTGTAGCACAGTTCCCGGCGCTTGTCAAGCCTTTCCCGGCTCAATTTTCGTCCGGCGACGCTTTTCTCTTGCAAAAAAAACGTGCTTATGCTACAATGGGAGCGTTACACAGTAATGACGGAAAGACGGGGAGATTTCATGAAAGAGATCATCTTATGCAAATTCGGGGAAATCGTACTGAAGGGGGCCAATCGCTCCTCTTTTGAAGCCGAGCTTTTACGGGAGGTGCGCCGTCGCGCCGCCGCGCACGGGAATTTCAGCGTGCGGAGCGTCCAAAGCACGATGACGGTCGAACCGTTGGACAGTGACTGCGATATGGACGGTATGTACGAGACGGTACGCCGGGTATTCGGCATTACGGGGGTCGTTCGCGCCGCCGTAGCGGAAAAAAACCTGGAAAGCATTCTTTCGGTGGCGCGCGCATATCTTGCCCCCGCTTTTGCGGGAAAACACCGTTTTCGTGCGGATGCCAAACGTTCGGACAAGCGGTTTTTGCTCACATCGCCCGAACTGGCGGCGGAACTCGGGGCGGAAATCCTGCGCTCCTTTCCCGGAACGCGGGTCGATCTGCACACCCCGGAAGTGACGGTCTGGGTCGAGATCCGCGAAGAGTACGCATTTGTCCATGCCGACCAGGAAAAAGGGGCCGGAGGCATGCCGCGTGCTTCGGCGGGAAGGGGCCTGCTCCTGCTTTCCGGGGGAATCGACAGCCCGGTGGCCGGATATATGATGGCCAAACGCGGTATGGAGATCGAGGCTCTCCATTTTGAAAGTTTTCCGTATACCTCGGAACGCGCGCGGGAAAAAGTGATGACGCTGGCCGAAAAACTTTGCGGATACTGTTCGCGCATACATGTCCATGTTATTTCTCTGACCCACATCCAGGAGGAGCTGCGCGATCGGTGCGAAGAGGAATATTTTACCCTTTTGCTCCGGATTTTCATGATGCGCCTTGCCGAACGCTGTGCCGCCCGCTTTGGTTGCGGCGCCTTGATTACCGGGGAAAGCCTCGGGCAAGTGGCCAGCCAGACGCTGGAAGCCATCCGCGTGACCGACGGGGTCGTGTCGCTCCCGGTCTTCCGCCCCTGCATCGGAATGGACAAAGAAGAAATCGTGACGATTGCCCGCCGTATCGATACCTATGATACCTCTGTTTTACCGTATGAAGATTGCTGCACCGTTTTTACCCCCCGGCATCCGCGCACCCGTCCGGTGGCCGCCAAAGTGCTGGCGGAACTGGATAAAGTCGATCATGCCGCCTTGCTGGAAGAGGCGTGGGCGGGGATGCAGACCGAGACAAAAGTTCTTTTCGACGGGTATCGCTGAAAGAAAACAAAACTTTACAAATTTACGCAAAAAGAGAAGACAGCACGCTGAAAACGCACTGTCTTTTCTTGTTTTACCGTACCGAGCGGACTCCGGTTTATCGTACCGAGCGGAACCAGTCCATATAATGCCGGGCGAGGAGTTCATGTCCTGCCGGGCCGGGGTGTACGCCGTCCACCAGGAGATCTTTCGCGTTGACGTGGTTTTGCGCTTCATCAAAAAGCGGTTGGGTCTCGATCAGCGAGACGGGGTAGTCCTGCGCCACTTTTTTGACAACTGCGGCGCGCAGAGGAACTTCCGTGCGGAAATATTCCCATCTTTCGGGTTTTTCTTCGTTCACCGTGGCATCGCCGGGCAGGACATAAGGGGAAAGCAGGAGAATCTTGCACGCCGGCAAGGCCGCCCGGATTTCGTCCAGCATCAGGCGGTAGACGACTTCAAACTTTTCGGCCGAAACGCCGTTTTTCTGATCGATCTCATGCCATACGTCGTTGACGCCGATGAGAATCGAAAGATAATCGGGGCACAGGTTGATGAGATCGACCTTGATACGGGCGTACAAATCCACAATCCGGTTGCCGCTGATGCCGCGATTTTCCACATTATATTCATTGGGGAAATCCAGCGCCAGACGGGAGCCTACCAGCAGGGGGTAGCCGTGGCCGAGTCTGGAAGGGCAACGGGTCTTTCTGACCCAGTCGCTTTTGTCACGGGAGCAATCTGTGATGGAATCGCCTTGAAAAAGGATGTTTTTCATAGGAGTTCTCCTTTATGTTTACCGGGGTATGCCTCGGCTTTTTCTCTTTACATTGTAGCATGAATACGGCATTTGTCAAGCTCTTTTCAAAAAAAGAACGCAAAGTTTTCCGGTAAAAGAAAGGACCCCTTGCGGGGTCCCTTCTTGCGGGGTCCGGAATCAGTACATTCCGCCCATGCCGCCGTCCATCGGTGCGGCGGGCGCGGCCGGAGCCGGCTCCTTGATGTCGCAGACAACGGATTCGGTCGTCAGCACGGTGGCGGACACGGAAGCGGCGTTCTGCAATGCGGAACGGGTCACTTTGGTCGGGTCCACGATGCCGGCTTCCAGCATATCGGCATAAACTTCTTTATAAGCGTCAAAACCATAGCCGGTCTTGCCGGAGCTGAGAATCTTGTCGATGATAACGCCGCCGTCAAAGCCTGCGTTTTCGGCAATCTGACGCATCGGAGCTTCAAGCGCTTTCATGACGAGCTTCGCGCCGGTCTTTTCATCGCCTTCGGAGGCTTCGACGATCTTGGCCACTTCGGGGATTACGTTGACATAAGCCGTACCGCCGCCGGCAACGATTCCTTCTTCCACGGCCGCTTTCGTCGCGTTAAGCGCGTCCTCGATGCGGAGCTTCTTTTCCTTCATTTCGGTCTCGGTTGCGGCACCGACTTTGATGACGGCCACGCCGCCGGCGAGTTTGGCCAGACGCTCCTGGAGTTTTTCGCGGTCAAAGTCAGAGGTGGTGGTTTCAATCGCGGCGCGGATCTGGCTGACCCGGTTCTTGATTTCGGCGCTGTCACCGGCTCCGTCCACAATCAGGGTGTTTTCTTTGTTGACCTTGATCTGGCGGGCGCGGCCGAGTTGCGCCACGGTGGTATCCTTCAGCTCAAGCCCGAGTTCTTCGGTAATCACGGTGCCGCCGGTCAGAATGGCGATATCGCGGAGCATTTCCTTCCGTCTGTCACCAAAGCCGGGGGCTTTGACGGCCACGCAGGTGAAGGTACCGCGCAGTTTGTTCAGAACGAGGGTGGTCAGCGCTTCGCCTTCCACATCTTCGGCGATAATCAGCAATTTCTTGCCGGACTGCACAATCTGTTCGAGCAGGGGGAGCAGATCCTGGATGGTGGAAATCTTCTTATCGGTAATCAGAACCAACGCGTCGTCCAGCACGGCTTCCATCTTGTCGGTATCTGTCACCATATAGGGCGAGAGATAGCCGCGGTCAAACTGCATGCCTTCAACCACTTCGCTGTACGTCTCGGCGCTCTTGGACTCTTCCACGGTGATTACACCGTCGGAGGTCACTTTTTCCATGGCGTCCGCAATCAGCGTACCGATCACTTCGTCACTGGCGGAAATCGTACCGACGCGGGCAATATCCTCGGTGCCGTTGACCTTTTTGGAAATTTTGCCGAGTCCTTTGACGGCGGCATCGACCGCGCGGAAAACGCCCTTGCGGAGCATCATCGGGTTGGCCCCTGCGGCAATATTCTTCATGCCTTCATGAATCAGCGCCTGGGCAAGCAACGTCGCGGTGGTTGTACCGTCACCGGCTGCGTCGTTGGTCTTGGTGGCGACTTCTTTGACGAGTTGCGCGCCCATATTTTCGGCCGCGTCCGGCAGTTCGATCTCCTTGGCGATGGTCACGCCGTCGTTGGTGATGAGGGGAGTGCCGTATTTTTTATCCAGCACCACGTTGCGCCCCTTCGGACCCATCGTGATTTTTACCGTGTCCGCCAGTTTATCTACGCCGCGGAGCAGTGCGTTTCTGGCTTCGGTGCCGTACAGAATTTCCTTTGCCATAAGTCGTTACCTCTCTTTCTTACTCTACAATCGCGAGAATGTCGCTCTGACGGACGATGCTGTATTCCACGCCGTCATATTTTACTTCTGTGCCGGTGTACTTGGCGGTGATAACGCGATCACCGACTTTTACGATCATCTTGACTTCGTTTCCGTCCACGTTTCCGCCGGGGCCGACAGCCACGACTTCGGCGACCTGCGGCTTCTCTTTGGCGGAGCCGGGCAGAATGATGCCTCCCTTGCTGGTTTCCTCCACATCGACCGGTTTCACAACAACACGGTCTGCAAGCGGTTTCAATGTCATGATATTCCTCCTGATTCATCCCGCGAGGCGGGAAAATTTACGGTTTGTTTTAGCACTCATTGCGTCTGAGTGCTAATTTCATTGCTTATTGTAATACGCCCGCAAAGAAAAATCAAGCCTTTTTTTCATTATTCACACTTATTTAACAATTTCGGGAGAAGAAGGGGAAAAGCCCCGTAACGCACGTAAAAAATCCCGCCGGAGAAGACGCGATTCAGGACAGGAGTTCCCGGAAAGAGGCGAGGATCTTTTTTTCCTCCCGGGAGACTTTGACCTGCGTAAGCCCCAGCGCTCTGGCGGTCTCCTCCTGAGAGTAGTCACGGTAATAGCGGAGAAGAATAATCTTTTTCCGCAGATCGGGAAGGCGGGAGATCGCCTCGCGGATGGCGATGCGGTCAAGGTCGCGTTCGTTGGCTTCCTCGTCGAAAAGGGTTCCTTCCAGCGTTACGCCTTCTTCCTCCCCGTACACGCTGTCGGAAAGGTAGGACACGGGGCTGATCGAATCGATCGCGGCGGCCGCCTCGGAAGCGGAAACGCCGCATTCGCCCGCCAGTTCTTCAATCCGGATATCGCTTTCCCCGGCCGCGGCGCGGCGGTCGCGCGCGGCCATCAGGCGCGCGCCGAGGCGTTTTTGATTTCGCGAGACCTTAACCGGGCCGTCATCACGCAGAAAACGACGGATCTCCCCGAAGATCAAAGGAACGGCATAGGTAGAAAAGGCGCATTTTCTTTCGGGGTCAAAACTGCGGATGGCTTTGAGCAGGCCGAGATTGCCGAGTTCCAGCAGGTCTTCATAGTCGGTTCCCCTCCCGCAGAAGCGGAGCGCGATTCCGGCTACGAGGCCGCCGTTGAGACGGATGAGTTCTTCGGTGGCCAGGCGGTCGCCGGCGCGGGAGCGGAGGAGCAGCGGCAGGTTTTCACTGAATTTCGGGTTTTCATTCATTATTTTTATTTATGAGAGGCACTTTTTCATAATAACCCGGGTTCCTTCACCAATCCGGCTACGCACGGAGAGACGGTCGGTAAAGGTTTCCATGACGGAAAAGCCCATTCCGCTCCGTTCGCCGTCCGTATTGGTGGTGAACAGGGGCTGGCGTGCCAATGACACATCGGCGATCCCGCATCCGCGGTCCCGGATTGTGACCGTGATACTTCTGTCGTCAAAAAGGGAAACCGATATGTAAATGACCCCACCTTCACCGCCATAGGCGTGGACGATGCAGTTTGTCACCGCTTCCGAAACCGCGCATTTAAGGTCGGCAATCTCTTCGACGGTCGGGTCAAGCTGTGCGCAAAAGGCCCCCACAATGGCCCGCGCGGCCGATTCGTTGGCCGAGAGCGCTGGCAGGGTCAGTTTGAGTTCGTTGGTTTTTCTGGCTTTCATGGTCTTGTCTCCTTTTGTTTCGATTATGTCTTTTACGGTTCGATTGTGAGATTTCGGATGCGATCCACTCCCGCGACGGCGAAAATCTTGCGTACCCGCGGAGAAGGATGCAACAGCCGGACGGATATACCCAGTTCTTCGCAAAGCGCCACCCGCCCGAGAATCAGCCCGAGGCCGGAACTGTCCATAAAGGCGACATTAGACAGGTCAAACGAAAAGGCGGCCGGACGGTATTTGAAAAGCGCCGCGTCGATTTTTTCCCGCGCGGCTCCTGCGCTGTGATGGTCGATCTCGCCGGAGAGGGCGGCATGCAGCACGTCTCCTTTTGTCGTGAGATCCGCAAAGAGAGTTTCTTTTGTCATATTTTTCCTCCTATCTTCGGACAACCCCTATTTTACACGTCGGTATCGGCAGAATTTGTCGGACGGTGGCAGGATACGAAAAAATCATTTTTTTGCTTTTCCTTTGCCGTATTCTTGGCGGTTCCGTCAAGAGAGACCGCGTGAAAATGTGCAGAATGCGGGAATTTATCCCATAGGGCGTGAAAGTATTGACTTTTAAGGGCGCGTGTGCTATATTTAGTCTGTATCGTTATGTGATAAACTGTGAAAACAACCATAGAGAATGGAGTACGCGAGAACATGAGAAAGACCAAAACAACCCTGAAGTTTTTGTTCGTTTTTGCCCTGACGGTTCTTCTTGCGCTGGCTCTGGCCGCATGCGGAGACAAACCGGAAGACACCGGCACCGCCGCCACAACGACCGCGCCCGCCACAACGACCGAACCCCCGGCAGTAACCGAGAAACCGGAGTATACCGCCACTTTCCTGCGCGAAGACAAGACGGTTCTTATGGAGGTGAAATTCCGCCGGGGAGATACAACGCTGTCCACGGTTCCTGAGGTTCCTGCCAAAGACGGTTATTTCGGAACATGGCCGGAATACGCCTCAAAAATGTACGGGGATTTTTCGCTGGAAGCCGAATATACGTCACTGACCGTTCCGACGGAAAAAGGCCTGCAATTTGAACTTTCCAAAGACGGAACCTACTATACGCTGACGGACGGAGGATATTCCGCTGTCGTTGTGGTTCCGGGAACCCACGGAAAGGAAAATGATACCGTTACCCCGCTCCGGCCGGTCAAGGCCATCGGGGAGAGAGCCTTCTACGGGAGAAACGTGAAGGCCGTTTCCCTGCCCGAGAGCATTGTCGGGATCGGGGATCTGTCTTTTGCATACTGCAATTCTCTGAAAGAGATTCATACATACACACCGGAGACGAAAGCCGGCGAGGCCGTGACCCCCGCAACGTTGCGGCCGGGATTGCCGGAAGTCAAAACGCTCGGTATGGCCGCCTTCTATCATTGCATATCGTTGAAGAGTCTGACCATCCCCGCGACGCTCAGCACGGTGCCGAAACTGGCGTTTGCCCAGGCGGAGTCGCTTGAAACGCTGAACATCCCGGAAGGGGTGATGACGATTGAAGAAGGGGCGTTCTTCGGATGCGCTTCGCTGCCCGGACTGCAACTTCCCGCAACCATTCTGAGCGTCGAAAACTTCGCGTTCCTCGGTTGCGAAAAAATGACATTCATCAAAATGGCGGCCGACACGCCGAGTTCCGCCAGGGTCGGCACGACGGCATTCTTCAATTGCTCCTCGGTGACGGAAGCCGAGGTTCCCGCGTCTGCCGTTTCTTCTCTCCCGCTCCGCAGTCTTGTCCGGGTGACGGTCCTCTCCGGAACTACGCTTGATGCGCGCGCCTTCAACGGAGCCGTCCGGCTGGAAAGCGTCTCGCTGCCTGAAACGCTTCATTCAATCGGTGCGCTTGCCTTCTACGGTTGCCCGAATCTCCGGACAATCACCGTGAGAGGCAATACGGGCGCTTACCGTGTAGAAGACGGCGCGCTGTATCGCCAGGACAGCACAACCGGCGATACGCTGATTTTTGTTCCCGCTACCAAAGAGGGAGCTTTTGCGATTCCCGCTTCCGTGACAAAAATTGAAAGCGGCGCTTTTGCGGGATGTGATAAGATCACGTCCGTGACCCTGCCCGCCGGCCTTACCCGGTGCGACAGCTACGCCTTCGAGGGATGTACCGCTCTGACCGAACTTGATTTTTCCGGAACGGCGGTAGCCTTTATCGGGGACGCCGCATTTGCCGACTGCGCAGGGTTGCAGCTCATCAAATTCCCGGCAGGGTTGATGGATGTTAATATCGGCAGCTCGGTTCTTTCGGGATGTCTCTCCATCAAAGAAGCGGCTCTTCCGGCGGCGCTTGCCGTTACTCTTCCGAGAGATACGATGGAAAAGCTGACCGTTACTTCCGGGGTCATTATCGGCCGTCATGCTTTCTACGGATGGGAAAACCTTGCAGAGGTGGTTCTGCCCGCCAACCTGATTCAGATCGGTGCGGACGCTTTTGCCAATACAAAATGGTATAAAACCTGGGAGTCCGGCACGACCTCTTCGCTCCTGGCCGGGCCGAGCGGCGAATATCTGATCCGCATGAAATGCCGCACAGAAGCCGATGCGCGCTATGAAATCCCCGCGCACGTCACAGTCGTGGCGGCGGAGGCCTTCCGCGGAGAAACCGGCTTGCAGGAAATTATTGTCGGAAACGACTCGGTCCGTATCGGGATGAATGCGCTTGCCGGCTGTACCGGAATCCGGAAGGCGGTTTTGCCTTACGATACGTTTGCTTCTCTCCCGGAAGAAGCCCGCGCTGTTCTGACATCGCTGACCATCATTTCCGGCGCGGTTCCCGAAGGGGCCTTTACCGTTTGTTCGCAGTTGACCGAATTCCACCTCGGAGATGCGGTTTCTTCGGTCGGAAAAGGAATTCTGCCTTCTGGCTCGGGTGTATACCCGGCTGAAAACGCCGGCGGGTACTATATTGACAATCATCTGATTGCCGTTAAAAGCGGCATGACGGCGCTGGAAGTCAAGGCCGGTACGCTGACGGTAGCTTCGAGCGCCGCCAAAGGAGCAGAGGCGCTGACCTCTGTTACTATGCCCGACACGCTCCGTTATATCGGGTCAGAGGCATTTGCCGGCTGTTCCGCCCTGCATACGTTGAAGATTCCTTCGGCGGCTTCCGCTCCGGCTGACGCATTTGAAGACTGCGCGGTTCTTTCCCATGTAGAAGCGCCGGCCGCGTTCTTTGCCAATCTGAACAAAGGCGTTCTGACGAGCGTGGTCATTACAGCCGGTGAAACGCTGTCAAGCGGAGCTTTCCGCAACAGCGCCAACCTCACAAGCGTAACCTTCTCCCCCTCCGCCAACATCAGGGGAATCGGGGAAGAGGCATTCAGCGGGTGTGAAAAACTCACGACCCTTACCCTTCCCGCCACCATAGAAACAATCGGAAGAGCCGCATTTGTGAATTGCCCGCTTCTGACCGGAATCACGATCCCCGCCGGAACGACCGTCATTGCCGAAGGAGCCTTCCGCGGTTGCACCGTGCTGACCATCGCCGTTGAAAGCACGTCTGCGTCCTTTGCTGTGAAAGACGATCTCCTTTACAAATTGAATGCGGACGGCCAACCCGCCATGCTTCTCTTTGCTCCGGCTGCCACGACTTCGGTGACGATTCCCGAAACCGTGACAAGGGTCGGTTCGTATGCTTTTGCGGGATGTGCGCAAATGACTGCCGTCGCGGTTCCCGCCACGGTGGTTACGGGCGGTGAACGCATCTTTGCCGGCTGTTCCGCTCTCCGGGACGTTTCGATACCGGTCGCCCTGGTCGGAAACGGGTTCGTTGCTGATGTTCCCTCGCTCGTTTCTCTTGAACTGCTCGGGAAAGGTTCTCTGAGCGCAGCGATTTCCTTCAACGGACATCCGACGCTTGAAAAACTGGTAATCGGTCCGCAGGTTCTTGTGACCGACTATACCTTCTACGGATGCGCGAAACTGGAAGTTGCGACCGTTCCCGCCTCTTGCGTGGGCGCGTTGCCGCGTGCCGAATTGAAAGTGCTGTTCGTGACTGTCGGCGAGATGAAAAACGCTTTGGCGAGCGCGTATAGTTCTTTGGGGTCCATTGTTCTCCAAGAAGGTGTAACAAAGGTTACCGCCAAAGCCTTCGCTTCGCTTCCGAAACTGACCGACATTTATGTTTCGTTTGAGGAATCGGCAACACCCGAAGGATTTGAAGAAGGGTGGAACGCCGGCAAGACGGTGCATTATAAAGGACAGTGGACGATAACGGACGGTCGCCCGACTGCAAATTGATTTATCCGAACAAAAGGGGCTCTTACCGTAAAGGCAAGGGTCCCTTTATGTTTTTCGTTCGCCGGTATAGGGGCGGGAGCCGGACGGGGTGCGGTGTTTACCTCCGTCTTTTTCCGCGGTTGTGATTTTGGCGGTCCGGGCAGGGCGCAGGCGTTGCGCCGATTGTTCTTTTGCGGCTGTTGCGGAGTCAGCGGTGGCGGGGCGTTTTTTCGTGGACGGCCTTTTGCGCCGTGCGTCGGACGGAGGGTGTAGCTCTCCATCCCGTCCGATGGATTCGCGGCTTTCTTTCTCATAGAGGCATTTTCCTTTATGGGTCAGCGTCAGCAGGCGCACGGCCGGGAAAAGCCCCGTGTCGTCCGGCTCCGAAAGGCGGGTACGGAGAGAAAATCGGAGCGGCCGGTGGGTAAAACGCCGTCGCGGGTCTGTTGACGATTCATAGCGTTCTTTTTCGGTGCGGGCGCATGCCTCCGCACAGGCAAAAAAAGCCGCGCGAAGATCGGCATAAAACCGATTTGTCCTTCCGGTCCGCTTTCCGCCCGAAAGTTCCGGCAAGGTGCATACCGCCTCCAAAAAACAGATTCCGGCATCGGAAAAAAGTTTCTTCTCTTCTTTCAATATTACTTCCATGCTTTTCCCCTCCGGTTTCAGTATATGCCGGGATGAGGGGGAAAATGATGGCCGCGCATGACAGGATGAAAAGAAAAGAGGCCGGGCGCCTGACAAGAGAAAAGCCGGGGGGAAAATCCGCCCCGGCACTTGTATGACCGGAATATAACAGGAGGTGTCAAAGCAGACCGGAAACGCGCAGGAGCAGACCGGAAACGTACAGGAAGATTGCCGGGGTTATTTTTATATGGCTATATGGCCCGGTCGTTCGCCGTTACCCGTTCGCCGTTACCCGTTCACCGTTGGCCGTTCACCGGTCACTCATTCGTCCGTTCGCCGGTCATTCGCAGGAAGAGAGGTAAGCAAGCTGTTCCTGCGTCAGCGCGTCGATTGCCAGCCCCATGCCGCGCAGCTTGCGTTCGGCCACTTCGCGGTCGATTTCGGCGGGAACGCGCAAAACTTCCGGACGGAGCGTGTCGCGGTGGGTAAAAAGATATGCAAGGCTCTTGACCTGCAAAGCAAAACTCATGTCCATAATCTCGGCGGGATGGCCGTTCCCGGCGGCGAGATTGACGAGCCGCCCCTCTGCCAGCAGATTCAGAATGCGCCCGTCTTTCATCCGATAGCCGGTGATATTCGGTTTCCTCTCAAAGATACCGGTGGCGGCGGCCATCAGATCGTCCTTGTTGATTTCCACATCAAAATGGCCGGCATTGGCCAGGAGAACGCCGTCTTTCATCTTGGCAAAATGGCGGGCGGTCAGTACGTCGCGGCATCCGGTCAGCGTGATGAAAAGATCGCCGCGGGCGGCCGCTTCATCCATCGGCATGACCGTAAATCCGTCCATGGCCGCCTCGATTGCCTTGACAGGGTCGATCTCGGTGACAATGACAATCCCACCCATGCCTTTTGCCCGCATGGCACACCCTTTTCCGCACCAGCCGTAGCCGGCAATGACGATGGTCTTTCCCGCCAAAACAAGGTTTGTGGTGTTCATGATTCCGTCCAGCGTGGATTGACCGGTACCGTAACGATTGTCAAACAGATGTTTGCAGTCGGCGTCGTTGACATCCATCATCGGGAAAGCGAGAAGTCCTGCGGCCTGCCGGGCGAAAAGCCTGTGAATACCGGTGGTCGTTTCCTCCGCGCCGCCGATCAGGCAATCGGCGCAGTCGGCCATTTCGCCGTGAAGCAGGGCGGTCAGATCGCCGCCGTCGTCGATTATCAGGTGCGGATGCGACGAAAGCACGGCACACAGATGCGCGCGGTATTCTTCCGGACTGACCCCGTGCCGCGCAAAGACCTCCACGCCCGAGGTTGCCAGAGCCGCCGCCACATCGTCTTGCGTGGAGAGCGGATTGCATCCGGTGGCGTAGACCTCGGCCCCGCCGTCACGCAATACCGTGGCGAGATAGGCGGTCTTGGCTTCCAGATGGATCGACATCGCAATCCGCAGGCCGGTAAAGGGTTGCGTGCGGAGAAAGTCCTCGCGGATGCTGTTGAGGACAGGCATATAACTCCTGACCCATTCGATCTTTCGCCGTCCTGCCGGTGCCAAAGATATGTCTTTTACTTCCATGGAGAGTTTCCCTTCTTTGAAAAGTATTCTTTACAAAACAAAAATGCGGGGGAGCGTGTAACGCACGGAAAAGCCGGGCATATACTGTACCGAAAGGGGGACGGATCATGCTCCTGACAAAACCCTATAACAGGGAGAGAGCGCGCCGATATGCCGAGCGGTGGGCTTTTTCCCGGAACCCGCTGTTTGCGGATTATACCGGTATCGGCGGGAATTGCACGAATTTCGTTTCGCAATGTCTGTACGCCGGGGGATGCCGGATGAATTTTACGCCGGTGTTTGGTTGGTATTATCTGGACAAAAACGACCGAACGGCGTCTTTTACCGGAGTGAACTATCTCTATAATTTTCTGATCTCCAACGAGGGCGAAGGCCCCTACGGACGCGAAAGCGATGCGGCGGAGACAGAAACAGGCGATATCATTCAACTCAGCCGGGAGGGGGATGGATATTTTCATTCGGTCCTTGCGGTCGGGCGGGAGGGGGAAGAAATCTTTGTGGCGGCGCAGTCCGAAAACGCCTACATGCGGCCGCTGTCTTCCTACCGATATGACGAAATCCGGTACCTGCATATCGAAGGTGTGCGAATATTGCTCGGTGAAAACGGCGATTGCTTTTCTTCTCTTCTGGCGGGGGAAGAGCTTTTCATCCGGGGAAGCGGCACAGCGCTCCCGGGTAACGGAACGCCCCCGGCCGAAGGCGGAACACCCCCGGGTAACGGAACGCCCCCGACCGAAGGCACAGCGCCCCCGGGTAACGGAACGCCCCCGACCGAAGGCACAGCACCCCCGGGCGACGAAACGCCCCCGACCGAAGGCACAGCGCCTCCCGGCAACGGAACGCCCCCGACCGGATAGAAAAATCAGAGAAGAAGTTCATACAGCCCCAGCAATTCTTCCTCGGCTTTTTGTTTTTCTTCGTCCAAAGCCGCCGCCCGCACATAGTCGGATGCCGCCGCGCCGAAAAGCTCTTTTTCGATCTCGGCCAGCCGTTCTTCCAGGTGGGCGGCGCGTTTTTTTGCCTGTTCGATTTTCTTCTCGTCGCTGCGCTTCCGGGCTTGTTCGCGGCGGCGGGCTTCGTAGTCCTCGCGGCGTGCTTCCCGGGTATCACGTTTCGGGTCGTCGGTTGCGGCGGCAGGTTGCCGGGCGGCGCGGAGCGCAAGATAAGCGGCGTAGGGATTTTCCGTCTCCGAGAGAGGGTAATCCACCGCTCCGGCCGGCGTAAGTTCGATGATCCGGGTGGCCAGCCGGTCAATGAAATACCGGTCATGCGAAACGGCCAGAATGGTGCCGGGGTAATCGGCCAGCGCGTCTTCCAGGGCTTCCCGCGAGCCGATGTCCAGGTGGTTGGTCGGCTCGTCCAGCACCAGCAGATTTACTTTCCGGAGAATCAGCTTGCAAAGCGCCAGCCGCGCCCGCTCTCCGCCGGAAAGCTCGGATACGCGTTTTTCAATGTCTTCCGCGCGGAAAAGAAACCGGGCGAGTGCCGAGCGGAGTTCTTCGTTCTTCATGGCGGGGTAGGTGGAATGGAGTTCTTCAAGCACCGTATTTTCTTCGGTAAAACGACGGTTTTCCTGGTCGAAATATCCAATACTGACATGATAGCCGAATTCGATTCTGCCGCTTTTTTTGGCGAGTTGGCCGAGCAGGAGCCGGATCAGCGTGGATTTCCCGCATCCGTTATCCCCGAGGAAGAGGACGCGTTCCCCGCGCCGCACGGCAAAAGAAAGACCGTCGATCAGCGGGGCGTTGTCGGTATAAGAAAAACAGAGGTCTTTCACGGTGAGGACTTCATTGGCCGAATCCTCACTCTGAAAGGCGAGGCGGATGTTTTTTTCGGGAGCCGCGACCTGCTCCACGCGCCGGATACGTTCCAGTTGCTTTTGCTTGGAACGGATGGTGACAAAGTTATGCGCCATCCCGCATTTGCGCTGAAAGGCTATGTTGGCTTCGATCCTGGCAATCTCTTTTTGTTGTTCCCGGTATTGGCGGGTCTGCGAAGCCTCTTCCTCGGCTTCCCGGAGGCGGGCGGTGCTGTAATTCCCGTTGAAGAGCCGTGCGTGCGCGCGTGAAATTTTCAGCGTCTTGTTGGTGACCCGGTCGAGAAAATACCGGTCGTGCGAGATCAGCAGAACGGTCTTTTTATAAGAACGAAGAAAATCTTCCAGCCAGGCGAGCGCGTCGGCGTCCAGATGGTTGGTGGGTTCATCGAGAAACAATATATCCGGTTCGCTGATCAGCAGACGGCAGAGGACCAGACGGGTGCTTTGCCCGCCGGAGAGAGTAGAGAGCGGGCGACCGCTTTCTTCTTCGGTGAAGCCCATACGCAAAAGCATGGAACGGCATCGTGCGCGGGCGGTTTCCCCTCCGCCGTCGCGGTAACGCCGGAGCGCGGCATCAAGTTCTCCCGAGAGCCGGCCGATGGCCGGTTGGTCATTGACGGCGGCCGCGGTCTGTAATTCGGCTTCCAGCTTTTCAATTTTGTCTTCCAGCGCGAAAAGATCGGAGAACGCGCCGTACATCACGTCCAGCGGCGTTTCTTCCGAGGTGCGCGATGTGAGGGCGGCGTTCTGCGCAAGATATCCGACGGTTTTGTCTTTTGCGAGATAGATTTGCCCGGCATCGGGGGTCAGTTCGGACAACAAAAGGCGGAACAGAGTGGTTTTCCCGACCCCGTTCACGCCGATGATACCCAGTTTGTCGCCTTCGTTCAGGGAGAAGGTGACATCTTCCAATATCGGCCGGTCTTTGAAAGAAAGCGAAAGTCCGGTCGCGGAAATTGCAACCATGCGGTTCTCCTTTTTACGGTTATCGATTGCGTTTTTCGGTTTACCATCCCGCGGTTTTCCGCTTTGTGCGCGGCGAGAGAGAAGACGGGAGGCCGCCGATCAGCGGGCTTCGGCTTCCAGCAGGCGGAGCAATTTTTCAAATTCCGGCGGGAGAGGGCAGGTGAAGAAGAGCGGCTCGCCGGTTCTCGGATGGCGGAAAGAGAGCGCCGCCGCATGCAGTGCCTGCCCGGAAAGCAGGGCGGCATGCCGTCGTTCAAACGGCGTTTTTCCGCCTCCGTACACACGGTCTCCGAGAAGGGGGTGGCCGAGATGCGACAGATGCACCCGAATCTGATGCGTCCGTCCGGTTTCAAGTTCCAGCGAGAGGTAGGAGATCATGCCGAACCGGGCGAGAACGCGGTAATGCGTAATCGCTTCCCGGCTTTTTCCCCGGTCGGCGGAAAGAACGGCCATGCGTTTACGGTCGGTCGGGTGGCGGCCGATCGGCAGATCGATGGTTCCGCTGTCGCTTGCAAAGCCGCCGACCGCCAGCGCGCGGTATTCGCGTCGGATATGATGACCTTCCATCTGCGCGCAAAGCCCCCGGTGCGCTTCGTCATTCTTGGCCACGACCAAAAGGCCGCTGGTGTCTTTATCGATCCGGTGGACAATCCCGGGGCGCAGAACCCCGCCGATACCGGAGAGCGAATCGCCGCAGTGAAAGAGCAGGGCGTTGACGAGCGTACCGCTTTCATTTCCCGGAGCCGGATGCACAACCATGCCGGAAGGTTTATTGACGACCAGAATGTCGTTGTCTTCAAAAACAATATCCAGCGGGATATTTTCCGGTCCGGCCGTTGCGGGTTCCGGCTCTTTCGGAGAGAGCAGAACAGAATCCCCGGCAGCAACCGGATAACTGCGCTTTTCGGCGCGGTCGTTGACCGTGACTTCTCCGTTGTCGATCAAGCGGGCAAGGGCAGAACGGGAAAGCCCGCTCCGCTCCGAAAGGAAGGCGTCCAGCCGCCGGCCGGCCTCTTCTTCAGTGACCCGATACAGCATGATCGTTTCCCGCAGACCGGCCGTTGCCGGAGGGGTCGTCTTGCGCCCGGTCGCCCGGGGCGTCGCGGTTTTGCGGTGCGTCGTCTTGCACCCGGTCGCCCGGGAAGTCGCGGTTTTGCGGTGCGTCGTCTTGCGCCCGGTCGCCCGGGGCGTCGCGGTTTTGCGGTGCGTTATTTGTCGGTTCCGGCGGTTCGGCAGATTTCGCCCCGCCCATTGTCGCGGCAATGTCTTTTTCTCCTGCGTCGGCCAGTACGCCGGCTTTTTTATCAAAAAGAATATAAAAGAAGAGCAGAAAAGCCCCGACGCAGACAAAACTGTCGGCTCCGTTGAAAATAGCGAAATGAATCAGCGTGAAATCGATGAAATCAATGACCTCCCCGAGAAACACCCGGTCGATCATATTCCCGATGCCGCCGGAGAGGATGAGGGAGAGAGAGAAGAGAAAGAGGCGCGAAGTGGCTTTTGTGGTGACAAGATACCCGATAAGAAACAGAATGACGACCGAAGACAACACCAAAAAGACCCATCGCTTGTCGTCCAGCATGCCGAAAGCCGCGCCGTCATTGGTAATATAGGTCAGGTGAATCACACCCGGAATAAGAGGGATCGACTGCCCGAGCGTCATCAGATGGGAGACAAGATATTTTGTCAGCTGATCGAGAGCAATCCCGAAAAGGACGGTAAAGAGGCAAAAAATTTTGCTTTTTTTCAGTTCATTCATCATCAGAGCCTCACTTGCGGCAGAAGAGTTGAAACCAGCGCAAGCAACAAAAAGGTAATCATAAACGAAAGATCGATCGGAGAGCGGCGCACCCATTCAAAACGTTCAAGAAACGCACGCACCGGTGCAACAACCAGTTCGGTCACGGCAAGGAGAAACCGCCGGATGGGGCCGCCTTCGCCGTTTGCGGGAGGGAACCAGGAGAGCAACGCGCAAAGAAACATGCAGATCTGCACAAAATCAAGTGCCAGCGCCACGGTAGAGGCAAAAATGTAAAGAAATGTTTTCAACGGGGGGAATTCCTTTCATTTATCATCGTGCGAAAAAAGCGCGGTCAGAGGATTGTCTTCCTGCGCGGAGTCGGGTTTTTCTTCTCCCATTCCGAAGGTTCCGATCGTTTCCTCCGCTTCCGAAACCGATACGCTCCCCGGGGTCACGATATAGGTTCCGTCGTGCGTGACGGGCTTGATTCCGCCGTCCAGCGCGTAGATCACGCCGTTGACAAAGTGGAGAAGCGGCCGCCGGACGGCAGGCTCCATGTCCGACAGGTTCATGACGACCGTGTAGCCGTCCAGAAGCGCGTCCGCCACGGTCAGCACATCGCGGAACTCCTGCGGGCGCAGAACGCGCAGGTTGATGCTGGCCTTTTTTTCGGCCGGAATTTTTTCTTCGCTTTTGGGTTCTGCGTTGGGTTTTTTACGAAACAGTGACATAACAATCTCCTTTCATTTGCCGGTCTTGCGAAAAAGCGTCCGGCCGACGCGCACCATGGTGGCTCCTTCCTCGGCGGCCACCGCATAACTGCCGCTCATTCCCATGGAGAGAACGGGGGTATCGGTTCTGATAAGCCCATCCGCCGTAAGACGATCGAGCAACTCACGCGTAAGGCGGAAATACGGGCGGTATTCTTCCGGGTCTTCACAATCCGGCCCCATCGTCATAACGCCGACAAGCGCAAGGTGGGGGAGCGCATGAACACGGGCGGCAAAGGCGGGAACCTCTTCGGGCAGAACGCCGCCCTTGGCTTCTTCCCGGCCGCTGTTGATTTCCAGCAATACCGGCACGGTCAGGTCTTTTTTTTCGGCCTGTTTTTCGATTTCAAGCGCCAGTTTGTCAGAGTCGAGCGACTGGATGAGCGCGGCCTTACCAAGCACGTACTTGACCTTGTTTGTCTGCAAAGTGCCGATCAGATGCACGTCGGTTGCGGGGGCGACCTCCTTTGCGAGGGCATATCGCGCGGTGAAGAGCTGCGGGCGGTTCTCGGCAATAGCGCCGACGCCGAACCCAAGCAGCGCGCGCACTTCGTCATCCGTGGCGCTTTTTGTCACGGCGACAAGCGCGGGAACCGGCCGCCCGGCTCTTTTTGCCGCAGCACGCAGATTTTCGCGCACGGCGCGCAGATTTTCTTCTATATAGCGGAATTCATCCATATTTCCCTCCGGGAGGCGTTTCAGAGGACGCGACAATATTCTAAAATTACACAGTATATTATAACACGGTTCTTCTGCTTTTGCAAGCCCCGTTCCGCTCCTTTTTCGCCCTCTTTTTCCGCGGCGCACCCGAAAAACAGCTCCCGGACGGAACCAAAAGCCGAACGCGGTGCGGGAATCCGCCTGTTTCCGTTCTTTTGAAAAGGGGGGCCGGACCTGCGCGTGAAATTCCCGAAAACCCTTGCCATATGCCGGAAAGTGTGCTACAATAAAAAACGATGTCAAAACCGGAAGGGGGAAGCAAATATGGAGGAGCCTGTCCGCGGGAGCGATCTGCCGTCCGTATCCGCGCTGGCGTATCTCGGCGATGCTGTCCACAGTCTGGATATGCGCCGCCGTGCGGTTCTTTCGGGCCTTTCCCGTGCGGAGGATCTGCACGGATTTGTGACCGGGTATGTCAATGCGGCGGCGCAATCCCGGATGGCGGCGGCTCTGCTGCCCCGGCTGACGGAGGAAGAACGCGCGCTCTTCCGCCGCGCTTCCAATTACCGGCACCTGCAAAGGCCGAAAC
The DNA here is from genome assembly GCA_934434925.1 of uncultured Eubacteriales bacterium. Lineage (GTDB taxonomy): Bacteria > Bacillota > Clostridia > Oscillospirales > CAG-272 > UBA1740. The sequence goes on along the minus strand of CAKSAC010000005.1, from coordinate 40,387 downwards.
ACATGAGCATTGCCGATTATCGCCGCGCAACGGGGTTTGAGGCGTTGCTCGGAATGCTCTCCCATCTCGGACGTACCGAGCGCCTTGCCGAACTGCTTGAAGCCGCTTATCAAAGCGAGAAAGAGGATAGAACAAGTGATACAGAGAATTAAAGGAACCATGGATATTCTGCCGGAGCAGACCCCGCTTTTCCGGTATCTGGAACAAGTGATGCGGGAAGAAGCGGAAAAGTACGGTTTCGGGGAGATCCGCACGCCTACTTTTGAAAACACGGCGCTTTTTGTCCGAGGTGTCGGCGATACGACCGATGTTGTACAAAAGGAAATGTATACGTTTACAGACCGGGATGAAAACCGCTCGATCTCTCTGCGCCCCGAGGGAACGGCCTCGGTCGTGCGCGCTTTGCTGGAAAACGGGCGGCATGTCGGCGCAATGCCGCAAAAGTTTTACTATATCATCAACTGTTTCCGTCATGAAGCGCCGCAGGCCGGACGCAGCCGGGAGTTTTTCCAGTTCGGAACCGAGACGTTCGGCGCGGCGGCTCCTTCGGCCGATGCCAATGCCATCGGGCTGGCTTCGGCGGTCTTTCGCCGGCTGGGTCTTGAGAATGTGCGTCTGCATCTGAATTCGATCGGCTGCGCCGGGTGCCGCCCCGTCTACCGGAAGGCGTTGGCCGAATATTACGGTGCGCACGAGGCAGAACTTTGCGATACCTGCCGCACCCGCCTTGTGCAGAACCCTCTGCGTCTTCTGGACTGCAAGGTTGCTTCCTGCGCGGCGCTGGCTTCGGGCGCGCCGAAAACCGTCGATTATCTCTGCCCGGCATGTCGCGGGCATTTTGAAACGCTTTGCTCTCTCTTGGACGCCATGGGGGTTCCGTATATCATCGACCCTTCCATCGTGCGCGGGCTGGATTACTACACCCGCACGGTCTTTGAGTTCATCGCGGAGGGGATCGCCGCGCAGAGTACGGTTTGCGGCGGCGGCCGTTACGACGGACTGGTTGAATCGCTCGGCGGTCCGGCTTTGCCCGGCATCGGTTTTGCCATGGGATTGACGCGCGTCATTCTGGCGATGGAACAGGCGGGGAAAGCCGATCTGCCGTTGCCCGGTCCGCACTTGTATATCGCACCGCTTTGTCCGGCCGCGGTTCCCACGGCCTGTGCCTTGGCCGAGCGGCTTCGTGCCACCGGCGTTTCCTGCGAATATGACATGATGGACAGAAGTCTCAAAGCGCAGATGAAATACGCCGGAAAGATCGGGGCCGCGTACACCCTCATCCTCGGAGAAGAGGAGCTGGCCACCGGCCGCGCCCAGCTCCGTAATATGCGCGAAGGAACGCAGGAAGAAGTGGAATTGGAGGGATTTACGCCGGTATGCTGACTGTCAGAGAAGGCCGCCCCGCCGATTTCGGTCTCCGGTCGGAACGGGAGAGGGGCGTATATGATTTTTTGGACAGGCTCGGGATTTCTTATCGCGGCGTTGATCACGCGCCCGCGCACACCATGGAAGATTGTCTTTCGGCCGAAGAGGCGCTCGGCGTGACCGTGTGCAAAAATCTTTTGTTGGCTAACCGGCAGGGTACGGCGCATTATCTGCTTCTGATGCCGGCCGGCAAACCCTTTCGTACCAAGACCCTGTCGGCCGAGATCGGTACGGCGCGGCTTTCTTTCGATACCTCCGACAATCTCTCCCGGCTTCTCGGGACCTATCCCGGCGCGGCTTCGGTTCTCGGGTTGATCCATGACAGGGAGAAGGAAATACAGCTCCTCATTGACCGCGATCTGCTCAAAGAAGAATACCTCGGCGCGCATCCGCTTGAAAACACCACCAGTCTTTCTCTGCGGCTTTCGGATATTCTGGATATTTTTCTTCCCGCGGTCGGGCACTGCCCGGTCTATGTCAATCTGCCTGCCGCTGCCGAAGAGTGAAATTTTCCGGCGGTTGCCGGGCTTCCGAAAATAAAATTCCGAAACCCCTTGACAAATCCGGTCGAATGTGTTACAGTATGAGTAATTTACAAAGGCTGTGAAGGAAGAGGACAAGGCAGAAGAATCCCACAGAGAGCCGGGAGAGCTGAGAACCGGCGGAGGACGCGCTGACGATCTATGGCTTCCCGAGCCGGGGCGGTGACAGGTAATCGTCCTCGCGGAGGTGCGGCGTTACGGCACAGGGCTTGATGGAGCCTGAGGGCGCACTTTGTGCGAATTTGAGTGGTACCGCGGATTTTATGTCCGTCTCAAAGCTGAGACGGGCTTTTTGTTTATAAAGGAGGTATATACCATGAAACAGAAAATCGACACTCTTTGCGTACAGGGCGGCTATCGCCCGAAGAACGGGGAACCCAGACAGATTCCGATTATCCAGAGCACGACTTTCCGTTATGAGACAAGCGGCGAGATGGCCAAACTGTTTGACCTGGAAGCATCCGGCTATTTTTATTCGCGGCTTTCCAATCCGACCTGTGATACTGTGGCCGCCAAAATCGCGGAACTGGAAGGCGGAACCGCCGCCATGCTGACCTCTTCCGGCCAGGCGGCAAACTTTTATGCGGTTTTCAACCTTGCGGGGTGCGGAGATCATGTGGTGGCTTCCTCTGCTCTTTACGGCGGGACCTACAACCTCTTTGCCGTGACGATGAAGCGTATGGGGGTGGAATTCACCTTCATCAAGCCCGATTGCACAGAGGAAGAGCTGAACGCCGCCTTCCGGGAAAACACCCGCGCCGTATTCGGCGAAACGATTGCCAATCCTTCGCTTGAAGTGCTGGACATTGAAAAATTTTCCAAAGCGGCGCATGCGCACGGCGTTCCGCTGATTGTAGACAATACGTTTGCCACCCCGGTCAATTGCCGTCCGTTTGAGTTCGGCGCGGATATTGTGACCCATTCGACCACCAAGTATATGGACGGACACGGCTCTGCCGTCGGCGGTGCGATTGTCGATTCCGGGCGTTTTGACTGGATGGCGCATGCCGACAAATTCCCGGGGCTGACAACGCCCGACGAAAGCTATCACGGCATTGTGTATGCGGAACGGTTCGGACAAGGGGGAGCCTATATCACCAAGGCAACGGCGCAACTGATGCGCGATTTCGGTTCTACGCCCGCTCCGATGAGCGCCTATTTACTCAACCTCGGTCTGGAAAGCCTCCATATCCGGATGCGTCAGCATTGCGCGACGGCCTATGCAGTGGCGGAGTTTTTGTCCGCGCATCCCGCTGTCAAATGGGTCCGGTATCCCTCTTTGCCCGGCGACCGTTTTTATCCGCTGGCCGAAAAGTACCTGCCGGATGGAAGCTGCGGGGTCATCAGTTTTGCCGTGGAGGGCGGCCGCGCCGCTGCCGAGCGCGTGATGAAGAAACTGCGTCTGATTGCCATTGAAACACATGTGGCCGATGCCCGCAGTTGCTGTCTGCATCCTGCCAACGCCACGCACCGGCAGATGAATGACGCGGAACTGGAAGCCGCCGGAATCACGCCCGACCTCATCCGTCTCTCCTGCGGCCTGGAAGCGGCAGAGGATCTGATTGCGGATCTTGCGCAGGCGCTTCAATGAACGCCTGCCGCGCAAACCCCGGTTAACGGTAAACAAAACAATACATACAGAGAAAGCAGAATACTATGCCGATTAAAATACCGGATGACCTGCCGGCCGTCCGAACGCTGGAAAAAGAAAACATATTCGTGATGACGGAACACCGTGCCGCCACGCAGGATATCCGTCCTTTACACATTCTTCTTCTGAACCTCATGCCGACCAAGATCGATACCGAAACACAGTTTTCCCGTCTGCTCGGCAACACGCCGCTTCAGGTCGAGCTGACGCTTCTGCATACGCGCACCCATCGTTCGCGCAATACCTCGGAAGAGCATCTTCTGCATTTTTACAAATGCTTTGACGAGATCGAGGACTTGAATTTTGACGGTCTGATTGTGACCGGGGCCCCGGTCGAGCAGATGGAGTTTGAGAAAGTCGAATACTGGGAAGAGCTGACCCGGGTTTTTGAATGGAGCCGGACGCATGTGTTCAGCACGATTTTTGTCTGCTGGGCGGCGCAGGCGGCGTTGCATTATTTCTTCCGTCTTGACAAATACCCGATTCCCGAAAAACTTTTCGGAATTTTCCGGCATACGGTGGAACGGCGCGACCGGCCGATTTTCCGTGGGTTTGACGACTGTTTTTATGCGCCGCACTCACGCCATACCGAGGTTCGCCGTGCCGATATTGAACAGATTCCGGCGTTGGAAATCCTCGCTTCTTCGCCCGAAGCCGGTGTTTTTGCGGCCGAGACGCGCGGCGGGCGGCAGATATTCATTACCGGCCATCCCGAATACGACCCGCTGACGCTGGAGCGGGAATATCTGCGAGACAAAAAGCTCGGTTTGCCGATTGCTCCGCCGAAGAATTACTATCCGGACGATGATGATACGCGCGCGCCTTTGGTACGCTGGCGTGCGCATGCCAATCTGCTTTATTCCAACTGGTTGAACTATTACGTCTATCAGACAACGCCTTACGACATCACGACAATCGAATAAACGCTTCTGCTCCCGAACAAAGAAAGCAATGCCGAAAACCGACATTGCTTTTTTTTATGGGAGACGGCGGGTTATTTTGTGCCGCAGTTTTTATCAAAGGAAGGATTGCAGGCGTAAAAATTCCGCTCGTCCATGTGTTCCTGCGCCCGCCGGAGCGAATCGGCAAACCGCTGATAGTGGACGATCTCCCGTTCTCTCAGAAATTTCAGCGGGTCGCGCACGTCCGGGTCATCGATCAGCCGGAGCAGGTTGTCGTATGTGACGCGCGCCTTCTGTTCTGCGGCCAGGTCTTCGTTCAGATCGGCCAGCACATCTCCCTTGACCCCGATGGCCGAGGCCGAAAACGGAGTGCCGGAGGCCGCCTGCGGATAGATGCCGGTCGTGTGGTCGGTGAAGTATGCGTCAAAGCCCGCTTCCCTGATTTCGTCTTCACGCAGTTCGCGCGTGAGTTGATAAAGAATCGAACTGATCATCTCCAGGTGCGCAAGCTCTTCGGTACCAACGTCCGTCAACATGCCGGCGATTTCGCGATAAGGCATGGAGTAACGCTGGGAGAGATAGCGCAGAGAGGCTCCCAGTTCACCGTCCGGCCCGCCGAGCTGGCTGATAATAACAGACGCATACTTCGGATTCGGGTTTTTGATTTTTACCGGATATTGCAGTTTTTTCTCATAAATCCACATAGGTCAATTCACCTCCCAGGGCCAGGGGCCTTCGGTCCATTCCCAATGCCCTTCCGCTTTCACGCCGAGCAGGGTCAAAGGGGCGTACGCGTCTTCATACGCGGCGGTCTTTTCGCGCAGTTGCGCCGTGATTTCCCGGTAATACGCGAGCGCGTTCCGGTCGTCCGGATAAGCATCCAGATACAGGCCGGTTTCCACTGCCGCAAAGGAGAGGGTCCGGATCTCCCGGAGAAGAGTCTCTTGTCGGTTTTCCATCAGTCTTTTCCTCCCGCCGACAGGATCGGTTTATCAAGAGCGGTAAAAAGCGTTCCGTTTTGCAGGGCTTCTGCCGGTTCGTACAGTCCGGTGAAGGATTGACGGGGCGCATAGACCATGGCAAGACTTGCTCCCTCGCACACGGAGCCGCGCCGTACTTCCGCCTCGCCGGGCGGGAGAGCAGAACCATCTCCCCATCGGCGGTATTTTTCGGCGTTCTCTGCCGAAGGGGCCTGCCGGTTGCTTCCCGGCTGTGGGGCCTGTGCCGGGTCGCCTGCCGTCCGGTTCTGCCCGGCGTTTGTCTGAAAGCGGACATTGCTCTCGTTTTCGTTCATCCGGCTCTGCCCGGCGTTTTCCTGCCGGGGCGGCTCTTGACCGGCGGCCGGCCGTTCCGTTGCGGGAACAAAAGAGAAGAGACCGGCCGGCGTGGCGGGGCGTTTTTCCGCCCGTTCGCGCGGACTGCGGTAGATGTTATAATAATTCATACAGCCATTCCTTACATTGTAGTGCGGTGTCCGGGAGCTTCCGAACCCCGCATTTTCAGCTTATGAATCTGCTCCCGGCTGTGCTACCGGGCGGGCGGCTTTTTGCGCTCTTTTCCCCGGCTTCTTTTTCCAGCGGACTTCTTTTTCCGCGGGTTTCTTTTTTCCGGGTTTCTTTTTCCCGCGGACTTTTTTCGCGGTTTTTTCCCCCGGTTTTTTCTCCCGGTTCACGTTTGCCGGTTCTGTTCCTTTTTGCGTTTTCGGCGTGTGCTTTCCGGTCGGAAAACCCCGGGAGGGGGAGAGGCTTTTCGGTTTTGCGCCAAGACAAAGGGGGAGAGGGCTTTTCGGAGGGCGGTGCAGGGGCGGCCGGAGCTTTCCAAAAAATCGTTTCGGGCGTGACGGAAAAAAGAAGCCGGACTGTATAAAAGTTTCCCGCCGGGAAAAAATAGGAGCGAACACCAAAAACAAAGCGAGGAAAAAAACATGAAAAAGAAAATTCTGTTGACGGTACTGGCCCTGCTCCTTTTCGGGGGGATACTGGCCGGCTCCGTCTCAGCCGCCGGCGTTTTGTCGGGCGGGGTCGCGGCGATTGCCGCAGATACGGGTATGGTGAAAAGCGGTATAGCCGGGAAGGACATCCGGTTTTCCGCCACCGATTTCAAGCAGGCGATGGGCATCCGTCGGTTCGATTCAATCACCGTGACGGCATTGCCGGATGAAAAAAGCGGGGAACTCCGTTACGGGAACACACCGGTGACGGCAGGCTTGTCTATCCCCCGCGCTTCGCTTGATCTGCTGACTTTTCACCCGGCGGGAAACGAGGTGAGCGAAGCGCGTTTCTCCTTCACCTGTGACAAATATGCAGGCGGGGCGGAGGTCGTCTGCACACTGCGATATGCCGCCAAAGTGAATGCCGGTCCGACCGTCAGCAACGTGGCCGCCTCGCGCGCCGTCAGCACATACCGGAACATGACGGCGGAAGGAACGCTTTGTGCGACCGATCCGGAAGGCGATCAATTGGAGTTTATCATTCTTTCTTATCCGAAGGCGGGGCAACTCCGCCTGCTCGACAGAAATTGCGGTGATTTTCGCTATACGCCCCGTGCGGGATATACGGGAAGCGATAGTTTTGTTTACGTTGTGCGCGATATTTACGGGAATTATTCAACGCCCGAAACGGTACGCATCACGGTGAAAAAATCAGGAAGTACGTTGACGTATGCCGATATGGCCGGCTCGGCCGCGGCGCTTCCGGCTGTTGTGATGGCCGAGAGGAATATCATGCTGGGAACGCTGTCGGGCGACCAGATGTTCTTCTCTCCCACCGAAGCGATTACACGAGGGGATTTTGTGGTCATGGCGATGAAAGCGGCCGGCGTTTCGCCGCGTGCCGGGCTGGTCGGAACCGTCTTTGACGATAACGATGCCATCCCGGAGCCGATCCGCTCTTATATCGCCACGGCGCAGGAGGCCGGATATGTTATCGGGAGTTTCGGAAGTGACGGGCTGGTTTTCCGTGCGGAAGAGCCGATCAGCCGCGGGGAAGCCGCCGTGGTTCTTTCCCGTATCCTCGGTGCGTCCGTGCCGGTGAGCGTTCCCGTCTATCCCGATTCCGAGGGGATGCCGAAATGGGCAAAAGACCCGGTCAACGCCCTGTGCGCCCGCGGCATTTACGCCCGCGATGAAGAGGGCAAACTTTCGGTTGCCGACAAACTGACCCGCGCCGCCGCCGCCGAAATGCTCTATGCCACCTATCTTTCGGTGCGGTGATCCGGAAGCCCCGGGAACTCCGTACAGCCGGTGAAGCCGGCCTGCCGGAAGACCTCCCGGCGGCCCTGAACGCCGGGAACCCTGAAAACCGATATCGCGTTCCGAAAAGAAAGAGGAGAGCCGCCGCTCTCTTTTTTCTTGCCCTTTCCGCAAACGCGGCTCCGCCGACCGCTCATCCTCTCCGAAAGCGGGCAGTGCCGGAGCCGACGCCGGGATCCCGCCCCGGATTTTTGGGGACTGCCCGGCGGACGTTTGTGCGGAACTGCCGATTGTTTTTTCGGATCTCTGGGAAAGGTTTGCTTTTTTTATGCGGAAGGCTTGCTTTTTCGGGAGAGCTGTGGTACAATCTGTGTCGTAAAGAGTGTAGGTAAGATATCGCAGAGATGGAGGCATACGATATGCAGGTAGCGATTCTCGGATGTGGCGTTGTCGGTCGCGGAACGGCCGACCTTTTGACCGCGAATGCGGAGGCGATTGCCGCCCGCGCCGGCGAGCCGGTCACGGTCAAATATATTCTTGAACGGCGGGAGATTCCCGATTGCCCGTATCAGGCGCTTTTTGTCAAGGATTTTGAAACGATTGTGTCCGATCCGGAAGTTTCTGTTGTGATTGAGGCGATGGGGGGGAGCCATCCGGCGTACGATTTCTCTCTCCGGGCGCTGGAAGCCGGAAAACACGTCATCACTTCCAACAAAGAAGTGGTGGCCAATTTCGGAGTCGATCTTTTGCGCACGGCGCGTGAGAAGGGGGTTCTTTATCTCTTTGAAGCAAGCGTCGGCGGCGGGATCCCGGTGCTTCATCCGCTGGCGGCGGACCTTTCCGGCAATGTGATCGACAATATCTTTGGGATTCTGAACGGAACCACAAACTATATTCTGACCCGGATGTATGAGGCCGGGGCGACCTTTGCCGACGCGCTGGCCGAGGCGCAGGAAAAAGGCTATGCCGAGGCAAACCCTGCCGCTGATGTGGAAGGGCTGGATGCCTGCCGTAAGATTGCCATTCTCGCGGCTATCGCGACAGGAACGCTTGTCCGTACCGATGATATTCACACGGAAGGGATTACAGCCATCCGTCCGGCCGACGTCAGCGCCGCTTCTTCTCTCGGTTATGCCATCAAGCTCCTCGGCCGCATGGTACGTACGGCCGCCGGAGAGCTTTTCCTGGTGGTGGCACCCTTCTTTGTGGACAAGGCAAATCCCCTTGCCGGCATTTCCGATGTGTTCAACGGTGTGCTGATTCACGGGAATTTTGTGGATAATGTGCTGTTTTACGGCCGGGGGGCCGGTGCTGCGCCGACGGCTTCTGCCATGGTCGGCGATCTTATGCATGTGGCGACCGGCGGCACCCGGTATCACGGAGAATGGAAAGCGGCTGCCGAAGGCGATGTGACGGATTTCTCGTATTTTGCCGCCCGGCGGTATCTCGCCATCGGGAACTGTGAGCGCAACAGCGCGGAAGTAATCTTCGGTGACGCGGAGTTTCTGAACGCGCCCGACGGGGAGATTCAACTGCTGACCCTGCCGATGAGCGAGCGCGAATACGAAGATAAAGTCACGCGGCTTTCTTCCTGCGGCGGCAGGATATTGTCGCATATCCGTATTCTCGGCTGACTTTTTTGGTGCGCGGCGAGAACCCGGAACCATTCCGGCAATCCGCCGGGGCTGCGTTTTTGCTTGCCGTTTTTCTTCGCAATCCTTTCGTTTACAGCCGATCGCGCCCCGAAAGCCGGGGCGCTTTTTTTGCGCCGGGGTTTTGCGGTTCGCCCTGTTTTACGCCGGGGTTTTGCGGTTCGCCTTTTTTACGCCGGGCCGGGCGCTTTTCTTTTTTCGTCCGGCGCAGCGTTTTTCTTTTTTCGCCCGGTGTTTGCAGGAGGGAGCAAGCCCGCTTCCTCGGTCAACGAAAGAACGCGGCGGCGCTCCCGGAGCAGGGCAAAAACATTCAGAAGCGTCATGGCAGCCAGCACGGCATCGGTCATCCCCCATGCCCAAGCCGAAGGAAGACATGCGCCGAGATAGAGGAGAAAGGAAAAAAGAAAGGGAAAGAAGAGACGGGCCAGGTAGTTATCCGTGAGTGCCCTGACGGCAATCCGGCCGTAATAACTCCAGCAGGCCACCGTAGCATAAGCAAACGCCGCGATGGAAAGCGCCACGATTGCTCCGGCCGCCCGGCCGTATAAAGTGGAAAAAGCCGCGGCTACCAGGTCGGTTCCGGCAATGTCCGGCGGAATTTCCCGGAAAGCCAGAAGAATGACAAAAGCGGTCATGGAGCAGACAACGATGGTATCGATAAAAACTTCCAGGATGCCGAAAAGACCCTGACGGGCCGGGATCTGCGTTGCGGCTCCGCCATGTGCCATCGGGGCCGTGCCGGCCCCCGCCTCGTTGGAAAACAACCCCTTGGATATTCCGGCGCGGACGGCACGCGCCGCAACCGTTCCGGCGATACCACCCCCGGCACTGCGCAGAGAAAAAGCCTCGTGCAGTATCCGGGAAATGACCGAAGGGAGTAAAGTTATATTTACAAATATAAAAAACAGCGAGAGCAGAACATAAACGGCGGTCAGGACGGGGATCAGAAATCCGGCCGCGCCTTCCAGAAATCGCCTCCCGCCGATAAAAAGAAGGAGCGTGAGCGTCAGAAGAATCAACCCGGTGAGCGGTCGGCTGATGGAGAAGGTTCCTTCCAGCGCTTCGGCAATGACGTTCCCCTGCATGAGACTACCCATAAACAGCGAGCAGACAAAGCAGAGAAGAGAAAAAACAAACCCTGCCGGACGACCGAGCGACGGACGGATATAATCCACAGCGCCGTTGCTTTCCCCCCGACGGGCATCGATTGTCAGCGTAATCTCGGCGTATTTCAGCATCATCGCGGCCAAGGCTCCCACCCACATCCAGAAGATTGCGCCGGGGCCTCCCGAGACGAGCGCGACCGCAACCCCGGCAATATTCCCGGCCCCGAGCGTTCCGGCCAGCGCGACCGAAAGCGCGCGGAAAGAGCTTCCTCTGTCGCCGCTCTCTTTTTTAATCAGGTCAAGCGCGCGGCGCGGGTGGGCAAAACAGAACGCACGGAGCCTGATCCAGAAGCAGAAGCCGGAAAAAAGCAGAAGCGGCCCGAGACAGGTTCCGAAAATGCGGGTATTGAGAAAATCAAGAATCTTCATATGCGCCCCCTTGTTCCTTTTCCATCTCTATGCCGGGAACCGCCGGGATATGTGCGCGCGAAAGGCCCTTGACGCAAAAACCGCACCCGATATCAGGTGCGGTTTTCGGTTTGGAAGGATGTCAGACGTTCCCGGCGGCGCGCTGGCGGGCGGCCTGCGCTTTCAGGCGGGTCGGCGTGTCGAGAATCCGTTTGCGGAGGCGGAGCGATTTCGGCGTGACTTCCATCAGTTCATCGTCCGCGATAAATTCAATGGCCTCTTCCAGCGACATGACCTTCGGCGTGATGAGGGTCAACGCTTCGTCCGCGCCTTTGGAGCGCACGGCCGTCAGATGTTTCTTTTTGCAGACGTTGACGGAAATATCGCCCATTTTCGGGTTTTCTCCGACGATCTGCCCTTCATAGACCTGCACGGAAGGCCCGATGAAGAGAGGCCCGCGGTCCTGCGTGTAATAAAGGCCGTAACTGGTGGTTTCGCCCGTCTCGCTGGCAACCAGGGAACCGGTGAAACGCACGGTGATTTCCCCTTTGAAGGGAGCGTATCCCTCAAAGACGGTATTCATAATGCCTTCGCCGCGCGTGTCGGTCATGAATTCGCTGCGATAACCGAACAGGCAACGCGAGGGGATAAGATAGAAAAGACGCTGGCGCGAACCGCGAAGTTGCATATCGAGCAACTCTCCCTTCCGTGCGCCGAGCTTTTCCATGACCGAACCGAGATATTCCTCGGGAATATCGATTTCCAACCGCTCAATCGGCTCCTGTTTCTTTCCGTCAATTTCTTTATAGAGAACGCGCGGGGTGGAGCAACAGAGTTCATAGCCTTCACGGCGCATGTTTTCGATCAGGATGGAAAGGTGCATCTCCCCGCGCCCCGCCACCCGGAAACTGTCGGTCGTGTCGCCGTCGCTGACCCGGAGGGAAACGTCGCGGAGCAATTCACGGTAAAGCCTTTCCCGCAGATGGCGGGAGGTGACATACTTACCTTCCGTTCCGGCGAACGGCCCGTCATTGACCGAAAAGGTCATTTCAATGGTCGGTTCGCTCACTTTGATAAATTCAACGGGATCGGAAGTACCGGCGGCGCAGACCGTATCGCCGATGGTAATATCCGCGGCACCGGAGAAGCATACGATATCCCCTACCCGGGCTTCGGTGACCGGTACGCGGCGCAGGCCGTCGAATTGATAGATCGAGACGATACGCGCCCGTTTCAGCATATCGGGATTGTGATAGTTGACGATCGAAATATCCTGGTTCTGCCGGAGAACGCCGCGTTCGATCCGGCCGATCCCGATCCGGCCGACATATTCGTTATAGTCAATGGAAGACACCAGCAGTTGCAGGGGGCCTTCTTCGTCGCCTTCCGGCGCGGGGATATAGTCAAGGATGGTATCAAAAAGGGGAACAAGGTCTTTGCCTTCTTCATAGGGGGAGAGAGAGGCTGTGCCTGCGCGTCCGGAACAGAAAAGCATCGGAGAATCAAGCTGTTCATCGGTGGCATTGAGGTCCATCAGCAGTTCGAGAACTTCTTCTTCCACTTCTTCAATGCGGGCGTCGGGGCGGTCAATCTTGTTGATGACAACGATCACGCGATGATTCAGCGCCAGCGCCTTTTCCAGCACGAAACGGGTCTGGGGCATCGGGCCTTCTGCCGCGTCCACCAGCAAAAGTACGCCGTTGACCATTTTCAGAATGCGTTCGACCTCTCCGCCGAAATCGGCGTGGCCGGGGGTATCGACAATATTGATTTTGGTATTTTTGTAATGAACGGCGGTGTTTTTGGCGAGAATGGTAATCCCGCGCTCCCGCTCAATATCATTACTGTCCATGACGCGCTCTACCGTCTCTTGATTTTCCCGGTAAATGCCGCCCTGCCGGAGCATTTCATCGACCAGCGTGGTCTTGCCGTGGTCAACGTGGGCGATAATCGCAACATTGCGTAAATCGGTGCGTTTCAACTTTTTGTCCTCTTTGTTCTTTGAATTCAACTTAAATATTATATCATGGAATCGGGAAAAAACAATGGTTTTTTTGAAAAAAAAGGGCGCGCCCCGAATTTGCTTGACAAAAAAACGCAAAAAGTGTATAATGACGGGGCAAGTGCGCTGCGCGGCCGCGCGGTATGATACCGAAAGGCAATACCGTGAGGAAAGTCCGGGCTTCCGGGGGGAGGATAACGGATAACGTCCGCCGGGGGTGACCCCAGGGAAAGTGCAACAGAAATAAACCGCCGTTTTACGGTAAGGATGGAAAGGCGAGGTAAGAGCTCACCGATCCCGCGGTGACGCGGGATGCCCTGTAAACCCTATCCGAAGCAACACCTTTGCCGGTGCAAACCAAGGCGCCCCCCGCCTGCGGCAATGGTGGCGGGAGCCATATGCTCTGAGCGGCGCGGTAACGCGACGCAAAGATAGATGGTCGCGGCTCGCAAGAGAACAGAACCCGGCTTACAGGCACACTTGCGAGGACGGCGGTTTTCCGCCGTCCTCTTTTTTATCTTGTTTTATCGCCGAAAAAGCGGAGCGATATCAGACCCCCTTGACCTCGACAGAAGGCCGGGTGACAACCGTCTGTCCGGCAGGAACCGAATGCGTCAGCCAAACGTTACCGCCGATGGTACAATGGTCGCCGATGACGGTATTGCCGCCGAGGATGGTAGCGCCCGCGTAAATGACGACATGATTGCCGATATCGGGATGGCGCTTGATTCCCTTGACGAGCGCGCCGTCTTCTCCGACTTCAAAGTTCTTCGCGCCGAGGGTGACGTGCTGATAGAGTGTGACGTGTTCGCCGATGGTGGTCGTTTCTCCGATGACAACGCCGGTTCCGTGGTCGATGAAGAAGTACGGGCCGATGGTGGCGCCGGGGTGTATATCGATTCCTGTGCGTTCGTGGGCATATTCGGTCATCATCCGGGGCAACAGCGGAACCCCCATGCGGAACAGCAGATTTGCCAGCCGGTAGATACTGATGGCGGTGAAGGCGGGATAGCAAAGAATGACTTCATCGGTATTCCGCGCGGCCGGGTCGCCCTGATAGGCGGCCAGAATATCGGTGCGCAAAAGCTCCATCACGCCGGGGATTTCGGCGATCATACGGTCAGCATACCGGCCGGCTTCCTCCACGGGAATGGTAGAGGCCAGCATTCCGCGCAGGGTCGCGTGCGCGATTTCCAGACGCGCCAGCCTGTCGGCAGGGAGATTGGAGGCCACATGGCGGGGAAAGAGAGCGGCCAGAAGCTGGTCGATCAGGGATCGCACGCGTTCCCGCAGGCCGATGTAGCTCTGCCCCTCGTCTTCGCCGAGAGCGGAGGCGGTTTTCTTCAGAATATTTTCGGTCGTCATACAGATTCCTTTCTCAGCTGTCCTGCCCGGCGTACAGAGAGGAAATATAACGCTCCCCGGTATCGGGCAACAGCACTACAACAGTCTTGTCGCGGAATTCTTCCCGGGAGGCGACGGCCAACGCGGCATAAAGAGCCGCCCCGCCGGAGATTCCGGCCAGAATGCCTTCTTCTTTGGCCAGAAGGCGCGCGGTACGGAAGGCATCCTCATCTGTCACCGGGAAGATTTCATCCGGCAGGGAGGGGTCCATGACCTCGGGGATAAATCCGGCTCCGATACCCTGGATTCCATGGGGGCCGGCCGGTTTTCCCGAAAGGACGGCGGAGGCGGCAGGCTCAACGGCGACAAGATGCACCCCGGGCTTTTTTTCTTTCAGATAGCGGCCGACGCCGGTCATGGTACCCCCGGTGCCGACTCCGGCCACAAAAACGTCTACCTGCCCGTCGGTATCGCGGTAAATTTCCGGTCCGGTGGTTTCATAATGCGCTTCCGGGTTGGCGGGATTGACAAACTGCCCGGGGATAAAGCTGCCGGGATTTTCCGCCGCCAGTTTTTCCGCGCGGGCGATGGCCCCCTTCATCCCTTCGGCTCCGGGAGTCAGCACCAGCTCGGCTCCGTAGGCCGTCATCAGCCGGCGACGTTCCACCGACATTGAATCGGGCATAACGATGATGACCCTGTATCCAAGGCGGGCCGCCACGGCGCACAGGCCGATACCGGTATTGCCGGAGGTCGGTTCGATAATCAGCGCGCCGGGGCGCAGAAGGCCGGCTTTTTCGGCGTTCCGGATCATCGAAAGCGCGACCCGATCCTTTGCGGAACCCGCCGGATTGCGGGATTCCAGTTTCAGAAGAAGGCGCGCCGGGAGACGGTATTTTTCCCGGAGTTTCCCGGCTTCCGTCAGCGGGGTGTTTCCAATCAGTTCGCAGACCGAACGGTAGATGCAGGACATGATATTTCTCCTTAAAAAGTAAACGTATATACTGTAACATTATATACGCTTTTTTCACTTCTGTCAACTGCTCTTCGGTTTGTCCGTCAAAAAAATACAGGCAGGTAAAATCGGCTTTTTCTTTCAATAATTCTTGACAGGGCGGGGGAGACGGTGGTATAGTGGAAGTAACAGAAAAAAGAAGATACGAGGAGAGAGCATGAAATTCAACACGGTGCTGGATAAACATTATCAACCCTTCATTGTCGGGCTTTCGGAATTTTCCGCCGGAGTCGCGGAGGACGGACGCGCTTTTTCCGCGCGCATCGCAGTCAGCGGCGGCGGCAATGTTTATGCCTTTCCGCTTGATATATATGCGGAAGGACACGAGGATGAAAACTATCGTATGCTGGAGCGGCTGACCAAGGCCCTGCTCTGGATGGTCGGCGGCAACCGCGTATATCTTTACGCGCCGGCATATGTCATCGCCCGGATGAAGCGTGAATATGCGCCGGGCGGAGTGCATCATAAGGACGCGGAGATGATGGCGCGCGTCTTTGAGGGAGCCTTTGAGGTCATCGCCTGCGCTACGGCGGCCGATGTACCGGAGACCACGCGGAAAAGCCTGCAACTCGGCGGGCATCTTGACGGTTGCCGGATTGGCTTTGATGCCGGCGGAAGCGACAGGAAGGTGAGTGCCGTCATCGACGGCGAAACCGTATACAGCGAAGAAGTCGTCTGGCATCCGAAAACGACAGCCGACTGGCATTATCACTATGACGGCATTCTGTCCGCCATGAAGTCTGCCGCCGCCAAAATGCCGCGGGTGGATGCCATCGGCGTTTCAAGCGCTGGAATCTATATCAACAACCGCGCCATGCTGGCCAGTCTGTTCCGTATGATTCCGGCGGCGGATTTCGACGCGCATATCAAAGACATTTATCTGAACGTCGCCAAGGAAATCGGCGCGCCGATCGAGGTTGCCAATGACGGAGACGTTACGGCGTTGGCCGGCAGTATGTCGCTCGGTGAAAACGGGATTCTCGGTATCGCCATGGGAACTTCCGAAGCGGGCGGTTATATCAATGTCGAGGGCGGGATCAACGGCTGGCTGAACGAGCTGGCGTTCGTTCCGGTAGACCTTTCCCCGGAGGCGGGTTACGATGAAGCGGCGGACGATATCGGCGTCGGCGCTCAGTATTTCTCGCAGGACGGCGTCATCAAACTGGCAGGGTATGCCGGCATTTCTTTCCCGGACGGGATGCCTCCGGCTGAAAAACTCAAAATCGTGCAGAAGATGATGGAGGAAGGGAATCCGGTTGCCGCGCAGATTTATGAAGATATCGGAACCTATCTCGGGTATACCACTGCGTTTTACGGACTTTTCTATACAATCAATCACCTGATTATCCTCGGCCGCGTAACGAGCGGGAAGGGCGGCGATATTCTGCTTGCCCGCGCACAGCAGGTGCTGGATGAAGAATACCCCGGGCTTGGGGTGAAGATTTCCATGCCGAATGAAAAGATGCGGCGCGTGGGGCAGAGCATTGCGGCCGCCTCTTTGCCGCTGATTCCCCGATAAAGCGCAAGACGACCCGACACGGGGCAAGAAGGCTTAGCAAAGCGCAAGACGACTTAGCAAAGCGCAAGGAAGGAACCTGCCGGGGGGGCGGTCTTGGATTTTCGGCGGCGCACTTTTTCCGCGCCGCCGTTTCTTTGCGGCCTTTCCTGTTTTCGTTCGGATTTTGCTTGACAGGCCGGCGGAACGAAGATATAATGGAGATACAAAAAAGGCGGGAAAACGCCCGCAACATGAATTGCCGGAAGCCGTCACGCGGCCGTCGGCCTGAGGAGAGAACAATATGATAGACGGAAAAATTCTGGCAGAAGAGTTGCTTGCCTATGCGGAAGCGCACCTTTCCCTCGACCCGCTGGATAAGCCCTACCTGCGCAACCGACTGCTGGCAACGTTACAAATCGACGCCGCGGCCGAACCGACCCCGGACACTGCATGGGTCGCCGGGCTTGCCGTGCCCGATGAACTGATTGCAAAGCTCCGCGCCTATGCCGAAGAAAACCGGTTGTGCGAAGAGGGATACGAAGCGATCTTTTCCACCGAGGTCATGGGCCTTATCACGCCGCCGCCTTCCCGTATCAACGCGCTTTACCGGGAGATCGCCGGAACGCGCGGTACCGACGCGGCCACGGCATGGTTCTATTCGCTCTGCGTCCATAACGATTATATCCAGAAGACCGCCATTTCCCGGAATCTCGAATGGATATACCGGGATGGCGAAAACGCGCTGGAGATTACCGTCAATCTTTCCAAACCCGAGAAAAGCAACAAGGAGATCGCCAAACTGCTTTCTCAACCGAAGAAAAAAGAGAATTACCCCGCCTGCATGCTTTGCGGGAGCAATGAAGGCTATCGCGGAACACTTTCGCATCCCGCCCGCGCCAACCTGCGCACGCTCTCTCTTTCGATGGGGGGAGAACCCTGGTTCGTTCAATACTCGCCCTACGCATATTACCGGGAACACTGCATTGCCGTTTCGCGCTCTCATACGCCGATGAAGGTCGATGCCACCACGCCCGATAAATTGTTGGATTTTGTCGATGCTTTTCCGGCTTATTTCATCGGCAGCAACGCGGCTCTGCCGATTGTCGGCGGTTCGATCCTGAATCACGAGCATTTTCAGGGGGGAGGGCATTTATTGCCGATGCAGTATGCGCCGGTCGAAAAAACCTACCAGGCGGCGTCCTGCCCGGCTGTCAGCGTCGGTCGGCTGAATTGGTATAACAGCGCTTTGCGCCTTCGCTCCCGTGACCGTGCGGCATTGTCCGATGCGGCTGTGCGCATCATCCTGGCATGGCAGTCCTTTGATTCGGTTCCCTGCGGAATTTTTTCGCACACCGGAGATACCCCGCACAATACTCTCTCTCCCATTGCGAGAAGAGACGGGAACGAATATGTGATGGACATGATCCTTCGTAACAACCGCACCGATGAAACATATCCCGACGGGATTTTCCACGCGCACCCGGAGTACCATAATATCAAAAAAGAAGGGATCGGGCTGATCGAAGCCATGGGGCGCTTTATCCTGCCCGGCCGCCTGAAAACGCAACTGGCCGGCGTTGAGGCCTATCTCACCGGCGAGGAAGTTTACGATCCCGCCGCCCTGGCAGACGAAACGCATTCGCTTCACGTTCACGCCGCGATGATTGCCGACCTTGTTGCCGGATACGGTACGGCCCTTTCGTCCGGGGAAGCCGCTCATGCCGTGACCGATCGCGTGAACCGCACCTGCGCCGCAATCCTCGATAATACCGCCGTGTTCAAACGCACGGAAGAAGGACTGGCGGAATTTGATCGCTTTATTCTCTCGGCTTTGGCCGACTGAATGTTTCCGGGAAAAAGCCCGCGTTTCGACGCGGGCTTTTCTTTTCCGAAAGCAGACTCCGGCATATCTTTCGCAATCTGCGTGTCGCTTGCAAGATTTCTGCGCAATTCCGGGGGGCGGGTTTTGCCCCGATGAGAGCCGGTTTGCCCTGCAAAAAGCGAAAAAAGGCGCGGCAAACGGGTCAGCCGAGCGGGCGGGCCTTGATACGGGCATAGGCGCGCGGATAGGCTTCCGGCGTTTTTCCGCTTTTCCGGATGCCGAAGACGGTACGCCCCTGCAAGCCATCCCCTGTTCCGATTGTGTATTCATCTGTAAACTCAACTTTACATTTCAGCGCTTGCAGCGCATGGCGGGCGGCTTGCAGCTCCTCGTTGCCGTTCCGGCCTTTCATGGGGAGGAACAAGCCGCCGGGGCGAACAAGCGGAACGCAGAGTTCTGCAAGGATCGGAAGCGGGGCAACCGCCCGCGCCGTTGCCACGTCGAAGAAATCGCGGAATTCTCCCCGCCCCGCCTCTTCCGCGCGGAAGGTACGTACCGAAAGATTGGCAAGCCCGAGTTCTTCCGCCATCATTCTGACAAAGGCGGTTTTTTTCCCGGTTGCGTCCAGGGCCGTCACGGAAAGGTCGGGGCGACAGAGCGCCAGCGGAAGGGAGGGGAAACCCGCGCCGCAACCGACATCGACAAGGCGCGCACCCGTCGGCAGGCGATGCGCCGCCATCAACGAATCGGCAAAGTGCAAAAGAATGACTTCCTGCGGGGCGGTCACGGCGGTGAGATTGTATTTTTCGTTTTCTTCGCACAGGCGGAGAAAAAGCCGGAAAAAGCCCTCTTTCCGCTCTTTTGTGAGAAGACCGGAAAGCCCGAGAGATGAAAAAGATGTTTCGATTTTTTCTGAGAATTCGCTTCTGTCCATGTTTCCTCCGCGGCTGAACCCGAAAAGGCGGGAATACCGAAAAAACTCTACTCTGTCAGTATAGCCTTTTCCGTCGGTTTTGTAAAGTGCTTTTTGCGAAAAAAAGTTCCTGCAGGGGCCGCAAACGCCCTTTATCCACTTGACAAGCCACGCGGAGAATGATATACTATCCGTGTATCATATATATTTATTTTAAGGAGACGTTTTTTTATGTCCATGTACAACAAAAAGTCGGTCGAAGACATCCCGGCGCTCTGCGGAAAGCGCGTGCTGGTCCGTTGTGATTTCAATGTTCCGCAAAAAGACGGGGTTATCACAAGCGACAAGCGTATTGTCGAAGCTCTTCCCACCATCCGGTACCTGGCCGACAAAGGGGCCCGCGTGATTCTTTGCTCCCATCTCGGCAAGCCGCACAATATCTTCACCGAGGGATTCGGTCTCAATAAGAAAGAAAAAAAGGCCGTGGAGGCTCTTCCGGAAGCGGAACGCGAGGCCGCCCGCGCCGAGATGCTTGAAAAAGCCAAAAAAGACGGAAAGAAATTCACGCTTCGCCCGGTTGCGGAACGCCTTTCCGAGTTGCTCGGCAAGCCGGTCGCTTTTGCGGTCGATACCGTCGGAGCCGACGCGCAAGCCAAAGCCGATGCCCTGAAAGACGGCGACGTTCTCCTGATTGAAAATGTCCGTTTTACCGCCGGGGAAGAAAAGAACGACCCCGCTTTTGCCAAGGCGCTGGCCTCGCTTGCGGAGATCTACGTGAATGACGCTTTCGGCACGGCGCACCGCGCCCACGCTTCCACCGCCGGCGTTGCCGATTATCTGCCGGCCTATTGCGGCTATCTGATCGGAAAAGAGATCGGCATCATGGGAGCCGCGCTTGAAAACCCGGTTCGCCCCTTTGTGGCCATTCTCGGCGGTGCCAAGGTCGCGGACAAACTGAATGTCATCAAAAATCTGCTGACCAAGGTCGATACGCTGATTATCGGCGGCGGTATGGCATACACCTTCCTGGCGGCCAAGGGATACGAGGTCGGTTCCTCCCTGCTTGACAGCGAAAAGATTGAGTACTGCCGCGAAATGATGCAACAGGCGCAAGAGAAGAATGTCCGGCTTCTGCTTCCGGTCGATTCGGTTGTGGCTTCGGCTTTCCCCGACCCGATCGACGCAAAGATCGAGGTGGAGACCGTTCCGTCCGACAAGATTCCTTCCGACAAGATGGGGCTGGACATCGGAGAAAAGACCCGCGCCCTGTTCGCCGATGCCATCAAGAGTGCCAAGACCGTGGTCTGGAACGGCCCGATGGGAGTTTTTGAAAATCCGACGCTTTCGCGCGGAACCATCGCGGTAGCCGAAGCCCTTGCCGAATGCGACGGGGTTACCATTGTCGGCGGCGGAGACTCTGCCGCGGCCTGTGAGCAGCTCGGCTTTGCCGACCGTATCACCCATATCTCGACCGGCGGCGGCGCGTCGCTTGAATTCCTTGAAGGACTGGTTCTGCCCGGCATTGCCTGTCTGCAGGATAAATAAAAGACGTAAGAGAGGATAAGACAATGAGAAAAACCGTTATTGCAGGAAACTGGAAAATGAATATGACCCCCTCCGAAACCGGCAGATTCATCCGTGAACTTGCCCCGATGGTCGCGGGAAAAAATCAGTGCGATGTCGTGCTGTGCGTTCCGTTTGTGGATATTGCGGCGGCGGTGGAAGCTGCGGCCGGCACCAATATCCGTATCGGCGCGCAGAACGTTCACTTCAAGGAAAGCGGCGCTTACACCGGCGAGGTCTCGGCCGCTATGCTGAAAGAGACCGGAGCGGAATATGTGATCGTCGGCCATAGTGAACGCCGCCAGTATTTCGGTGAAACCGATGAAACCGTCAACCTGCGCACCAAAGCGGCGCTGGCGGCCGGTTTTCGCGTCATTCTCTGCCTCGGGGAACTGCTGGATGCCCGACAGGCCGGCATTACGGCGGAAATCGTTTCCATGCAGACAAAACTTGACCTGGCCGGCATCCCGGCGGAAGACCTTTCCCGCGTGATTATTGCGTATGAGCCGGTCTGGGCGATCGGGACCGGGCTGACTGCTACGCCAGAGCAGGCAGATGAAGCCTGCGGGATTATCCGCGGCGTGGTGGCCGACCTGTACGGGAAAGACGTTGCCGACGCGCTGATCATTCAGTACGGTGGTTCGATGAATGAAAAAAACGCGGCGGAACTGCTCGCCCGGGAGAACGTAGACGGCGGCCTGATCGGCGGCGCTTCGCTGAAAACCGATAAATTCACGGCCATCGTTGATGCCGCCAACATCTGACATTCCCGTTTAATCTCCCGACAAAACATCTGACATTCCCGTTTTTCCGATAATGCTCCCCAAAAGAAACATAAGAAAGAGGAGTTTACATGGATAAGTATCCCAACTCTACCCCGGTCGATTCAAGTTCCGAAGTGGATCTGCACTTTGTTTTTTCGGTTTTTCGCAAAGCATGGTGCTGGATTCTTGCCGCCGCGTTGTTTTGCGGCGTTGCGGCAGGCGTGTATACCGAATTCTTTATTCCCCGGAAATATTCCGTGACCATCGTCATGTATGTTGACCCGATGTACAGCGCCATAGGCGGGTCATACAGCGGGGCCCGCGCCGAAGAATTGGCGACCATTTATCCACCGGTTTTGCGGGCATCCGATGATTTTGCCAAAAAGGTGGCCGCCTGTATGGCGGAGGCCGAAACAAACGGGGTCAAGGACTTTCCCGCATGGCAATCCGAAACGAGCTGGAAACGCGTGCGCTCTTTCATGAGCATCGGAACCAAAGATGAACGCCTGTTTTACATCCGCATGACCTCTACCAATCCGCAAGAGGCGTATTATCTGGCCAAATCGGCCGGCATGGTGGCGGGTGAAGTTCTGAATGATATTGTGAAGGCCGGCGATGTCAAGGCTTTGACGACTTCATTGGAAATTCCCACGTCTCCTGTCTCCCCGGATATCAAGAAGAACGTCATTCTGTCAGCGTGCGTCGGGGCTGCTGTCTGCTTTCTTGTGTTCTTCCTTATCAATTGCTTCGATACGACCGTCTATACCGAAGAAGATCTGCGCTCCTATGCGCTTCCGGTCCTTGGTACGATCCCCTCTGTTCCGATGCAGAATGAAAAGAATCTTTCTGCCAAGGCGAAAGGAGACCGGACATGAATCAGTATAAAAATGCGCTCGTCTCGGAATCCAGCCCGTTTGCGGTGACCGAGGCCTTCAAGGAAATCCGCACCAATATGTTGTATACGGCGCGGGAAAGCAACTGCCCGCTCTATGCAGTGACCAGCGCGTTCGCCCATGCGGGAAAGTCGATGGTCATCGCCAATGTGGCGCTCTCTTTTGCAGAGCTTGGCAAGCGGGTTTTGCTGTTGGATTGCGATATGCGCAACCCCGTTCAGCATAAGATTTTCGGACTGGAACGCTCGGCGGGTATCAGCGAGATATGTGCGGGGCTTTGCCGGGAATATGACAGCGTGATTCTCCACTCCGGTCGCGCGGGTCTTTCGGTCGTGACGGCCGGGCATATTCCCCCGAACCCCACGGAGCTTCTCGCGTCGGAAAATTTCCGGGATTTTCTGTCTGCCGTGCGTGAACGGTATGACGCTGTTTTTGTGGATTTTCCGCCGATTGGCGTAGTGATTGACGCCGTAATCCCCGTCGAACTGATTACGGGATATGTCGTCATTGTCCGCTCCGGAGAAGACGATAAACGCGGGATATCCGACATGCTGGCGGCTCTCAGACGCGCAAATGCCAATATCCTCGGGTTTGTCATGAACGACGTCAATCCGAAATTGGCGATTTATCGAAATGCATCGGAAAAATACAAATACAAATATCGCTATAATTACTCCTACACTCCCCGCGCCGCGGAATGGCCTGCCCCTTCTTTGGAAGAAGAGAAAAAAGAGAATTGAAGGCGCGGTTGCCGGTCTGCGACGAACCGCCACTCCGGAAAGGTCTGAATAAAAGGGGCGCAGGGGGTTCTCCCGGCTTTGATCGGGCGGGATGCAGGGATTGCCTCTGAAACAATCGGAGCAATCCCTTTTCTGTACCCGGAACCCCAATCTCTCCGGCAGCCGCGGAACCGAAACCCCTCCGGCAGTCACGGAACCGAAACCCCTCCGGCAGCCGCCCGGGAATCTTTCAGCGTTTGTCGGGAAAGAAAACCGAGGAATACAAAAGAAAGGCCTCTTGATATGAAACTGCACCTTGAAAACAAGGGAATGGAACAGGACAGTTTTTCCGTTCTCAGCCGTGCCGCTTGCCGGCACATGAAGAAACGCGGGTTGACGCTTGCTGAGGACGGATATCCGGTCGTTATAACGATGGACCGATCCCTTGAAAACGACCGGTACACGATCGTGTCCGACGCGGCGGGGGCTGTATTGACCGCCGGGAACAACGCGGCGCTTTTTGCGGCGTTCGGCCGTTTCCTCCGGGAATCCGAATTTGACGGGCGCGGAGGGTTTTCTCCTGCAATATGTAAAACAGACTTTACACCGCGTTGTCCATTGCGCGGGATGTATTACGCGTCACACAACTGGAATTATTATCAAGAGGCCCCGTTTGAACAGATCCGGGACGAAATAGAGGATCTGGCTTTGCGCGGATCTAACGCCATCCAACTCTGGTTCAGTATGTACGATTACACTTCCATGGATGATCCCGAGGCCGAACGGCAGGTGCTTTTTGTCCGTCATGTGTTTGAGTATGCCGACCGGATCGGGATGGCCAACGCGCTGGTCATGCTGGCAAATGAACCCTTTCATGAAACGCCGGAGGCTCTGCGCGCCGAGTGGGGAGCGCAGAATGGGTATTTCCTGCCTTTGAACGCCCATTATCATGAGGAAATATGCCCGAGCCGCGAAGGAGGGCTGGAAGAGATTTTGCGCCTTCGCCGGCAGATGCTGGAGAGATTTGCCGATCTCCCTGTCCGCTATGTCACCTACAACGCATATGACGAGGGCGGTTGCACCTGTGAAAAATGCGCGTTGTGGGGCGTCAACGGGTATCTTCGCATTTTCCCGCATTTTTGCGACCTGGTCCGCGAATTCTTCCCGGATGCGGAGTTCATCGTCTCGACCTGGGGGTTTGACCGTTTTTGCCGCGGAGAGTGGGATGCCTTTTACCCGCATCTTACAGACGGAACATGGAAGGATGTTTCCTATATCATGGCGACTTTCTTCGCGGGGCAGGTTCCCAAAGTCATTCTGGAAAAAGGAATTCCCGAGGGCGTGAAATTTATCGATTTCCCGGAAATCTCCATGCATGCGGCAACGCCTTGGGGCGGTTTCGGCGCCAATCCGCAACCCGCCTATCTGCAAAAACTGGAGGATGAATCCGGCCACTATTTTTCGGGTGGTTTTCCGTACTCCGAAGGACTTTTTGAAGATATCAACAAATTCATCGTTCTCAGTCGTTACAGCGGGTATTGCGCAAACGCAAACGAGGCCGTGCGCGCCTATGTGAAATATGAATTCTGCCTTTCCGGTGAAGCGCTGGACGAGATGACCGATGCCGTCATCCGGAGCGAAAGCAGTCTTTTACGCGGGAAAAAATATGACGGCCCTTCTGCGCAATTTCCGATTTCCGACCCTGCCGAGGTCGGACATTTCTATGAAGTAATGGAAAAATATAACAGAATTCTTCCCGAAGCGATCCGCACTCATTACCGCTTCCGCACGTTGTATCTCCGCGCGGTCATAGACCGCGAGATGGTGAAAGCGGATTACTATCCGCTTCGGTCCGCTGTCTGTCAGGAGGCCATGCGGGAGCTTGACAGAATCTATTGCGTACAGGAAAAAACGGGCAGATTTGTCCGTACACCGCTCGGACAATGATATGGTACTTTGAGGAAACGAATATGAAACTTCAACTTCCCGATTTATACGATCTGGTCGCAGACGACAACTTTGAACTGTTTTATAAGGGAATCCTGAATTGCCTTGACAGTGACGCGTATGATTTTGAACTGCAATTTGAGGACGGCGTGAGCCGTGGCACTTCTTACGCGCGCAAATATGTCTGGATGCCGACAGCCGCGGATGTCGGCCGCCACACACTGCACATCACCGTGCGAGATCAGAACGGAGAGGTGGCAGACCGGGGAAGCGTGACGTTGCATGTGGTGGAAAAGCCGATTTCTCCCGCTGAGGAAAAAGTCGTTCTCTGTGTGGGTGACTCGCTGACATCCGGCGGGGTCTGGCCCGCAGAGCTTTACCGCCGCCTTTGCGCAACGGGCGGCAGTCCTTCGGGATACGGACTGACGAACATCCGGTTCATCGGTACTTGTGTAACCGGATCGCACACCGCTTACGAAGGGGTTCGGTACGAGGGCTACGGCGGGTGGACGTTCTCTTCTTACAATTCCGTCAATCAGCGCGGGGAATACCGATATATCTACGCGGCGGAAGGGGAAAATTACAGCGCACTGCATCCGGAAGCCGATCAGCACGCCCGATATACGGACGCAAACGGAGCCGTCTGGAAACTGGAAACCATCGAAGAAAAGCGGATCAAAATCATTGCCGTCGGCGGCTCTTATGCCGCTTTCCCCGCAAACGGGAGCCTGCTTTACAAGGACGGCGGCACCGGCGGTGTGAAATCGTTTTCTTATGTCCGGCAGGAAATCGCGTCGCAAAACCCGTTCTGGGATGAGGATGCGAAGCGGATCGACATCAAAAAATACGCGCAGGCGCAGGGGGCGGAGCGGATTGACGAAGTCATTGTCCTGCTTGGCTGGAACAATACCGGTATCGCGGAAAACGTATATAAACAGCAGGTCCGCACCTTCCTTGACAATTTCCGCGCCGCGTATCCGGAGTGCCGGATTTCTCTTGTCGGGCTCCAGGTTCCTCTGCATGACGGGTTCGGTTCAAGTTACGGAATCGCCTGGCCGTATTATGAAAAATTGCAATCTGTCTGGGAATTCCAACGGTGGTACATCGATATCACACGGGAAGAAGCATACCGGGATTTTGTCAGTTATGTGAGCGTGGCCGGGCAGTTTGACAGTGTGAACAATGTGCTGATGAAAGAAATCCCGGTCAACAACCGCAATCCGAAAACCGAGGTCGTCTGTTCCAACGGTGTGCATCCCGCCACATCCGGGTATTTACAGATTGCCGATGCTATTTTGCGTCATATGGCGGCAAAATTCCGATAAAGTAAACAAAACATGACAAAAGGCTGTGCGAAAACGCAGCCTTTTTTCAAAGCGCGGGGCAAGACAGAGCGCAAAGAAAAACCCCGCGGCCAGACGCGGAGCAAGACAGAGTGCAAAGAAAAACCCCGCGGCCAGGCGCGGGGCAAGAGGCTATTCAGAAGCAACGCTGCCGCTTTTCCCGCCGGCAGACATCGATTCGTCCGCAACGATAGCAAAGTTCGTTTTCGGAGAAGCCGTCACGGAGCAGATCGTCAAAATTCCGCATGGTGGTTTGGGCGATTGCGGCAAGCGCTTCCCGGGTGAGAAAAGCCTGGTGCGAGGTCAGGAGAACATTCGGCATGGAGATCAGCCGCGCCAGCGTGTCATCGTCGATGATATGGCCGGAGCGGTCTTCAAAAAATATATCGCTTTCTTCTTCATAGACATCCAGGCAGGCCGCACCGATGGTCCGTTCCTTGATCCCGGCCAGCAGTGCTTCCGAGTCGATTAACGCCCCGCGCGAAGTGTTGACAAGAATCACACCGCGTTTGAGGAGCGGAAGCGACCCGTATGAAAAAATATGGTGCGTTTCTTCGGTCAGCGGGCAATGAAAAGAAATGATATCCGATGTGCGGTAGAGTTCTTCCAGCGGAACATAATCAATGTCACTGTCGGCCTTCGGGAATTTGTCATAGGCAATAACGCGCATTCCGAAGCCACGGCAGATAGAAATAAAGGCCTGCCCGATCCGGCCCGTTCCCACAACCCCGATGGTTTTACCGTGCAGATCAAATCCGACAAGCCCCGCAAGACTGAAATTGGAGTCCCGCGTGCGGATGTAGGCTTTGTGGGTGCGGCGTACGGACGTGAGCAGCAGAGCCATGGCGTGTTCTGCCACCGCATAGGGGGAATAGGCGGGTACGTGGGCCACATGGAGCCGGCCGTAAGCGTGGGAAAGATCAACGTTGTTGTAACCGGCGCAACGCAGAACCAGGGCGCGCACCCCGTTTTTTTGCAGAATATCAATCACGGCGGCATCCACCGTGTCGTTGACAAAAACACAAACGCCGTCGGCCCCGGCGGTCAACGGAGCGGTATCGACTGTCAGCCGGGCATCTACAAAGCGCAGATCCCACGTCTTCCCGTCCGCGTAAGAACGGAAGGATTCGGTATCGTAGGGTTTGGCATCAAAAAAGATCAGTTTCTTCATGCGGCGGCACTCCTTTGCTGTGCTTGTTCGATTTTGTTTCAGTCATGTTCTTTCTTTTTTTGCAGAGAATTATACAGGGCGCTTTTGGGAATTTTCCGGTCGCGCGCGGCAGCCTTGATGGCGTCCATACGCGACAGGCCGCCTGCCTCATAGTATCGGACGTGTTCTTCCGGGGAGAGCGCGGAAAGCGGGTCTTTGGCCGGTGTGGGCGTCGCTCCGCCGAGGATAAGAACGTATTCGCCACGCGGTTCCTGCGTTTCATAGAGGGAGACCGCCCCGCCGAGCGTGGTGCGGATCACTTCTTCATTCAGTTTTGTCAATTCGCGGCAGAGTGCCAGCGGCCGTTCTCCGAGCGCTTCGGAAAGCTCCGCCAGTGTGCGTTTCAGCCGATGGGGCGCTTCATAGAGAATGGTCGTCCTTTCCTCCGCACACAGAGCGGCCAATCGCGCGCGGCGGTCGGACCGGTCGGAAGGCAGGAAGCCTTCAAAGACAAAGCGGCCGGTCGGAAGGCCGGAAAGTGCCAGCGCCGTCACGGCGGCACAGCACCCCGGAACACAACGAACGGGAACCCCGGCCTCCGCCGCCAACCGGACAAGATCCTCGCCCGGATCGCTGACGGCAGGCATTCCCGCATCGGTGATCAATGCGCAACTCTCGCCAAAGAGCAGTCTCGAAACGATCTCGGGGCCGCGTTCCGCGCGGTTGTGTTCGTGATAAGAGACGAGCGGGCGGCGGACGGAAAAAAAGGTCAGCAGTTTCAGACTGTTCCGCGTGTCTTCGGCGGCGATGAAATCGACTTCGGAGAGAACCTTGACGGCTCGGGGAGAGAGGTCGGACAGATTCCCGATTGGAGTGGCCACAAGGTAAAGGGTCGCTTTTTCGGTTTGATTTTTTTCAGTCATAACGGCTCCATTCCCCGGGCAATGACCCGGTCAGGCTGAGAATGCGGACGGCGGGGCTGTCTTCCCGGCTGTCTTTTTGTGTGCGCAGAAAGAGCGTGGGAGTAAAAATCGTTTCGGTATTTTGCGTTTTTTCCGGAACGCCCGCAACGGCGGTGCAGAGGCAGAGCGATGGTGACGCGCCGGGATAGGCACGGACTTCGGTCAGCCGGCGGGGAGACAATTCCGCCTCCCGGAGTGCAGACAAAAGGGCAGGGAGACGCGCGGCGGGCCAGACGGCGTACAAGCGCCCGTTCGGCCGGAGACAACCGGCGGCCGCGCGGCAGAGTTCGGCAATCGTACCGGCGCGCTCATAGCGCGAAAAATCCGCCGCGATGCTTTTGCAGGGCTGCCCGCTTCCGGCGGCACGGTACGGCGGGTTCATAAAGACGGCGTGATAGGAGTGGGAAGGCGGGAGTGCGCGCGCGTCGGCTTCTATAATCCGCATTTTTCCGTCAAGGCCATTTTCCGTCACGTTCCGGCGGGCAAGCGCCGCAAGAGCCGGCTGAATCTCGACAGCGTCAATCCGGGCGAACTTTCCGCGCAGAGCGGCGAGAAGAGAGACGGCACCTGTTCCGGCACCGATTTCAAGGGCAAGATCATAAGGGCGGGTCGGGAGGATTCCCGCCAGCAAAAGTGCGTCGGTTCCGAGCGAAAGAGCGTCCCGGCGGAGCAGGAGCGTATGGCCGTTTCCGAGCGGCTCACGGTATTCCACGGAACGCGGCACTCTTTTTTCGGGTTCCATATCTGCTCCTTTCCGGATCGGCTTTGTCGCGGAACGACCCTATCCCCGGGGGATTTTGATGGTTGCGGATTTCCGCCCGCCAAATATTTCACAGGACAATTTTTATAAAACACTTTTACAGAGCGGCTTTTATCAAACATTTTCACGGAGAGACTTTCGCAAAATGCTTTTGCAGACGACTTCGGCGGAACTCGTCTCCGGCCGGCGGCTCTCCGGCGTTTGAACGATAAAGAAAGCAGGGTGGCCAAGAGCCGCCCCGCCTTTCGGATGTTTTCAGTCGTTCTTGGGAGCAGGAGCGCCAACGGGACAGGCATCCGCGCACGCGCCGCAATCGATGCACTTGTCAGCGTCGATCACATATTTGCCGTCTCCCTCCGAGATAGCCTCGACGGGGCAACCTTCGGCGCACGCGCCGCAAGCCAGACAGTCATCACTGATTACATATGCCATGAGAAAATACCTCCTAATAGAATATCGGTATTATTGTAGCATAGAAACAGAAAAAATCAAGAGCTTTTTTGAAAAAAGTTATCCCGTGCATATTTTGGGGGAATTCTCATTCGGTCTTTCCGGCTTCCGGCGTGCCTGCCGGAGCGCCTTCATTTTTTTCCGAAGGTTTTGGGGAACGGTTCCCGGGGTGGCCGTTTGGGCGTTTTCTGCGGTTGTCGTTGCGGCCGTTTTGTCGGATTCCTTGCCGGTGGTCCGGGCGGCCGTTCCGGCTGTTTTCGGTTGCTTTTTCGTCGGAATCTGCCGGTCGGCTTTCGCTCTTTTCGGGGGAGCGTTTTGCTTTTTCGCCGGGATTTTCACGTTCCCGCGGAGCTTCTTCGTCTGTGACAGGCGCGTTTTTATCAGGCGGGTTTTGTTCTTTTTTCTGCATTTTTGCCGTGCGGAGCACAGAAACATCGCCGCAGGAGAAAAGATGCGGCGTTTCGGGTCTGTCGGTCAGGCGCACTTTCACCAACTGCAAAAGCGGCCGCGTTTCAATGACGACGCCTTCTCCTTCCGGGGTTGATACAAGCGAGCCGATCCCCGGCGTGGTTTTCAGCGCGGCTTCATAGCTTTCGTGTTCAAACCGCAGACAGCACATCAACCGACCGCATGCGCCGGAAATCTTTGCGGAATTGAGCGAGAAATTCTGCTCTTTGGCCATTTTGATGGAGACCTGCGTGAAATCCGGCAGGAAGGTGGAACAGCAATAGGGGCGGCCGCAGGCTCCGAGGCCCCCGAGGAACTTTGCCTCGTCCCGGATGCCGATCTGACGCAGTTCGATCCGGGTATGGAAGGTGGAGGCCAGATCGCGCACGAGATCGCGGAAGTCTACACGCCCTTCGGCTGTGAAATAAAAGAGAAGCTTGGAATTGTCAAAAGTATATTCGGCACTGACAAGATCCATTTCAAGTTTGTGGCGCGCCGCTTTTTCCCGGCATATGCGGACGGCCTCGATTTCCTGCTCCCGGTTCCGGCGGTTGCGTTCGCGGTCGTTTTCATTGGCCTGCCGCATGACAATACGAAGCGGCGGCGTGACGGCGCTGAGCGGAACCCGGCGGTTTGCAATATTCACCGTGCCGAACTCAATGCCGCGGGCGGTTTCCACAATGACCGGATCGCCGACGCGGAGTTTCAGCCGTCCCGGATTGAAATAATAAGACTTCCCGGCCGAACGGAAGCGCACGCCCACGATCTCGACAGTCTCTTCGGGGTCGTTTCCTTTTTCGCCGTCAGAGAAATCGGCGGTCGGCGCGCCGTCTTTTCCGGCCGCGTTTTGCGGTTGTCCGGCAGGGAAAATCCGGTCGGCCGTCTGTTCGGGGGCGGCTTGCGTTTCTTCGGGAAGCGCCCCGGCGCGAGGAGGTTCGCGGGTCGTGTCGTTCATGCTTTTTTCTTCATTCATCTCTATAACCTCAATGATAAAATATACTAAAATTTTCGTGCGGTGTCGCATAAATCCTGTAAAAGTAAAGTAGTGTTTGCATTTCTGTCAAGATCGCCGATGGCGTTGCCCAGTGCGTCGGCAAAATGCAGCAGGCGGCGAAGCCCCACCCCCTCGGAAAGCAGGAGTGCCTGTTCCCGGTCGTAAAAATAGGTCAGCGGAACATTTTCATCGCGTTTCAGGAGAATCAGGTCGCGCACGCCGTCGGACAGCAGGCGAAACAGCTCGGAAAGATTTTCCCGCCGATCGGCAGGGAAAGACGAAAAAGCCGAAAACAGGGCGGCGTAGGAGCGCCCGCCGATGGCCGACAACACGCCATCGCAGAGTTCGCGTTCCCTGACGGCGACCCCGAGTGCCGGGGCGGAAAGCAGGCGCTTTGCCTCTCCGATGCGTCCGTGCGCCGCTTCCAGCAGGAGGCGGTATTTTTCAGGAGACTCCTTCGCCAAACGCGCGGCGCGCGGTTCAAGGTCCGAAAGGCAGGCAGAGAGCGCGTCGGGTTCAAATAGCTGCATCCGCAGGAGCTGACAGCGGCTCCGAACGGTGGGGAGCAGTGCCTCGGGCGATTCGGAAAGCAGAAAGATATATACGCCGTCCGGCGGTTCTTCCAGCGAGACGAGGAGAGCGTTTTGCGCGGCGGCATTCATGGCATCGGCCTCTCCGATGATATAGATTTTCCGGTCGCCGTCGTTGGCGGCCAGATACATATCGGAGCGTATGGCACGGATCTGATCCACCGTGATCCGGCTTTTGCCTTCTTCGGGTTCCAGGAAGGTAATATCAGGCGAAAGACCTGCGGCCGCTTTTTGACAACTGCGGCAAAGTCCGCAGGGGAGCGGAACGCCGGGGTCCTGCGCCCTTTCGCACAAAAGCGCGGCGGCAACCGCACCGGCAAGCAAATGCTTGCCGCTTCCTCCTTCTCCCGCAAAGATCAGGGCGTGCGGCAGGGTGTTTTGCAAGAGGGAAGAGGCCAGAGCGGCACGGGCTTCCTGATTACCGTACACCGCCGGGAAAAACTCGCGCATATCGGCCTCCTTCTTTCGTATTCGTTTGTAGTATAGCAAAAAAAAGACCGAAAGTCAATCCCGGCCGCCTTGCGACAAAAATTTTCTGTTTCCCGAAAAAACCTTGTAATATGCCGCCGGATGTGCTATACTGAAATAAGTCTTTCGCCGGCGTGGAAATTTCTTTCCGGTCGTATAATCTTCGCCTTTTGCGGGAATTCTTTCCTTGAGGTGAGGAATATGGAAGATACCGCAGGATTTGTAAATGATACTTGTCTTTTCTTGTCAAAAAGGCGCAAAAAAACCGGCGCGGACGATCAGCGAGCCTGTTCGTCTCTGCGTTTGTTGGTGTTCTGCCTTTTGCTTGGCTCGTTCTTTTTGCTTTCGGCGGCACCGTTGACGCTTGCGGCCGGCGGTTGCTATCGGGTTTTTGCGCGGGCGTTCGGAATTCTGCCGGTCGCGGGAGTTACGGTTCTTTTTTCGGGTTTTCTCTCGGCGGTACTGCTTGCCCCCTTTTACCTCGGTCTTTCCGCATATGCGCATGCCTCTGTCACCGGAGCGAAAGACCCTCTTGCGGCGCTTCCTTTGTTCTACCTTTCGCGCGGCCGGTATCGGGCAGCGGTTCTTTATGTACTGGGGCAGTCTGTCCGCCTTCTTCTTCCGGCGGCGGGGCTTGCCCCCTTCGTTCTGCTTTTGCTTTCCGGGAACCTATGGTTTTTCCCTGCACTGGCGGCATGGGCGGCCTTTTTGCCGATTTGCCTGCGGGATGCGGCGCGGCGGGCGTTCCTGCCGGCAATCCTTGTCAGTTTCCCGCAGGTAGGTTATACGGATGCGCGCAAAATGTCCCGCCGTATCTTTTCGGCTTGCCCGCGGGAGACCTTGCGTTATTTTCTCGCGGGGGTTCCGATCCTGCTTTTGGTTTTTCTCACGGCCGGTCTGGCGGCTGTTCCGCTTTATCCCGTTTTCTTGCTCGGGCGCGCCCGGCGCACAGTGCATTTCTGCTTGCGTCATTTGCCCGGGCCAAAATAAATACTCTTTCATCAGGAGGCACTCATGGCACAGGAAAAAGAAAAATTTTACATCACCACGGCGATTGCGTACAGTTCGCGCAAGCCGCATTTCGGAAACACATACGAGGTGATCATGACCGACGCGGTGGCGCGTTTTCAGCGCCAGATGGGCAAGGATGTATTCTTCCTTACCGGAACCGACGAACACGGTCAGAAGATCGAGACTCTCGCTAATGAGGCGGGGATGTCGCCCAAGGCCTATGTGGACATGGTATCGGGGCAGATCAAGGAAATCTGGGATCTGATGGGGGCCAGTTACGACAAATTTATCCGCACGACCGACGACTACCATGTGAAGAGCGTGGAAAATATTTTCCGCAAACTTTACGAAAAAGGCGATATTTACAAGGGATTTTACGAGGGCTGGTACTGCACGCCCTGCGAGGCCTTCTTTACCGATACGCAGATCAGTAGCGGCGTATGCCCGGACTGCGGCCGCCCCGTACAGAAAACCCGTGAAGAGGCCTATTTCTTCCGCATGAGCCGGTATGCCGACCGGCTGATCGATTATATCGAAAACCATGTCGAATTTATCGAGCCGGAAGGGCGCAAGAAGGAAATGCTGAACAACTTCCTGCTTGCCGGTTTGCAGGACCTGTGCGTTTCGCGCAGTTCTTTCCGCTGGGGGGTCCCGGTTCCTTTTGACGATAACCATGTCATTTATGTATGGATTGACGCGCTTTCCAACTATATTACGGCGCTCGGGTATGACCCGGAGCTGAAAACGCAACCCGAACTCTTCCGCAAGTACTGGCCGGCGGACGTCCATGTGATCGGAAAGGATATTTTGCGTTTCCATACAATCTATTGGCCGATCATCCTGATGGCGCTGGATATTCCGCTTCCGAAAAAGGTCTTCGGTCATCCGTGGTTCAATTCCGGTACCGATAAAATGTCCAAGTCTCGCGGGAATGTGATTTATGCCGATGAACTGGCGCGCGATTTCGGCGTTGACGGTGTCCGGTATTTCGCATTGGCCGAGATGCCTTATGCGACGGACGGCAGCATTACCTATGAGAATGTCATCAATCGGTACAATACCGACCTTGCCAACAATCTCGGGAACCTTGTCAGCCGGACGCACGCCATGACCCGGAAATATTTTGACGCTGTCATTCCCGTTCCGGCAGGCGAAGAGGGGCCTGATGCCGACTTGAAGGCCACCGTGGCCGCCGCCATCGAAAAGAGCCGCGCCCTGATGGAGAGTTTCCATGTGGCCGATTCGCTGGAAGAGATTTTTTCCATGCTCCGCCGCGCGAACAAATATATTGATGAAACGATGCCGTGGGCGCTTGCCAAGGACCCAAAAAAGCGTGAACGGCTCGGCACGGTTCTTTATAATCTCTTGGAAGTCATCCGCGTGGCCGCCGTGGTGCTGACCCCGTATCTGCCCGGCACGGCCGAAAAAATCTTTGCACAGCTCGGCACCGACGCTTCCGCCTATGAGACGATCGCTTCTTTCGGTTCGCTGAAAGCCGGACAGCCGCTCGGCGAAGCGGAAACGCTTTTTGCCCGTGTAGACGAAGCCGCATTCTTCCACGCCCTGGAAGAACGTCAAGCCGCGCAATCGGCCGGGAAAACCGCAGCGGCCGAAACCGAAAAACCCGAAAGCCTGCCCGAGATCGGCATAGAGGCGTTTGAAAAGGTCGAATTACGCGCTGCCCGCGTCCTTTCCTGCGAACCGGTGCCGAAAGCCAAAAAACTGTTGAAATTGCAGGTGGATCTCGGTTATGAAAAGAGGCAGATCGTGTCGGGAATCGCAAAATTCTACACGCCCGATCAACTGATCGGAAAGACGGTTGTGGTGGTTGCCAACCTCGCTCCCGCCAAGCTCTGCGGCGTGGAGAGCCGCGGAATGTTGCTTGCTTCCGGGGAAGAGCAGGTGCGTGTAGTCTTTTTGGACCCGGAGACCCCTCTTGGCGAACGGATTCGCTGATGCGTCTTTTCGATACACATGCACATTACTGGGACGAGCGGTTCAAAAGCGAACTGGGAGAGACCCGAACCGAAGAACTGATCACCTCACTTCTCTCGGGCGATGTTCCCCATATCGTGAATGTCGGCACCTCTCCCGAGACTTCGCGCCTGGCAATCGCGCAGGCCGCCCGTCATCCCGGTATGCTGACAGCCGTCGGGATTCACCCGACCGATTGCCGGAACCTTCCGGACGCGGATGCCGCCCTGGCCGAAACAGAGGCGCTTCTTTGTGATCCCGCTTCGCGGGCGGTGGCTCTCGGGGAGATCGGTCTGGATTATCATTACGAGGATACCGATCGCGCCCGCCAGCTCTTCTTCTTCCGTGAACAGCTTGCCATGGCCGCGCGACTTTCGGTTCCGGTATCGATCCATGACCGGGACGCGCACGGCGATATTCTTAAAACGCTTGCGGAGTTTCCCGGGGTACGCGGGATTCTGCACAGTTACAGCGGGAGTGCCGAAAGCGCCCGGGAGCTGGTCGCGGCCGGGTATTATATCTCTTTTTCCGGAACCGTCACTTTCCGGAATGCGGCGCGGGTACGGGCTGTCGCGGCCTCTCTGCCGCCGGAACGCGTTTTGATTGAAACAGATTGCCCCTATCTTTGCCCGGACCCTTATCGCGGGGAACTGAATCATTCGGGGCGGCTTCCCCTGATTCTTGCGACATTGGCCGATATATACGGCATGGGTACGGACGCACTCGCAGAAAGGCTCTATGAGAACAGTCTCCGGGTCTTTTCGTTACCCGCAGAATGATTTTTCCCAAATCGCTCAAAACAGGCCCCGCCTTTGCACAGCGGGGCTTTTGTGCGTTTTTTTGCGAAGGACAGCGCTTTTCCCGCAGAAGGACGGCGATTTTTTCGCGAAAGGAGGCGATTTTTCCGAAAAGGACAGCGCTCTTTCGGCAAGCGTATGCTCCCGGCCGGAAGTCAGCCACCGTACCCCTTCACGATACGGAACATGGCGCAGAGGGTCGAAAGCATGGCGGGGTCGCAGGTGGTGAGCGGATAGAGGCCGATTCCCGCCACCCGATAACGCGCGGCCAGGCGCAGTTTTTCCGAGAGACTTTCGGCATCTTCATAGTAGAGGATTTTTTCCTGTCCGTTTTCGGAGAAAGCGGCGTAAGGAACAAGTGCCAACCGATCAAAGGAGATTTTCGCACGGTTTTCGGCAATCAGGCGGCGGCTTTCTTCGGGTTCCGGATGTGTGGTGTTTTCCGGCGAGGCGAGGGTGTGGCAGGAGCCGCAGAAGGGAAGGCCGAGAAAGAGTTTGGAAGGTCGGATGCGGGCAGAGGCATAGGCAAGGCAGTCGGCCAGTCGGTCTGCCGGGCAAACGGGAGCCGGCCCCTCTCCGGGGGAAAGCAGGTCATAGGTCTGCAACAGGATTCCGCCGGCCGCCCGCCCAAGCCGTTCGTAATTCTGCCCCGGGGAGAGCGAAAGCGTTTTTTCTCCGCGCGGACAAAGTCCGATGAAGAGGATTCCGCCGGCCGCCCGTAAACGCCTGCGGAGCCAGATGACAAAAGCGGTATAGGATTCTTCGATTTCGGGCGGGAGAAACGAAAAGTCGAGATATACGCCGCCGTAGCCTTCGTTTTTCAGCACGTTGATCAACCGCTCGGCAAAGGCATCGCATTTTTTTGCGTCACGGAGCAGGGCCGTCAGTTCTTCACGCTCTTCGTCCGCTGTCTGAAGTCCGTCCCCGCTCGAAATCCCGAGCAACGGCATGACCGAAGCCGCCCGCGCCTGCCGGACGGCCTCTTTTGTGCCGGGGGCGGATATGTATTCGCCAAAGACCCCTCCTCCGCAGAGAACCAGATAGGTCAGATAAGGAAGGATACGGGGAAGCGATGCCAGGTCGCCCGGAGAGGAAAAACCGATGACCGACAGCGCCCCTTCGGGCTGATCCTCCGTTGCAAGCGTGAGCGTTTGTCCCGGGTATACGCTTTCCTGCCCGCCGAGAGACGGGTTTTGCTGGTAGAGCCGGCAGAGCGGCAGATGAAACCGGCGCGAGATTCCCCGCAGGTCATCGTCTTTTTTGACGGTATAGGTAGAGGCGGCCGGCAGTACGGTTACGGCTTCCCCTTCCGCGAGAATATCGTCCGGTTGATGCCCGTTGATTTCCGAAAGGCGGAGAGGAGAGACCCCCAGCGTGCGGGCGATGTCACGCAGACAGTCATGCGCGGCGGCACGGTAAATTTTCATCAGTACCTCCTTGAACGATAGATTCCTTCCAGTATATGTAAGGAGCGGTGTCGCCGTTCCCGGTATGCGTCCGGCTTTTCCGGGACATACTGACTGTATCCTGATAAGGAGGAACAGAATGGGTAAAATACAAATCGTGCGCGCCGGCGCACGGGAAATATTGGATTCCCGCGGGAACCCGACGGTCGAGACAACGGTTTTTCTCAGCAACGGATGTGTGGGAACGGCCTGTGTGCCGTCGGGCGCTTCCACAGGCACATATGAGGCGCTGGAATTGCGGGATGGCAGTTCGGCACGTTACGGCGGCCGCGGCGTGCTGGAAGCGGTCTATCATGTCAACAAAATAATCTCTCCGGCGATTTCAGGCATGGACGCATTCGCTCAGACGGAACTGGACGAAACCATGATCCTGTTGGACGGAACGCGGGATAAGAGCAAACTCGGGGCAAACGCGATTCTTTCGGTTTCACTGGCGGCCGCCCGCGCCGCAGCCTGCGCACTGGGGATTCCGCTGTTTGCTTATCTCGGCGGCGCGCGTGCCTGCCGATTGCCGGTTCCCATGATGAATTTACTGAACGGCGGCGCCCATGCCGATAACAACCTGGATATACAGGAGGTTATGCTGGTGCCGGTCGGAGCGGAGAGCTTTACGGAGGCATTGCGCATGGGGAGCGAGATTTACCATACGCTCGGCTCGATCCTGCGTGAACAGCGCCTGTCCACGGCGGTTGGGGATGAGGGCGGATACGCCCCCGATCTGGACGGAGAGGAAGCGGCGCTGGAACTGCTGTGCGAAGCGATCCGTCGCGCCGGATACGACACAGACCGGGTGCGGATTTCCCTGGATGCCGCCGCAGGAGAATGGGCGGCCCCCGAAGGAGAGGGCTATCTTCTTCCGAAAAGCGGCAAACGCTGTTCCGGGGAAGAACTGATTGCTTATTGGAGCAAATTGATAGAGAAATATCCGATTTTCTCTTTGGAAGACGGACTCGGGGAAGAAGACTTCTCGGGTTGGAGCGCGCTGACCCGCGCCGTCGGCGACCGTGTGATGCTGGTCGGAGACGATCTGTTTGTGACCAATGAAGAGCGCCTGAAACACGGGATTTGCGTTCATGCCGCCAATGCTATCCTCATCAAACCGAATCAGATCGGAACCCTGACCGAGACATGGCGGGTGATCGATACCGCCTCGCGAAACGGCTATCGTTATATTTTGTCACATCGGTCCGGTGAAACCGAGGATACGACTCTTGCCGATCTTTCCGTCGCGGCAGGCGGTGGGCTTATCAAGGCGGGCGCTCCCTGCCGGAGCGAACGGGTAGCCAAGTATAATCGGCTCTTGAAGATTGAATCTTCTCTTTTCCGCGGCGGGATATTCGGGTTTTAACGGTACCCGCACCACGGCCAAGCTCACGCCCCCCTTTTTTTCCGTCCAAGCCCGCGCCCGCTTTTTCCCCGGCCAAGCCCGTACCCGCAACGCAAGCCGCCCCCGCCCGAATGCTTTTCCGTGGAACACCCCCGGCAAGCTGGCCCAGCGGCATAGTCCATCCGTCAAAACCCGCACCCCGGCCAAGCCCACGCCCGCTTTTTCCCCGGCTAAGCCCGCGCCCCCCTTTTTCCCCGGCCAAGCCCGCGCCCGCAATGCAAGCCGCCCCGGCAGACCCCCGCCCGAATGCTTTTCCGTGGAACACCCCCGGCAAGCCGGCCCAGCGGCATAGTCCATCCGTCAAAACCCGCACCCCCCGGCCTCACGCTCGGCCAAGCCCGCGCCCCCCTTTTTCCCCGGTCAAGCCCGTACCCGCAACGCAAGCCGCCCCGGCAGAGCGCGGAATGGCTCAGGTATATCTGCGCAAAAGCAAGCGAGCCTCCTTTTTTCATACTGTTCCGGTTGTCGCGCAACGGTGTTTTTTGTTCCCGCGCAGGATATTTTTCTGAATTTATTCGCTTTCTTCCTGAAAGGCAATCGACTGCGGTGCCTTTTTTCAAAGAAAGACCGAGAAAGTTTCAAAAATCCCTTGACAAATGTCGCCGCCTGTGCTATCATAATGTGGCGTGTGATTGCCCCTGTAGCTCAGATGGTAGAGCACTTGACTTTTAATCAAGGTGTCCGGAGTTCGAGTCTCCGCAGGAGCACCAGCTTGGAGAGTAGTCAGCTACTCTCCACTTTTAATATTATCCAAAGGCGAAAATTCCTGAAAATCCGCGCAGATCCTTGTTGCGGAAATATGGAGATACCGCTTGCACATTTCCAGCGATGTATGACCGAGAATGGCCTGCAACCCGTAAATATTCCCGCCGTTCTCCAAGTACCGGGTGGCAAAAGTGTGCCGGAGCAAATGCGCATGCAGACGGGAAACGGCGTTTTTGCGGTATAACTCAGCGAAAAAAGTAAGCCTTTCGTTTTGAGGAAGAACACTCTTTACCCGAGGGAGGCCGGGGTTTGCTTTCGGGAAAAGACAGACTTCGCTTTTTTGGGGGATATGCCGATGCCTTCGCGGAAGGCATTTTTCTTTGGCGGAAAGGTTTTCTTCGGCGGAAGGGAGCGGCGGTGCTTTGGAGAAAACAAAAGGGGTATCACCGAAACGAAGACGGTTTTTCAAAGACAAAGGGGATCGCGCAAGCGGCCGCCCTTTTTTTATGGCGGGCGTTGCCGGCGAG
>CAKSAC010000004.1 GCA_934434925.1 uncultured Eubacteriales bacterium | reverse complement strand
CCGACTACCGATGGCGGAAGCGACGGTAAAATTACGGGAACGACCGCCGATATGGAATATTCCACCGATACGGCGTTCACGTCACCTAACCCTTGTACGGATACTGAAACAACCGGACTTGCCGAAGGAATTTATTACGTTCGCTATAAAGCAACCGCAACGGCAGAGCCGAGCCATTACGCAACCGTAAAAGTTATGGATAACACCGTTACCGTTACGGACGGCGCGGGCGAAAAAGTCAATAAATGTAAGAGCGGCGAAACCGTTACGATAAAAGTTATCGTTCCTACGGGCAAAGAGTTTGTCAAGTGGTTGTGTACCGGAATATCCCTTCCTGCCGCCGAGCTTGAAAAGGAAGAAATTACCTTCACTATGCCCGACAACGACGTTACGCTTACGGCAAAGCTTGAAGATATTATTTACAACATAACGGTAACAAACGGAACGTCGAGCGCGCCTACGGCAAAATATCAAGAGGAAGTGACCGTAACGGCAAACGCGCCTGCAACCGATATGTACTTCGACAAGTGGGAAGTTACGGGAATTACGTTGTCCGATGAAAATTTGGCAAAATCAACGCTAACTTTCCAAATGCCTGCCGGAAACGTAACCTTTAAGGCAACCTACTTGAGCGTTGTAAAGTACGGTATAGTTGTTGTGGACGGCACGAAAGACAAAGAAGTTGCAAAAGCCGGTGAAACCGTGACTATAATCGCAAACCCTGCAAAGGAAGGAAAAGTCTTTGACAAATGGACTTGCGAAACGGCGGGCGTAACTATCGAGTTTGCAAGAGCGACAAGTTCTAAAACAACCTTTGCGATGCCTGCAAGCAACATTAAGATTCAAGCGCATTTCAGAGCTGTTGACGACAAACCGTCCGTTGAAATCAAAGTCGAAGGCGGAACGGGCGCAGGAACTTATACCCAAGGCGACAGCGTAACTATTACCGCAAACGAGCCGGCAGAAGGCAAAGAGTTCGTTGGCTGGCAGGACGAAAGCGGAAAAATCGTAAGCTCAAACAAGAGTTATACGTTTACAGTATCGGGAGAAACAACCCTAACGGCTGTATATGAAGATAAGTCTTCGGGCGGTGGCGAAATCACCCCGCCTGCTAAAAAGGACGGACTTTCGGGCGGTGCGATTGCCGGTATTGCGGTCGGTTCGGCGGCGGTTGCAGGGCTTGGCGGATTTGCAATCTTCTGGTTTGCCGTCAAGAAAAAGACTTTTGCGGACTTGGGCGCTATATTGAAGAAAGGCTTTACGGCAATCGGCAACTTCTTCAAAGCTCTCGGCGCGAAGATCAAAGGACTGTTCCGGAAAAAATAATCACCACCCGTGAATGAAGTGACCCCGGCCCGAAAAAACAATCGGGCCGGCAAAATACTCCCGGTGCATTCCCCGCGATACAAAGCATATCCAAAATTCCGATAAGGAGAGATAAAAATGACGCAAAGCAAGATGAATAAAGCAAAGATAGCAGCTCTTATTCTC
Source organism: uncultured Eubacteriales bacterium (assembly GCA_934434925.1). Taxonomy (GTDB): domain Bacteria; phylum Bacillota; class Clostridia; order Oscillospirales; family CAG-272; genus UBA1740. The sequence continues at coordinate 145,067 of CAKSAC010000004.1, read as the reverse complement.
GGCATAGCGTTCTGCCTTGCGCTTATGCTCGGCATAGGAGTTGCAAGCCCGACGAGTACGGTTTATGCGGAAGGCGGAACGGGAACGACAGGCGGACTTATCATTGACGGCACAGGCGATATAACCGCCTCCGACGGAACTTATGCTTATTCCGCCGACGGCAAAACGCTGATGCTAAAAGGATATAACGGCGGAGTTATAAGGTTCACCGCGGACAATGACATTACGGTAAAACTTGAACCCGGAACTACGAATACCATAACGCTGAACGACAGCACCGTAACCGAGAATCAATACGGCGTGTATGCCGCAGGCAATCTTACCGTTACGGGCAATGGAACGCTCAATATCAATATAGATATAAGCGGTGCGGGTGACGAAATTACCACCGAATACGGCAAAGCACTTTACGGCTTATACGCCAAAAACCTGACGATCAACGGAGAGATTAACGTCAACGTAAATTTGATTTCAAACGGTTTTACTTGCGGTATTTTTGCCGCTAACGATATCACCGTTGACGGAAAAGCAAACCTGGACATCAAATGCCGCAGCAAGTACAACAATACCGTGTATGGCAACACGAATAAGGTTGTGTACGGAATTTATTCTCAAAACGGCAATATTAAACTTTCGGGAACGGGTACAAAAAATATAGAACATACTTGCCCGGTGAAGTTTGCGCTGGAGAATGAAGCCAAGGGAGTTTATGCAGAAAATAAAAATGGGAGCGGTGGAAGAATAGAAATATCCGGAGGAAAACTCACTATAAAAATGCCTAACGAAGGCGCAGGAATAGAATCCTTTTACGATTGCGAGATAAAGAACGCCGACGTAAGCATAGTTGACGCCGAGCAAGGAATTATCGTAAATTATTCAACCTCTTCTGCAACGAGCGTAACGATAGAAAAAAGCAAGTTATATATTTCTACTTTAGGATTTACAAGCGAACGTCCCCAAGGATCAATAGCGGGTATTAAGATTTATTCTGCCAAGCTGAACATATTTGATAGCGACGTTCATATTGAATCGCGCTCATGCATCTCGGGAACCTCGTCGGAATCGACGAATCTGGTGTTTATAAAAGGCGCGTCCGTCGTGCGATTGATAAATCCGATCAAAGAAGATCCAAAAGTTTGGCACGCTTACCTTAGCACTTTTGATCTTAGCAAGGGCGGAAGTGTTACCATCAATTCGCCATGCCAGAAGTTCTATTATGTTGAACACATAAAACTCGGAGAGAAGACGAAAGCCGAATATGGAAGGAAAGATTCGCAGTCATCCCATGACGGCGACGCTTACTTGTACAGAACGGAATATAACGATGATTTGAAGATAATACGGTTTGTGTACGGCGAAGGAGCAGGCACGGCAACGACGAGCGACGTCAACGTTGGAGGGATGAAAGGCTATGCCATCGAGGAGAGCGAGTTCACCGTCACGTTGGCAGGGGACACCTTTACCGAAATTGCACAAAACACCGACGTGACCTCTTGGTTTAAGAATATGCCTTTGGGGTTGGTTGCAAAAATCAAAACCAAAGTCGAAGCAGGCGCAACAAGCCTTACCATTGCAATCAGCGGCACGCCCGAAAGCGTGGAGACTGTGCGTGCATACATCGAAATCCCCGAACAGTATCTTGTCACGGGAGAGTACGACATCACCATAGACCCGAATAAAAACAAGGTTGATTTCAGCATTGTGTCGGGCGAAACGATAACCGTACCCGTGCCTTCCGTCACGCAGTTCGATTATGACGGCGAAGAAAAAGTGTTACTTACGGACGGCGAAGGCTACACCGTCAGCAACAACAAAAATACCGATGCAGGTGAATACACGGCAGTTGTGACGCTGAGAAAAGGGTATAAGTGGTCGGACGAAACTACCGAACCGAGAAATATTCCTTGGACAATAAAGAGACAGGACATTACCATAGAGGTGACTCTTGCCAAAACAACGTATAAATATTCAGGCTATACCATCGAACCCGAATACACAGTGTATCGTATAACGCCCACCGGCAACGTTGAGTTGCCCAGCTCGGAATACAGGGGCGTGTCGTCAAACAACAAGGACGTCGGCACTGCAACTTTGATTGTCGAAGACAACGGAATAGGCAACTATAATATAACAAACTCCGTTACCGTCAGTTTTGAAATAGTCAAAGACACAAAAACTCCGCCTACGGGGCTCACGGGCATTGCTCCGTCGGCTGACGGCGCAAAGGACGGTAAAATTACGGGAACGACCGCCGCTATGGAATATTCCACCGATACGGCGTTCACTTCTCCCCAATCTTGTGCGGACGGCGCAACAACAGGACTTGCCGAAGGAACGTATTACGTTCGCTATAAAGAAACAGGCACAAGCGAAGCAAGCGATTATGTCGAAGTGAAAGTTGCTTTGAATTCCGTTACGGTTGTAGGCGGAACCGGCGGAGGGAAGTATGCTGCCGGAACATCCGTAACAGTAAAAGTGACGGTGCCGACAGGCAAAACGTTTGCAAGCTGGACGTTTAGCGGCGTTGTGCTCAACACGGCGCAGATTACACAACAGGAAATCACGTTCAATATGCCCGACAACGACGTTACGCTTACGGCAACGTTTGAAGATATTATTTACAACATAACGGTAACAAACGGAACGCCGAGCGCGCCTACGGCAAAATATCAAGCCGAAATCACGGTAACGGCAAATGCCCCTGCAACGGGAAAAGAGTTCGACAAGTGGGTTGTTTCGGGAATTACCTTGTCCGACGAAGATTCGGCAAAATCGACGGTTACTTTCAGAATGCCTGCAAGTAACGTGACAATGAAAGCAACGTACAAAGACGTTGTTTACCAAGTTACCGTCACAAACGGAACGGCAAGCGCGACAACGGCAAAATATCAAGAGGAAGTGACCGTGACGGCAAATGCCCCTGCAACCGATATGTACTTTGACAAGTGGGAAGTTACGGGAATTACGTTGTCCGATGAAGATTTGGCAAAATCAACGCTAACTTTCCAAATGCCTGCCGGAAACGTAACCTTTAAGGCAACCTACTTGAGCGTTGTAAAGTACGGTATAGTTGTTGTGGACGGCACGAAAGACAAAGAAGTTGCAAAAGCCGGTGAAACCGTGACTATAATCGCAAACCCTGCAAAGGAAGGAAAAGTCTTTGACAAATGGACTTGCGAAACGGCTGGCGTAACTATCGAGTTTGCAAGAGCGACAAGTTCTAAAACAACCTTTGAAATGCCTGCAAGAGAAATCACAATCCAAGCGCATTTCAGAGATATAGAAGCGGCTCCGTCGATTGAAATCAAAGTCGAAAGCGGCACGGGCGCAGGAACGTATAAAGAAGGCGATGAAGTAACCGTAACGGCAGAAGATAAAGAAGACAAAGTATTCAAAGGCTGGAAAGACGCAAGCGGAAAAACCGTCAGCACCGAAAAGAGTTATAAATTTACAGTATCGGGAGAAACAACCCTAACGGCTGTATATGAAGATAAGTCTTCGGGCGGTGGCGAAATCACCCCGCCTGCTAAAAAGGACGGACTTTCGGACGGAGCGATTGCGGGTATCGTCATCGGCTCGGCGGCGGTCGCAGGGCTTGGCGGATTTGCAATCTTTTGGTTTGCCGTCAAGAAAAAGACTTTTGCAGATTTGGGCGCTATATTGAAGAAAGGCTTTACGGCAATCGGCAACTTCTTCAAAGTTCTCGGCGCGAAGATCAAAGGACTTTTCCGGAAACAATAATCACCACCCGTGAAACCCGGCCCGGGTCCTTTGTCCTCTGTCGGCGCGCATGCCTGCCGCGCGCAGGAGAATGAGAGCGGAAGAAGCTCTCCCGCGGCCCGTCCGCCCGGAGCAGACGTGCAACGACAGACGTTCTGCAAAAAAGAACCTGAATCAAAGCGAAGGGGCTGCCGGTCGGCAGCCCCTTTTTCGGAACGCGGAGATAGGATTTATTACCCGGCCCCCGGGAGAGAATACCGCCGGCCCCGGCAAACAACGAGGCCGGCGCACCGGCAAACGCAAAGCGCATGGCGCTTCCCGGGCGTATCGGGCTTGTTCGGCCGTCAATCCCGTTTGCGCTTTACGTTCGGCTTACGCTTTGCGTTCAGCTTACGCTTTGCGTTCGGCTTACGCCTTGCGTTCGGCTTACGCTTTGCGTTCGGCTTACGCTTTCGGTTCAGTTGTACATATTGTTGGAGCTCATATAGGCGTAGAGTTTTTCGCCGTGTTGCTGTTCCTCGGCTTCGATATGGTTCAGCAGTTTCCGCGCGGCGGGGTCGGAAAACTCAAAAACGCTGGTGTTATAGAGGGCGGAGGCATGTTTTTCCGTTGCCAGCATATCCCGGCAGAGAAACGCGTCACTCTGGCGGTCGCTCTCGTTTTGGTACGAAACGGTAGCAGTATGCGTGTTGTCGGAGCCGCTGATCGTATCGGGGGCTGTCGGAACAGTGCCGTTCATCAGGCTGTCGATTGAGCGCAGATGCGCTTCTTCTGTGGATTTGAGATCGCCGAACAGGCATTTCAGTTCCTCGGCCTTTGCGTCCTGCGCATATTTTTCGTATTTCCCGATACAGAGTTGCTCCTGGTTGCGGAGGTCTTTCAGAAGGCCTTTTTCTTTTTCGGTCAATGTCATTTGGTGGTTCTCCCTTTCTTTTTCGTTGTTGGCAGTATGCGCAGAAAGGGGAGAAAATATGCAGGACGGGAAAAATTCGGGTTCAGCCTTCCCGGAAGAGCCTGCGGAATTCTTGTACGGCATCCGCAAAATCGCGCACGGCGTCTTCCACGGTCTTCGGGGATTCCGGGTCGATACCGGCCAGGCGCAGGCTCTCAACCGGGGAAACCGAGCCGCCCGCTTTCAAAAATGAAAGATACTGCGGCACGTAAGCGTCTCCCTCTTCTTCAATCCGCTTGACGATGGCGGAGGCGGCGGAAATACAGGTGGCGTATTTGTAGACATAGAAGCAATTGTAAAAATGCGGAATCCGCATCCATTCGCAGGCGATGGCCGGGTCACAGACCACGCGGGGGCCGAAATAGTCGCGCACCAGTTGGTAATACCGGTCGCAGAGCAGGGCGGCTGTCAGCGGTTCGCCCGCTTCGGCCAGCGTGTGCATGGAAAGTTCAAATTCGGCGAACATCGTTTGCCGGTAGAGCGTTCCTTTATAGGTCTCCATCAGTTGATTGAGCAGGGCGAGTTTTTCCGCCTTGTCGGCGGCATTCCGGAGAAGCCGACGGGTGAAGAGCAGTTCGTTGACTGTTGAAGCGACCTCGGCCACAAAAATGGTATACCCGGCGTTTTGCGGGGAGTTTGACGCGTTGGCAAGCCAGGTGTGCATCGAGTGGCCGGCTTCGTGCGCGAGGGTCGAAACGTCATCGAGTTTGCCCATAAAGTTCAAGAGGATATACGGTTCCGTATCGTAACATCCCGCACTGTATGCGCCGCTCCGTTTTCCCGGCCCGGGATATACGTCCGCCCATCGCTTTTCCTTCAACCCGCGTTCCAGCGTGCTTTGATATTCCGCCCCGAGAACGCGGACGGTCTCCAACACTTCTTCCACCGCCTCCGCATAGGTATAGGAGCGGTCGCAGTCGGGAATCAGCGGGGCATAAACATCGTAAAGATGCACGCGGTCGAGGCCGAGTACTTCGCGCCGCAGGTCATAGTAATCGAAAAGCGGGTCCAGATTTTTCCGGACGGTGTCGATCAGCGTGTGGTAGACGGCCGGGGTCACTTCATCATCGAAAACCGAGCAGGTAAGGCTGTCGGGAAATCTGCGGAGAGACGAAAGCGTGACTTGTTCTTTTATGCGGGCGTTCATCAATGCGGCAAAGGTATTGCCGAACTGCCGATAGGTTTTATAGAGGGTGCGAAAGGCGGCGCGGCGCACATTGCGGTCTGCGGACATCAAAAGCGGGATATAAGCGGCGGATGTCAGCCGCACCCGTTCGCCGCGTTCGTTTTTCACCGTGCCGAAACGCAGATCGGCGTTTGAAAAGACCGAGTGAATCTCGGACTGGGAATGGAGGGCCGGTTGAAGCCCGGCCAACAGTTTTTCTTCGGATTTTTTCAGCATATGGGGCCGGTAACGCCTTATGCATGCAATCTGTCGCCGGTATGCGTCCAGTGCCGGATATCCGGCAAAGAAGGATTGCAGTTCGGCTTCGGGAATCCCGGTGAGGACGGGGGCGAGGAAATAGGTGGCGGCCACGGCTTCGTCTCCGAGGTTCCGGACGCGTTCCAGCCGGGCAAGCGCGGCGTTGTCTCCCTTGTCTAAGTCAGAGGAGAGCGAGGCATATTCGTATAGGCGGCTGAGCAGACGTTCAATGGCGGTGTTCTGTTCCAGCGCACGAAAAAGTCCTTCGCCGCTTTTTGTCATCGTCTCGCGGTTTTCGGGGTAGGCGGCGATCAGCGCGCGCAGGTTTTGGGCGGCGGCGAGGAAGGACGCGTCATCGGGGTATATGGCGGTGAGGTCCCAGCGTTCGCTCTCTTTGGCATTTTTTCTTTCTGTCATGGCGGTTCCTTTCTTCCCGGAAATCTATCGGCTTTATTCTACCTCTCCCGCCGCTTCCTGTCAAGGCGCTCTTTTCCGCGCGAAGGCGGTTTTTTCCGCGCAGGACTTGACAGAAAGGGCCGGAACAGATATAATTATGTAAAATATTATTTTTGGAAAGAAACCGGCGGACTCTCTTTGCCAGCCGCTTATAGAATACCGCCGAAAGGGAAAAATATGCGTATTGTCGTCAAGGTCGGAACCTCCACCCTCACATATCCGACAGGGCACTTGAATGTGCGCCGGGTGGAATCGCTCTGCCGTGTGCTGAGCGACTTGAAAAATGCCGGCCATGAGATTGTTCTCGTCTCTTCCGGCTCAATCGGGATGGGCGTCGGCAAACTCTCGCTCCCGACCCGCCCGACCGATATCCCGACCAAGCAGGCCGCCGCCGCAGTGGGGCAGTGCGAGCTGATGTATACATACGACCGGTTGTTTGCCGAATATCGCCATACCGTGGCGCAGATTTTGCTGACCGGGAGCGATTTTGACCATGAAGACCGTTGCCGCAATTTCCAGAACACCGTGCGGCGCTTGCTGGAACTGGGGGCGTTGCCGGTCGTGAACGAAAACGACACGGTTGCCACCGAAGAGATCGTAATCGGCGATAACGACACGTTGGCATCGATCGTGGCGGTGAATGCGGAAGCCGATCTTCTGATCCTGCTCTCCGATATTGACGGGCTTTATGATGCCGATCCGCATAAAGACCCCGCCGCCCGTCTGATCTCGGTCGTTCCGGAAGTCAACGGAGAGATTCTCGCCCTGGGCGGCGGAAGCGGTACATCGCTCGGCACCGGCGGAATGCACACAAAACTGACCGCCGCCCGCCGCGTCAATGCCGCCGGAATCGATATGGTGATCGCCAACGGGGCCGAACCCGAAAATCTTTACGATATTGTGGAAGGAAAGCCGGTCGGAACCCGATTTTTGAAGAAAGCGAGGGCAGGACATGACAACGCTTGAAATCATGCAGGCGGCCAAGGCGGCCGCGCCGCGTCTTTGCGGTCTGCGGGCGGAAGAAAAGAACGCGCTTCTGCATACCATCGCGGATTCGGTCCTTGCGGCCGGGCGGGAAATCCTTGCGGAAAATGCGGCCGATCTTGAAGCGGCGCGCGGGAAAATCGGCGAGGTGATGCTGGACCGTCTGCGTTTGGACGAAAAGAGGCTGGAAGGCATGGCAGAGGGCATCCGCGCCGTGGCCGCCCTGCCCGACCCCGTCGGCCGGGTCATTTCTTCGGTCAAACGGCCGAACGGGCTGTGTATCGAACGCGTTTCGGTTCCGCTCGGCGTGATTGCAATTATTTACGAGAGCCGCCCGAATGTCACATCAGATGCCGCCGCGCTGGCCCTGAAAGCCGGGAGCGCCTGTATTCTGCGTGGCGGACGCGAAGCCTTCCGTACTTCTTCGGCGGTGGTACGCGCCATCCGGAACGGCCTGCGCCGATCGGGCTTACCGGAAGCGTTGGTTTCTATGCCGGAAGATACTTCCCACGCGGGAGCCGAGGAACTTATGCGCGGGAACGGGTATATCGATCTTCTCATTCCGCGCGGAGGTGCCAGGCTCATCCGCACCTGCCTTGAAAAGGCGACGGTTCCCTGTATCGAGACGGGAACGGGGATCTGCCATATCTATGTGGATCGCGCCGCCGACCTTGCCATGGCATGCCGTATCGTCGAAAACGCCAAAACGAGCCGGCCGTCTGTCTGCAACGCCGCAGAAGTCTGCCTGGTTCACCGGGAGATTGCGCCGGTCTTTCTCCCCGCCCTCCGGGAAGCGTTGGTCGTCCGCCGGGCCGCCGCCGGGCTTACGCCGGTGCAGCTTCGTCTCTGCCCGGAAGCTGCCGCGCTGATCCCCGGCACGCCTGCCGGCCCCGAGGACTTTGATACCGAATTCCTGGATTATATTCTGGCGGTGCGGGTGGTTCCCGATACCGACGCGGCGATTGCCCACATTGCGGCACATTCCACCGGACACAGCGAATCGGTTATCACCCAAGATGAAGAGACGGCCGCCCGCTTTTTGCAGGAAGTGGACAGCGCGGCGGTTTATCATAACGTTTCCACCCGGTTCACGGACGGAGGCGAATTCGGCCTCGGTTGCGAAATGGGCATCTCCACGCAGAAACTGCATGCCCGCGGGCCGATGGGGCTTTGCGAGCTTACTTCCTACAAATATATCATTCGCGGAGATGGGCAAACGCGCTGATTGCCTGATTGGCGCAAACCCACAATCCGGGGAGACGGGCAAACGAGCAGATTGCCTGATTGACGGTGCCGGTTCCCGGCAGAAAGGACAAATATGAAAATCGGTTTTCTCGGTTGCGGCAACATGGGAGGCGCACTGGCTGTTTCGGTGCGTGCCGCCTGTCCGGCCGCTGAAATTCTCCTGTGTGACAGAAACAAAGAAAGAGCCACGGCCCTCGCCGGCGAACTGCATGCGAATGTCTGCACGTCGGAAGAACTTGTCCGCAGGTCGGATTATGTGTTTCTCGGTGTAAAGCCGCAGGTCCTGCCCGGTGTTCTTACGGCGATTTTTGGCCTTTTGCCGTCGCCCGCCCCGGTTTTTGTTTCAATGGCGGCGGGGGTTCCGCTTGCGACCATAGAAGAAAAGCTGGGGGCAGTGCCTCTGATCCGGATCATGCCCAACACGCCCGTGTCGGTCGGAAAAGGGAGCATTCTGTATACCCTTGCGGACCCTGTGACGGAAGAACAGGAAAAAGATTTTCTCGCCATGATGCGAAAGGCGGGAGAACTCCATAAATTGCCCGAACAACTGATTGACGCCGGCTGTGCGTTGTCCGGTTGCGGGCCGGCTTATGTCTTTCTTTTTCTGGAAGCACTGGCGGACGGCGGGGTAGCCTGCGGTCTTTCACGCGCTGACGCGCGCCGTCTTTCGGCTGAAACGGTTCTCGGCAGCGCGGCACTGGCACTGGCTTCGGACGCTTCCCCTGCCGAATTGAAGGATGCCGTGTGCAGTCCGGCCGGCAGTACGATTGCCGGGGTGGCCGCCCTTGAATCGGGCGCTTTTCGCGCGTCTGTCATGCAGGCGGTTGCAGAAGCCTATCGCCGGACGCGCGAACTCGGAAAATAATCGCAGATCAAACACAAAAGACCGTCCTGTTTCGGGCGGTCCTTTTTTGTCGCGTCTTTTTCGTTTTGTCGTTTGCGTTTTGTTTTTTCGTTTTATCTTTCCCGTTTTGTCGTTTGCGTTTTGCCTTCTGCGCACCCGATTGACGTTCCTGTTGGCCCCGGACGGCGAAATCAGCGGGTGGGGAGCGGTTTTCCGTTCAGCGTGGCGTCGTCCAGCTCTTCTCCCCGGTAGCGCAGGCGGAGTACGAAAAACGGCTCGTCGGTCAGAAGGAGATCGAGAAAGATCCGGTCGCCCTGCCACATCGGCAGGGAAGCGATTTTTTCCTTCCCGACCCATGCGAGAATTCCTTCCCGGCAGTCGGTCATGATCTCGCCGGAAAATCCGTCCGCCTGGTAAAGATGCATCAGCTCGGCCGGATATTCGTCGCTCTCAAAAAAGATTTTCCCCCGATAACGGTAGCGGGTGAGCGTCAGGCCGGTCTCTTCCCGCACCTCCCGCAACAGGCAATCTTCCGGGCTTTCTCCGCTTTCAATCTTCCCGCCGATACCGATCCATTTCCCACGATTTGCGTCCGCTTCTTTTTTGACGCGGTGCAAAAGGAGATAAGAGCCGTTTTGCTCAATATAGCAGAGAGTGGTTTCTTTCATAGCGTAATCCCCGTTTTTGCGTATTATGTAAAGAAAACGTGACGATTATTTTCAAGAAACGGCCAAAGCAATTCGCCGAGCAGATAGGCCGTTCCCATTTCGCCCGTCAGTACAAAGAGCGAGAGGAGCCAGTATGCCTCGCTCATTCCGTAAGCAAAGACCAAAACGGGCGGAACCAACAACGCATTGGCAAAAACCGTCGGGAGAGGTGCGAGAAAACGCCGGTTCCGCAAAGCGTAAGCGCCGGCCGCGCCGAGCAGGGTGGCAAAACTGCCGACCAGGATATCGGCTATGTGCGCACCGGTCAGCAGGTTGGAGAGCAGGCAACCGATAAACAGTCCGCCGATAGCCTCCGGGCAGAAGCAGGGAAGCACGGCCAGCGCCTCGGAAAAACGGAACTGGATCAGCCCCTGCCCCGAGAGGCCTGCAAGAGAAGAAAGAAAGGTCAGGATGACGTACAGGGCGGCGATCAGCGCGCCGCGGGTGAGTTTGCGGGTCTTCATGATGTTGCTCCTTAGTTTTGTTTTCTGTGAGGATGGTTACGAACTCACACGCCGGGTCCGGCTCCTTTTATCTTATCGCATTTTCGGGTTTTGTCAAGAGGAACTTTCCGGCGAACCCGTCGGATTGCGCAAATTCTGTCGAAAGCGCCGCCTTTTTCTCTTTTGCGCTCCCCGTTTTCTGCCGTTTTGCTTGCGCTTTTTCGCCGCTTGGCGGCCGTTCCCCGATGGCGCGCCGCGCCGGTTTGCAAAAGGACGGGAATTAGGTCTTTACAAACGCCGCAGACTGTGATATACTCATAACGGTTGTGACGTTTGGCGGTTCGCCGGATGTCCGGAAAAAGCAAACGGAAAGGTGATGATACGAATGGATCTATGCGGTAGTATATCCGGCGGTAGCGTTCCGGTCGGGCGAAGTCAGTGCGGCGGGATCTTTTTTCGCGTCGCACCTTTCGGAATATACGGTAAGTCCTGCAAAACAAAGCGGCAGGGCTGATCCTGTCGCCTTTTTCGGTTTGTTATCGCCCTTTTGCTTCATACTGAACAGGAAAGGGAGATCGTTATGCAGGAAGAAAATTTCACCCTCCTTGAGGAGGTACGCCGGGATTTAGAGGAAAAGAAACTTCTTGCCCTCCGCCGGCGCATTGAACATGAAAAAGCCGCCGATATTGCGGAACTTTTTGAAGAACTTGACACTGAGGAGCAGATTCTGATTTATCGTCTGCTTCCGAAAGAACTGGCCGCCGAGGTGCTGGTTGAAATGACGGCCGACGAGCAGAAGACGCTGATCGATTCTTTCAGCGACTTTGAATTGCGGCAGGTGCTGGCTGAATTATATTCGGATGATACGGCAGATTTGGTGGAAGAAATGCCGGCCAATTTTGTCCGTCGTATTCTCAACAACTGCCCGCCCGATATGCGGCGCTCGGTCAACGAATTGCTCAAATATCCCGACGGAAGCGCCGGGAGCATCATGACGACGGAATACGTCCGTCTCAAAGCCGACATGACGGTTGCGGAAGCGTTTGATCATATCCGCAGCGTTGCCATTGACAAAGAAACAATCTATACCTGTTATGTCACCGATGCCTATCGTGTGCTGATCGGCATCGTTTCGGCCAAGACCCTGCTGACCTCTCCGCTGAATGCGCGCGTCGGAGATATCATGGAAGAGGATATTGTGACCGTGCATACGCACGACGACAGGGAACAGGTGGCGCGTCTTTTCGACAAATATAAATTTCTGGCCCTTCCCGTCGTTGATAATGACGGCAGATTGGTCGGTATTATCACGATCGATGACGCGATGGACGTTATCAGCGAAGAGACGGAAGAAGACTTTGCCAAAATGGCCGCTATCACGCCGGGCAGCGAAAAGTCGTATCTTCATAAGTCACCGTTTGAGATATTCCGTTCGCGCATTCCGTGGTTGCTGATCCTGATGGTCAGCGCGACCTTTACGGGGATGATTATCACGTCCTTTGAACGCGCGTTGGCTGCCTCGGTGATTCTGACGTCATTTATTCCGATGTTGATGGACACCGGCGGAAATTCCGGCAGTCAGGCCTCGGTCACCGTCATCCGCGGACTTTCTCTCGGAGATATCCGCCTGGCTGATGTGTTGCGCGTGATGTATAAGGAATTGCGCGTTTCGTTTCTTTGCGGAATTACGCTTTCTGCCGTAAATTTCGTTAAAATCATGCTGGTGGACGGATTGTTGCTCCACAACCGCGCCATTACCCCCATGGTGGCACTGGTGGTCAGCCTTTCGCTTTTGGTGACGATTCTTGCCGCCAAACTGATTGGTTGCAGCTTGCCGATTCTGGCCAAACGTTTGGGTTTCGACCCGGCGGTCATGGCCAGCCCGATCATCACCACTCTTGTGGACGCAATCTCTCTGGTGGTTTATTTCAGTATCGCCACATCGCTCCTCTCCCTGTGAGGAAATTTACAAAAAGCGCGGGATGACCGCGTTTTTTGATTTTTCCCGTTTTTCAGGGAGTGCCGGCCGTCGAAAGCGCCTGCGGACGAACACGGACGGCCGCCGCGTCGGCGCGGGTCAGGACAAGCCGATAACCGCAAAACCCGATGACCAGCGGATCCCCGAAAGGGGTCCTTTGTTCCAAGGTGACGGTGGTTCCCGGCAACAAGCCCATTTCCATCAATCGAAGTTTGGCCGGGCGGGCAAGCCGCAATGAAAGTACGGTAGCCGTATCGCCGATTCCGAGTTCGGAAAGGTTCATGGTTTTCTCCCTTGCTTTTTTCATTTGTTTTCGTTATACTATATGCATGAGCGAATATGATGATGAAAAAAGAGGCAATATGACAAAAAAACTTTACGAAAATGACGCATATCAATTCTGGTTTCAAACCACGGTCGTCTCCTGTGTACCGTCGGACGGCCGATTTCTTGTCAGGCTGACCGAAACGGCTTTCGTGCCGGAAGGCGGCGGGCAGAAGGCCGACAGCGGTACGCTGGACGCAATCCCGGTCGAAGATGTATATGAGAAGGACGGAGAAGTATTTCATGTGCTGGTCTCGCCCGTTCCGGTCGGCAAACGCATAACGGGAAGCATAGACGGGGAGCGTCGCTTGCGCCATATGCAACACCACACCGGCGAACATATCCTTTCCGGCACACTGCATCGCCTTTTCGGGGCGGAAAACGTCGGGTTTCATCTCGGACACGAGGTGACGCTGGATACCGATATTCCGCTCTCGGGCGAGCAACTGAAACAGGCTGAAGAGGACGCAAACCGTGCTGTACGGGAAGACCTCGGCGTGGAGATTTTGCACCCCTCCGCGGCGGAATCGGAGAGCATGGCAGTCCGCTCCAAGATCGGTGTGCGGGAGGGAATCCGGGTCGTGCGGATTCCGGGCGTGGATGCCTGCGTTTGCTGTGCGCCTCATGTGAGCCGCACAGGGGAAGTGGGGATGATTAAAATCACGGATTTTCTCCCGTATAAAGGCGGAACCCGAATTTTTATCCGATGCGGCCGCGACGCATGGCGGGATTATGACGCAAAGCAAGAGATTCTTTTCCGTATCAGCCGCGCCCTGTCTGTTCCGGTCATGGAGGCCGATTGCGGTGTGGAACGCCTGATGGCGGAAGTGGTGCATCTGCGCGGCCGCGTGGCCGAAACCGAAGAGATTTTGCGGCGGGTACGTCTGGACGCAATCCCCGAAACAAGGGAAGGGCTTTGCCTTTTTTATGAAGGGCTGGACGCACGTTCATTGCGCAAATATGCCGAAGAGGCCTCGGCACGCGCCGCATTTGCGGCGGTCTTGACGCCGGACGGGAACGGTGGGCATCGGTATGCGCTGGCCGGAAAAACCGGAGATATGCGGGCGCTCTCGGCCCGGCTTCACGCAACGCTCGGCGGCCGCGGCGGCGGGAACGCCGTACTTACGCAGGGAGCTTTCCCGGCCGGGGAGGAGGATATCCGGAATGCCCTCTTCTCATGAAGGCGCGTTTGTTTATCTGCTTTTGTGCCAAAACGGCGCGATTTATACCGGTGCGGCGCGCGATCTTCAAAAACGGATGCGCGCCCATTTTGAAAAACGCCCCGGTGCGGCCGCTTATACCCGCGCCGTCGGCGCGGACAGACTGCTTGCCGCGTGGCGCGCACCGACTTACGGAATTGCTCTTCGCGCGGAATACCGTCTCAAAAAGCTGACTCACGCGGAAAAAACGGCTCTTGCCGCCGCTCCGTCCGGTATCTGTGCATGCCGGTTTCCGGCTCTGAAAGAATGGGAGCTGATTCCTCTTTCTGCCATTGACCCGCTTTTCAACGCTTTTGCAGGTCGGACATCTGTTCCCGATAAAACATCTGTTCCCGATAAAAGGCCGTAGGCGCTTTGCAGGCGGAAAAACGCCGTTTTTCCGAAATGAAAGCCCGGGGTCCGGGCGCGCCCCGGTTTGCGGGAAGGGCCGCAATCCTCTTTGGCGACGGCTCTCTTTTTTCGCTCTCTGCGGCGTATCGGCCATTGCGCATTTTCCTTTTCTGCGGCATATCGGGCCGCTGCGCATTTTCCTTTTCTACGGCGTATCAGGCTGTTGCGTATATTTGGATTTTCCGCGCTGTTTTGCGTGCCTTTCGGAAAGCCGGCAGGGGGGTTCCGAAGAGAACGAGACTGCCGGAGCAACCCGCCGGAAAAAGAAAAGCGACCCAAAGGGTCGCTTGGAGCTGGTGGCCGGACTTGAACCGGCGACCTGCTGATTACGAATCAGCTGCTCTACCGACTGAGCCACACCAGCATCAACGCGATTATTATAGCAGGGAGGCAGGGGTTTGTCAAGAGGTAAAAGGCAAAAAGAACGGAATTTTCATCGATAGTGAATTCCCAAAGTAAATTCCACAGTGGAATTTGAAGTGGAATTTAGCGTGAAAATTCACGAGTTTTCCCCGATGTCCGTTTTTGCCGGAAAAAGTGAGAAAAATCCGGGAATACTATGGACAAAACGGCAAAAACATGCTATACTGATAGGAAAGTTCCCGGTAAAAGGCCAAAGCTTCGGAGAGAAGGGTATGAAAGTATACAGTTTATGCTCAGCTTCATTCGCTTCGGTCTGCTATTTTTTGACCGACGATGAGGAAAAAGAAGCCGTAATCATTGATCCGTCTGCCTCTCCGGATGCGGTGGCGGCCGGGTTCGGCCGTGCGTTACCGCCCGTCAGCCGGATTCTTTTGACCCATGCGCATTTCGACCATATGCTGGCGTTGGACGCGTGGCGCGAAAAAACGGGAGCGCCCGTTCTCGTTCATCCGGAGGATGCCGGCGCGTTTTCCGATTCCCGCCGGAATGCATACCGTCTTTTCTTTGGCGGAGATATGGTTTTTTCGCCGCCGGACGGCTCGCTTTCTTCCGGGGAAAACATTCCGCTCGGCCGGGAAACGCTGCGCGTTCTCCACACGCCGGGACATACGCCGGGTTCCTGCGCCTTTGACAGTGGCGCAAACCTTTTTACCGGCGATACGCTTTTTGCCGGCGGAGACTTCGGCCGTACCGATCTACCGGGCGGAAATGCAAAAACGCTTGCCCGTTCGCTCCGCCTGCTTCTCGCCCTGCCCGGAGAACGCCGTGTCTTTCCGGGGCATGGAGAGCAGACCAGCCTCTTTGATTGCCGCGCGGCCTTGCGCTATCAGGCTGAAACGATTTTATAAAATTGAGGATACAGAGATGGAAGAAGTCATCAAATCAAATTTTATTCACGACATTATCGACCGTGATCTGGCGGCTGACCCGGAATTGCGCGTTCATACCCGTTTCCCCCCGGAGCCGAACGGATATCTCCATATCGGAAGCGCCAAGGCTATCTGGATCAATGCGAGTACTGCCAAAAAGTACGGCGGCCTTTTCAACCTTCGGTATGATGACACCAATCCCGCCAAAGAAGACAATGAGTACGTGGAGGCGATTTACCGCGATCTGCAATGGCTCGGCTGTGAACCGACCGGCGGCGTGTATTACGGCTCCGATTATTTCGACCGTTGTTATGAATTCGCACTCCGGCTGATCCGGGCGGGGAAGGCTTATGTATGCGATCTTTCCCCGGATGAAATGCGCGAATACCGCGGTACGCTGACCGAGCCGGGGAAGAACAGCCCGTACCGTGACCGGACGGTGGAAGAAAACCTCGATCTTTTTGAGAGAATGAAAAACGGCGAATTTCCGGACGGGGCCAAAACACTGCGCGCCAAAATCGATATGGCTTCCCCCAATATGAACCTGCGGGATCCCGCCATTTACCGCATCGTGCATACCGACCATCACCGGCAGGGCAACAAATGGTGCGTATATCCGCTGTATGATTATGCCCACCCGATTCAGGACGCGCTGGAAGGGATCACGCATTCGCTCTGCTCGATTGAATTTGAAAACCATCGCCCGCTTTATGATTGGGTAGTCAACAACATCGGCTTTGAAAAAAAACCGCATCAGTATGAATTCGCCCGGCTCAATGTCACACACACCGTGATGAGCAAGCGATATCTGCGTCAACTTGTGGAAACCGGAATCGTGGACGGATGGGATGACCCGCGGATGCCGACCCTTTGCGGTCTTCGTCGCCGTGGTTATACGCCTTCCTCCATCTTTGATTTTGTGGAGCGCGCCGGTGTTTCCAAGGCGTACAGCGTGGTGGATCATGAATTGCTGGAACATTGCATCCGCGAAGAGCTGAACGAGACGGCCCCGCGCCGCGTTGCGATTTTACATCCCGTACGCGTGGAGATTCTCAATTTCCCGGAAGGCAAAACCGAATACTTTGCGCTTCCCAACCACCCGCAGCATCCGGAGATGGGAACGCGTAAAGTTCCCTTTACAAAAACTCTCTTTATCGATGCCGACGATTTCGCCGAGATCCCGCCCCCCAAGTTTTTCCGGATGAAGCCAGGCGGGGAAGTGCGGTTGATGGGCGCGTATATCGTGCGCTGTGAAGAAGTGGTGAAAGACGCAAACGGAAAGATTGAAAAGCTCCTGTGTACCGCGGATCTGGAGACGGGAAACGGCGTTCCGGCAGACGGCCGCAAAGTCAAAGGAACGATCCATTGGCTTTCCGCCCCGACGGCCGAAAGCGTGTCCGTGAAGCTCTATGAGCATCTTTTCACCATTGAAAATGTTGCCGATATTCCGGAAGGAAAGACATACGGTGATTATCTCAATGCCGATTCAGTCACGACGCTGACAGATTGTCGCGTCGAACCGGGGCTGGCCGAAGCTCCGGCAGGCGAACATTTTCAATTTGTGCGCACCGGATATTTTGTGAAAGATACCAAATACGAAAACACCTTCAACCGCGTCGTAGGGCTGAAGGACGGATATAAGGCGTGAAATATGCGCGGTGGCCGGGTTGCATGTTACCGTTTCGGCCGAATGTTTATCGGCCCGATCGGATTTCACCGGCCCTGCGCCTTCACGTTGCTGTCACGATGTGGTACCATAAACTTCTCGATCTTCTTTTTGTTCCCCGTTGCGCCGCCTGCCGCGCGTTACTTCCGCCGGGGAGCGGCGCTTTATGTGATGGATGCCGCGCGGCTTATGAGAAAGAAAAGGAATTTTGTTGTCCTGTATGCGGTCAGGTCTTTTCGGCGTGTCGATGTCCGGAAGAGGTGCATATGCGGGCGGGTATCCGCACGCTTGTGAAGATTTTCCCTTATTATTCCCACGATGGCAAACAGGTGACGAGCCGCATGATATATCGGCTGAAACGTCGGCCGGACGCCCGGCTTGCGGCGCATTTCGCGCAGGAGATTGCCGACGCACTTTCGGTACTTATGCGGGATGAACCGGGAGAATACTGCCTGACATACGCTCCGCGCTCCCGCCGTGCTTTGCACCGTTACGGTTTCGATCATATGCGGATGGTGGCGGAAAAAGTGGCAGAACGCCTTGCGATTCCGTTGATTCATGCCTTTGAAAACCGTGCAAGACATGAGCAGAAGACGCTGGATCGCTGGAAACGGTTCCGGGAACGCCGGAGATTTCTCACCTTGCGCGGAAAGCCCGATTTCCGTCGGCGGCGTGTGATTTTACTGGATGATATTACGACCAGCGGCGCAACGCTTGCCACCATGGCGTATCTCTGTCATCTGTGCGGGGCACGGCGGGTGGTTGCGGCTGTGCTGGGCGTTACCTCTCAATATCCTTCTCCTTTATAAAATCGGCTTTTTCCGAACGCGCAACAAATATTTTCTTCTTCCTCTTGATATTTTTCCGGCGAAGGAGTATACTGAATATAATAACTAAAAGGGGGTTCTGTATGGAAACTTGTTCTGAATACCGCAGACGCGCCCGCGTCGCACTCGGCGGCAACATCTTCGGTAATACCTGGCTTTATCTTGTGCTTGCCATTCTGGCGGGCGCTGTGTTGCTCAGCCTGGTCGCCTTTCTGTTCGTGGGTCCGATGATCCTGGTCGGTCCAATTTCGATCGGCATTTGTTCGTATGCGTTGCATGCGGTCCGCGGAAACGAAATGCAGAATAAAGGAAAACGGTTTTTTGACGGATTCGGAAATTCGGTCGGAAACAACATTTTGGTCGGCTTTCTTTCCCATCTGTTTATCGCCCTTTGGTCGTTGCTCTTTGTCATACCCGGAATCATCAAGGCAATTTCATATTCGCAATCCTATTTCATCGCGCTTGAACATCCGGAATACGAAGCACTTACCTGTATCAGAGAGAGCCGGAAGATGATGCGGGGGCATAAATGGCAATATTTCTGCCTGCAACTCAGTTTCATCGGTTGGATGATCGTCGGTTCGCTCTGCTTGGGCATCGGGGTGTTTTGGGTGTCCGCCTATATGGCCGCCGCGGATGCAGCGTTCTATGAGGACCTCAAAAATCAACCGGTTGTGGTATAAAAAACGGGGGCATCGCCCCCTTTTTTGTTTTCTTCCTGTAAGCGCCGGGAGAATGGCCGGCGCGCGTTACACCGCATGTAAGCGGATTTTTCTATAAAAAACAGGCAATGTCCGCGTTGGCAGACGGTTGCCCGTTTTTGTTTTCGGCGTTATCGGAAAAATTTATTTCTGCGACGCGCAATAGTCGGAAAAGGTGGGAGGGAGCGCACGTTTGTGTTCGCTCCGGCGGTGATAGCGTTCAATGATTTCCCGTTCTTTTTCGGTGACCGGTTCACCGTTCATATAGGCGGCCACGGCGGCATAGGTCACACCCATTTCGCCTTCGTCGGTCTGTCCTTCAAAAAGGCCCGCAGAAGGCGCTTTGGTGATGATAGATTCCGGGGCTTTCAGATAACGCAGAAGCGCATAGACCTCGTCAACCGTCAGATCGGCAATCGGGCAGAAGTCCGCGGCCCCGTCTCCCCACTTGGTGAAGTAGCCCATATAGGTTTCGCATTTGTTCCCGGTTCCGGCCACCAGCCGGTTCTCGGACGCGCCGATAGCATAAAGCGTCGTCATGCGCAGGCGGGGCGCGATGTTGGTCAGGGCGGCCGCATTCGGGGAAGTCACGCCGTCCAGCGCGAAAAGCAGGCTTTCCCGCACGGCCGTCAGGTCTACGGTGCGGGTCTCGATCGAAAACAGTTCGGCTGTCTTGATGGCGTCGTCACGGTCGGAGCCGTAATTCTGCTTGGAGGAACAGGGCATGATAATGCCGACGGTATTTTCGCAGGCCATTTTACACAAAATGCCGACCAGTGTACAGTCTTTCCCGCCGCTGTTGCCGTATACAATGCCGTCCGCATGTGCGTCGGCC
The DNA here is from genome assembly GCA_934434925.1 of uncultured Eubacteriales bacterium. Taxonomy (GTDB): domain Bacteria; phylum Bacillota; class Clostridia; order Oscillospirales; family CAG-272; genus UBA1740. The sequence continues at coordinate 125,060 of CAKSAC010000004.1, read as the reverse complement.
AGCATCCGGCGGATAAACGCCACCCTTTCTTCGATTTCGGTTTTGCAGTTCCGCATACAATCGCCTCTTTCAATGTGTTTTTTTCATTGTAGCGCAAAAGAGACGAAAAATCAAGAGCCTGCCTCGTTTTTTTCATCGTTTGTTCCGTCAAAAACCGTTTCGATTGTTTTGGCGGAGCCGGCGGGAGAATAGACCCAGCGGGAAATATGCCGGATTTCGTCCGGGCAAAAGAAGTACTCAAAGTCACGGTTCTGCGGCGCGGCGTGCGAATCGATTACAATCAGCTTGATTTTCATTTTTTCCGGCAGAATACTCTTGATATATACAGCGGCGGTATCGCCGGGCAATACGCCTTCTTTCGGCTCGGCCAGCCCGGCCAGATTCGGGAGAAGTTCAATGAAAATGCCGTAACTTTCCACGCTCCGCACAACGCCCGCCACCGTCTGCCCGGCCGAAAAGCGCACGGCGTTTTCCTCCCATGTTCCGAGCAGTTCCCGGTGCGTAACATAAATGCGCCCCGCATCATCAATCCGCCGGATGACGGCGTAAATGCTGTCTCCGACCGCAAACCTGTCAGCCGGGTGCGAGATACGCGAGACGGAAATACAGTCGATGGAGAGAAGCGAGACGATCCCGCATCCGATATCCACGAATGCGCCGAAATTTTCAAGGTGTGTGACGCGCGCGGGAATCACGTCGCCCGGGAGCAGGGCAGAAACAAAACGTGCGCGGCATTCCGCCTGCGCCGCCCGGCGGGAAAGAATGGCCTCTGTCCGGCCGTCTGCCCGACGCGAAAAACCGATGATCCGAAAGCAGACCGGCTTCCCGACGCGCGTCAGAATGGCAATATCCTTGACGGATTCGCCCGGTTCGGTCAACTGTGCTTCTTGCCGCGGCATAACGGCAGGGATTCCGTACAGGTCAAAATGCAGAGAGAATTCTTCGTCGCACAAAAGGGCAATCGATTCGGCAATCCGGCCTTCTTCCATGGTGCGTTCCAAGGCGCGCAGAGACGAGAGCGCTTCGCGGTTTTCGGGGGTGACGATGCGGGTACCCTCCGGCGTGTATTTATTCATATGACACCTCTTTCTTTTTTCTTGTTCATGTTGTATATATCTATGAAAGAGTGGGCGCTTTTTAGACCCGCAACCGGCGAAAAGGAAAAATATCCGGAAAAAGAAAAACCGCCGGAGAAAAGCAAACACATCTGAAAAACCACCGGCAAAAAGCAAACACATCTGAAAAACCACCGGCAAAAAGCAAACACATCGGGAAAAAACCACCGGCGGAATAAAAAAGGCCGCTCCCGAAAGAGCGGCCGAGCGTTCAGGCGGATTTCACAGGGTACCGGCAGAGCCGAGAACCGCATGAATCTTGTGTTTGACCATTTTTTTGACTTCGTCGCGTCCGACCGAAAGGTATTTGCGGGGATCGAAGGCGGAGGGGTCCTGAGTCAGCACCCGGCGGATACCGGCCGTCATGGCAAGGCGGATATCCGAGTCGATATTGATTTTGCAGACGGCAAGTCTGGCCGCCTGGCGGAGCATTTCTTCCGGCACACCGCGGGCACCGTCCATAGCGCCGCCGCAGGCATTGATTTCTTCGACCAGCGCGGGAATAACCGAGGAAGCGCCGTGCAGAACAATCGGGAATCCGGGCAGACGACGGCCGACTTCTTCCAGAATATCAAAGCGCAGGCGGGGTTCGCCTTTGAATTTGTAAGCGCCGTGACTGGTGCCGATGGCGATGGCCAGCGAGTCAACGCCGGTTTTGGAAACAAACTCTTCGACTTCGTCCGGGTTTGTGTACATTGCGTCTTCATCAGAGACATTGACATCGTCTTCCACGCCGGCCAGTTTCCCGAGTTCGGCTTCTACGACAACGCCGCGTTCGTGGGCGTATTCAACGACTTTGCGGGTCAGGGCGATATTCTCTTCAAAACCGTATTTTGACCCGTCGATCATCACCGAGGTAAAACCGCCGTCAATGCAGGATTTACAGAGTTCAAAACTGTCGCCGTGGTCGAGGTGAAGGGCAAGATCGATTCCGGTATCTTCGATTGCGGCCTTGGCGAGCGCCATAAGGTAGGTATGCTTTGCATACTTGCGCGCTCCGGCGGAAACCTGCAGAATCACAGGGGATTTTTCTTCCTCTGCCGCTTCGGTGATCGCCTGGATGATCTCCATATTGTTGATGTTGAAGGCTCCGATGGCGTATCCGCCCGCGTAGGCCTTTTTGAACATTTCGGTAGTGGTTACCAGTGCCATTTTTCATTCTCCTTGATTTTCAGAATTTCGTTCCTGCTTATTGTAGCACAGAATCTTCTCAAAATCAAGATATTGTGTCGGAAAGAGACGATTTTTTTAAAAAACTTCGGTGAGTCCGTCCGGTGCCTCGGCTCCGAAAGGTTTTGGAGATGTATCTGCGGCAACGGCCGGCATCGTAAGTCCGAAACTGACAGAGATGGCGCTGTTGACGCGGGTCATGACTTCTTCGTCAAGATGCCCCATTTTTTCCCGGAGGCGGCGTTTATCCAGCGTCCGGATCTGTTCAAGCAGGATGACCGAGTCGCGCGAAAGGCCGACCTTTCCGGCGTAGACTTCGATATGCGTCGGTAATTTGTTTTTTCCCATCCGGCTGGTGATGGCCGCGGCAATCACGGTCGGACTGTACCGGTTGCCGATATCGTTCTGGATGATGAGGACGGGGCGCAACCCGCCTTGTTCACTGCCGACGACGGGGCTGAGGTCGGCATAATAAATGTCTCCGCGTTTCACATTCATGTTCGTTTTCCGAAACGGATTTCCTTTCAGCGTATAAGTTTTAATCCCGGATAGCCTTTTACTTATTTTGGACGGGGAAGGCCGGTTTCAGTCACTCTCCGCCAAAAAACCGGTCATTTTCAGTCTATGATTTTCCGTCCTTTTCCGACAAAAAAACGTCTCCGACGGCGGTTTGAAAAAGAGACGACGCTGCAAAAAATAAAAACACGGAATCTGTACAGACTCCGTGCTTTTGTGATGAAAGAACAGGCTGCTCCCGCGTCGCCGGACGGCAGGAAACGGCATACTTTCAGGAAACGGCATACCTTCGGGGAACGGCATACTTTCGGGAAACGGCATACCTTCGGGAAACGGCATACTTTCGGAAAACGGCATGTTTTCGGGAGCGTTATTTCAATACAGCAATGGCATCCCGTATGGTTTTTTCCAGCGCCTCTTTTCCGTATTTATCCACTTCCGCCTTGTTTTTTTCACCATGCGTGAGGCACCCCGCGCCGCCGATACAGCCGCCGACGCAGGCCATGCCTTCTATAAAGTTCGCCTGCAGTTTTCCCGCCTTCTTTTGCAAAAGCGCCACCTTGCATTGTTCAATGCCGTCACAGACGCAGGGGGAGAGAACAAAAGAAAGGTCTTGCTCTTTTATCGCTTCGGCAACGGCATCCGAAAGACCGCCGGAGCGCGCAAAGATTCTGCCGAAATACGAGGCGTTGTCCAGAACATCCTCGTTGAGCGACGTGATATCGATTTCCCGGCTGTCAAACAGCGCCTGCAATTCTTCAAAGGTCAGGACAGCGTCAACATAAGGACGGACGCGCTCTTTCTGCACTTCGGCTTTTTTGGCGGTACAGGGGCCGATAAAGACGGTTTTACAGTTCTTTTCATGTTCTTTCACGTATTTTGCGATAGTCGCCATGGGAGAGAGATTATGCGAGACATAGGGTAAAAATTGCGGGAAATTCTTTTGAATGTAATCGACAAACGCCGGGCAGCACGAGCTGGTGAGAAAACCCTTTTCGGCGAGTTCCGCCGCCTCGGCCTGCGCCACCATATCGGCGCCGAGCGCCGCTTCAATGACCGTGTGGAAGCCGAGCTTGCGCAGTCCGGTGATGACCTGGCCGAGTTTTGCGTAAGTGAACTGGCTGGAAATCGACGGAGCCACGATGGCATAAATTTTATAATGCTGATTGCCGTGACTTCCTTTCAGCATATCAATGACATTCAGAATATAGGACTTGTCGTTAATAGCGCCGAAGGGGCAGGCATATACGCAAGCGCCGCAGGAAATGCACTTGCTGTTATCGATGCACGCCTGCTTGTCTTCCCCCATGGTGATCGCCTTGACTTTGCAGGCGGTTTCGCAGGGGCGTTTGTAGTTGTGAATGGCGCTGTAAGGGCATACGCCGGAGCAGGCACCGCATTCCCGGCATTTGCTCTTGTCGATATGCGCAACGTGATTTTCATCAAAGGTAATCGCGCCGAATTTGCATGCGTCTTCACAACGATGGGCGAGACATCCCCGGCAGGCGTTTGTCACTTCATATCCGCCCATGGGGCATTCATCGCAGGCAATGTCAATCACTTCAATGACATTCGGGTTCTGTTTGTTCCCCCCCATGGCGAGTTTCACCCGCTCGGCAAGGATGGCGCGTTCTTTGTACACACAGCAACGCATGGTGGGGACCTTCCCGGGAACGATAATCTTGGGTATGTCGAGCAGATTGTCCTGCAAAGTATCGTCCCACGCCTGTCTTGCCACTTCGCGCAAAACCTTATATTTCAGATGTTGCACTTTCGTATCGAATTTTCTCACGGGAGACTCCTTTCAGAAGTAACTGACTTTGATACGTTTTCCCATCTGCCGCAGGCATCCGGAAAGCTCTTCCACCAGGTTCATCTTGATATTGAAATTGATGGGCAGCTCCGGGTTCTGATGGGCGGGATTGACTGCGCGCCCGACGTAAAAATTGATATCTGTCGCCTCTTCAAACAGCATTCTGCAAATGAGGGACGCTCCGTCATGGCCGAAACTCCACTTTTCATAGAGTTTGTTTTCCCCGAGTGCGTCATGCGCGTATTCCACCACCCGGTTGACGGTAATGACCCCTTCCGTGACGAGGTCCACCCCTTCGATCTTTGCAATCGGCGGAATGTCCGAACGGGCAAAACAAATGTCAGCCTCGACTTTTTTGCCGAGGTATTTTGCGGCAATCGACGCAGTCGTTCCGCCGCAGACGATATGTTTCCCTTCTTTTGAAAAGAAGAGCGACATCATGCGGTTGCAGTCATCCCTGTCCCGGGGAGGGCCGAAGAGTATGTTCATCGGTACGCGCTTACGGATTTTTATGACGCAGGCGGTGGCATCATCCCCCGGCTGATGACCGTATAATTTATCCACTTCTTCAAGCAAAATGGTTGCCAGGGTTTTTGCGGCGTACCCGCCCGCTGTCGTCGCCACCATGAAATCGATAATGTCTTCGCGTTTCCAACCGAAATTATAAGCAAGCCCGATCCCCGCATGCGGACAGCCGTCGCTCATGGCGATAAAGGTGTCGCCTTCCTGCAATCTGATCAGCGAGTGATAGATTTTTTTCCCTTCAATGTTCATCTCGGTTTTCGGGTAAGTGCAGTTCTGCCCGTTGCGGAGCAGGATGGTCAGAGGATTATCGTACTGGATCAACTCCATTTCCCGATTTTCAACCAGACGCATGATGGTGAAGGTAGAATAGGCGACCCCGCGCACAGAGCAGATCGGTAAAGTCTGCGCGATGGTCTCGACGCAATCGGACAAGGAAAGCCCCTCGGCAATCATCGTAGAGATAATCTTGCTCGTCAGGGTTGACAGGATGCTTGCTTTGACCCCGCTCCCGAGACCATCTGCCAGCACAACGACCGAAGACCCGTCCTCCTGCTCCACAACGTCCACATGATCGCCGCAAAGCTGTTCGCCGGCATGGTTGATGCTTTTGTACCCGATATCGGCGCAAAGGTCATTCATCGGAAAAACTCTCCTTCAGTTTGGTTAAGGCGATCTTGGTTTCTGCGGCGGTCTCTCCGAGCAGGGAAGCGATCTCCTGCACGATACGCATTTGCTTATCGACCACTTTGTCGGCGGTCTCCACGGTCTGGTTGTGCTGTTTCATGCGTTTTTCCCGCTCGGTCTCCTCTTCGGTGACGTCGCGCATAATGCAAAGGAGCATGTGATAGGTTGCGTCATAGATTACGGTCTCTTCCACATACCGATTGTATTCCGCAAGGTAGGTTCTGTGGTCGCGGATGCTTCTTTTGCTTTCTAAGACCTCCGCAAAAGGCTTGGGGTCGAGAATGCGCACCACCTGATCGCCGAGAACGTCCGAGGCCTGCCGGATATTCAGGATTCTGAGCGCCGCCGGATTGATTTGCTGTACTTCCAGCGCGTCATTGACAACGATCAGCCCGTTCGGCGTATTGGACACGATACAGTCGGAAAAGCTCTCGGCTTTTTCTTTCAGATACGGCAGACACATGGAAATCTCGGCTTTGCCGTGGTATATTGCGATGGCTTTTTCCCGGCAGGTATTGTAGCCGCAGGAGCCGCAGTTCAATTCGTCTTCCGGTCGGTTTTTCCCCATTTTCCCGAGGATTTCCCTGATTTCTTCTTCGGACGGCATCCGGTTTCTCCGTTCGATCGGCTCAAAGTGTTTTCTGATTTCAAGCGGGTCCGGCTGTGCAATGTCAAAATCTTTCTTTCCGGCGTAATTTGCGACGGATTGATAATCGCCTACCGGCGAGCGATGATATTTTTCCATGACGGGGCCGCCGACGCAACCGCCGACACAGGCGGACATTTCAATAAAACATTTGTGTATATTCCCGCGTTCCGCTTCTTTCAGCGCGGCCATGCAGCTTTCAACGCCGTCAATGGCCAGATACGTATAACCCGGCGCGTTCTGTTCCATGGTCTTCAAAATCCCGCCGGTCGTCGGGAAGAAGCGGGCGAGGCTCTTTTCGGTTGCGTCCATATCCGGCTCCAAAACAATATGTTCCGCCTTCATCCATTCGGTCAGTTCTTCAAAGGTCAGAACCGCGTCCACAATCCCTTCGTAATGCTGGGCCTCGTCTTTTTTGGAAACGCACGGCCCGATGAAAACGGTTTTTGCTCCCGCGTGTTTCTTTTTGATTTCGGCGCAGTGTGCCTGCATGGGAGACATGACATCGGCAAGGCAGGGGAGAAGGGAGGGAAAATATTTCTGAATCAGCAGATTGATCGAATGACAGCAGGAAGAAATGACAATATCCCTTGTTTTTTCGGAAAGGATCCGTTCATACTCCTTTTTGACGATCGTTGCGCCCAGCGCGGTTTCTTCCGCATTCGCAAACCCGAGTTTCTGAAGAGCCTTCTTCATGCCGCCGATACCCACGCCGGGGTAGTTGGCAATAAAAGAGGGGGCAACGCTTGCATAGACGGGCGCGCCGGACTGGATCAGGACCTTCACCTTTTCGGTCTCGTCCACGATCTGCTTGGCGTTTTGCGGACAAACCACAAAGCAATGGCCGCAAAGGATACATTCGTTTCCGATGATATGCGCTTGGTTCCCGGAGAACCGAATCGATTTCACCGGGCAATGTCTTATGCATTTATAGCAGTTTTTGCAGTTCGATTTTTTCAGCGTTAAACATTCCGACACGTTTCCTTCTCCTTTGCTTTCTCCATGGCGGGCAACACCGTTTTTTCCCAAAAATCGCCGAACCCTTCGGGCGTGACACCCGTATACACTTCATCGTCCACCGAGACGGTCACGCCGATGCGATTGCATCGACCGCGGCAAAAAGCCCCGGTCAGCACAATTTCGCCGTCCAAATTTTCTTTTTCGATTTTCTCCCGGAGCAACTCCACAATCCGGGGAGCTCCTTTCAGGTGGCAGGAACTGCCGACGCACACTTCAACGAATATCATTTCTGTATCTTCGCTTTGATCTCTTTATCAAAAAACTCTTTGACGGTTTCCGGCGTGACCGAAAACAATTTTTCATCCACATTCACGCAGACTCCGAGCTGACATTTGCCCATACAGAAGGTTCCGCCGAGTTCCACTTTGTCTCCAAGACCCGCTTCGTTGATGTAATACTGCAACCCTTCCACAACCTGCCGCGACCCTTTAATATGGCAGGAAGAACCGATACAAACCGTTACTTTCATTTCATACTCCTTTATTCGTAATCAACGACATCTACCCATGAATGGAGAAATTCGCGTTCTTTTTCATTGCCCTTGACCGTTTGGGAAGCCGCGACAATCGGCATCCATTTCTGAACGTACTGCTTCTCGGTATGGCTTTTCGCGCAGAACAGGTCGAGGTATTTTTCCGCCCCGTCAATGTCTCCGTCCAGCCAGAAGAGCAGATAGGTCCTTGCCACATCGGCGGAGGCGTTTCCCTGTGTTGCATGCGCCCAGTCGAGAATAAAAGGCGTTCCGTCTTCCCGGATGATGATGTTTTGGGGGGAGAAATCGCCGTGGCAGAGTTTTGTGTGTTTCGGCATGCCGTCAAGACGGGTGTGCAACTCATAGCGCGTAGTCGCGTCAAAATCCGTCTGTGAGATTTTCCGGTTCATCTTGTCTTTCAGTTTTGTGAGCAGGGGGCAGGTCTTTGATTGCACTTCCATTTGCAGATCAACGAAGAGTTCCAGGTATTCGTTTTTCTTTTCCGGGTTCTCCTGCATCAGTTGCGCAAGCGTTTTTCCTTTGATATAATCGGTCACGATCGTCCATTTCCCGTCGATGATTGTCACTTCGTGAATTTTCGGAACGTGCAGGTCTGTTTCTTCGACTCTCGCCTGGTTCAACGCTTCATTCAGCACGTCGGCTTTGGAATACGACGCGTCAAACACCTTCATGCAGAGGTCGCCGTCGCGGTAGACGGTTTTATTGTTTCTGACCGCGATAATTCTGTCAAGATTCATACTTTCTCTCCTTATGCTTTGTTCATTCCGCTTTTTGCGCGGCGGAATGCCTGCTTGAAATTGTGCGCGTCATCTGCGACGGAAACGCCGGCCGCCCGGGGCATATCGGGTTCGACAAAGTGCTTGCCGTAGTAGGCGTTGAGGTACATCTGCCGGATCTCGCTCATGAGCGGGTATCTCGGGTTTGCGCCTGTGCATTGATCGTCGAACGCCTGCTCGGTCATCTCGTCAAGGCTGGCGAGGAAACCCGCTTCGTCGGGAACATAATCCCGGATTGTCGGTTTGATCCCGACTCTTGCTTTGAGGTCATTGACGGCTTTGATGAGATTTTTCAGTTTTTCCGTGTCGGTCTTGCCGCCGAGGCCGAGCGCGTCGGCAATTTCGGCATATCTTTCAAGGGTGTGCGGGTGATCATATTGCGAGAAGGTACCCATTTTGACAGGAGCTTCGGCAGAGTTGAAGCGGAGGACTTCTTCCAGCATCAAGGCGTTCGCAACTCCGTGCGGGATATGATGGAACGCGCCGAGTTTATGCGCCATCGAGTGGCAGACACCGAGAAACGCGTTCGCAAACGCCATGCCCGCCATGGTTGCGGCGTTCGCCATTTTCTCTCTTGCTTCCACATCGGTCTGGCCGTTATCATAGGCTCTCGGCAGATATCGGAAGATGGTCTTCAACGCCTGCTTGGCAAGCCCGTCGGTATAGTCGGTCGCCATTACGGACGCGTAGGCTTCCAGTGCGTGAGAGACAGCGTCAATGCCGGATGCGGCGGTCAGCCCCCGCGGAGCCGTCATGTGGAAGTCCGTGTCGATGATTGCCATGTTCGGGAGAAGTTCGTAATCGGCAAGCGGATACTTGATACCGCTCTCCTGATCGGTGATTACGGCGAAGGGGGTGACTTCCGAGCCGGTACCCGCAGAAGTCGGAACGGCGATGAAATAGGCTTTTTCTCCCATCTTCGGGAAGGTGTAAACTCTCTTGCGTATATCGATGAAACGCATGGCCATATCCTGGAAGTCAACTTCGGGATGTTCGTACATGACCCACATGATCTTCCCGGCATCCATGGCAGACCCGCCGCCGAGCGCGATGATGGTATCGGGGCGGAAGGAGCGCATCAGTTCCGCGCCGGCTTTTGCGCAGGCCAGCGTCGGGTCGGGCGCGACATCAAAGAAGGTTTCATGGACGATGCCCATTTCATCGAGTTTTTCTTCGATGGGTCTTGTGTAGCCGTTGTTGTAGAGGAAAGTGTCCGTGACGATAAAGGCACGCTTTTTGCCCATGACGGTTTTGAGTTCGGAAAGAGCAACCGGCAGACAACCTTTTTTGATATAAACTTTTTCGGGAGCGCGGAACCAGAGCATGTTTTCTCTCCTTTCGGCGACTGTCTTGATATTGATCAGGTGCTTGACGCCCACATTTTCCGATACGCTGTTGCCTCCCCAGGAACCGCAACCGAGCGTTAAGGACGGCGCGAGTTTGAAATTATAAAGATCGCCGATTCCGCCGTGAGAGGAAGGGGTGTTCACAAGGATCCGGCAGGTCTTCATCCGCGCGGCGAATTCCCGGAGTTTTTCCTGCTCGGTCTCGGCGTTCAGATAAATGGAAGAGGTATGGCCGTATCCGCCGTCGGCAATCAGATGTTCCGCTTTGGTGAACGCGTCCTGAATATCTTCCGCCCGGTACATGGCGAGGACGGGGGAGAGCTTTTCGTGCGCAAACTCTTCGGATAACTCCACGCTTTCCACTTCGCCGATCAGAATCTTTGTTCCGGCGGGAACCGTGACCCCCGCGAGTTCTGCAATCTTTGCGGCTTTTTGCCCGACGATTTTTGCGTTCAATGCGCCGTTGATCAGGATGGTCTTGCGGACCTTCTCGGTCTCTTCCGGATTCAGGAAATAACAACCTCTCGCGGCGAATTCGGCCTTGACCGTGTCGTATATATTCTTATGAACGATGACCGATTGCTCCGAGGCGCAGATCATACCGTTGTCAAAGGTTTTGGAGTGAATGACCGACGAGACGGCGAGAACAACGTCCGCTGTTTCATCGATGATGGCCGGCGTGTTTCCCGCACCGACACCGAGCGCCGGTTTCCCGGAAGAATATGCGGCCTTTACCATGCCGGGGCCGCCCGTTGCCAGAATGATGTCGGATTCTTTCATCACAAGATTTGTCATATCGAGCGACGGAACATCAATCCAGTCGATGATCCCCTCGGGCGCGCCCGCTTCGACTGCCGCATGCAGAATAAGCTCGGCGGCGGCGATGGTCGCTTTTTTGGCTCTCGGATGGGGGCTGATGATAATGGCGTTGCGGGTCTTCAAGGCAAGCAGGGCTTTGAAGATTGCGGTCGATGTCGGGTTGGTCGTGGGAATGACCGCCGCGATGACGCCGATCGGCTCGGCGATTTTTTTGATGCCGTATGCCGGGTCTTCTTCAATCACGCCGCAGGTTTTGGTGTTTTTATAAGCATTATAGATATATTCGGCGGCGTAGTTGTTCTTGATGACCTTGTCTTCCAAAACACCCATGCCCGTCTCTTCCACCGCCAGTCTGGCAAGCGGAATCCGCGCCCGGTTGGCGGCCATCGCCGCGGCTTTGAAGATTTTGTCAACCTGTTCCTGCGTGTAAGCGGCGAATACCCGTTGCGCTTCCCGGACGCGGGCAATGGCCGCTTCCAGGCTTTCCAGGTTGTCAACAATCTGCCTTTCCTTGATTTCCATAGAAACCTCCTTTGTATATAATCAAAATTATTCTGTTTTGGCTTGGAGATGTGCGAGAGAAAGCGCAAGATTTTCATATTGCACGACCACGTCGTGCGGAAGTTCCAGATGAGCGGAAGAAAAGCACCAGATGGCCCGGATTCCGCACCGCACCATTTCTTCCGCAGCTTGCTGTGCGGCGGCGGGGGGAACGGTCAGAATGCCGAGTTCGATCTGATGGAGCGCACAATAGGCGTGCAGTTCACCGATCGGCCGGACATTTTGCCCGATTTTTGCGTCGTCGGTATCAAACGCTTTCAAAACGACGATACCGTATTCGGAAAACCCGTTGTATCCGAGAAGCGCACTGCCGAGCTTTCCCGCTCCGACAATGACCGCTTCCCGCGGGGCCGTGTCCGACAGCACGCTTTCCATACAGGCGATCAGTTCGGAGATTCTGTAACCCACCTTCGGCTTTCCGTTTCCTCCGACCGAGGCCAGGTCCTTGCGCACCTGCACATCGCCGAGGGAAAGACATCGCGCAATAGCGGCCGCGGAGATTTCTTCATCAGAGGGCGGAAGCGAACGCAGATATTTGAGATAAGTCGGCAATCTGCCGAGCGTTGCTCTGGATATCAAGCGCACCACTCCTTTCTTTCACTACCAGTATGCAACATTTTTGCATAAAACGGAATGGTTGATTTCGCATATCGGTATTGTATGTATCGATATAACGCGGAACGAAATAAAGAAACCCCCGGAAAATCTTTTTTCTTCCGGGGATTTTGACGTTTTTGACTTGAAAACGAAGGGTCAATCCGCTTTGAATAATTCGCGTTTCACACGGCACAGTTCGGTAATGAAGGATTTATCGAGGTCGGTCAACCGATAATCCTTTTTGCGGACGAGAAAATCTTTATATGTTTTTTTATTTTCGGCGCAACGCCTTTGCAGCAATCCGTAATGATGGAGAACCGATTCGGGAACAGGGGAGACCCACATGAAGGTGTTCGGGTTTTTGGCGAGCAGTTCAAACTGGCTGGCCCGTTCAAAAACAAAGATTCTTTTTTCCATTTCGGGCAGTTCCTCTTTCTTCACTTCGGCCAGCGGGAGCGAGGGAACATAGGGGTCCGCATGGGCGATCTCGATTTTATCCGCAAGATCCGAAAAACCGATTTCCGACAAGGATGCAAGCGGAGACGCTTTGCTCATAATCAGCTCGTAGCGGAATTCGGCAATCAGCTCATATGTCATCCCGCGGCTGTCCAGCATATCTTTATAATATTTTTCATAATGCTCGGCGTAACGGAGAATCCCGAGGCGATAATTCTCTTCCAGGATGTTTTTGATGGCCCGGTTGGCGTTTGTTTCTTTGTAAAAAATCTCAAACCCGCCGTCGGTCGGCAGATTTTGCGAAAAAGCAGAGAAGGCCTCGCAGATATAGCTTGCTCTCGGCACGGAGATCGAAAAGCGCTTCTTTTCCGAATAGTCTTTCCGGAACATGTTTTCGACAGTGTCAACCTGCTTGAGAATGCTTTCCGCAAATTTCAGAAATTCCTCTCCTTCGGGCGTGACTTTCATTCCTTTTGCGGAACGGGCGAAGATGCTGACGCCGAGAGAGGATTCAAGGTCTTTGATACAGCGGCTGAGGTTCGGTTGATCCATGTACAGTTTTTCCGCCGCCTTGTTGATAGAGCCGCTGGAAGCAACCTCGATTGCGTATTTGAGATACAATAAGTTCATTTTGTCTCCTTCCGTTGTCGGTTTCAAAAAGCAGAGAAATATGCAAGACCAGTATACCACAGGCGCGCGCATAATTCAAGACCGAAGAGAAACGTCGCAGTTCCGGCTCTGCGCCGACAAAAGGCATGCCCACCCGCGCCGGTCGCTTTCGCGCCGACAAAAGGCATGCCCACCCGCGCCGGCCGCACAGCGTTTTTACCCGCATTCGGCCGCCGGGCAGAAGAAAGGCAGACGATCTTGTTCGTCTGCCCCCGGCAAGCGCGCACTTTACGCGATTTTTTGAAAGAGACTGCGCGAGCCGCAGTTTTTACCGGTTTTCTCCGGTCGTGACTTCGTTCTCCGCCCGCGAACGGAAGAGAAGCGAAACACACCAAAGGCCCGCAAGAGCCACCACGGTATAAATCACCCGGGCGATCAGTGTTCCCTGTCCTCCGCAGACCCATGCCACAATGTCAAAACTGAAGAGGCCGACGCTTCCCCAGTTGAGTGCGCCGATGATTGTAAGAAACAGCGCGATTCTATCCATAACCATATTAACGGTTCTCCTTTCAAAGCAAACGCTTCTGCCCCTTATTGTGCGTCGTTCCGGCTTTTTTATGCAAAAAATATCATGCGAAAAAAGGAAAAAACGATGCAATGAGAGAGGGAATCCGTGCCGCTCGTGAATCCTTGGAAGTCAGGAATCCTCGAAAGAAGGAATGAAAGAACCGAAGCGTTCCCGCATCCGCGAGAGCGCCTTTTTTTCAATCCGGCTGACATAGGAACGCGAAATGCCCATCGCTTCGGCAACCTGGCGCTGCGTCAGGGGCGGATTTTTCCCGAGACCGTACCGCAGGATGATCACGCGTCTTTCCCGCGGGTCAAGCACCTCTTCGATCAGCCGGTAGGCTTTTTCGGCATGAATCTTGATATCGAGTTCTTTGGTGATATTTTCATCGGAACTGATGACATCGATATAAGCAAGCGGGTTGCCGTCACGGTCCACATCGATGGTTTCATTGATGGAGACTTCGCAGGACAGGCGTTTTTGCGAACGGAAAAACATCAGAATCTCGTTCTGAACGCATTTGGCCGCATATGTAGCGAAACGTGCGCCGTTTTCGCAATTAAAGGAATCGATTGCCTTAATCAGCCCGAGACTGCCGATCGAAACGAGTTCATCCGGGTTGTGGTAAGACGTATAGTATTTGCGGACGACATGCGCGACGAGCCGGAGATTGTGTTCAATCAGTTTTTGTCTGGCGGCACCGTCTTTTTGCTTCATTCTGCAAAAAAGCTCCGCCTCTTCGCTTTTGGGGAGCGGGGGAGGAAAAGATTGGGGACTCCCGATGCCGAGCAGCAGAGAGATCAGATGAAACGCCGGGGAAGTGAATGCGTAAGCCATGAGAAAAGCCCACCTTTCCATACGGGTAGAGAACCGTTTCTACCAGTATATGCGGCGGGCGGCTTGTTTCTTGACGGAACTTTGCGGCGGGCAGCTTGTTTCTTAACGGAACTTTGCGGCGGACGGATTTTCAGGGCGCTTCGGCCTTTCTTTTCTTCGGCCGGTCTTTTACACGATGCTGGCGCTCCGTGCCTTCTTCAAAGTCGAACGGAGCGGGGAAATATCCTTCTTTCTGAATGTGGAGAATGGCAGGACGGCGGATAATCTGCATGGCCAGACGGTTGATTCTTGAAACATAGGTGCGGACGCAGGCTTCTTTCCGGCGTTTGAGCGGGTTCCCGGTTGACAAAGCCAGTTCCGTATCGGAAACGGCGCGAGGCGCTTGTTCAAGGATATAGCGGGCGACAGAGCATTCCACGGCGGTTGCCGGGCAGGGAATCGAACAAAAATACAGGTCGTCGGTGTACAGATTGACACCGAGGACTCCTTCGCGCAGATCGGAAAGATCGCGTCCGTCAATCAGGCGGCAATGTTCCAGAATAACGGCGGCCGCTTGCAGAGGCGGAATCGGAACCTTCAACACCGAGGCGGTGCATGCAGCCAGTTCCTTTCCGATAACAGCGGCCTTTTCCGGCGTAACGGCGGGAATAACGGGGATAAGCGGATGCTCCTTTCGCAATTTCCGGCAGAGCGGCACCAAACCGGGAATGGTGTCGGCTTCAGGCAGATAAACGGCGCGGACAGGAAAAGCGTCCAGGAATTTTTCCATGCGGGCGCGTGAAGATGCAACCGTATTCAGTCCGAGATGATAAAACGCAAACTGTACCCGGTCGCGTACCTCTTTTCGTTCATGCAGAATCAGAATCATGTCTTTTCCCCCGCTGTATCTTTCGGAATTGTCAACCGTCCGGAATAAAAGCGACAGACGGCTCTTTTGTATTATATCCGCCCGGGCCATGAAAAGCAAGGGCTTTACAGAAAAGAAAAAAGATGCTACAATGAAAACAGAATGAAAAGCCATGAAGAGAGGGAGACTGGATGGGAAACGCGAATGAGAAAAAAGGCCGCGTACTGGGCGTTGATCTCGGAGATGTGCGCACGGGCCTTGCTCTGTCGGATGAAGGGCAGTTTCTTGCCGGCGGAATCGGTACGATTACGGTCGGCGGAATGATGAAAACGGCAGCGCGCATCGCCGAAGAGGCAAAGATGCGGGGCGCTGTGCTGATTGTTCTCGGCCTGCCGCGCAATATGGACGGGAGCGAAGGCCCCCGCGCCGCGCGCGTCCGCGCTTTTGCAGAGATTCTCGGCGGAAAGACCGATCTGCCGATCCGATTTTATGATGAACGGCTTTCCACCGTGGAAGCACACGGATTTCTGCATGCGACCGGAGTCGGCGGCCGTCGCCGGCGCTTGGTGGTGGATACGCTTTCCGCCGAAATCATTTTGCAGGATTTTCTGGATGCCGAAATGCAGAATTCAAAGGAAAAATTTCCGCCCATCACATAGAATTCACAAAGCGGGTCTATACTGGAGCCATCCAATCAAACGGAGGAATAATCATGAAACAAACGCATACGACCAAAAAATCGACCCGGCTCCTTTCTGTATTGCTGGTAGCCGTGCTGCTATGTGCCGTCCTGTCCTCCTGTGCGGTGCTCGGCCCCACGGGGAGCAAAGGCGATACCACAACGCAGGGAACCTCTCAGGACACCAAGTCGGGAGAGTCGATGTATAATGTAAATATTACTATACAACAGCAGAGCGCTTCACAATCGACCGACTCAACGCCCGGCACCTATGTCTATGTCGCGCAAAAGGCGTTGGATTCCGTAGTCTCGATCACGACGGAAGCGACCGTTTATAACCGCTTTTTCGGCAATACCGTAGAGAGCGGAGCCGGGAGCGGCGTAATCCTTTGCTCGGACGATACCTATACCTATATCGTGACCAATAACCATGTGGTGGAAGGGTACAGCACGATTAAAGTCTTTACGACTGAGCAGGATTGCGAAGGCTATACGGCCACGGTAATGGGTACGGACTGGCAATCGGATATCGCGGTTGTCCGAATCGAAAAGACCGGCTTGAAAGCGGCAGAGGTCGGGAAGAGTTCCGAGCTTGTGGTCGGGCAGGAAGTCGCGGCTATCGGAAACCCGCTCGGCGTGCTGGGCGGCACCATTACAGACGGGATTATCGGATGCCTGGCGCGGCGTATTACGGTTGAAGGCGTTACAATGACGCTGGTTCAGCACTCTGCCGGGGTCAGCCCCGGGAATTCCGGCGGCGGGCTTTTCAACCTTTCCGGACAACTGATCGGCATTGTCAATGCCAAATCCTCCGGAAACGGCGTGGAATCGATCGGATATGCCATTCCGGTCGATCTCGCTCTCGACCGTGCCGTGCAGATTATCCGGCAGGGATATGTTTCCGACACTCCGTATATCGGCATCACCTACTCGTCTTCTTCGGTACAGGGCGGTGGTCTTTTGGTTTCGGGCTATCTTTATAATGAAGAACTGCAAAGCCGGGGCGAAGACGAGATCAATGCGGGAGACATTCTTCTCAGTCTCGGCGGCTCCGAGATCACGAGCTATAAGGATGTGCGCACCGTGCTTTCGACTGCGAAGGTCGGGGATGTGTTGGAGGCAAAACTCTATCGGGTCAAGTATATCAACCCGTTCAGTTATAGCCGACAGGAATATACCGTGCATCTGACGGTACACGAATATACGCCGTCTGTCGGCGGACAGACCGAGTAAGGGCAAGGGGCGCGCAACGCCCCTTTTGCCGTCATACAGTAAAGGAGAACAACATGGCAAAACTACTGATAGCGGACGATGAGGCCGCCATCCGCGGCATTGTACGGAAATACGCCGAGTTTGACGGGCATACGGTGGAAGAAGCAGAGGATGGGATGAGCGCCGTTGCGGCGGTGAAAAAGTCACCGCCGGATCTGGTCATCATGGATATCATGATGCCGGAACTTGACGGGTTTTCGGCCGTCCGGGAAATCCGGAAGTTTTCCGATGTTCCGGTGCTTTTTCTTTCCGCGCGCGGGGAAGAGTACGACCGGATCAACGGCTTTGACAGCGGCGCTGACGATTATGTGGTAAAGCCCTTTTCTCCGCGCGAACTGATGAAGCGCGTTGAGGCCATTTTGCGCCGCGGGGCGGGGAAAAAGGCGGAAACGGAAAAAAAGGAGATTTACGATATCGGCGGCCTTCATGCGGATGTTACGGCCCGGATTGTGACGATCGACGGCGTTCCGTGCGAACTCTCCCCCAAAGAATACGATCTTTTGTTCTATATGCTCCGCAATAAAAACATTGCGCTCTCGCGCGACCGGCTGATTACCGAAGTGTGGGGATACGACTTTTTCGGGGAAGACCGGACGCTCGATACCCATATCAAACTGCTGCGTCGGGCGCTCGGAACCTACGGGACCCATATCGTAACGCTGAGAGGAGTGGGGTATCGTTTTGATGAGAAAATTCTCTGAACCCGGACAGGCTCCTTCTCTGCGGGAAAAACTGTTCCTGTATTTTCTTCTTTTTTCGCTGGTGATTCTGGTTCTTCTTTCTGCTTGTCAGGTGCTGTTCATGGACAGATTTTATCTGTTCATCACCGAAAAACGTCTCCGCGAGGCATCGGAATTGCTGGCAGCGGCTCCTGAAGATAAGATCGAAGAGGCCGCAGACAAGATATCCGATAAAAACAGTGCCTGTCTCAGCATTTACGTGATTGCGGAAAACAGAGCCACGGTACTGGCCGAAAAGGACACCGATATCGGGTGCGCCATTCATTCGATTTCCGCACGGCAACTGAACGAATTGTATCAGCGTGTTTCGGAACGTCCGGACGATACCTATGTCACCCGCTATCTGCTGTACGATGCAGGAGTCTACCGCTTTGCGTGGGATAGCGTGAAGGGCGAACGGGATGATGCCGCCCTGATCGGGGAGCGCCTTGTTGTTTCCCGTATGGCGACGACCACGGACGGGCGGACGATTTTTATGCTTTTTGACTGTCCGTATGCCCCCTCTGCCGCTACGGTCCACGTCCTGCGGGTGCAACTGGCGGTGCTCTCGCTTTCGATGGTTGCCGTTTCGGCTTTGCTGGCGTTTCTGATCTCCCGGCGCGTCTCGCGGCCGCTTTCTTATCTGAATACCGCCGCCCGCCGTCTCCCGGCCGGGAACTATCCGCAGGATTACCGGGAGAACGCTTACCGCGAAGTGGCGGAACTTTCGGAAACCCTTGCCAAGTCGGCCGAGGAAATCGGAAAGGTCGATCGTCTGCAAAAAGAGCTGATCGCCAACATCTCGCATGATCTGCGCACCCCGCTTACCATGATTTCGGGATATGCGGAACTCATACGCGACATCCCCGGGGAAAATAAGCCGGAAAACATGCAGATCATCATCAATGAGGTGCATCGCCTCTCATCCATGGTGGAAGACCTGGTGTCGATCACGCGCGTCCAGGGGGGTGCCGAACATCGGGAACTTTCCCGGTTTTCCCTTTCGGAACTGGCCGAAGAACTGGTGACCGGGTACCGGGAACTGACGGCGCTCTCGGGCTACACATTTCCTGCCGAGATTACCCCCGGGCTTTTCGTTGCGGCTGACCGCAAACAAATATCCGCCGTTATCCGCAATCTTGTCAATAACGCCGTCAATTACTCCGGAGAAGACAAGACCGTGATTCTGCGGCTCTTTACCCCGTCGGCGGGGCGGATCCGGCTGGAAGTCGAAGATCACGGCATCGGTATTGAGGAAGAAGAACTTCCGCATATATTTGAACGCTATTATCGTTCCGAGAGCAATCACGTGCGCAGTATTGTCGGCAGCGGGCTGGGGCTTTCGATTGTCCGTTCGGTGCTTGATGCGCATCATGCCGCCTACGGGGTGAACAGCCGCCCCGGGGAAGGGAGCGTTTTCTGGTTTGAACTGGAAGAGGCCGCAGAACCGAAGACCGACACGACCGAATAAAAAAGCGGGGAAGCGTCACTCTTCCCCGTTTTTACCGGGAAAATGAAAAGAAAACTTTACAAAATAATATAAAAAAGCGCAATTTGCCGGAAGGCAAGCCCATATTCGCCGTATTCCCGGAAAATATTTCTGCCGTGCCTTGACTTTTCCGGAAACTATGGTACAATGTTTCTATATAAAGAAAATGTGAGGATTTGAGATGAAAGTTACAAAAGATACCGTTATCGGCGACATCATTGATTTCAACGAGGGAACAAAAGAGATTTTTGCCGCCATCGGGATGCATTGCTTTGATTGCCCCGTTTCACGCATGGAGAGCGTCGAAGAGGCCTGCGCCGTTCACGGGCAGGATGCAAACGAACTGATACGGAAACTGAATCAGTTTCTCGGTGAATGAGCGTAACGGCATAAAAACCCCTTTGCCGGATGCCCGCTTGCGGGTGGCGGCTGAATTTGTGCGGGAGGGGGCGGTCTTTGCCGATGTGGGAACCGATCATGCCTATCTCCCGCTTTATCTGCTTTCCGTCGGACGGATTGGCCGCGCCGTCGCTTCTGATGTGGCGGAGGGGCCGCTTTCCCGTGCCAGAAGAAATGCTATGGCCGCCGGAAAGAGCGATCGGATTGATTTTTTACTGACGGACGGGCTTTCCGGGATGGAAGACCTGGGGCTGACCGATATTGCCGTGTGCGGGATGGGAGGCGAGATGATTGCTTCGATTCTCGCGGCGGCACCTTTTATAAAGGATCCGGGGGTCCGTCTGATCCTGCAACCGATGAGCCGCCCCGAGGTTTTGCGCCGGTATTTATATGAAGCGGGATTTACCTTGGAATCCGAGCGCATAGCGGTAGCCGCAGGGCGAATATATCGGGTTTTGTGCGCCTTTTTTTCCGCACCGGGAGAGGTTAGCCGCGCCGAGCTGCTGCTTGGCCGTCCGAGCGTCATCGGAGAAGAAGAAAAAAAGGCATATCTTGCGGAACTTTCGCGTTTGCGGCTGGCATCCCTTGCCAGATTGAAAGGCCGCAAGGCCGGCGGCCGCGACACAGCAGATGAAGAGGCGTATCTTGCCGCGCTCGACGCGGAGAAAGAGAGAATACAGCATGACGGTCAGTGAACTTTACCGGGAACTCTCCCGGCGATATCCCGATACTTTGCGCGCTGAATGGGATCATGACGGGCTGATGGTCTGCCCGGATACCGACGCGCCGGTACGGCGCGTTCTTTGTACGCTCGATATTACCGGCGGCGCCGTTGAACAGGCCTGCCGGGAGGGATATGACGTAATCCTCTCACATCACCCGCTTCTTTTTCACCCTGTCGCAAGCGTGACGCCCGAAACCGTCACGGGCAAGCGGCTCTTGACGCTTATCGGAGCAGGGATCAGCGTCCTCTCCTTTCACACCCGGGCCGATGCCGCAAACGGCGGCGTGAACGACCTTCTTGCAGAGGCGCTCGGCCTTTCTGATGTCTCGCCCTTCGGGGATGGAACAGGGCGTATCGGCAGTTTGCCGGAGGCGCTTCCGCTTTCCGCTTTTGCCGACCTTGTGCGGGCGGCGCTGGCCTGCCCGGCCGTTCTGTGCGCGGGAGACGAAAAAGAAGTCCGCCGCGTGGCGGTGCTCGGCGGAAGCGGGAAAGAAGAAATACCCGCGGCACACGCCGCCGGTGCCGATGTTTATCTTTCCGGGAGGCTTTCCTATGAGAGCGTTAACGAAGCAGCGGAAACCGGCATGGCCATGATTGAGGCGGGGCATTTTTATACGGAAGACCTGTTACCGAAAAGCTGGGCGGAATGCCTGCCGGAATGGTTCCCTGAAATCGAGACGGGCTACTATAATTCCTGCGGGATTACCGTACAATGATTCTGTGCGAATATTTATGAAGAACATAAAAACGGCAAAAGCCGGGGAAGGATAAAAAATGAAAATTTATGAAGAGTTGGCCGCGCGCGGACTGATTGCGCAAGTGACCGATGAAACCGAGATCCGTGACTTGATCAATGAGGGGAACGCCACCTTCTATATCGGATTTGACCCGACGGCAGACAGTCTCCATGTCGGCCATTTTATGGCGCTCTGCCTGATGAAACGGCTCCAGATGGCCGGAAACCGCCCGATCGTGTTGATTGGCGGCGGTACTGGATATATCGGCGACCCCTCCGGGCGTACCGATATGCGTTCCATGATGACCCCCGAAACCATTCAGCATAACTGCGATTGTTTCCTTAAACAAATGAGCCGGTTTATCGAGTTCGGGGAAGGGAAAGCCATGATGGTCAACAATGCAGACTGGCTTCTCCCTCTGCACTATATCGACCTTCTGCGTGATGTCGGAGCCTGCTTCTCGGTCAACCGGATGCTGACGGCCGAATGCTATCGTCAGCGGATGGAAAAAGGGCTTTCTTTCCTGGAATTCAACTACATGATTATGCAGAGTTACGACTTCTATCACCTCTACAAGACCTACGGTTGCAATATGCAGTTCGGCGGAGATGATCAGTGGTCGAATATGCTGGGCGGAACCGAGCTGATTCGCCGTAAGCTGGGCAAGGATGCCTATGCCATGACGATTACGCTCCTTCTGAACTCCGAAGGCAAAAAGATGGGTAAGACCGCCTCCGGTGCCGTCTGGCTCGATCCCAACAAGACCCCACCCTATGAGTTCTATCAGTACTGGCGCAATGTCGATGATGCCGATGTTCTCAAATGTATCCGTATGCTGACCTTCCTTCCGCTGGAAGAAATTAATAAGATGGACGCGTGGGAAGGGAGCCGGCTGAACGAAGCCAAGGATATCCTCGCGTACGAACTGACCAAACTTGTTCACGGAGAAGAGGAAGCCGAAGCGGCCCGCGCCTCCTCCCGTGCGCTGTTCGGCAACGGGGATTCCGGCGATATGCCCGCCGTTCCGGCAGAAGAGACGCTTTTTGAAAACGGCGACCCCGATATTCTGGCGCTTCTTTGCGCTGCGGGAATGACTGCCTCGCGTTCCGAAGCACGTCGCGCGGTAGAGCAGGGTGGTGTCATGGCCAACGGAGAGAAAGTCACCGATATCAAAAAGACCTTCACCCGGGAGGAGCTGACAGCCGGCGTTCTGCTCCGCAAAGGCAAAAAAATCTACAAAAAACTCATCCTCGGTTAAACCCGCTCCGGCAGACCGGTTTCTACGATTTGTCTTTGGCAGACCGGTTTCTTCGGGTTTTTCCATCAAAAAAGCGCGGGTTTTCCGCGCTTTTTTCTATGCCTGTGCAGAAATGTTCCGGACGAAGGAATTGCCGGAGCATTCCGGGCAAGCAAAGCTTTCCGGGCAAGCAAAGCATTCCGGGCGGTCAGGGAAGGGGAAGACTGTACAGATACTCTCCGCCGAACAGGCGGCCGAAGGAGAAAAACCGCCGGGCAGCCGATTCAAAAACGATTGAAACGTTCCCGTTTCGGATGCAGATGCCTTCTGACATCGGCGGCAGGGTGCGGGTGCTTTCCAGACTGTGGCTGTCAAGATGAAAAAGCGGGAGAACTGTATCACCGTCATGATATTCCGACAGGTTTTTCTCTGCTTTTTGCAGATTGAAAAAGGACAAATGAGTACGCTCAAAGAGAGAAGACGCGGAGAGGATAATCGTATCGCCCACCCGGCATCCGCCCTGGATTCGTCCGGGGATCGAAAAGGCGGCATCCGCCCGGGCGGCAAGACCGTATGCGCCTTCGCGGTCTTTCGGGTAAGCAAGCATCAGCGCATAATGCCTGTCTCCGGCGGGGGTCACTATGTGATGTTCTTTCTCGGTCGTGAATTTGACGGGATGATAAAATTCTCCGATATAGAGATGACCGTCTGAGAAAAAGCAGAAATCCGCCATGTTACCGGCCGGGAAACGCCCCGTAACAGGCAAAACGGCCTCTCGGGTCGCAAGGAGAGCGTCACGCGCGACCACATAACAATATCCGTCACATCCTGCGATATAGAGAAAGTCGTCACCCGCCGCGATACCGCCGCAGTGCAGAATCAGCGGCTCCAGGTTTTCCTTGACAAGAGAGATCAGCCCTTGCCGTGTGCCGTCCGGAGAAGTGTATGAAAGAAGGGCCGCGCCGTCCTTTCCGCGATAACCGGAAATCAGATACAGGTCTTCTTCCGGCAGATATGCAAGCCCTTGCGGAACAAGCCCGCTGTCAAGCCCCGGAACACCGGTTTCCTGCACGGCGTCCCGATAAAAGGAAGAGGCCGACAAACGCCGAATCCCGAAAGCGGCTCCCGCGATGAGCAGAAAAGATAAAAGCAAAAGGAGCAGCGCGCGCATGGCCCGCTTAGCAGGGGAAGTATACAGATTGCGGTAATATCGGTCGATCCGCGGCATAAGGGTTGCTCTCTTTCCTGTTATTCTATTGTAGTATACACGGATTTTCCGAAAAAAGCAAGAAAATACCGGAGAAGATTTCTCCGGCATTTATTATTTCCGGCAATTTTTTCGCAAGAGCGTAACCGGAACGCCTTTTTCCCGCGTTTTTCGGCACTGATACGCCTCAATTCCCGGGCATTTTCATCATATTGTAAAGTTTCCTTTTCAATTCTTCGTTTATATCCGAGAGCGGAAGACGCAGTTCGCCGCTGTCGTATCCGGCGATCTCCATAGCGGCTTTGACGGGGGCCGGATTCACATCCGCAAACAAAAGACGAATCAGCGGGAGAAGGCGAAGTTGGAGCGCCGCGCTTTCCTTTACCTTCCCGGCAAACCAAAGGTTGCAGATCCGGCAGGTAAGCTCGGGCAAAAGATTTGAAAGGACCGAGATGACCCCGACCCCGCCGAGCGAAAGAATCGGAACAATCTGGCTGTCGTTCCCGCTGTACAACGGCAGACATTCTCCGAGGGCGGCGCAAATATCGGCTGTTTTTTCGATATTTCCGCCCGCGTCTTTGAGTGCGCAGATATTCGGATGTTCTGCCAGCGCGACAAGTTGCCCGATGTCAAGGTCAACGCCGGTCCTTCCGGGTACGTTATAGAGTATCAGCGGTAATCCGGTCGCTTCGGCGATTTTCAAATAGTGGTTGACGATCCCGTTTTTTGTTCCTTTGTTATAATAAGGCGTGACGGCCAGCAGCGCGTCCGCCCCCAGTTTTTCGGCACGTTTTGCGGCCGATACGGCACTTTGCGTATCATTGGACCCGATCCCCATGATGACGGGGATGGCCCCGGCGGATTCCTCCCGGGCGGCATTTTGCAGACTATCACGCTCATATGGGCGGAGTGTCGGGGCTTCGCCCGTCGTACCGCAGACGACAAGCCCGTCAACGCCGCCGCGCAGTTGAAAGCGAATCTGCTCCCTAAAACGCGCAAGATCGATTTTTCCGTGCAAAAACGGGGTGATGAGAGCCGTTGCCACGCCGCGAAAAGGCGGCAATTTTTGATTTGTTCGCATTATACACCTCGATGATGACGGGAGGACTTGCATTCCCGATAAAAATATACTATAATGCTATTGTTATTATATGCCGAAACCAAAGAGGTGTTTTTATGGAAGAGAATCCGGTGATCGTGAACGAGCGCCCCGCGACCCAACTTGCAACGCGGGACTTCGACTACGATCTGCCCGAAGAGCTGATTGCACAAACCCCGCTCGCCCGCCGGGACGAATCGCGTCTGATGGTGCTGGACCGCGCGACAGAGGGGATTGCGCATCGTCATTTTTATGATATTTGTGAATATCTGCGTCCGGAAGACGTGCTGGTGGTCAATTCTTCCCGCGTGATCCCGGCGCGCCTGCTCGGCCTCGCAAAGAACGGTTCTCCGATAGAACTTCTGCTTCTCCGGATGCGGGAAGACGGTCGTTGGGAGTGCCTGGTACGTCCGGGAAAACGCGCGAAAGAGGGGGCCGTTTTTGTGTTCGGCGATATTCTCCGCGCGGAAATTACAGAGGTTTTGCCGGACGGAAACCGGCTGGTCTCCTTTTCGTATCCGGCCGCCTGCAATTCAATCTACGAGGTGCTGGATCGGGTAGGAAATATGCCCCTGCCGCCCTATATTACCGAAAAGCTTGACGATAAAGAGCGTTATCAGACCGTGTACGCCAAAGAACGCGGATCTGCCGCCGCGCCGACAGCCGGCCTGCATTTTACGGAAGAATTATTGAAAAAAGTGCGCGCTTCCGGTACGGCATACGCAGAACTGACACTTCATGTAGGGCTCGGCACATTCCGCCCTGTGAAAGCCGAGAAGATTGCCGATCATCTGATGCACGCCGAACATTTTCATATTGAGCAAAAAACGGCCGATTTAATCAATGAGCGCCGTTCTGCCGGGGGGCGTATCGTCGCCGTGGGAACAACCGCCTGCCGGGTACTTGAAAGCGTAACAGACGAAAACGGCGTGGTACACCCGATGAGCGGAGAAACGGGGATTTTCATCTATCCGGGCTATCGTTTCCGCGCGGTCGATGCCCTGATTACAAACTTTCATTTGCCCGAAAGTACCCTGATTATGCTTGTTTCGGCACTGGCGGGGCGGGATTACATTTTGCGCGCGTATCGCGAAGCGGTCAAAGAGAGGTATCGGTTCTTTTCTTTCGGGGATGCGATGTTTATAGGATAAAAGAACTTTTTGTGCAATATTTACAAATCAAAAAACGAATAATATACGGAATTACCAATCGGTAAACTCGCAACCGATTGGTAATTTTTTGCAACGAGCTGATATCAGCTTCATTTTTTTGTTTTGTTGCCAAATTGGACGAATTTTGCTTAGTGAAAGTAAGGCGTTTTCTTATATGAACATCGGGGGGCGATGCTTATGGGATATAAGAAACGGTTAAATTTTTTTGAAAAAAACTTGTGAAAATCTATTGACAAAATGGGATAAATCCCATATAATATAGATAAGGGATAAATCCCATATTTTTAGGAGACACTATAAATGCAGGAATTTGAGATTGTTTTTTATGATAAGCCCGATGGAAGTGAACCGGTGAAAGAATTTCTTTTATCCGTTGACGATAAAATGAGAGCGAGATTATTGCGAACAATTGACTTATTGGCAAAAAACGGAACGGCGCTCCGAATGCCGTATTCGGAACACCTCGTTGATGGAATATTTGAAATCAGAGCGAAAAGCGGTTCGAATATATCGAGAGTGTTGTACTTTTTTGTTATCGGCAGAAAAATTGTCCTTACAAATGGTTTTGTCAAAAAAACGCAAAAAACTCCTAAAAACGAAATTGATCTTGCAAAGAAATATCGAAATGAATTTTTGAACAGGGAGGGAAAATGATATGACGAATTACAAGGATTTTTTGAATGAACAACTTCAAAATGAAGATTTCAAAAAAGAATATGATGCGCTTGATGCGGAGTTTTCCATTATTCAGGCAATGCTTGACGCAAGGAAAGCAGCGGGACTGACACAAAAGGATTTAGCAGCTCGTACCGGAATTGCACAGGCTGACATCAGTAAATTGGAAAATGGTAATGCTAATCCTTCTTTGCGTACTCTTCAGAGGTTGGCAGACGGAATGGGAATGAAATTGAAGGTAGAGTTCGTACCTGCAAGCCATTGAACGATTCCGATTGCCGATTGGTTTGCGAAAGTCTGCCAATCGGTAATTTCTTATATCGCATACATTACGGGGACGCCATGCTCATCGAATAGTTTTTTGTCATACAGCGTGGCTCCCGGCACGGGCGGACCGACTCTAAAAGCGCGCTTCGCCGTCACCCTGCTCTTTGCGGATTGCCTGTTGCCGCCATCGGCCGGTTCCTTTGACCGCGTCGGACGCATTCTTTTTGCCTGCTCTGCGGTCTGCGCCGTGCGTTTTGCGTTTTTTTTGCAGGGAACGATAGGGTTTTTGCCGTCTGCGTAACGATTTTTCCGAAGGAGGGATTATGTTATCCGACTTTCTCTGTCCGGTTTGCCGCGCCCGTCTTGCCCGTGAAGAAAAGCGGCTATTCTGCCCGGCGGGGCACAGTTTCGATATTTCGGCGCGCGGATATGTCAATCTGCTGACGGGTTCTTCTCCGGCACACGGGGATAACCGTGAAATGATTGCGGCGCGTCATCGTTTCCTTTCCCGCGGATTTTACGCGCCTCTCCGGGCGGCTCTTGACCGGATTGCCGAAGCGTATGCTGAACCGGACGGAATCTGTGTGGATGCCGGTTGCGGGGAAGGCTATTATACCGAGGCGCTTTCACGTCGGTTCGGCCGGTGCGTGGGCTTCGATTTGTCGAAAGACGCACTCAGATTGGCGGCGAAGGCGTTGCCGGATGTACGATTTGCCGTTGCCAGCGTATATCGCTTGCCGTTTCCGGATTGTTCGGCCGCGTTTCTTTCCTGCCTGTTTGCGCCGCTGGCGATTGAGGAATATGCCCGCATTCTCCGCCCGGACGGGATTTTTTTGCTGGCGGTTCCGGGGGCGCGTCATCTTTTTTCCATGAAAAAGGTGCTTTACGATACGCCATACGAAAATCCGGCGGCCGACGAAGAATTACCCGGGTTGAAGTTTTTACAAAAAGAAGAGATAGCCTTTTCTTTTACACTTCCGGATTGCGGGGCGATTGCCGATCTTTTTGCCATGACTCCTTATTATTACCGGACGCCGGCGGCCGGAAGAGAACGGCTTGCCGCACTGGATTCTCTTGAAACCGAAGCGGTTTTTTCGGTTTTGGTTTATCAAAAACAATCATAAACGGCCGGGGCTTCGCCGTGCCGGATTTTGCTTTGGAAAGCGAGGAAATGAATGTGAAGAAAGTGCTGATAAACGGTGGTTCGCGCGGTATCGGGGCAGAGGCGGTACGCCGCTTTTGTGCCGCCGGATATTCCGTGGCTTTCACTTACCGGCGCGCACGGACAGAGGCGGAAACGCTTGCCCGCGCGGTTGGTGCCTTCCCGGTACAGGCGGATTCCTCTTCTCCGGCCGAGGTGCAGGACGCATGCCGTCGGGTGCGGGAAGAAATCGGGGAGATCGATATTCTCATCAACAATGCCGCCGTTTCTTCTTTTTCGCTTTTCACGGAACTGACCGATGAAGAATGGGCCGGCGTTTTTGCCGTCAATGTCAACGGTCCGTTTTATTATGCCCGCGCTCTTCTCCCCGCCATGATCCGCAAAAAATGGGGGCGTATCATCAATGTTTCTTCCATGTGGGGGATAAGCGGCGCTTCCTGCGAGGTGCATTATTCGGCATCCAAGGCGGCGCTGATCGGAATGAGCCGCGCACTTGCTAAAGAAGTCGGCCCTTCCGGCATTACCGTCAACAGCATTGCCCCCGGGGTGATCGACACGGAAATGAACGCCGCCCTTTCTTCGGCAACGCTGGAAGAATTGCAAAAAGAAACGCCGCTCGGCCGCCTCGGCACACCGGGAGACGTTGCCGCCGCCATGCTTTTTCTCGCCGGAGAAGAAGCCTCCTTCATCACCGGGCAGACGCTTTCGGTAGACGGCGGATTTCTTTTGTGAAAACTTTGAAAAATCTTGCGTATTCTCTTGCATAAAAAGTTTTTTTCTGCTATACTGTATACTGTAAGTTTCCAAAGGCCGGATAGGACCATACTGGCCGGGGCGTTAGCGGTGCCTTGTACCTGAAATCCGCTATAGCAGGGGTGATTTCCGTAGAGGAGGGCATTTCTCGTGCAGTCTGCGCCGTATGCAGTTTGCGATGAAGGATGGGTCTTGCGCAATCGGGTGCTGTGAACCATGTCAGGTGGGAGACCAAGCAGCATTAAGCGGCAAACCCGGTGTGCCGCGAGGCAACCTGTCCGGAGTGGGCGGTACGGCTCCCGTGTGTGGGGGATGTTCGAATTTGCGGTGTATGGTCTTATCCGGGCTTTGGAAACCGGCGAGCCGGGGGCTTGTGCTGAGGGGATTCCCCAGGCGAGCGCCCCTTTCTTTTTCATAACTTACGGAGGTTTTCTTATGTACCGTGCGCTTTACCGCAAATGGCGTCCGCAAAATTTTGACGATGTCTGGGGGCAGGATCACGTCACCGGCATTCTCAAATACGAAGTGGCATCCGGAAAGATCAGCCACGCCTATCTTTTCTGCGGTTCCCGCGGAACGGGAAAGACAAGCAGTGCCAAAATTCTTGCCAAAGCGGTCAACTGCCTGTCTCCGAAGGACGGAAACCCCTGCAACGAATGCGAAGCCTGCCGGTCAATCGATGAAGGACGTGCCACGGATGTCATAGAAATGGACGCCGCCAGCAATACCGGCGTTAACGATGTGCGCGATATCCGGGATGAGATCATATTCACCCCGGCGGCGCTCCGATATCGCGTGTATATTATTGATGAAGTGCATATGATGAGCGGCGGCGCGTTCAACGCGCTCCTGAAAACGCTGGAAGAGCCGCCCCCTCATGTTATTTTTATTCTGGCAACGACAGAATTGCATAAACTGCCGAGCACGATTGTTTCACGCTGTCAGCGATTTGATTTTCACCGGATATCCGGCGCGGTGCTGGCGCGTCGCCTTTTGTACATTTCCGGGCATGAAGGGATAGACCTTACGGAAGACGGCGCACGGCTCCTTGCCCGCCTTGCTCTCGGCGGAATGCGCGATGCCATCAGTCTTCTGGAACTTTGCGCCGGACGGAAAGAAAAAATCGATGAAAAATTAGTTGCCGCGACCTGCGGTGCCGGAGACACCGAAAGCGTTTACGCGGTAGTCGAAGCAATCCGCGCGCGCGATTATGCGGCGCTGTACCGCAAGATACACGAGCTGGTGATGTCCTCCCGGGATATTACGGTTTTTTGGCAGGATCTCATTGACTGCTATCGGGATATGATGGTATTCCGCACCGCCGGGAACGCGGTGGAATATCTGGATCTTACCGATGCCGAGACAGAACGCATTCGCGCGCTTTCCGAAGGGCTTTCCATGCAGACGATGGTCTATCATGTCCGACTGCTGGAAGATGCGCTCGGCCGGATGCAAAGAACCGGCCTCTCCCGCCGTGCAACGGCCGAACTGACCCTGACGCGGTTATGCGACCCTACGCTTTCCGGCGGGGAAGAAAGCCTGCAACTCCGCGTCTTTGAACTGGAAAAGAAAGTGGCGGCGCTTGCGGCCGGGGTTTGCCCTGTTCCCGCACAAGAAGCGCCGAAAGCGGAAAAAGCGTCTTTCGCGGACGCCGGGGAAACGCCGATGGCCGAAAAACAAGAACCGGACGGGATCGCGGCCGAAAAACGCGGATCCGACGCATCGAGGAACACGCACGAACCCGATGTCGCTCCCGCCGACGCATCTGCCTTCCGGCCGTACAGCGGATTCCGGGAAGTGGCGGAAGAACTTATCCGTTCGCAAGGGAGCCTTGCCGGTCTTCTTCGCGGCGCGCGCGGGTATCTCTCGGGGGATGGGCGCTTTCTGTTGCGCCTTTCCAATCCGTTTTATGTGACAATTCTGAATACCGATGCCAACCGCGCCCTGCTTACAGGATCGCTGGCGGCGGCGGGAACGCCTGTCCGTGATATTATACTGGAAGCGGAGAACACAGCTTCCGCTCACACGGTTATTGAAGAACTTACGGAAGTCCTGAAATAAAACAAATGTAAAGGAGACTTAACATGAACGTCAAAATTCCCAAAAGCGGCGGCATGGCCGACCTGATGAAACAGGCGCAGAAAATGCAAGAGGATATGCAGGCCAAGCAGGCCGAGCTTGAAGCGGCAGAATATACCGCGACAGCCGGCGGAGGAGCCGTCACCGTCAGGATGAACGGCAGGCGCGAGGTCCTTTCACTGGAAATTGCTCCCGAGATTGTCGATCCCGATGATATTGAAACGCTCAGCGACATTGTCATGGCGGCCTTCAATCAGGCGGTCCGCACGGTTGATGAAACGACCGAAACGGAAATGAATAAGATCACAGGACAGATGAGCTTGCCGGGGATGCCCGGAATGCCGGGAGTTTTCTGAAATGCAGGAATATGCGGAGCCGTTGCAGCGGCTGATTGAAATGTTTCGCCATATCCCCGGAATCGGGGGGAAGACCGCAGTCCGGATGGCTTTTTCCGTTCTTGCGTTCAGTGACGAAGAGGCGGCCGATTTTTCCGAGGCGATTTCGGATGCTAAACGAAAAATCCACCCTTGCCGCGTTTGCGGAAATTATACGACCGGGGAGATCTGCCCGGTATGTGCGGATCCGGATCGTGACCGCGGTATAATCTGCGTGGTCGAACAGGCGCGGGATGTTTTGGCGTTTGAACGTGTGCGCGAATATCGGGGACTTTACCATGTGCTGGGTGGCTCGTTGTCTCCGATGAACGGGATTACCCCGGATACACTTCGGATTTCAAAACTGCGGGAACGCGTGGAAGCCGGAGATGTGCGCGAGGTGATCGTGGCGACCGACCCCGATGTGGAAGGGGAAGCAACGGCGATGTATCTTTGCCGGATTCTCGCGCCCTTTTCCGTTAAAGTCACTCGGCTGGCTTACGGCATACCGGTCGGCGGCAATCTTGAATATACGGATGAAGTTACCCTCAATCGTGCGCTTGAAGGAAGGAGAGATCTCTCATGAACATACAATACAAACGCAGAAGCCGTCTTTTTGCGCTGCTGCTTTTTCTGACTATCGTACTCTCGATTCTGAGTTCCTGTCAGTTTATCCCCGGCTTCGGAACCTCCGCGTCCACCACCGCAACGGGAGCCGCAGAGCAGCCGAGCGGGGAAGTGGAAATTCATTTTATTGACGTGGGGCAGGGCGATTGCACCTTGATCCGGACAGACGACGCGGTAATCCTGGTAGATACAGGCGACTTGAAAAAAGATATCACACAAGGAATCGTTTCCTATTTACAGGCGCTCGGGATCAATAAAATCGACTATCTTTTCCTCACCCATCCGGATGCCGATCATATCGGCGGCGCACCCACCATCATCCGCACGTTTTCGGTAACGCACTGCT
The DNA here is from genome assembly GCA_934434925.1 of uncultured Eubacteriales bacterium. Classification (GTDB taxonomy): domain Bacteria; phylum Bacillota; class Clostridia; order Oscillospirales; family CAG-272; genus UBA1740. Next base: position 92,645 of record CAKSAC010000004.1, on the reverse strand, counting down.
TGATGCCGGATTGCGCAAAAAGCACAAAAATCTTTGAAAATACGGTGACAGCGCTGGAAGAGAGGGATGTGGACGTGATACAGGCCACCGCCGGTATCACGCTGACGGCAGGCGGCCTCCGGATGGAATTGCTGGCCCCGAATTCCGAAAAGTATTCCAAAACCAACAATTACAGCATCGTGTTCCGCCTTGTTTTCGGGGAGAACCGGGTTCTCTTGACCGGGGATGCCGAGCTTGAATCGGAAAAAGAAATGCTGGGGAAATATTCGGCAGGGGATCTTCGCGCCGATATTCTGAAGGTCGGCCATCACGGCTCCGCGACTTCGACCGGAGAGACCTTCTTGGATCGCGTCCATCCGTCTTATGCGGTCATTTCTGTCGGAACCGGAAATAAATACAACCATCCGAATCAGGAAATATTGGCACGTTTGCAAAAATCGGGCGCAGAAATCTGCCGTACCGACCTTTCCGGCACGATCGTCTTCCGCGGAGACGGCAGGACATTTACACGCGTCATACATACGCAGACACCGTAATTCTGCAAAACCGGTCCTGCGCAAAGAAAAACCCGGAGACGGTTCTCCGGGCTTTTTGTTTTACCGCTTGACGCGGGCGTTTCCGCCCCAGATGCTGAAGATCTGATCTTCGTCTGCGGGCTGTGCATAGTCGGTGAGGAAAGTGGTAGCCAGCGCGCCGCTTGCCCATCCGAACTGGAGTTGCTTTTCGGCATCCCAGCCTTTGATGATGGCGTAAAGCAGACCGCCGACAAATCCGTCCCCGCCGCCGATACGGTCAAGAACCGTAATTTCACGAGGTTCGGCGACGTGCCATTCATCCCCGTTCAGCATAATAGCTCCCCACAGGTGACGGTTGACGTTGATAACCTGCCGTAACGTGGTTGCAAAGACTGAAACGTTGGGGTACTGTGCCTTCGCCGTACGAATCATCGCTTTGAAGCTTTCGATCTTGGAGGCGAGGTCTTTTCCGCCTGCTTCCGGCCCTTCAAGACCGAGGCAAAGCTGGAAGTCTTCTTCGTTGCCGACAAGGATATCGGCCACCGAGGCGATCTCGGTGAAAATATCATGCAGTTCCTGCTCGCGGCCTTTCCAGAAAGAAGCGCGGTAGTTGAGGTCGAAAGAGATCAGCGTGCCGTACTTTTTGGCGGCACGGGCGAGTTCAAGGCAGAATTTGCTGGTTTCCGGGGAGAGTGCGCCGATAAGACCCGAGAGGTGCAGCACGGCAACGCCTTCTTTGCCGAAGAGACGGTCAAGGTCAAAATCTTTGACGTTCAGCGTCCGGCCGACTTCTCCTGCACGGTCGTTCTGCACGCGGGGGCCACGCGCGCCGTAACCGCTGTCCGCGATATTGAACTGATGACGATAGCCCCAAGGGCCGCCTTGCTCCACCTCTGCGCCTTCATAGCTCATGCCGCGCTGACGGAGATTGTTCTTGATCATCTTGGCAATCGGACTGTCCTTGACGAACGTGGTCAGAACGTGTACGGGAAGGCCGAGGTAGGAAGAAATACTGGCCACATTGGTCTCTGCGCTTGTCACCTGCATACGGAACAGCTCAGAGGAGTAAACCGGCTGTCCGTCAGGCGGGCAGATCCGAACGCCCATACTGGTAGGAACTACGAGTGCGTATTTATAGTTTTCTCTGATTTTCATGGGTTTCCCTCCTGAAATGATATGATTTTCCGGCGAGACGGTTCAGACCGAATACTGGGTCGCGGCCGTGTCGCCGCCTTTGCCGGTCCAGTTGGTATGGAAGAACTGACCGCGGGGAGCGTCAATGCGTTCATAGGTATGTGCGCCGAAGTAGTCGCGTTGTGCCTGGAGCAGGTTGGCGGGGAGGCGGGCGCAACGATAGCCGTCGTAATACGAAAGGGCAGAGGACATGGCAGGCATCGGAATACCGTTCATCATAGCGGCGGAGCAAACGCGTCTCCACCCGGCCTGCGCCTTTTCGATAACGTCCTTGAAGTAGGGGTCGAGCAACAGGTTCGGCAATTCGGGGTTGTTATCAAAGGCTTCTTTGATCTTGCCGAGGAATACGCTGCGGATGATACAGCCGCCGCGCCACATCAGGGCGATGCCGCCGTAGTTCAGGTTCCAGCCGTATGTCTTGGCAGCCGAGCGCATCAGGGTGTAGCCCTGCGCATACGAAACGATTTTGGCGGCAAAAAGAGCATTCTTGATGTCTTCGATGAAGGCGGCTTTGTCTCCGTGGAATTCGGGCTTCGGGCCGGTGAGAACGCCGGAAGCCATCACTCTTTCTTCCTTCATGGCACTCAGGCAACGGGCAAAGACCGCTTCGCCGATCAGGGTCAGCGGCACACCTTCGTCCAAAGCGGCAATGCCGGTCCATTTGCCGGTTCCTTTTTGTCCGGCCGTATCGAGGATCTTTTCAACAAGCGGCGAACCGTCCTCATCTTTGTAGGCAAGAATGTCTTTGGTAATCTCAATGAGATAACTGTCGAGTTCCTTTTCATTCCAGTCGGCAAAAACATCGTGCATTTCATCATCATTCATGCCGAGATAATCGCGCATCAGCTGATAGGCTTCGCAAATCATCTGCATGTCGCCGTATTCGATGCCGTTATGTACCATCTTGACAAAATGACCGGCACCGTTTTCGCCGACCCAGTCACAGCAGGGGGAACCGTCTTCGACCTTGGCGCAGATGGCTTGGAGAATCGGTTTGACATAGGGCCATGCGGCAGGAGAACCGCCGGGCATCAGGCTCGGGCCGTTGAGTGCGCCTTCTTCACCGCCGGAAACACCCGTGCCGATATAAAGTTTGCCTTTGCTCTCCACATAAGCGGTACGGCGGGCCGTGTCGGGGAAGTGGGAGTTGCCTCCGTCGATCAGGATATCTCCGTCATCAAGGAGCGGAAGCAATTTGTCAATCATTTCGTCAACAGCCGCGCCGGCCTTGACCATCATCATGATCTTCCGGGGTTTTTCGAGGCTGGCAACCAGTTCTTCAAGGGAATACGTGCCGACGATGTTTTTGCCTTTGGCGCGTCCCTCTACGAACTTTTTCACTTTATCGGTCGTGCGGTTGTAGACCGAAACGGTGAAGCCCTTGCTCTCCATATTGATAACAAGGTTTTCACCCATGACCGCAAGACCGATCAGACCAATATCCGACTTTTTCATTTGCGTGTACCTTCCTTTTTTGTATTATAATATTTTTTCATCTTTTCCAGAACAGAATAGGGAATAGAAAGATTCCCGAGGCCGCGCCCGATCGCAATGTGCGGTTTCATCGCCGCGTGAAAATCGGTTCCGCCGGAAATCTGCAAGCCGAGCGTCCGGGCCATACCTTGAAAATTTTCCTGCATTTTTGGCGTGTATTCGGTGTAGTATCCTTCGATACCGTCGAGGCCCGCTTCTTTCAGGCCCGAAAGATAGGTGAACAGCTCCTCATCTGACAGGCGGATAAGATGCAGATGCGCGACAAATGCAATGCCGCCGGCCGCATGAATCAGCCGGATGGCTTCCTGGTCGGTGATGGCCTGGATATTGCAGTTTGCCGGGCGGCCGTTGGCGAGATATTTGTCAAAAGCCTCCTTGACCGAGGAAACAAGCCCCTTGTTTTGGAGCAGGCGCGCAAAGTGCGCCCGGCAGAGCATTTCGCCCCCGGCCAGCTCTTCGGCCTCCTCCATCGTGACGGGAAAGCCGAGTTCGTTCAGAAGACGACAGGTTTCTTCCGAACGATGCCGGCGGGTGGCAAGGATTTTTTCCATTGCCAGCGCAATGGCCGGAGAATCCGGATCGATGAAATAACCGAGGATGTGCGTTTCGGTTGCGGAAATAACCGAGAGTTCAATCGCCGGAATGACCTCAACGCCGACGCGCTCTCCGGCAGCCATGGCTTCGCGCACACCGCCGACGCTGTCATGGTCGGAAAGGGCAATGGCCGCAATTCCGGACGCTTTCGCGTGGTTGACGAGTTCGGTCGGCGTCATGGAACCGTCCGAATAGCGGGAATGCGTGTGCAGATCAATGATACCTTCGCTCATTTCAGTCCCTCGTCCAGAGTCCGAGCGCCGGATTGCTGATATAGAAAATCTCTTCGCCGTCGATCACATGGAACCCGTCCGTCAACACGGCGGGGTCATATTTCTTTACGACTTCATCATAAGGCAGATAATCAAAAGCCGCGCCACGCACTTCTTGCTCGCTGAGTTGTTTTGTGCAGTAGACGATACGGAACCGGCCGTCGGAAGAGCCGTGAATCAGGTGCGCCGCAACAGACATGTTTTCCTGCAAATCGGCGTTTTCTTTCACCAGCTCCAGCACGCGCTCCCGCCCGACATAGCCGTATTTGCGAATCAAGCGATCATTCTCCGGGTCTTCACCGAACATTTTGACCCCGGGAGCCAGGATGATCAGCTCACCGTCGTCGGCGATTGCCATCCGGGTACGGTAAACGGCCTTGTTGCCGAGCCAGGTGCTCTTGAATTCGCGCGGGTCAAGATACACCACCACTTTTTTGAGCGGTTTTTTCATATGGTTGAGGTTCTTCTGCTGACTTTGTGCCACCGCCATTTCAAAGAGTTCGCGGCGGTTGCCGATATAGATACCGTGCAGATTGGTGGTCTCCCCGGTATTGGTCGTGACGGTCAGCACATAGAGAAGAGGAATATCGGACAGGAAATGCTCTTGCGCGTAGTCAAAGACCCGGCGCACAGGCGAAAAATCGCGTCCCATAATGCGTTCAAGCCCGTAGAAGGCGCCGAGCATATGGGAACTGTTGATCATACTGCTCCCGCCGCAACCGACAAAAATATTTTTGGAATAGTTAGCCATGCCGACAACTTCATGCGGCACGACCTGCCCCGCAGAAATAATCAGATCGTAGGACGGGTCCATGATGCGCCGATTTACCTCCACGTCGATCGACTGATCCACCAGCCCCTCGGAGACTTCGCGCACGAACGCCGCAGGCACTTCGCCGATCTTCACAACGTCGGTACGCCAGTTATGGACGAGAATCCGTTCAAACGGGATCATACCGAGAAAGAACGCGTCGCATTCTTCTTCAGTCATGGGGAGGTGCGTGCCGAGGGCGGGCATCACATCGACTTCGCAAGTATCCTTCAACATTTCATAATAATAGGCAGTGATTTTACCGGCCCCCGAATACATGCGGGTGTAGTCGGGCGGGAGGAGCAGGACTTTTTTGAGTTTTCGCCCCTTCAGAGAATCGGCGAGGATTTGTTTCAGTTCCGCGTCCTGTATCGCGCGGTCGCTTGTCTTGAACATAAAACCTGCTTTCCGGGACGGGAGCGTCCCATGCTTTTACAGAATAATTATACCAAAGCCGGGTCGCTTTTGCAATAGAAAATGAAAGAACAGGTAAATTTCTGACGATACTTTCAGGAGCGCACGTCAATATCTGCAATGTCTTTCCGACGAAAAAAGAAAGAAAGAAACTTTTTTTGAAAATCCCCTTTACAAAAGAAAAAACCTATGCTATACTTGAAGGGTACGGACGCATAGCTCAGTTGGTTAGAGCGTACGGTTCACATCCGTAAGGTCGAGGGTTCGAGCCCCCCTGTGTCCACCATACGCCAATAATACGAACCCTGAAAACAAGACGGGGTTCGTTTTCTTTTAAGGGCCTTCCGCTCGGCCGGCGGGCGGGAAGGCGGCCTTTTATCGCGGCCCGGGAAATATTGCTTGACACCTGAAAGGGTTTTTTCACGGCCCGGGAAATATTGCTTGACACCCAAAGGACAGGGGCGTATAATATGAATGCAGCCGGATGATTGCCGAATGAACGCGGGCCGGCAAATAGATCCGGCGTCCGGCTCCCGCTTTTTTCCGTTCCCCCGAACGAAACAAACCGGAAAACTCTCGGACTATCATACAGTGCAACGGAAAAACGATAAAAGTTACAGCAAGGAGAAAAATATGCATAAGGAAAAAAACACGATTCGCCCGGAATGGCTGGAGGACTGTACGGTATCCGTGGGGGCGTTGCCGCCCCGCAACTATTACATCCCGTTTTCTTCCTTCAACGACAGCATCCGGCGGGAGGATTCCGACCGGGTGGAGATGCTGACCTTGTGGCGTTTCCGGTATTTCCCTTATTATGTTCCGGGGGCGGAAAATGCCGAGGCGACGGAAGTGACCGAAGTGCCTTCCTGCTGGCAGAAGAACGGGTACGACTACGAACAATATACCAACAGTAACTACCCGATTCCCTACAATCCGCCGTTCGTGGACAGGGAAAACCCCTGTGGCCTCTATGTTACCGAATATGACGCCGGCGCACTTTCCGGCAAGTATTATATCGTGCTGGAGGGCGTTGACAGTTGTTATTATCTCTTGGTGAACGGGAAACCGATCGGCTTCGCGACCGGTACGCACCTGATTCACGAATTTGATCTTTCGGAGCATCTGCACGCAGGGAAAAACGAGATTCGTCTGCTGGTTTTCAAATGGTGTTCCGGCACGTATTTGGAAGACCAGGACAAACTCCGGTACTCCGGCATTGTCCGCGATGTTTATATATTGCGCCGCCCCGAAGGCCATCTGACCGATTACCGTGTGCTGACCGATTATGAAGGCGATGTCGGCAGGATTGACATTCATTGCGATAAGCCTGCAAAAATCACTCTTCTGGACGGTGAACGCGTGATCGGAAAGCAGGAGGGAACCGATGTCGTTTTCCGGATTCCCGACGTGCGGCTCTGGACAGCCGAAACGCCGTACCTTTATCGCGCGGAGATTTTTAGGAACGGTGAACATATCACAGAGCGCATCGGCGTACGCCGGATTACGATTGACGGGCGTATTTTCAAAATCAATGGCCGACCCGTCAAAATGCGCGGCGTGAACCGCCACACATCCACGGTGCGCGGCGGGGTGGAAACTCTTGCGGATATTGAGCAGGATCTCCGGATCATGCGGGAGAATAATATCAACGCGATCCGCACGTCTCACTATATGCCGCACCCTCTGCTCCCGATCCTTTGCGACATGTACGGGCTGTACGTCATGGAAGAATGCGATATCGAAACGCACGGGGATGAATGTTCTTCCACCCGGTGGGTTCTTTCCGACTGGAACCGCCTGCCGAACACCGAGGCGTATCGCCCGATGTATCTTGAACGCGCGGCCAATATGTATGAAAGAGACAAAAACCGCGCTTCCGTTATCACCTGGTCGCTCGGGAATGAAGCCGGCTGGGGAGCCAATCTGATTGCCATGGCCGATTATCTGCATGCGGTTGACCCTACGCGCCCCGTGCATTATGAAGGCAGTTGCCGCGCCACGGAAGAAGGGCTGAATCTCGATGTGCCGCAGGTCGATATGTATTCCCGGATGTATTATCCCCCGACCGATTGCCGTAATCTGTTGGAAAACGATGCTTGCCACGTGCCGTTTGTCCTTTGCGAATACACCCATGCAATGGGCAACTCCTGCGGAGACCTTTCGGAATACTGGGAAATCCTCAACGCGTATGATGAAGCCTTCGGCGCTTTCATCTGGGAATGGTGTGACCACGCTGTCTGGATGGGCGGAGATGTGTATCGTTGGGGGGGCGAGTCCGGCGAATTCATGCATGACGGCAATTTCTGCGTGGACGGGCTTGTGGAGCCGGATCGGCGGATCAATTCCGGCATGCTGGAAACCAAAGAGGTGTACGCGCCTGTCGATGTCGTGTATAAAAACGGGCAATATACCGTCATAAACCGATACGATTTTCTTCCACTTGACGACATACGCTGCCGCTATCGGATAGAAGAAAACGGCCGGGTGCTTTCCGGCGGTACGCTTGACCTTGCGGGAATCCCGGCCCGAGGCTCCCGCGCCTATGATATCCGGGTTCCGGACAGTCGCGACGGCTATCTGACGGTCAATTTTGAATTTTTCCGCGATGAGAAAAAAATCGCAACCCGGCAGGTCATTCTTTCGGATATCTACCGCAAAGACCTGCCGGCGGAGGCTTCTCATGTGCGCATTACCGAGGACGGGGGAACCTTTACCGTCAAAACGCCGGGGGCCGATTATCGTATCGGGCGAGACGGAATGTTTACATCGATCCGCGTCGGCGGACGGGAAGTTTTGCGCGCGCCGGTCGTCTTCAATACCTATCGCGCTCCGATTGATAACGATGTCCGGTTCAACGCGCCGGTCTACCGGGTCACGGTCGGCGATCTTGCAAAGCATGTTTATTATTTTGTCCGTGACCGGAGAGTCAGCGGCAATACCGTTACTCTTTGCGGTGCGCATGTGTGTGTTGAGATCGGCTGGCGTGTGGAATCGACGGTGCGATATACTTTCTACGATGACGGCCGGGTGCATACCGACATCCGCGCGGAGCAGAAGGAAAACGGCCGCCCCGATCTGCTTGGGCGCTACGGTTTTCAGATCCCGCTGGCGGACGAATACACCGATGTCCGCTATTTCGGCCGCGGGCCGGCGGAATGCTATGAAGACAAAAAACTTCTTGCAACGGTCGGTCTTTACGAGTCTCCTCTCCCCGATATGTATGTACTCTATATCAAGTCGCAGGAAGGCGGCAGCCATATAAATACCCGGGAAGTCACCCTGAGCGGAACCGCCGGGAGCGTGACTGCCTGTTCGGAAGCTGATTTTTCCTTCTCGCTTTCTCCGTGCGCGGCAGACGCCTTCCCGCTCCATCGGCATGAGGTCATACCGACGAACAGGCCGGTGCTGAATATTGATTATCGGATGCGTGGGGTCGGCAGCCATTCCTGCGGACCGGAACTCCCCGTCCGGTATCAACTCAGCGAAAAGAAAATAGCGTTTTCCTTTGATCTGTTGTTCGGGAAGGCTTGACTTTCCTGGCTCCCGGTGATACACTGTAATCGATACTGAATGCTCTTGGAGGAATATATGGAAACCAAAATCTGTCTCAAAGAAGAATATTTTACCGAAAAAGAAACCGCGATTCTCACCGCCGGCGCGCTCTCAGCCTCCCTTTTTGTCTATTCGACCGGCGTTTCGGCCGTTCGTCTTTCCAATGACAAAGGCCATATCGTTGTGCTTCCGTATATGGGGCAGATGGTATGGCGCGCCGAATTCCTCGGCCGCGAACTGACCATGAAGTCGATTTATGACGAGCCGATGCCCGCCAGGGAAACGTACGGAGAGACGTACGGCGGGTTCCTGATGCACTGCGGTCTGACCGCGATGGGAAACCCGACGGCGGAGGATACGCATTTGCCGCACGGAGAACTGCCGATCGCGCGCTATCACGATGTCTGTATCCTTTGCGGCGAAGACGAAAAGGGCAGTTATATCGGTATCAGCGGGATTTATTCGCACAAGCGTTGCTTTGAGGCCGATTATGTTTTTTGCCCGACGGTAAAACTTTACGAAGGAAAGACGCTTCTCGATGTGACCGTTCGCTTTGAAAATCACAAGGACCTTCCGTTGGAATATTTCTATCTCTGCCATATCAACCACCGTCCGGTGGACGGTTCCCGTCTTTTTTACACAGCTCCGCGCGATACAATCGTCGTCAACCATGAGGTTCCCGCGAACTATGATTCGCAGCGGGCGGCCAAAACCAATGCTTATCTCGACCGGCTTGACAAGGACCCCGGTCTGATGGATGAAATCGGCGCTCCCGGACAGGCGTATATGCCCGAGATCGTTTTCAACTGCCATTATGTCGGGGATGAAAACGGCCGTGCGTATACCATGCAGGTCTTTCCGGACGGGAATTCGGTCTATGTGTGTCATTATCCGGAGGAGCTGCCGTTCGGCGTTCGTTGGATTGCCAGGACCCCTGATGAAGATGCCCTCGGAATGGTTCTGCCTGCCACGGGCGAACATAAAGGCTATCTCTATTGCAAGGCGCATGGATATGAACGCTATCTTGCCACCGGCGAGAGCGTGACCTATCATATGGAGACCGGTCTGCTGGACGCGGACGCGACCGCCGCCATGCGGAAAAAGATCGAAACGCTCGGTTTTTGACCAAAATGATGGCAGAAGTCCGAAAGATGGAAAAAATGCGGCGTGATGCCCGGCCGGAAAACCGGCCGGCCCGCTACCGGTTGTTCTTGGCAAGATGCCGCCGCTATACCGCCGCCCGACGGGCGGCGCGCGTATTGTTCCCGTTGCCTTTAGCGTTGCCGGCCGCTGTCCTGGCGGTCGTTGTATGCACCGGTGGCTTTCCCGGCGATTACGCCGTCCTTTTTGTCGCGCTCGGCCTTGCGCTGTTGCTTGCGGGAGGGACGGCGTTTTCGGCTTTTTTTCTTCCGCGCCTTCTCCCTGCTGCGGGAAAGGGAACAACCGTCGCCTCTTTTCTGCTGGACTATGCACGTTTTCTCGCGCGCCGGGAATGCGACCGTTTTTTGGCGGAAGTGCCGGCTGCGGCTGCCGACGAGGTCTTTTCCCGTTTTGCCGTCTCCCTGACGGCCGGATACGTTCCGGAGACAGAGGAATACCGCCTGCTTGAAAGCGGCCCGGCCGAGGCGGCGGAATTTTCGGTGATTTGTCGGGTCCGCACGATACTTTCCCGCATGTCGTCCGATTCTTGTAAAGAAGACTTTGCATTTGTCAGGCAGACGAAAAAAAAGATCAGCGCCTGGTATCGCCGTGAGTCGGGCCTGTATCTGCCCCGGGAGCGCGAAGAGATTCAGATGAATGGCGCGCGCCTTATCGCGTTGCTGTGTCTTTCCGGCAACCTTGCCGAGCTTCGCCAGACCGATGAAGAAACGGCCGTACGCCCGCCGGAGACCGAAAACGCCGCAAAAAGCGGTGCGGAGCACCGGATGCCCGAAGAGGGAGCTGCCGATGCTTTGATCCGGTATATTACCCGGCACCATCCGGACGGTTTTTCGGCGATTGCCGCAGACGCGGATTCCGTTTTTCCCGGTGCGCAAAGACCGAAAAAATCAGAAAAAGCGAAAAAAGAAGGGTCCTGTGCGCGGAAAAGGGCCAAAAAAGAGAAGAAAACCGCCGATGCGCCCCAAGAAACTGCCGCCGGGGAAACGCGCTTTCTCCCCACCCGGCAGACAACGCAACGATATCTGGAACTGATCCGGAGACTGGAAACGCTCACGGCATTTGAAAACTTTCTTCGCCTTGACCGGAAAGGAATTGACGAGTGCCGTCGGCTTCTTGCGGAGTACCGCGCTCTGCGGTCGGCGTTCTTCTTTGCGGATTTGCCGGTTTTTGCTGTGGAAAAGACCGAAGCGCGCCTTGCGGAATCGGACCGGGATATGTCCGTCTGCTGGAAATGCGGCCGCCCCTACAATGCGCGGCATAAGACGGTCTGCGCCCGATGCGGGCATTTTATCTGTGCCCGATGCGGAAGTTGCTACTGTCAGAAATATATCGTCCGCTCACGAAACGATCCGTATGAGGATCACGCAGCCCGGAACAATCCCGGCTCCGATTCCGCTGCGCCCACGGGAAAGGACCGGTTCTCCTCCTGACAAAAACCGCGAAAAAAGCGTTTTCCCCTTGCATTTTTTCCTCGTCCGTGTTACAATGATAGCGAAGAATATAAGGGGCATAATGCCCCGGGGAAGGGTATATGGTAGAACTTGAAAATCTCTCCTTTTCAGCAGGAGAAGGGGAGGAAAAAAAAGAGATATTGCGGGATGTTTCTCTGCGGTTTGATGATCGGTTGACTGCCATCACCGGGCCGAACGGCGGAGGAAAATCCACGCTGGTTAAACTGATTGCCGGCATTCTTGTTCCGACCGGCGGCAGGATTCTGCTGGACGGGGAAGATATTACGGCACTTTCGGTCACTGAGCGCGCCCGGCGCGGGATCAGTTTTGCATTTCAGACGCCGGTGCGTTTCAAAGGGATCACGGTCCGTGATCTGATCACTTTGGCATCGGGAAAGAAAATCGGGATTGCCGAGGCATGTGATTATCTTTCCGAAGTCGGCCTTTGCGCACGGGATTATATCAACCGTGAAGTGAACGCCAGTCTTTCGGGTGGGGAACTGAAACGCATCGAGATTGCCACGATTCTGGCACGCGGCACATCTTTTTCGGTCTTTGATGAGCCGGAAGCCGGGATTGACCTTTGGAGTTTTCAGAACCTTATCCGTGTTTTTGAAAAGATTCATCGCGAAAAAAAGGGTTCTGTTCTGATTATTTCGCACCAGGAACGCATTCTGAATATTGCTGACCGCATTGTCGTTCTGGCCGGTGGTGAGGTCGTGAATGACGGTACCCCCGAGAAGGTAATGCCGACCCTGACGGGAACGGTAACTTCCTCGTGCCGTCCGATGAAGAGAGCAGGTGGTTATCATGGATAAAATTACGGAAGGGCTTCTGGCCGAGATTGCCGATTTGCACGGCATCCCGACGGGGGCATACAACATCCGGGAAAACAGCCGGTCTGTCGGACGTTCTTCCACCGCCAACATCGAGATTATCCCGCGTGAAAGCGGGGATGGGATCACGGTGCGTGTACGGCCCGGTACAAAAAACGAAAGTGTGCATATCCCGGTCGTCATCAGTAAGGTCGGCGTGACGGAATCGGTCATCAACGATTTTTATATCGGGGAAGGGGCCGATGTGACCATTATTGCCGGGTGCGGCATTCATAATTGCGGCAACGGCCTTTCACAGCACGACGGCGTACACACCTTTTATGTCGGGAAAAACGCCCGCGTCCGGTACGTGGAAAAGCATTATGGTGATGGGGACGGGAGCGCGGAACGCGTCATGAATCCCACGACGGTCGTCCACGTGGAAGAAGGCGGCTCCATGGAAATGGAAACGACTCAGATCAAAGGGATTGATTCCACCCGGAGAACGACCCGCGCCGATCTTGCCGCCGGGGCTTCCATCAACATCCGGGAAAAGATTATGACCCACGGCGTTCAACAGGCTGAAACGGATTTTTCGGTGGATATGAACGGAGAAGGATGCTCTGCCAATGTGGTTTCCCGGTCGGTGGCCAAGGAACGTTCCGGCCAGGTTTTTCGCTCCCGCATGAACGGAAATGCCGCATGCCACGGCCATACGGAATGCGACGCCATCCTGATGGACGAAGGACATGTGACCGCAATTCCGGAACTGACGGCCAATAGTATTGACGCTTCGCTGATCCACGAGGCGGCCATCGGCAAGATCGCCGGGGAACAGCTTATCAAACTCATGACGCTCGGCCTGTCCGAAGCGGAGGCGGAGGAACAGATCGTCAGCGGCTTTCTGAAGTGATTCAGGGTCGCCCTATCGGGCGACCTTTTTTCTGCCAACGAAGGACGCTTTTTGCCGGCGAAGGACGCGGTTTCGCCGACAAAAGACGCGTTTTCTCCGGCGCGTTCATGCGCTTTTTGCGGGTAGGTACGCTTTTTCTGCCGTCAGGCGAAGGGTACCGTCTGCCTTCCGCCTTACATTCCGGGCGGGTTTGCCCGATTTGTTTTGAAAGGCCGGCCGCTCCCGCAAAATTCCGGGCGGATTTGCTCTGCCGGAAAGCCGGTTTGGATGCCACGGCATGACAAATTTTGAAAAATGTAAAGAATACATGACAAAAGGAGGAAAAAACATGGCTTTTGACGCGGGAATGCTGCGTGCCGTAACGGCAGAAGTATCTGCCACCCTTTTCGGCGGCGCGAAGGTGGAAAAAGTCTGCCAGCCGGCGCGGGATGAGTTTGATTTGATTCTGCATGCCGCCGGAGTCAGCCGCCGCCTTTGCTTTATTGCGGGAAGCAACGTTCCCCATTTTTCCTATTCCCGTATCGAGCGAGAAAACCTGCCGGTTCCTTCGATGTTTTGTATGCTGCTCCGGAAGCACCTGCTCGGTTCCAAACTTATTTCGGCCGAGCAGATCGGGTTTGAACGAGCCGCCCGGTTCACTTTCGCCTGCCGCGATGAACTCGGCTACGGAGTCGGCCGGACGTTAGTGGCGGAAATGATGGGAAAGTACAGCAACCTCATCCTTCTTGACGGCGAGGATAAAATCATTTCGGCTTTGAAAATTGTCGATTTTTCTGCCAGCAAAGTGCGCCAGGTCCTCCCGGGGATGAAATATACGGTTCCGCCACCGCAGGATAAATTCGATCCGCTCCGGCGTTCCGAAGAGGAATTTCAGGCCGCTCTTTCCGCTTGCCCGCCCGGCCGGAGCGCCGCCCGTTTCATCGGAGATACATACAGCGGGATTTCCGCACAGAACGCCAGGGAAATGGTACGCCGCCTCGGCCTTCCGGAAGACGCACCGCTGGAGGCGGCAGAACCGGGAAAATTTTACGCTGTGTTTGACGCGTGGTTTGCGGATGTTGAGGCGGATCGCTATTGTCCGACCTTGCTTTTCGACGCGGCCGGAGAACCGGTTGATTACAGTTATACTACCCTTTGCGGGAGCGGATTGTCTGTTTCACATCCGGCCGATTTCGGTGAATTGCTGGACCTGTATTTCGGAGAACGCGATAAAATCGAACGGGTACGTCAGCGTACTGCAGATCTTTCCCGGATGCTGGCGCGGCGCGAAGCGCAACTGGTGCGGAAGCTGGAGACCCAACGGGAAGAACTGGCCGATTGCGCCAAGGGGGAAGAATACCGCCGGGCCGGCGACCTCATTACCGAAAACATCTGGCAGATTCGCCGCGGGGCGGAACACTTTACCGCTACCGATTATACGACCGATCCGCCTTCCTTTGTGACGCTTCCGCTGGATAGCCGTCTTTCTCCGGCCGCCAACGCGCAACGCATGTATAAACTTTACACAAAGTCTCGGCACGCCGAGAAAAAACTGACAGAACTGATTGCTTCCGGAGAAGAGGAGCTTGATTACCTGCGGGGGGTGCGCGGCTTTCTTGAACGTGCGGAAACCGAACAGGATTTTGCCGAATTGCGGCAGGAACTTTCAGACGGCGGATATCTTGCGCGCGATCACGCGGGAAAGAAAAAGGCGGTCACCCGGGCGCGTCCGCTTGAATTCCGTACAACAAACGGGTATCGCCTGCTTTGCGGGCGGAACAATCTGCAAAACGAAATGCTGACGTTACACACGGCGGCGCGGGATGACATCTGGTTTCACGCCAAGGGGGTCGGCGGCTCCCACGTGATATTGCTGGCGGAGGGCGGGGAACCGCCGGCGGAAGATTACACCGAAGCGGCGCAGATAGCCGCCTATTATTCGCAGTCCGGAGACGCTTTGACGGCGGTGGATTATACCCGCGTCCGCAACATCCGCAAGCCGCAGGGAAGCCGTCCGGGATACGTCACCTATAAGAGTCATTCGACCGCTTATGTGATGCCGAGCAATAAAACAGGAGAGAAAAAAGATGGTTGATCTTTTGGAAATGCAGAAATATTTCATGATGGAGCATCTTCGCCCCGGAGATACGGCGATCGATTTCACCATGGGAAACGGCAACGATACGCTCTTTCTTTCCAAAGCCGTGGGAGCCGGCGGCCGGGTCTTTGCTTTCGATATCCAGGAAGAAGCGTTGCTCTCTACGCGCGCTCATCTGGAAGAGGGCGGCGCTCCCGCAAATTACACCTTGATTCACGATTCGCATCACCGGGTGAAAGAGTATGTGCGGGAGCCGGTCAAAGCCGGGATGTTCAATCTCGGATATCTGCCGCGCAGTGGGCGCAAAACGTTGACCACCCTGTGCGAAACGACCATGCCGGCTGTTTCTGCCGCCCTGGAACTGCTCTCTCCGGACGGAATTCTCCTGGTGGCAATTTATCCCGGCCATGCGGAAGGAACCCGTGAAGGAGAGATGCTGTCCTCCTATTTCGCGACGCTTGACCGCCGTCGGATCTGCGTGAGTTGCTTCCGGATCGTCAATTCCCCCACATCTCCTTATTTTTTTGTAGCCGAAACGAAATGACCCGGCCGCCTGCGATATATCACAATATATTGTGCAATTTCCGGAACACTCGCAATACAAAAATGACGAAAACGCAAAAACAGAGGCAAAAACGGCCTCTGTTTTTATTATCGAAGACTGTCTTTTTAGCACCGGCGGCAGTCCGGCTCGGGCAGAAAGAACGCAGCGTCTTATTTTGCGACGGGGTCAGCCGAGCGCAACGTCCAGCGCCATCATAAGGGAAAACCCGAAGGAAAAGCAAAGTACTCCGGCGTTTTCTCCCCCATCCCGCGCCATTTCCGGAACCAGTTCTTCCACCACTACATAGAGCATGGCTCCGGCGGCGAAAGAGAGAAGGTACGGGAGAGCGGGGATGACCAGCGGGGCGGCAAGGAGAGTGAATCCCGCACCGATCGGTTCTACGACCCCGGAGAGGAACCCGGCCCCGAAAGCGCGTCGCTTATTCATCCCGTTTCCTTGCAGGGGGAGAGAAATGATGGCTCCCTCGGGAAAGTTCTGTATGGCTATGCCGAGGGAAAGAGAGATCACGGCCGCCGCTGAAATTTCCCCGGCTCCGAAGAGATACCCCGCCACCGCCACCCCGACTGCCAGCCCTTCGGGGAGATTATGGATGGTGACGGCCAAGGTCAGCATAGCCGTGGAAGAAAGATGGGTGCGCGGCCCCTCCGATGTTTCGCTTCCCATGTGTAAATGCGGAATGATACGGTCAATCAGAAGCAGGAAAAGAAAGCCGAGGATCAACCCGCTTACAGCGGGAATAAAGCAAAGCCGCCCCATTGCGGCGGCATTTTCCATCGCGGGAATCAGCAGACTCCAGATGGAAGCCGCCACCATCACGCCGGAAGCAAAACCGTTCAGGCAGCTGCAAAGGCGGCGGCTGATGTTTTTTTTCATGAAGAAGACGCAGAACGCCCCGAGCGTTGTGCCGAAAAAAGGGAGAAAAAGTCCGGAAAGGACAACAGAATCCATGAAAAACAAAACCTTTCAGGGGTTAGTTTACATAGTTCACCGTCTCTTCTTTTGTTTCACCGCCCGTTTTGCGGAATTGCTCGTCGAGCGAATTCCCGTCATCCAGATCGCGGAAACTGTATACCACGCCGGCTTTCCAATAAGCCGTCACCTGATCGCGCGCATAGTCCACTACCAGAAAATCCCTTTGCGGAGCCGGAGTCAGAGCTGAGAAGTGCCGGCCGTGCAGGGGGAATGTCAGCGTTTCGCCGAGGAAAGAAAAGATATAACCGATCCCGCCCGCTTCCGTCGGGTAATAGACCACCGATTCTCCGCCGAAAGTCTCGGCATTCACACGGCCGTCTTTATCCAGCAGTTTCCAGTTTCCGTGTCCGTCCGTGACCGGGGTTCCGGTCGGGCGCAACGCAGTTAACTGCATCAGAGCGCCGATGCTCTTTTTTTCCGCGTCGCTGATGGTTCCTTCCGTATTTCCGTAGGCGTAGGTGTAATAATTGGAAGGAATTCCGCAGACCGCGGTAGAGATATAGTTGCGGTGAATCCAGGAAGGGAACATAAGCGCCCCGTCGGTGTCAATCGGCAGATCGGGGCAGGCCAGTGACATAATACGTGCGCGCCGCTCTTTTTCCACTTCGCCGCTGTGCGTATCGTGCAGGCGGGAGACATCGATCAGATGTTCAAAGCGCGGCTCACTCGTTGTCGCATTGATGAGGGCGTCGGGTTTGACGCGATGCGCCGCCTCGCCGAACAGCGTAAAGTAGTGATAAAGCTCCCGCATGCCGAGGCCGCGTTCGGGATGGGCGTAGCCGCCGGCGGCATCTGCAGGGTCGCGAATATTGCCGAGGAAGTCAAGTTTCACCGCGTCGGCATTGAACTGGCCCTCCCCGTCGCCGAAGAGAATTTCTGCCGTTTCCCGCAAGAAGCGTTCGGCATTGTCATGCGTATAATCCAGGGCGTAGGTTCCGGGGAATTCGTCAAAATAGACCCCTGTCATCAGGTCGGAAGTTACCAGGCCTTCCTTTTGCGCCCGTGTTTCAAACCCGTTTGTCACCTTTTCAAAAAGGGGCGTATACCAGAGCATTACGCGGTGGCCGCGTTCGTGCAATTCGTCAATCAACCCCCGCAGATCCGGGAAGCGCGCGAGGTCTGCCGCCGGTTCGATCGAGTGGGGCAATTGCCAGGAGTCGTCGATGCACACCATCATATGTGAAACGCCGTAATCCTTTTCCCCGCGATCAACGAAGGCGCGGACCCAGTCTGTATCGATCTTCTGCCCGACCCGCCGTTCATTCAGCTGATCGCCGTAGGTGCAGAACTGCGGATATTTCCAAAAGGCCGGCAACTGTTGGAAGGTAGGGCGTTGGGGTTTATATAGCCCGCGTTCTTTGAGTTTTTCGCGGAAGAGACGAATTCCGTCAAACTCATCCGCCGGAAAAGAGAAGAGGATGCGGGGCGGTTGATAGACACCGCCGGCCGGAATCACTTTGTTTCCTCCGCAGCTCTCGACCAAAAAGGCTCCGCCCGCTTCGAGACGGCACTGCTTGGTGTCGGGAATGTCAAGCAACCCCACCGAAAGCCAGCCGGCCGGCGAACCGATAGAAAAGTTCAGGATCGGCGGATAATGGTATCCGTTGAGCGACAGGTCCGGAAGGTTCAGCGTGTTGGAGCAGTTGCTCAGGTCATTGTTGCGCGGTTGCGGTGTGAAAGCCCGATCAAATCCCGGCAGGGAAAGCCCGGTTTTCCGGTTGGTGAAAAGGCGTGTTTCGGTCACGCGTAATTCTTCCGGGCAGGCAAGAAAAGTCCGTACTTCGATGTCGTCTTCCGCAAAAAGAAAGTGCATTTCGGCCATTCCGTCGCCAAAAACGGCGGTTTTTGCGTTTTTTCTCTTCCTTGACAGGATATGCGTCCGGTTTCCGAGTGTGAATGCCGCCGGTATAGTGGCAAACAGCGTATCATGGCGGAAAATTTCAACCCGGTCGGTTTCCGCTTTGACGGTGTATAATTTGTTTTTCATGATGATACCCTTTCGGTTTGAAAGATCTATGGTCAATCAGAGTTTGTTGGTCGGTGTTTTGAGCTGAACATCATGCGCACCGCCTTCGACAATGCTGACGGAAGAAACAAGCGTCAGTTTGGCTTTTTGCTGCAACTCGGGGATTGTGAGCGCACCGCAGTTGCACATAGTGGAACGTACTTTGGCGAGAGAGAGCTGTACATTATCGGAGAGCTTTCCGGCATAGGGAACATACGAATCCACACCCTCTTCAAAGGAAAGTTTGGTCGCGCCGCCGAGGTCGTATCGTTGCCAGTTGCGGGCGCGGCTGGAGCCTTCGCCCCAATACTCTTTCATCAGAGTGCCGTTCACATTGACTTTCCCGCCGGGTGCTTCGTCAAACCGGGCAAAATACCGCCCGAGCATCAGAAAATCGGCACCCATAGCGAGGGCCAGCGTCATATGGTGGTCATGCACGATACCGCCATCCGAGCATACGGGAATATAGACGCCGGTTTCTTTGAAATAAGCATCGCGCTCCCGGCAGACTTCGATCAGCGCGGTGGCTTGTCCGCGGCCAATCCCCTTCGTCTCGCGCGTAATGCAGATCGAACCGCCCCCGATACCGACTTTGACGAAGTCGGCACCGCATTCGGCCAGATACCGGAACCCGTCGCGATCCACTACGTTTCCGGCGCCGACTTTGACGCTGTCACCGTATTTTTCACGGATGAAATCAATCGTGATCTTTTGCCATTCGGTAAAACCTTCCGAAGAATCGATGCAGAGCACGTCCGCTCCCGCTTCCAGAAGGGCGGGAACGCGCGTCTCATAGTCGCGGGTGTTGATACCGGCGCCGACGAGATAGCGTTTATCCCGATCCAAGGACTCAAGGGGGTTCATTTTGTGCGTGTCATAGTCCTTACGGAAAACAAAATAGAGCAGTTCATCGCGTTCGTTGACGATGGGCAGAGAATTGAGTTTGTGATCCCAGATAATATCGTTGGCTTCTTTCAGGGAAGTTCCTTCCGGCGCGGTGATCAGCTTGGCTCTCGGGGTCATGAATTCCGAAATCGGGGTTGCGAGGTCCATCCGGCTGATGCGGTAGTCACGTCCGGTCACGATGCCCATGAGGCGGCCGTCCGCCTCGCCGTTTTCGGTGATGGCAACGGTGGAATGGCCGGTGCGCTGTTTGAGCGCCAGTACGTCGGCAAGCGTCTGGTCGGGGCGGAGATTGGAATCGCTCCGGACAAATCCGGCTTTATAGGACTTGACTCGTGCGACCATGGCCGCTTCATCCTCCACGGACTGCGCGCCGAATATGAAAGAAACGCCCCCTTCACGCGCCAGCGCAATGGCCAGCGCCTCGCCGGATACCGATTGCATAATGGCAGAGGTCAGGGGCGTATTGAGAGAAAGCGCGGGTTCTTCTCCCCGGCGGAATTTCACGAGCGGGGTGCGAAGACTGACATTGGCGGGAACACAATCCTTGGAGGAATAGCCCGGAATGAGCAAATACTCGTTAAAAGTGCGGGAAGGTTCATCGTAAAAAGTAGCCATACACTGCTCCTCATTTCATTTTTTATTACTATACCACATAACCCGGGGGAAAGCAAGGAGTTTAGCCGATTATTTTATATAATTAGGTAGAGTTTTGCCAAAAAACGGGCAGACGCTGCCGCGGCGGTTATCAAACGGTCATTCGCATTTTACGAAGACGCGCGAAGATTTTCGCCGAATGAAAATGAATATAATGAATATTATTCATTCTAAAAGACGGATATAAAAGCGTTTGAGCAAAATGTTTCAGCGACTGGAAAAGAAAAAAGCCGAAAAATATGTTCAATATGCACAAAAAACGAAAACTTAACAAACCATTTTTCACGAAAATACAAAAATGAAAAAATATTTGAAAAAAGGCTTGACAGATGAATATTTATGCTGTACAATAATGCCATCAAAACAAATCGCGGTTAACCGCAAAGGAGAAAAGAAAATGAAAAAGATTATTTCCCTGGCACTGTGTTTGCTGATGGTCCTCACCGGCGTGCTTGCGCTTGCCTCCTGTGGCACCGAACAGGAAAAACTCAAAATCGTGGATGTGAACCTCACGGACGAAAAGTATGCCTTTGTCGTGAAGAAGGGGAACACGCAGTTGCAGTCGGACTTCAACGCGTTTCTTGCGAAGATCAAGGAGAACGGCGAATTTGACAAGTATGTGGCCAAGTACTTCAAGAATGAAGGCGAAAAGGTCGGATACCCGATAGCGACCGGTAGCGTTGCCAACAACGAAACCAACCTCATCGTGGCAACCAACTGCCCGTTTGAACCTTTTGAATACCTCGGCGATGATGGTAAGGCTTACGGCCTCGATATCGAGATTGCCGCGGCCTACGCAAAAGAAAAGAATCTGGAGCTTGTCATCAAAAACATTGAATTTGACGCAATCTTCACACAGGTTGACACGGGATATGCCGATATCGGTATGGCCGGGATTACCGTCAGTGAATCTCGTCTGGCACTGAACGATTTCACGACCGAATACTATAACGCTTCCCAGAAACTGATTGTTCCGGCCAGTTGCACGGATTTTGACAACTGCAAGACGGTTGAAGAGGTTGAAGCCGTCCTCAAAGGGCTTGTGGATAAGAAGATCGGGTTCCAGACCGGTACGACCGGCGGCCTCTACATCAACGGCGATGCCGATTGGGGCTTTGCAGGATTCAAGAACATCAGCGGAAAGGGTTACTCCACCGCCGTCGCCGCGGCAAACGATATGCTGAACGGAAACCTGTATGCCGTGGTCGTAGACGCGGCTCCCGCAGCAGCCATCGTAACGGCGCTCAACAAAAACAAATAATAAAAATGCAAAATTTCCCACAAGCATATTGTGGGAAACTTTTGCGATGAAGAGGGATTTATGAATTGGGGAGTAAAATGGAAGGTTTTTTGGGAAACGCTCTCTGGAGAGTTTTACAGGAAACTGTTCTTTCAAGGGCTGATCAACACGGTGAAAATTGCCGTGCTCGGTCTGATCATCGGGATTTTTATCGGCACGGTAATCGCCGTTGTGAAAGTCATGCCGAAATATAAAAAATTGCCGAAAGCCCTGGATAAGATCTGCGATGTTTATGTCGCGATATTCCGGGGAACGCCGATGGTGGTACAGCTATTGATCGCTTATTATGTTCTTCTGCCCGTATTGGGGATCAGGGGCGTGGAGGCGATCAACGTCGGTATTGCGGTATTCGGCATGAACAGCGGCGCTTATGTTTCCGAGGTCATGCGGAGCGGAATC
The DNA here is from genome assembly GCA_934434925.1 of uncultured Eubacteriales bacterium. Taxonomy (GTDB): domain Bacteria; phylum Bacillota; class Clostridia; order Oscillospirales; family CAG-272; genus UBA1740. The sequence goes on along the minus strand of CAKSAC010000004.1, from coordinate 70,581 downwards.
AATTCGGTTGATAAAGGGCAGATGGAAGCAGGGCGTGCGCTCGGTCTCGGTTATGCTGTCACCATGCTGAAAATTGTAGTGCCGCAGGCGGTCAAAAATATTCTTCCGACGCTCGGGAATGAGTTCATCACGCTGATTAAGGAAACGTCGGTGCTGAGTTTTATCACGGTGTACGACCTGTATACCGCCCTCGGCGCAATAGGCAGTAAAAACTACGATACAGTCATGCCTTATCTCTTTATGGCCTTCATTTATATCGTGCTGGTCCTTGCCATCACTTTTATGGTCAAGGGGCTGGAAAAACTGATGGCCAAGAGCGACCGAAAGAAAGCGGGGGTGTGATATGAACAACGAAAGACCGCTTATTTGCGTCAAAAACCTGAAAAAAAGTTTTGACGATGTGATGGTTCTCGAAGACATCTCCACCGATATCCGAAAGGGGGAGAAAGTGGCGGTTATCGGCCCGTCCGGTTCCGGGAAAAGCACATTTCTCCGTTGCCTGAACTGCATGGAAGACCCGAGCGGGGGGAACATTTTCTTTGACGGCGAGGACATTGCCGACATGAAAGTGGACATCAACAAACACCGCGAACATATCGGCATGGTGTTTCAGCAGTTCAACCTGTTCAATAATAAGACGGTGCTGAAAAACATTACGCTTGCACCTGTCTATTTCGGATTGAAGAAGCTCCGCGCGGAAAGATGCAAAAATTTCTGTATCGCCTTTGCAAATCTGTTCCGGAAAAACAAAAAACCGTTGATTCAAATCACGCAGACCCGGAAGATGATCAAAGAAAAGGCCAATGAAAGGGCCATGGAACTTTTGAAAAGGATCGGCCTGGAGGAAAAAGCAAACGCCTATCCCTCCACGCTTTCCGGCGGGCAGAAACAGCGCATCGCCATCATCCGCGCCCTGGCGATGAATCCGCAGGTCATCCTGTTTGACGAGCCGACGTCGGCACTCGACCCCGAGATGGTCGGAGAGGTGCTTGACCTTATCCGAAAATTGGCCGAGGAGGGGATGACGATGGTGATTGTCACGCATGAAATGGGTTTTGCGAGAGAGATTGCGGACCGCGTTCTTTTCATCGACAGCGGGAAAATCTGCGAAGAGGGAAGTCCGCAAGAACTTTTTGAACATCCGAAAAACCCCCGTTTGCGCGAATTTTTGAGTAAGGTCCTCTGACCCGAAAAACAAAAACTCCGTTCTTCCGAGCGGAGTTTTTTGTATGGAAACCGAAAAATCAGTTGGTATAATTATCGAAATAACCCTGAATCCAGACAATCGGCGTGCCTTTGTCGCCACTGCCGGAAGTCAGGTCGCAGAGAGAGCCGATGAGGTCGGTCAGGCGGCGCGGGGTGGTTCCTTGGGAATCCATCTGCCCGACAAGGTCCTTGTCTTTGCGGCGGATATAATCCGAGACGGCTTCTTTCAGCGCGTCTCCGGAAAGATCGGCAAAATTGTTGTCTGCCAGGTATTTGAGCTTTACTTCGTTCGGCTGTCCGGCAAGGCCTTCCGTATGGAAGGGGGAAACAACCGGGTCTGCCAACTCCCATATTTTCCCCACGGGGTCCTTAAAAGCGCCGTCGCCGTAGACCATGGCTTCCACGTGCTTACCGGTGGCTTTTTCAATCTCAGCGGCGATGCGGTCAACGATCGGCTGTGCGTCACGCGGGAAGAGCTTTACCGAGTCTTCGGTCGCTTTGTTACTGCCGAGAAGGCCGTAATCCCGGTTATAGCCGCTCCCGTCCACCGGAGCGGTCATGAGGTCATCCAATCCCAGCACGATCCCGGCTCCCGCCGCTGCGAGAAGGCGTTTGGTGCGGGCGCGGGTATGAATATCGCATGTGAGGACATCCTTTGTATAGGGAAGGATGGCGCGGCAATCGTTGGCCAGCAGGATTTCGACTTCGCAATCCTGGCTTTCAATCAGCTCTTTGTAATACGCGACATAATCCACGCCGGTGAAGGTATGCTTCCGGAAACCGAAAAGTTCGCGGTAACGCGCTTCGGTCAGCACGTCGGAGAAGGGGTTGATGCCGGCGGCATCCAAATCGTCGAGACTGATCAGATGGTTGCCGACCTCGTCAGCCGGGTAACTGAGCATCAGCGTGATTTTTTTGGCACCGCGCGCAATTGCTTTCAGACAGATTGAAAAGCGGTTCCGGCTGAGAATCGGAAAAATAACGCCGATATGCCCGCCGGGGAACTTGGCGGCCACGTCCGCCGCAATCTGGTCAACCGTCGCGTAGTTGCCCTGTGCGCGCGCCACAACGGCTTCCGTGACGGCAATCACATCACGGTCACGGATTTCAATATTTTTGCTCCTGGCGGCGGCCAGAACACTGTCAACCACAATGGCGGCAATATCATCGCCACTCCGGATAATGGGTGCGCGTACCCCGCGCGAAACAGTTCCGATCAGTCTTTCCATATCTGTATCCTTTATAACGGAAGATTCATGGCGCGGGACTTCCGTCAATGTCCCACCATATCAGTATACCATATTTACGGAAATATGTAAAGGCCCGGAGCAGGATTTTGTTGTATCTTTTTACCCGGAATCTTCGCAAAAAATTCAATGAGATTTCATTTTTGCGGCGCGGTTTTTTTCTTATGTACAAATTGCACAAGAACGCGTTTTTTTGAGTTATCAACAATTTTTCGGTGGAAAACCCGGAAAAACGGTGGAAAACTCTCAAAAGACAACCCGCCTTTCCCACTTTTCACACACATATCCCCCTGTGTAAAGAAGAAGTTGCAAACATTTTCAACAGGTCGATTGTTGAAAACTTTTTTGTGCCCGAGTTGAAATTTCATGGTTTTGCCACTTGACAATCGCAGTATGACGAAAAGGGGAAAAATATTCCAGCAAGGAGAGCAAAAAATGACGGTCATACGGATTACGGCAGAGAATTTTGAGACGATAATCGATAAAAATCCGCTCTTACTGCTTCTTTGCGGCGACAGCGGCTGTGCGGAGCGCGGGGAAATGCTCGGCGAGGCGGTGCGGGAGCTGCTTTTTCACCATCCGGCACTCAGTTTTGCCGTTATGTCACCGGATGAGCGCACACGGATATTTCCGGATGAGGCGCACAGGACCCCGTGTTTTTATTTTTTGGAGCGAGGGCGGATTCTGGGGGTAATTGCGGGGCCTTGTGCGCGGGAACTCAGGCATTTTGTAAATAATCATTTACAAAAAACAGCGGTATATTAAAAGAGCGGCATGAAAACCGCTCTTTGAAAAGGATACAAAAACGCTTATTGCAACAAGGAAGCGGGCCGTGCTTTCCGTGATGCGCAACCGGCGGCGAAAAGGCACGGCTTCTGGAAAGAGCCACCGGCTACCGGTGATAATCCGGGGGCAGACGCTCTTCTCCGCAAAGATCGGCGGTTGCGCCCCGGCTTCATTCTTCTTCGTCTTCCATGGAGATCTGATTGCCGCCCGGGGCACGGATGCCGAGATGTTCATAAGCACGGCGCGTGACGCACCGCCCGCGCGGCGTTCGATTGATGAATCCGATCTGCAACAGGTAGGGTTCATATACGTCTTCAATCGTGATGGCCTCTTCACCGATTGTTGCCGCCAGCGTTTCAAGGCCGACGGGGCCGCCGTCATAGAAACGGATAATGGCTTCCAGCATCCGGCGGTCGGCGTTGTCAAGCCCCAGCGGGTCGATTTCCAGCATCGCCAGCCCGGCCTCTGCCATGGCGGGTGTGATGACCCCGTCTCCTTTGACAAGGGCAAAGTCGCGGATGCGCTTCAGAAGGCGGTTGGCAACACGCGGTGTACCGCGGGAGCGCGCGGCGATTTCTGCCGCCCCTTCTTTGGTGATTTCAACATGCAGGATGGCGGCGCTCCGCTCAATGATTCCTGTCAATTCGTCCGACGTATAGAGTTCAAGTTTCAAAGGAATCCCGAACCGGTCGCGCAGGGGTGTGGTGAGTTGCCCTGCCCGGGTGGTGGCACCGATAAGCGTGAAGTGGGGAAGCGGAATACGCATGCTGCGTGCGCTGGGGCCTTTCCCGATAATCAGATCGAGCGCGTAGTCCTCCATGGCGGGATACAGGATTTCTTCAATCGACCGCGAAAGCCGATGTATCTCGTCTATGAAAAGGATATCGCCTTCCGAGAGATTGGTGAGGATGGCGGCGAGGTCCCCCTGCTTTTCAATGGCCGGACCGGAGGTTGTGCGGATGTTGACCCCCATCTCATTGGCAATGATATAGGAAAGCGTGGTTTTTCCGAGACCGGGAGGGCCGTAAAGCAAAATGTGATCGAGCGCGTCGCTCCGTACCCGTGCGGCTTCCATATAAATCTTCAGATTTTCTTTGACCTTCTCCTGCCCGACGTAATTTTCCAGCGTTTTGGGGCGCAGGCTGAGATCGGTTTCGTCTGCCGGGGTGTATTCGGTGGAGAGCAGGCGGTTTTCATAATCAAATTCAGTGGTTTCCATATAAATTCCTTCCTGCGGACATTAAGGTTTTGCAAAAGTTTTGAGAGCCGCGGTGACGATTTCTTCAAGGCTCATGCCGGTAATATCGAGCGTGCGGAGAACATCGGTTGCCTCTGCCCGGCTGTATCCGAGGCCGGTCAGCACCTCAGCCGCTTCCGAGAGTTTTCCGCTCATCCGGGCGGGCGAGGTCGTTTGGCGCGCCCCCGACACAGGCAGGGCGGAGAGCGCTTCGCCTCCGAGCTTTTCTTTCAATTCCAGGATAATACGAGCCGCGGTTTTGGCTCCGATACCCGGCGCTTTGGCCAGTGTTTTGGTGTCTTCGGAGCAGACGACCGAAGTGAAATTCTCGGGAGTGAAAGCCGAGAGGATCCCCATGGAGGCTTTTGGCCCGACTCCGGAGACGGTATTCAGAAGGCGGAAGACCGTGAGTTCCGCGTCGGTATAAAACCCGAAAAGTTCGATTCCGTCTTCCCGCACCTGCAAATGGGTAAAAAGGCGCACCGTTGAGCCGATCTTTGCTTGCAGAGCGTCGGCGGTCAGCAGGGAGACCGTCAGTTTATATCCGATTCCTCCGCATTCAATCACGGCGGCCGAGCCGTCAACGGTAATCAGTTCTCCTTTGATGTGATAGAACATATCGTTTGATCCTCCTCGGCGGATAAGGCCGCCGCTTTTCTTTTTCTTCTTTTCCAAAGGTATTCTGCGCCCATAATCAGCAGAAAACATGTCGCTCCGCCGACAGAGAGCAAAAGTCCGACCCGGTATTCTTTCGGCCGATAGCGCATTTCCAGCCGGTGTTCGCCGACCGGCAGGCGGAAGGCAATCAGAGCGTCCAGCGTTTTGTAAGTCTCTATCCGCTCGCCGTCCGCATAAACTTCCCATCCGCGATCATACGGAATGGTGGTCAGGATCGTCGTTTGTCCCTCATGGACGGTGATGGAACCGCTGAAACTGTCCTCCGTGCAAGTCTCTACCCGATATGCCGAGGCGGTAAGCCGGTCAATCACCCGGCGATAGGCGGCGCGGTCGAGCGTAAAGAAATAATCGACCCCGGGCTGGATTTTGATCCCCTTCTCGCCGAAACGGAAGGAAACGGTGCAGCGTTCCCCGGCGGCATAGGTGCCGAGACAGAGGTAGCCGAGATTTCCTTCTTCAAAATAACCGCCTTTTTCCGCACCGTTCAGCAGATAAGTGGCCGAGGAATAGGCATAGGAATAGGGGATCGGGAAATAAGCGTAGAGTTCGCAATCTTCTTTGGCCGTGACCGTAAAATGCGCCGTCGCGCTTTCGGAAGCGTTGCGCGGCATATAATTATAAGAAGTGGAGCTGAAACGGAGATTATCGCCGGAGACGGAGGAAGTAAGACCTCGAAAGAGCGTGACTTCTTCTCCCAGCAGGGCAGAGGCCAGAATATTCATGCGGTCGCAGGGGGAAGCGAGGAGATGCACGTCGCGCGTCTCTTCGGCCTCTTTTCCTTGTGCCGGCGCATGAAAGACGATACTGTTCACTTTTTCCGAAACGCCGAAGGCGATCGGGAGCGCGTCGGGATTTCGGTATACGACCACATCTCCGTTATCGTATACTTTCGTATAAGAAGCGGGGAAAACGGTTTTCTGATCTCCTGCCACATAGGAGATGGAGAGAAAAGAATCGGTAAAGGGATTCATGCCGGTATATCGGCTTGCGTGTGAGGCCCCGTGTTGGCCGACTTCGGAGAGGAAGCGGATGGTCTCGCGGTTCAGAGTGGAAGTCGAACCCGACAGGCCGCGGATATTGAACATATACGGGTCGTTCAGTTTCCTGTCTTCCAGTTTTTCAAACCGGTAAAAGCAGGCGCTTTCATCTTTTTTTACGCTTTCGATAGCTGTCTCCCAGCGCGTTTCGTACGAATAGAAGGTATCGCGCTTGGCCAAACCGACATCCATGGTAAGTTCCGCAAAATTGCAAAGACCGCCGAAGAGCAGTTCGGCGCAGACGAGAATACTGAGAATGCGGGTGCATTGGGAGAACGGAATATCCCGGCGGGATACGGTCAGAGACAGCGCGATGATATAGACCGCAAGACAGGCAATGTTTGTCAGAACGGGGAAGAATCCCTTCTCATACTGTCGCAGGCCGAAATGTTCCGAGAGCAACAGGATGGAAAGAATCGGCAGTGCGGCAAGCAGGACGGCGGAAGCCCGATGGCGACGCAGGGTTCCGTACCCTTTGGCCGCCATGGTCACAAGGAGAAAATCGAGCATGAAACTATAACGGTAATTCAGCCAGTTCGGCGCCTGCCCGCCATGCCATACAAGATCAATCGTCACGATAGAGAAGGAGAAGAGGAGCAGCAGACAAATGCCGGCGGCCGCAGCTTTTTCCCGCGGGCGTATCTCTTCGGAAAGAAAATAATAAGGCAGAAGAAACAGGACAAAAACCGTGCAGTATACAATCGGGATTCCTTCCGGGCGCACGGTGTCGTAGGTTCCGAAGAGAAACATGCTGAGAATATCGAAAAGATCAAGTTTTGAAGTGAAGGAATATGAGGGAGTCGAGAAGGTATCCTTCCCGAAGGTCAGCGAATAGGCTGCCGGGAGCAGGATGATGGCCGCTATGGCTGTCGCAATCAGTGAAAAGACGGCAAACCGGGCGCAGGCGCGCGGAACCGAGAGGCATATGCCATGCGGATTTCGTTCTTCCCGGCTCATAGAGCAGAGCAGATAGAGAAAATACAGGACAAGGAAAATGCACATCATATACCCGATGTAATAATTTGCCATGAGCGCCAGCGCCAGAGAAAGCGTATAGAGTTTGTATTTTCCCTCGCGTATCAGGGAATAAAGCCCGACGGCTATCACCGGGAGCAGGAGCAGGTCATCGATCCACATGGTATTGTGTTGCATGATGACGGCATAACCGCTCAGCGCATAAATCGCCGAAAACAGGACGGTCGGGGTTTTTTCGATTCTGGTCGTTTTATAGAGATAAAAACCGAAGGAAAGCCCGGAAAGTCCGCATTTCAGGAGCAGGATGAGAAAGAGCGCTTCGGTGATGTTTCCTTTCGGAAAAAGGGCTACCAGATAGGAGAGGGGGGAAGCGAGATAATAGGCATAGATACCTAAGAATTCACCGCCGAGAGAGCGTGAGAAAGAATAGAGGAGCGAGCCGTCTCCGTAAACGGCGGAGCGGAGCGCCTCGAAAAAATAAACATATTGCCCGTTCATATCAAGCGTCATGACGGTATAAGGTCCGAACGGATAAACCTGCATGAAGGCATAGATTCCGAGCATAAGCCCGAAAGGCAGGAGAAAGCAGAGAAGGAGATGGCCGGCGCTCTTTTTTGAGAAATACCGCCACACAGAGGTCGCGGCTCGCTCCGGCAGGGAAAAAACAGGCGGGAGCCGCCGTCCTTCCTTACGGCGTTCCGGCTCCCCGGTGTGTGGTTGTATCATTTACGCCCCTTTTTCTTTTTCTTGCGGTGAATGCGTTCCGGATAAGGACCGGCGCTTTTTTCAGCGGATTTTTTTGTTTTTTTCCCGGAGCGGTCTTTTCCTGCCGAAAAGACGGCGCGACATTTTGTCGGCTTTTTCTCCGGCGCTTTTTCCCGGAAACCGGCAGGCCGGCCGGTTGATGTGCCATCGGAGATCTCTTCGACAGGTACGGACGCGATCCCGGTTTCCGGCATGACCGGAGGGGAGCCTGCGTCCGGAAGAAGCCAGTTGCAGAAGGGGGAGAAAAGGATGCCCGGCTTTACCGGGTCTTTTCCGCCCGGCAACCGGCTGTTTGCGCGTTTTCGGAGAACGAGAAGGACGACAAGAGCGAGGAAGAGGCCGAGAGAAGACAGCGCGATGATCATTCCGGCCGTATAGCAGGCGGGCCGGTAGCGCAGGGCTACGGTGTATGTGCCGGCCGACGGGAGATCAAACGCAAGGAGCGCGTCCATCGTCTGATAGGGAGTGACGCGCACGCCGTCCACCGTGATCTGCCAGCCCTTGTCAAAAGGAATGGTGGTCTGCACGGTCGTTTTTCCTTCGGTGGCAGTCAGCGTTCCCGAAATGCTGTCATCCGTGAACCGGTCGCACACCAGCCCGCCCGCCTGCAAAGCGGCAGAGGCTTCGCGGAGCGCGTTTTCTTCAATGGTATAAAAGCAGGGGGCATCGGACATCAGATAAAAATCACCGCTCTTGAATTCCGTCAGCGAAACGGTGACGGTTTCCCCTGCCGGGAAACTGCCGAGGCATATGGTTTCGGTAATCCGGGCGTTGTCCGGATAGAGTTTCTTCCCGCCTGCAAAGGGTTCGCCGTTCAGATACAGAACGGCCTCCCGCGGGTATTGGGAAGGAAAATAGCAATAGACCGGTGCGCCGGAGTCCGGTGCGGTAAAGGTGAAGGTGAGACGAGCGGAGGAACTGCCCGGCTTGTCGGTGTGAAAAAGGACCCACCCTTGTCCGTCGGTTCTTTTGACTCCGCCGGTTGTTTCGGTCGTTACGCTGAGCGGCCTGTAAATTTCAGCCGGGGCGTTTTGCCCGAGCAACGCGCCGAACACGCTGTTGATCCGCTGGAAGGGCGAAAGACATATCGCGGTCTGCCCCGCGGGAAGAACATATTCATTTGAAGCGGAAAGAATATAATCCCCCGGTTGCGGTAAAGTAAAGTTGACATCGGCAATCTTCGGAGAAGCGCAGAAGACAAGAGGAAGCGCGTAGGGATTTTGGTAAGTGACGGTTTGGTTCCCAGTTTCCCCGTCGCCGTTTCGGTGATAGACTCGATAAATGGGATCGGCGGTTTCTTCCGCTTTGCAGACCCAGTATTTCACCCCGAGCAGAGCGCCCGAGGCCGGGGTCAGGCCGGTCGCTTCGGTCCAATGGGAGTTGGCCTTCATCCCCATCCGGAAAACGAAAGAAACGGCGGATGCGTTCAGCGTGGAGGTAGAAGAGGCAATTCCCCGATATCCGAAAACGAAGGGATCACAGACATTCCGCTGGAAGGATTTTTCCATCCGGTAAAGGGAAGTGTCGCTTTCTTTGACATAATCGAACGCGCCGGCATACCGATCGTAAAAATCATGGTAGGAAGAATACCCGGACACAACGACATCTTCATTCAGCCTCCGCAAATAGAAACTGCCGTTCAGCCATGTTTCAACGCAAATGACAAGCGCCATCACCATGGCAATCGGTTCGACCTGCGGGTCATCCTTGCCGTGTTCCGAGAGGAGCAGGAGCAAAAAGACGTAAACGACCACACAGCCGAGCGTCAGCCAAAGGCCGTTCAGATCATCGAAAAATTTAGCCGTTTCTCCGTCGGCTTTGGTATAGGTCAGGCCGAGTTTTTGTAAAAGGACGGCCAGGGCGGCCACGCATCCGCCGCTGATGAGAATGGCGCGATGCCCGACCCGGCGCAAGTGCGGAATGACATCCGCCGCACAGGTCAGAACAAGAAAACAAAAGGCGAAACTGTACCGGTAATTCAGCCAGTTCGGGGTTTGCCCGCCATGCCACAGAATGTCGATCGGGTTCAGGTACATGGACAGAAAAAGCAAGAGGAGAAAGCCGCCGGTCGCAATTTTTTTCCGGGCCGGAATCTGCCCCGCGACAAAATACAGCGGAAAAAGCAACAGCGACAAAACACCGGAATAGACCCACGGCAGACCGTTCGGCCGCACGGTGTCATAGGCCCCCGGAAAGAGTTTGGCCAAAAAATCCAGGATGTCGAATTTTGCTTTGAAGGTAAAATCCGGGGAGGAGAAGGCCCCTTTCCCGAAGGTCAGCGAATAGTATGCGGGAAGCAGCAAAATCGCCGCAAGACCGACCCCGATCAGCGTGAAAAGCGCGCATCGGCCGAGGGTGGAAAGGAAATGACGGCGTTCTCCGGTCGGATTGGTTTCGGTCTCCGGATGCGCGACAAAATCATAAAAGAACCAGATTGCCGTGAAAAGGCAGATCATATAGCCGATATAATAGTTGCTGAGCAGGACAAGCGCCAGTGAAACGATGTAGAGGATCGGTTTTTTCTGCCGGATGAGCCGGTGCAGGCCGAGGATGAGCAAGGGCAGGAGCATGACTCCGTCCATCCACATGAGATTGTGTTGCATGACCACCGAATAGGAGGAGAGGGCATACAGGACGGAAAGAGAGACAGTGACGGCTTTGTGAGGCCGGCGGGTATAGTGGAGATATGTTCCGAAAAAGAGGCCGGACAGGCCGGTTTTCAGCACCAGGATACAAAGGAGCGCTTCCAGGATCGAATCAGCGGGGAAGAGCGCCACAAGATACGAAAGGGGAGACGCGAGATAATAAGCGTAGATTCCCATGAATTCTCCGCCGAGAGAACGCGAGAATGAATAGAGCAGGCTCCCATCTCCGTACAGAATCTGCCGGAACCCGGCAAAAAACTGGACATACTGGCCGTTGAGATCGAGGACAAGGACAGAGCTTTTTCCGAAAGGATAAACTCCGAAAAAAGCGTATATCAGAAGCATGATAGCGGCGGAGAGGAAAAAACTCCACACCAGAAAGGAACCGTCAAAGCGCTGAAAAAAAGCGTCCGCCCGATCAAAAATCCCGGGCTTTCGCGCACTTTCATCCTGCTCTTTCCCACGCGAAAAAAGCGAAGAGAACTTCGCGGACAAAGAGCTGAAAAAGGATTCTACCCCGGCTAAAAATCTGTGCATCTTGATTGCCTCCGTTGAATTTCCTATACAGTATACCATATATTGAGTTAGGAAGTAAACTATTTTCCTCTATTTTTCACAAATGAGGAAAATTATTTTGACATTCGCGCAAAAAACTGTTATAATGAAGTGAAAATTTGCTTAAAAAGGATTTTCATGCCCTGTTTCGACAAAAAACGCCCCTTTGCGCCATGCAAAAGGCGGCGGCAACGGGCGTTGCCGGTAAAATCTGATTTGATCACGGTTTTATGCCATTCTATAATCGTTACGATGCGATAAGGAGAACACATATGCGTATTCTCGGTATTGACCCCGGTTTTGCAATCGTCGGCTGGGGGGTCGTCGAACAGCGGGGAGCGGCTTGCGTTCCGGTTGCCTGCGGGGCGATCCGTACGCCGGCGCATACGAAGATCGAGACGCGGCTTGCACAGATTTGCACCGATATGAATGCCCTCCTTGAAAAATATCATCCCGATGAAATGGCAGTGGAAGAACTTTTTTTTAATACGAATATCACGACCGGGATTGCCGTTGCCGAGGCGCGCGGGGTAATTCTGACGGCGGCGGCTTTGCGCGGGGTATCGGTCAGCGAGTATACCCCCCTTCAGGTCAAGCAGGCCGTGGTCGGGTACGGCAAAGCGGACAAGCACCAGGTCATCAGCATGATAACGTCGCTTTTGCGCCTGCCCGCCCCGCCGAAACCCGACGATACGGCGGACGCGCTTGCGGTCGCCTGGTGCCATGCCCAGTGTGCCGGGTCGCGTATCGCGCGCTTTTTTAACAGTTGATATTCGGGGGTAGAAACGGAAAAACGCTATGTGGAAAAACGAAAAGTGGAAAGACTATGAACTTTTGGATACCGGTGACGGGGAGCGACTGGAAAGATGGGGGAAGTATATCCTCATCCGCCCCGACCCGCAGGTAATCTGGCATACGGAACGCGACCCTGCGCTCTGGAATCGCGCGGATGCCGGGTATCGGCGTTCCCGCGCCGGGGGCGGCGCATGGAGCGAAAACACTCTGCCGGAGAAGTGGACGATCGGATACGGCGATCTGACTTTCCGGATTCATCCCACGGGTTTCAAACATACCGGCCTGTTCCCCGAACAGGCGGTGAACTGGGATTGGATGCGTTCTTTGATCGGCGGTGCCGGCCGGCCGGTCCGCGTGCTGAATTTGTTCGCCTATACCGGTGGGGCCACCGTGGCGGCCGCCAAAGCCGGCGCTTCGGTCTGCCATGTGGATGCGGCGCGCGGGATGGTTGATGTCGCCAAAGAAAACGCGTTCCTTTCCGGGCTGGAACAGGCCCCGATACGCTATATTGTGGACGATTGCAAAAAATTTGTGGAACGCGAGATACGTCGCAAGAACCGGTATGACGCGATCATCATGGACCCCCCTTCCTACGGGCGCGGCCCAGGCGGGGAGGTATGGAAGATTGAAGAATGTATCGACGGTCTGCTTGCTCTTACGGCGCGCGTGCTTTCCGATCATCCGCTTTTCTTCCTGCTGAATTCCTATACGACCGGCCTTTCCGTCTCCGCCATGAAATATATGACCGATCTGCGTATCGGCCGGCGCTTCGGCGGGCAGGGAACGGCTGATGAACTGGGCCTTCCCGTGAAGGCCAGCGGTGGATTTTTGCCTTGCGGCGGCAGCGTCCGCCACGTTTTCTGAGGAGCGAACATGAATGAATTTCTGAAAGCGGAAGATCTGACTTTTTCCTATCCGGATGAAGAAAGCGGCATTCCGGCTGTATCTGGTGTAAACCTTACTATACAAAAAGGCGAATATGTTGCGATACTCGGTCATAACGGATCGGGAAAATCCACACTGGCCAAACTTTTCAATCTGATACTTTTGCCTACGGGCGGGAGCGTCACGGTGGACGGTATTTCTTTCTTTGCCGGTGAAGAGACCGATGACGCGGCGCTGGAAGAAAAGGTTTATTCCGTCCGCCGGCGCGTGGGAATGGTCTTTCAAAATCCCGATAACCAATTGGTGGCTTCAATCGTGGAAGAGGACGTGGCTTTCGGCCCGGAAAATCTCGGATTACCGAGCGAAACAATCCGGGAACGGGTTGACTCCGCACTGGATGCCGTGGATATGCGCGATTACGCCCGCCGTACGCCGCACAGCCTGTCGGGGGGCCAGAAACAGCGCGTCGCCATTGCGGGCGTTCTGGCCATGAAACCCGCTTGTATGATTTTTGATGAATCGACCGCGATGCTCGATCCGCGCGGCCGCCGGGAAGTACTGGCGGTCATGGAATCGCTGAACCGGGAAGGAATTACGGTTTTGCATATTACCCATTATATGGAAGAGGCCGCCCGCGCCGACCGCGTAATCGTGATGAACGACGGCCGGATGCTGATGGACGGTACGCCGCGCGAGGTTTTCTCCCGCGTGGAAGAACTGAAAGAAATCGGGCTGGAAGTTCCGCAGGGAACAGAACTTCTGTTCCGGCTCCGAGCCGCCGGTTTCGATTTTCCGCTCGGTGTCACCGATTTCAGAGAAGCGGCGGATATGATTGCCGCACTCTACCGGGAGGTGCGCGATGAATGAAAAGATGAATGAAATACTGCGTCTCGAAGGCGTTTCCTATACGTACAGTGCAGGAACGTCTCAACATACAGACGCGCTGGACCATGTGAGCGCCGGATTTGAAAAAGGAAAAATCACCGGCGTTATCGGACATACCGGTTCCGGAAAATCGACATTGGCGCAACTTCTCAACGGCCTTTTGCGCCCCGATTCCGGCAAGGTCTTGTTCCACGGCCGTGACATTTGGGAAAAACCAAAAGAAATAGCGGCCCTGCGGTTTCGCGTCGGGCTGGTCATGCAATATCCCGAATACCAGCTTTTTGACGAGACGGTGGAGCGCGATATCGGGTTCGGCCTGCGGAACATGAAACTGCCCGCCGATGAGATTCATACGCGTGTGCGCGAAGCGGCGGCTTTTGTCGGGCTGACGGAGGAACATCTGAAAAAATCGCCGTTCGATCTTTCGGGCGGGGAAAAAAGGCGTGCGGCCGTTGCCGGGATCATCGCCATGCGTCCCGAGGTGCTTGTGCTGGACGAGCCTGCCGCCGGACTTGACCCGCGGGGGAGACGGCAGATTCTTTCGGGGCTTTATCGCTACGGCAGGGAAAGCGGAACGACGGTTATCCTTGTCAGCCACAGCATGGAAGATATGGCGCTTTACTGCGATAATATTCTGGTGATGGATCACGCCCGTGTTTTGCTGTACGGAACGACCGGCGAGGTCTTTTCCCGTACATCGGACCTTTTGGGGGCAGGGCTTGATATCCCCGAAATCTCACGGATTTCCGCAGAACTTCTTGCGGCCGGCGTTCCGCTGACCGGCGCGTTGTATACCGTGGACGGGGTCGAGAGGTCTTTGCTCTCCCTGCTCGGAAAGGGGGGAGCGGCTTGCTGAAAGATGTTACGTTAGGGCAATATCTGCCCGGAGAATCCTTTCTGTACCGGCTGGATCCGCGTATCAAAATCGGAGCGACGGTGATTTCTTTGGTTGCCTTCTTTTCGGCGCGCAGTCTCTATGCCTTCGGGCTTCTCACCCTGCTGACCCTTCTGCTGATATTTTTCAGCGGCATTTCCGCCCGGGTGATTTTTCGCGCCGTGCGCCCGGTTATTACGGTTCTGCTGGTTATGGGGATTCTTGTTCTTTTTACGACAAAAGGGAGCGGCGACCCTTATTTTTCGCTCCCCGTCTTTTCTCTTTTCAATTTGGAAATCTATCGGGAAGGTGTGGTGCGCGCCGTACTTTTTTCCCTGCGGATTGTTCTGCTGGTAATCAGCACCTGCCTTTTTCTTACCTATACCACCACGCCGACTTCACTGACCGACGCATTGGCTTCGGTGCTTTCTCCGTTGACGTTTCTCCGCGTTCCGGTTTATGATTTTGCCATGATGATGACGCTCGCCCTCCGTTTTATTCCCACATTGGCGGAAGAAACGGAAAAAATCATGAGCGCGCAGAAAGCGCGCGGGGCGGATTTTTCCAGCGGCTCCCTGATTCGTCGCGCCAAAGCGTTGATTCCGATACTGATTCCTCTTTTTGCCTCTTCCTTCCGTCGGGCGGGGGAACTGGCCACGGCGATGGAATGCCGCTGCTATCGTGGCGGAGCCGGGCGCACAAAACTCCATGTTCCGAAGATTCTTGCGACCGACATTCTCTTTTTCCTGTTCTGCGGGGTGATTCTTGCGGCAGTATATCTGATAAACGCATTTCTTCCGACGGCGGTTTCGCTGTGAGGTGCTTATGAAGTATGTGGCTCTTATCCGGTATGTCGGCACCGGGTTTTGCGGTTTTCAGGTACAGAAAAACGGCCGTACCGTGCAGGGGGAACTGAACCGTGCCTGCCATGCGCTTTTCGGTTGCCCGTGCCGGGTGACGGGGTGCAGTCGCACCGACAGCGGGGTGCATGCCGAAAGGTTTTGCCTGACGATTGAACCCGAGTCGGATACCGCCCGCCCAATCCCTCCGGCGGCGCTCCCTGCCGCCCTGCTCCCTTTTCTGCCGGCGGATCTGTCGCTTTTCTTTGCCGCCGCCGCGCCGGAAGGGTTTCATCCGCGCCATGATACAAAGTGGAAGGAATACCGCTATCGGATGCGTTTCGGCGCGTTGCCGGATCCTTTTTTACGCGGACGCGTTTGGCAGATCCCCTATCCGCTCCGCGAAGAAGCGCTTGAAAGAATGCGTTCTGCCGCGCCGCTCTTTCTTGGCCGACATGATTTTTCGGCTTTTATGTGTGCCGCTTCTTCGGTTGAGGATACCGTGCGTGAAATTTATTCTCTTTCCCTTTCGCAGAAAGGACAGGAGCTGACTTTCACGGTTCGCGGAGATGGATTTCTCTATAACATGGTCCGTATCATGGCGGGAACTCTGTATGAAATCGGAAGCGGAATCAAAAATCCGGATTCGGTTACGGAGTTGCTCTGTTCCTGCCGACGGAGCGAAGCCGGGATGACCGCACCGCCGGAGGGGCTGTATCTGCACGATATCCGATACCGCGCCCCCTTTCAAAAACAGATATTCGGGAATTAAAAAGTATCCCGTGCGCATACTACGGACAGTATGTGCGAGGGTTGCCGCGCCACAGGGCGCGGCTTTTTTACAATGAAAAAAAGAGAAAAGAAGATTGAAACAGAGAAGAAGGGGAGAAAAACGCCTGTTCGCCGGTTCTTGCGGATTTTTCTGTTCGTTTTGCTCGGGATCACGGCCGGTGCGGTTCTGACCGTTGCGGGAACGGGCATTTATCTGCACGCCACGGTGGATACCGAGGCAGATGCGGCACTTTTTGAGGCTTGCCGCGCTTCCCGCACGACCCGCCTTTACTATAATACCGATCGGAACGGGGAGGTTTATCGCGCCAAAGAATGGGAAGGGCAACGCGTGAGCGGCGGAGAACAGGGACTGTATTGCCCGCTTTCCGCTATGCCCAAAGATTTGAAGAATGCTTTCATTGCGGCGGAAGACCATCGGTTTTTCGAGCATGATGGCGTGGATTGGCTGAGAACCGGAAAAGCGCTCCTGAATTCGGTGTTTCGTTTCGACAGCCGTTTCGGCGGTTCGGGGATTACCCAGCAACTTATCAAAAATATCAGCGGAGAAAATGAAATTTCGGCACGGAGAAAAATCAAGGAGGCCTACCGTGCCATCGCGCTGGAACGCCGATACAGTAAAGAGGAGATTCTGGAGGTCTATCTGAATATCGTTCCGATGGGGGATAACTGTATCGGCGTCGCTTCCGGGGCGGAACGTTGTTTCGGCAAAAAACCGTCCGAACTGACTCTCCGCGAATGCGCGGCTCTTTGCGCGGTAATCAAAGCGCCTGCCCGCTATGATCCTCTGAAAAATCCCGAAAACAACAGGACCCGTTCGCTGGCGGTTCTCGGCGAAATGCGCCGGTACGGCCTGATTACGGAAGAAGAAGAAAAAACGGCGGCTGAAGAACCCCTCGCCCTGAATCCGCAAAAGGAAAAGACCAAAGAGGCGATACGTTCCTGGTATACCGAAACCGTGCTTGCAGATGTGGAAAAGGACCTCTGCCAAAAGCTCGGATATTCGAAGGCGGCCGCACGTCGCGCAGTATACGGCGGCGGGTTGGAAATCTATACGTTGGCCGATCCCGGGGTGCAGAAAACGTTGGAGAGAGTCCTGGAAAATCTCAGTCCGGCTGACAAAATCGGGTTTGCCGGGGTGGTGATCGATCCCGCCAACGGCGATCTGCTTGCAATCGTCGGCGGGGCAGGGGAAAAAACCGGAAATCTGCTTCTGAATCAGGCAACGGTCGCGCATGCGCCCGGCTCCGCACTCAAACCGCTTTCGGTCTATGCCCCCGCGCTTGATCGCGGGATCATTAACTGGGCAACCGTGATGGACGATGTGCCGCTTTCTTTCGGTACGCCGGAAGTTTCACGTGTATGGCCCCGTAATTCCCCGGCGGTCTATCAGGGGCTTTGCGATATGGCAACGGCGGTAGCCACCTCTAAAAACACGGTGGCCGTCCGGGTCCTCCGCGAACTGGGAGCCGAAAACTCCTACGCGACCCTGACCCGTTCTCTCGGCATGAGTACGCTCATCAGAAAAGAGACAGATGATTCCGGGAATCGGTTGAGCGACCTCGGGGAAGCGTCTTTGGCACTCGGACAACTGACTTACGGAGTCAGCGTCCGGGAGCTTTGCACCGCGTATACTGCGCTGGCCGGTGACGGATATTGCCTGAAAGGACGCACATATCTGGCGGTCTATGACGGAAAAGGTAAAGTTTTGCTTACAAATGAGCCGGAAAAAACGAAAGCGTTTTCGGCAGAAACGGCCAGCATTATGACAAAAATGCTGGAAGAAACCGTGACCCGCGGAACGGCTATCGGGGTGAATCTGCCGGGGCAGATTCCGGTCGCCGGGAAGACGGGGACGACTTCGGGCAGCCGGGACAAGTGGTTCGTCGGATATTCGCCGTATTATCTGTGCGGAATATGGTGCGGTTCGACCGATGGGAAAATTGCCGTTGCGGGGAAGCCGCAACTTGCCGTATTCAATACCGTTATGCGTAATCTGCACAGGGAGATTGCCGTCGCCCCGGATAGAAGGACCGCTTTCCCGGTGGCGGAGGGGGTGTATTCGTGTCGGTATTGTTGCGACGGAGGCGGGTTGCTTTCCGAGACCTGTCTTTACGACCCGCGCGGGAGCCGCGCGGCTCTCGGTTGGTTTACCGCCACCACTATGCCTTCCGCCCCATGCACCTGCCACATTCCCGTGCTGTATAATGCCGAAACGGGAGGGATTGTTGCCGCGGACGGTGAATATTTCTGCAATCGGGAATCGTTGCGCGCCGAGTTGCTCCGACAGGCAGGGCTGATCCGTGTGACTGACAGACTTTTCCCGGAGCAGATAAAAATACAGGACGCACAGTACGTTTACCGCCCGCTTTCGGGAAACGCACCCGGCGGAACCCGGCAGGAACCCTATTTCATCACGGCAGTGCCGCAAGGGAAATATGTCGGCATCAGTGATACGCCGGATGGGGTACAGTTCAACGCCGTCTGCCGCCCCGCGGACGAATGGAACCCGCTGTTCTTTCCCGACCCCGAAGGAGAACCGGGAACCGACGGACGGCCCGACCCCGAAGGAGAACCGGGAACCGACGGGCGGCCCGAACCTGAAGGAGAACCGGGGGAGAAAAGCCCCCTCGCCGAGGGTGGGAGCGATCATCGGGCAGAAGACAGGCCATGACCGCGCGACAAAAAAGCAGATAAAAAAGAAAATCTTCTTTCCGGGCGTTGCAATTTTCCGCGCGTTATGTGTATAATGGAGAAAAGAACTGCTGACGGCGGGAGGAAAGAATGGACTATACGGTACGTTATTCGGACAGGCGCACGGTCGCTCTGCAAATTACGAGAGACGGGGAAGTTCTCGTGCGCGCGCCTTTTGGTTTTCCGGAAGAAAAAATCGAGGCATTCACCCGTGAGAAGGCCGCATGGATTGCCCGCCACCGTGAAAAGGCCCTTTCCCGCCACCGCGACCCCGAAAGTCCCGAGACGGTGCGCCGGCTTTATGCTTTGGCGCAGGAGCGTCTTCCCGGTCTGACCGCACACTGGGCGGAACGCATGGGGCTTTCCTGCGCGGGGGTCCGGATTACGGGTGCGCGCTATCGCCTCGGAAGTTGCAACACAAAAAAACATATCTGCTATTCATACCGGCTGATGGAATATCCGGATGCGGTTATTGAATATGTCGTGGTACATGAGTTGGCGCATTTGTGCGAGATGAATCATTCACCCCGTTTTTACGCAATTGTGGAAAAATATCTGCCGGATTATCGGGAACGGCGGAAAAGGATAACCGCAGGAGGTGGGCGATGAGATTCCCGATCCCGGCGCCGGTATCGGAAGCCCTGGCACTTTTACGTTCGGCCGGATATCCCGCGTATCTTGTCGGCGGGTGCGTCCGGGATTTTCTCCGCGGGTGTGAACCGAATGACTTCGATATTGCCACGGCGGCGACACCGGAAGAAATGAAACGCATTTTTTCTTCCTGCCGCACGGTCGAAACCGGGCTTGCGCACGGAACTTTGACCGTTCTGATCGGCGGGATGCCGTTGGAGATTACCACATACCGTGTGGACGGCCGGTATACCGACCATCGCCGCCCCGATACCGTTACCTTTACCGAAAATCTGCGTGACGACCTTGCCAGACGGGATTTTACCGTGAACGCGATGGCTTATCATCCGGACGAGGGAATGATAGACCCGTTCGGCGGTCGGGATGATCTCCGAAGGAAGCTGATCCGCGCGGTGGGAGATCCCGCTTCCCGCTTTGCTGAGGACGCGTTGCGGATTTTGCGTGCCTGCCGGTTTTCTTCCGTCCTCGGTTTCACCGTTGAAGAAAAAACGGCGGATAGCGCCCGCGCCGCGGCTCAAACGCTTTCCGCTGTATCGGCCGAGAGGCTCCGCGAGGAGTTTTGCAAAATGATCTGCGGGGCGGGAGCCGCCGGGGTCATGGCCGCCTTCCCCGAGGTGACCGGGACCGTACTTCCCGGGGCCTGCCTCCCGCCTTTTTACGATTCGTTGCCCGTTTCGGTTCCTTTGCGCCTTTTTGCGCTCTTGTGCCGCAACGAGAATCCTGCCGTTGGGGCAAACGCGGCCGAACGGCTGCGCCTTGATCATGCGACCCGTCGTTCGCTTCTTCTGCTCTTTGAACTCCGCAACCGAAAAATTCCGCAATCCCTCTTTGCCATGCGTTGCTTTTTGCGCGACGCCGGGGAGGAGGCAGTCAGGGATTATACGGCTTTTTTGGCGGCTTCGGGAGAGCCGGGCGGTGAAAAGGCGCAAATCCTGTTCGATTCGGCGCTCTCATCTTCGATCCCCTGTACGCTCCGGGAGCTTGCTGTCACCGGACGGGACCTCTCGGCGCTCGGCATGAAAGAAGGGCCGCAAATCGGCGAAATACTTGCCGGATGTCTTACAGCCGTGATGGCCGAAAAGATTTCGAACGAAAAGGCCGCCCTGCTCGGATATGCCGACGGGCTGATAAAGAAGGGAGACGCGTCATGCACTTCGGTATAATCGGAACCAATACCATCAGCCGGAAATTTGCGGACGCGCTTTGCCTGTGCGGCGGCAGGGTGGCGGCTGTTCTTTCCCGCACGAAAGAAAACGGACAAGCCTTCTGCTCGCAGTACGGCGGGCGGGCGTTCACTTCGACTGAGGCGTTTTTATCTGCCGGGATCGATGCCGTGTATATCGCCACGCCGAACGCTTTACATGAGGAAGCGGCCAGGGCGGCGCTCTTATCCGGCCGCCATGTCCTATGTGAAAAGCCCGCCACGCTGACATCTTCCGGCTTTTCTGCGCTTTCCGACCTGGCATGCGAACGCAGGCTGATCCTGCTGGAAGCCATGCGCCCGGCATTTGACCCCGCCTTGCAAACAATCCGCCACTATCTTCCCGCGCTCGGAAAGATACGTGCCGCACATCTGGATTACTGCCAGTATTCTTCGCGCTATGACGCTTTTCGCCGCGGCGAAATTCTGAACGCCTTTCATCCCGCCCTCGGCAATGCCGCTTTGATGGATATCGGTGTCTATTGCTTTTCCGTGGCGTATCTGCTTTTCGGAGAACCCGAATCCCTGACATCCTCTTCGATATTCCTGCAAAACGGGATGGAGGGAGCGGGGGAGGCGACGCTTTGTTATCCCGGCATGCTTGCCACGCTTCGCTATTCCAAAATCTTTGATTCTGCCACCCCCTCGGCTTTACAGGGCGAGGAAGGAAGTCTCCTGTTTGACCATATGGTTACGACAAGGCGGCTGACCCTTTGCCCGCGGGGCGGTCGGCGTGAGGAGATTGCGCTCCCGCTTGCCGAAAACAATATGGTCTATGAGATCGACGCTTTTTTCCGTATGGTCCGGAAGGAAGAGAGCGCGGCACCGCATACCGCGCGCACACTGGCCGTGCTTTCTCTTTTGGAAACGGTGCGACAAAATAACGGCATTGTTTTCTGATTTTGCGACAAGAAAGCCGGAAGGGATCCGTTCGGAGCCTCCCGGCCGTTTTCGGTTTTCTGAAAACCGCTTGTGTTATTTCTCGTTTGTCCAGTTCCAGGTGGGGAAGAGCTCGCGCCACACGTCGGTGTGCGCTTCACAGTCCAGATAATGAGCAAAAATCTGGTTTTGATGTTCTGTGGAATTTTCCGCAAAGAGACCTTTCAGGCAGTTCCGGTAGAAAATTCTGCTCGGACTGTTGCAGAAAGCACGCCATCCGTCAATCCATTTTCCGTTTTTCAATTCTTCATTTCGTGCCGCAAAACCGTCCATGATTTCTTTGGCTTTTTCGCCCTTGGCGATATCGATACCGTTTTCAAGCATGACCAGCGGGTAGAAATTGATACGGATTTTGTCATCAATGTCGAGTTCGACAAGGAGACTGGTAAGCCATCCTTCATCACTGCCGGGACTGACAAAGTGGAAGTTGCCCTGGCCGTAAAGGATATGCGAGCCTTCGTATTCTTCGTAGCAGCCGATGCAGTGGCTGTGCTGCGTGAGGACCACATCGGCACCGCATTCCGCCATCTCATGGCAGAGCAGACGGAGCCTCGGAGAAGGATAGCGGCAGAATTCCTTGCCGCCGTGGTAGATTACAATGACGATCTCGGCATTCTTCTTGGCCTCGCGGATATCATGCATTGTCAGATAGGGGTCGTAGGGATTGCAACCGGCGCGATCCGGCAAAGCATAGGAATATTCATGTTCACAGACATTGACGATCGCAAACTTTTTGCCGCCCTCGGTAAAATAGTAGATTTTGCGGGAATCCGTATCGTTTTCTCCGACACCGGTATAGGGAAGGCCGACGCGCCGCAGATTTTCTTCGGTATCGCGGAGCCCTTCCAGGCCAAAGTCAAACACATGGTTGTTGGACAGCATGACATCCGTCACACCAAAAGCTTTCAGCGCATCGGCGCACGCGGGGTCTGCTTTCAGATTGGGGCCGCATTTACGGATGGCGTTTTCGGAATTCGTCAGCGCGCATTCCAGGTTGACAATCAGGCGGTCGGCCTTTTTGGTGTAATCGGCAACGTCATGGAAGAGCGTTTTGAAATCCTGTTCCACAAAAAGCTGATTGGTAATATCGGTAGGGACAAGGTCTGCGCCAAACATGAGTTTCATGATGATGCTCCTTTCGGAAGAAAAGTGTTACCAGTATTATATCTTGTCTTTTCCGGAAAGTAAACCCTTTTTCCGAAAAACATGGGGAAAAAAAATAAAAACCCTCGCCTTTTTGAAAAAGGAAAAAAGAAGAAAAATCTTTTTTGTGAAAAATGTTGAAAATAGGGTTTTTATGTGGTACAATATGTCTATATAAGCAATAATATATCAGAAACGGAGGAACGCGATGTACACGTATGTTGCAAGCCCCGGTATGCAGGAGCCGGAAATCCGGAAGATCATCCGGGAGAGTGAGGAACGTGAAAAAAAACGTCTCCGCGCTACGGTTGAGCCGCCGATCCTGGTTATTATCCGGGAGGCACAGGAAAAGGAAAAGGAAAAAAATCAACCCGTCGCAACACCCGCACCGGCCGTTGCCGAACCGCTGCCCGCCGTTTCCGAGACGCAAAATATCGATGAAGAAGATGAACCCGAGGAGACCGAGATTCGTGAAAAAACCGTAAACGGGCGCACGTTCCGTGTGATTATCCGGTACAGCCGCTCTTTCGCCGCCCGGGTCATACAGGCACCCGACGCACTGAAAAACTATTACAGTGAAATCAAAAACGAATTATTGGCGTATGAAGAGGTCAAGTCGCGCATCAGCTGGAAACATGAAGCATTCAACTGCGGGCGCATTCAGTTGGCAAAACTCGTGGTGCGCGGGAAGAATCTCTGCGTTTACCTTGCGCTCGACCCGAACGCCTATGAATATGAAAAATATCATCAGACCGATAAGAGCGGGAAGGCCGCTTATGTAAAAGTGCCGATGATGATTAAGGTGCGGAGCGATCTCGGTCTTCGCAAAGCCAAATATCTGATTTCCGAGGTCATGGCCAATGTGGGGCTTGAACGTACCGACGCGGCTTTGGTCGATTATGCCTCGTGGTATGCTTACCGGGATACCAAGACACTGGTAGAAGAAAACCTTATCAAGGAATTGGAGGCCCCGGAGGAACCGGCAGTGTGATCCTCCCCGTCGCTTTTTCGGCTTTTTCTTTCGCTTTTTCGGAAAACAAACAAATCCACCCCGAGGCTCTGTGATGAAGCGCCCCGGGGTGTTTTTTCGCCGGGTTTGCCCGTGGCGTTTTTTTCACCGGGTTCGCTCCGAAGGTTTGGTTTGTGCAATCGTCAAAGCCCGGAAAGCAGAGCCGGCGGCCGACCCGATCCCGCTGGCCGGATTCGCCCCTTTTTATCCGTTGCGGCACTTGCCGACAAGAGACAAAAGCGTTTCATATATCCGCCGGTTGGCGTCCGGTACGGCAAAACGCCGGGCGGCCTTTTCCATGCGTTCCTGCTCCCCGGGGTGGCACAGGATCCTCTCGACAGCGGCAAGCAGAGTCGTTTCGTTCAGTTCGCTTTCCCGTAAAAGAACAGCTCCGCCGGCATGGGCCATTGCCAGCGCATTTTTTGTCTGATGGTTTCCCGCTACGTTCGGGGAAGGGATCAGAAGAGTTGCCCGCCCGGAAAGCGCCGCTTCCGTTACGGTCATCGCGCCGGCGCGGCAGATGAGGAGATCGGCCGCCGCCATAAGGACCGGCATGTTATCAAGATAGGCGCTGTAACGGATACGTCGGGGAAGAGGGCCGAACCTGGCGGCAATTTCCCGTTCTGTTTCCTCCCGATAGCGGGTTCCGGAACCGTGGATCTGGTATACATCTTGACGCGGGAGCGCATATTTTTCAGTCAGAAGGAGCGCGGCGCGGTTGATGGCCTGCGCACCGAGGCTCCCGCCAAACGAGAGAATGAGACGCGCTTTTTCCGGAATGCCGAGCGCCCGCCGGGAGTCTGCGCGGTTTTGCGTCCGGAACCCTTTGCGCACGGGGTTCCCGGTCCTTAGTGTATGCGTACCTTCCGGGAGCGCCCCCGCGGCTTCCGCAAAATTCAGCATGACAAGATCAACCCGCCTTGCGAGCCGCCGGGTGGCAAGCCCCGGCAGGGCGTTCGATTCGTGCAGGGCGCAGGGGATGCCCAGTCTTGCGGCGGCGCAAAGAACGGGGTAACAGACGTATCCGCCCGTGCCGACTACCAGATCCGGCGCAAAAAGCCGCAAAATCCGCTCCGCCCTGACGGGGGAAACAAGCGCATACCAGAGCGAACGGATATTTTTCGGGGATAACGAACGCGAAAAACCGGCCGCACGGACGCTTGCATACCGGTACCCCTCTTTTTCAGCCAGCCTTTTTTCCATGCCGTTTGGTGTGCCGATATACAGAATCTCCGCGCCGGGGTCGTTTTCCAAAAGCGTTTCCGCGATGGCGAGAGCCGGCGTTACATGTCCGGCCGTTCCACCGCCTGTCAGTACAATTTTCATAGATTCACCGATAGGTCAGCGCCGAAGAGCGCGAAACCGAAAGCAAAATCCCCATTTCCGCAAAAAGCATCAGAAGAGAAGAGCCGCCGTAACTGAAAAACGGGAGCGAAATGCCTGTGTTGGGGATGGAGTTTGTGATGACGGCAATATTCAGCAGTACCTGAATGGCAACTTTGACTGTAATCCCGAGTGCCGCAATCCGCGAAAAGCAGTCTTCATTATGCAAAGCCACCGTGAACCCGCGCCGAATGAAAAGAGCAAAAACCGCAAGAATTGTGAGCGCGCCGAGAAAACCGAGTTCTTCGCAGGTGATTGTGAAGATGAAGTCATTGGCCGGTTCCGAGACCCAACTGTATTTCATCCGGCTTTTTCCGAGTCCGAGGCCGAAAAATCCGCCGGAACCGATGGCCATAAGCCCCTGTAATGTCTGCCATCCGCCCGCCAACGGAAAGGCTTCCGGGTTTTGCCAGACGGTGATACGTTCGCGGGCGTATTCTAAAGTGAAAGCCAGCGCACTGACCCCGGCGGCTCCTGCTCCACAGAGAAAAAGCAGAGGCTTACCGGGAGAACCTGCCAGAAAAATCAGCGTAATACCGATGGAGCCGAGAATGATGAGACCGGAAAGATGTCGTTGCAGAACAACCAGTACGCAGATCAGCCCGATAAAAAGGAGCGGATAGACGATCCCGTGCAGAAAGCGCCCGCGTTCTCCCGGCTCCCGAAGATGCCCGGGTGACGAAAAGTAGCGCGCAAGCATCAGAACCAGCGAGAGTTTTGCAAGTTCGGACGGTTGGAAGGTCAACGGGCCGATAGCAATCCAGCGTTGCGCGCCGTTTCCGGTCAGCCCGAAGGCGAGCGTTGCCAGCAGAAGGAGAACAGTCAGCAAATAGAGAGGAAAAGCCGCCTGCCGGATGATATACGGCGGAACGCGGGAAACAATCAGCATAATAAGCAGGCCAAGCGCGACAAAGACAATCTGCTTCCTGGAAAAATACCCGCCGTCTCCGTAACGCGATTCCGCATAGGCATGACTGGCCGAGCAGACCATGACAGAGCCGATTGCGATAAGAATGAGAATCAAAAAGAGAAGGACCCGATCCGGATCACCCGTTTTCCCGCCCGGAATAACCGGACGCAGTCGCTTTTTCAGCCGTCCGCCAGCGTTGCGTCCGGCTGTTTTATTGGATTTTTCCTGTTCGCCGGGGCGGTCTTTCGGCAGGTTTTCTGTCGCTTCGGTCACGGTGCGCGGAACACCGAAAAAGTAAGCGTCTCCGCGCTTAGTTGCGTTCGTCATGAAGTTCTCCTTATAAGAGACTGAGAAGCGCCGCGCCCCCTGTTATTGCCGTTACGGCGGATGCCGCGAGGACGATCTGCTTTTCGCTCCAACCGCACTTTTCAAGATGATGATGGAAAGGGGCCATGCGGAAAAGCCTCCGTCCTGTCAATTTGTAAAAAAAGACCTGGAGCACCACGCTCACACCTTCAAAAATATAAAATCCGCCGATCAGAAGGACGAGGAGCGCATTGTTAGCGCAAAATCCGCACCCGACAAACAATCCGCCGAGAAAAAGCGATCCGGTATCTCCCATAAAGACGCGCGCCGGGTGGCGATTGTACAGCAAAAAGCCGAGACAGGCCCCCATTTGCAAAGCCGACAGCAGAAGGGTTCCGTTCTCTCCGGTTATGATACCGAAAACCGCAAAGGCGGCTCCCGCCACCAGGCTGACAGAAGCGCAAAGGCCGTCTATGCCGTCGGTCAGATTGACGCAGTTCACCGTTCCGACGCAAAGGATCATCGCAAAGAAATAATAGGCAAAGCCGAAATCAAGCACGACATTGAAAAAAGGCAGATAGAAGCCGGTATCAATATGCCCGTAAAGTCGCATGAGCGAAAGATAAGCGGCGGCAAAGGTAATCTGTAAGGCCATTTTCTGCCCCGGGGTCAGCCCTTCGTTTTCGCGTTTATGGAACTTTGTCAGATCGTCCACCGTGCCGACAAAGGCGTTTGCCAGCGCGTAAAGGAAGGAGAGAAGTACCGGACGGAGAAAAAAAGCGGGTTCGTCGTACAGGACGAGGAAACGCGAAATCAAAAGCGAAATCAGCGTTGCCGCTACGAACGAAAGCCCGCCCATCGTGGGCGTTCCTTCCTTTGCTTTATGCCATGCGGGTCCGATCTCCAGAATCTTTTGCCCGACATGACGGGCTTTGAGCAGGGGGAGAAGAAAATGCATGGCACCGGCGCTGAGAAAAAAGGTGAATGCAAAAGTGACCGTGAACAGAATGAAGGGAGACATGATCGATCCTTTCTTATTGTGGCGGAATCGTTTCGGGCCGCGTATGCCCCGACAGAAAGTCCGTCAGTTTTTCCGTGATCTTATACCCGCCGGCGGCGTGGGAGGATTTGACGAGCAGAATATCCCGGGGGATAATGGAACCGCACACCGCCTCCGCGCAGGATTCCGGATCGTCAAACGTCATGACCGCCTCTTTGCGCATACCGCCGAGAATGGCACCGGCGGCATAGGCGTGCGCCATTTTTCCGAAGGCAAAAAGCCGGTCGGCAAACCCGGCCGCCGAGCGCCCCGCGTCTTCGTGCAGAGATTCCGCGCGGTCGCCGAGTTCCAGCATATCGCCGAGTATAGCGATTCTGCGGCGTTTGCCGGCCAGCGCGGACAAAAGTTCAAGCGCCGCCCGCACGGATTCCGGCGAAGCGTTGTAGGCATCGTCGATAAGCGTGCAGGAAGAACCGTTGATGATTTGTTGCCTGCTTTTGGGCGGTACGGCCTTTTTGAGAGCGCGCACGGCATCCGACAAAGAAACGCCGAAAATCCGTCCGACCCCGAGTGCAAACAAAGCGGCGTAGATTCGTTCTTTCCCGCTTCCGGAAAGTGTACATTCTTCTGCAAAACCGTCGCCTTTTGCGGTAAAGGTTACAAAGTCCGCGCCGACGCGGATATCGGTCGCCGTAATATCTGCCGGGGCGCGCAGCGCCACGCCGACAGAACCCGAAAGACGAATGCCGGAAAGCAGGTCGTCGTCCCGGTTGAGGAGCGCAAGAGGAGGCGGAGATGCGCTGAGAATAGCCGTTTTTTCCGCAAAGATGGCTTCGCGGCTTCCGAAAGCGCCGAGGTGTGCCTGCCCGATCAGGGTAATCACCGCAATATCCGGCCGGCAAAGCGCCGTGTGCGCCGCAATTTCTCCGGGGTGATTGGTTCCGAATTCCGCAATCAGAATCTCGCAGTCGGCGGGGCGGGTGAGAATGGTTTTCGGCAGTCCGATCTCGTTGTTTTCGTTTTCGTTTGTGCGGTGTACCCGGTAATCTGCCGACAAAACGGCGGCCATGTATTCTTTTGCGGTCGTTTTCCCGACGCTACCGGTAATCCCGATTACACGCGGCCGGCGCGCCTCCAGGCTGATTGTTGCCAACGCTCCGAGCGCTTCCCGGGTACTTTTTACGCGAAGAGCGCCGGGGAACTCTCTTTCGGAAAGCAGAAAAGACGCTCCGCCGGCCTGCGCCTTTGCGAGATAGCGGTGTCCGTCATCTTTCTCCCCACGCAGAGCGATATACAGATCGCCGGGTTGTACGCGGCGTGAATCGGTACAGACGGCCCTGATGTATTCCGGGGGTTTTCCCCCGGCGACATGGCCGAGGCGTTTTAGCAGCGCAGCGGTTTCGATTGGTACGGAAAGTTCAATTCTCATGAAGAACAGTATCTCCGTTTTTTCTTTTTTCAAGCGCGGCACGGACAATTTCGCGTTCATCAAAATGACGGATTCCGCGCCGATCGATTTCGTAGGTCTCGTGACCCTTCCCGCACAGAAGAATGATATCCTTCGGCCGAGCGTTCAAAATGGCATATTCAATGGCCGATTTCCGATTTTTGATAACGATTTGCTTTTCTTTTTTTACCGTGCCTGCCCGAATCTCTGCAATAATGGCGGCCGGGTCTTCGGAACGGCTGTTGTCCGAGGTGATAATCAGAAAATCGCTGAGTTCTTCGGCTACATGCCCCATGGCGGCGCGTTTTGTCCGATCTCGGTCTCCGCCGCACCCGAAGAGCAGAACGATCCGTTCGTCATGCTGCCGGAACCGCCGCACACTGTTCAGCAGAACGCGGAGCGCTTCTTCTGTGTGTGCATAGTCAATAAAAACCGAAAAATCCGCAGATGAGGGGAGAGGCAGCCTCTCCAGCCGGCCCGGAACCGGCCGCAATTCCGAAAGAGCCGGGAGAATATCCGAAGGACGCAGGCCGAGTTCCGTCGCCGCTTGCAGGGCGAGCAGAGAATTACAGACAGAGAAATCGCCTGGAAGAGGCAGATGCACACGCATCCGTGCATTTTCGGAAATATAGGTATAAGAAACGCCGCGTGAACCGCGCAGAACAATGTCCGTTGCACGTGCGTCTCCCTGCCAGATGATTCCCGTGCGGACGATGCGGCAGGCGGAGGTCGCAATCAGGTCTTCCGCATAAAGATCGTCGCCGTTGAAAATGCCGATGTCTGCCTGGCGGAAGAGAACGGCTTTAGCCGCAAGGTAATTCTCCATGGTGTCGTGAAAATCGAGGTGTTCGGGAGAAAGATTGGTAAAAACCGCCAGTTTGAAGCGGATAGGGGAAACCTTGGAAAGAGCCAGCGCGTGTGAAGAAACCTCCATGACCACGTATTCCGTTCCCTCGTCTCGCATGCTGGCAAGCATCGGGTAGAGAATATCGGGGTCGGGGGTCGTCATCGTGCGCAGGCGGTTCCCGCCGTCCTCTTCGGGGAGAGAATAGCGCCGGTCGTCGATCAAGCAGTCTACCGTGCCAATCAGCGCCGCATGCTTTCCCGAATGACGCAGAATCCCGTAAAGAATAGCGGCGGTGGAGCTTTTGCCGTTTGTGCCGGTAATACCGATAACAGTCATCGAATCGGCAGGATTTTTGTAAAAACGACTATACACGGTTGCCAGCGCGGCACGCGCGTTTTTTACCTCAAAAACCGGGATGGACGCCATGTCAAGCGGAAGGGTTCCGTATTCGGTAATCACGGCGCAAGCACCCGCTTCGGCAATTTTCCCGATCAGCGTCCGGGAATCGAAATGTGTGCCGCGCAGGCAGATGAAGAGAAAGCCGGGTTCCACGCGATCGGTGTGGCAGGAAAGACCGCGTACCGTGATTGTTTCCGCGTCGGATGCGGAACGGTATTCGCCGGGAAAGAGAAGTTCAGAGAGTTTCATGATGGCCTCCTTTTATTCGCCGTCCGCATACAGAAAGCGAACGGTAACGGTCGTTCCGCGTGGCACGGCCGTTTTTTCCGGGATCGACTGATAAACGGCGCGGGGGTAAGTCTTTCCGTCCTTTGCCTCTTCACGCGCACCCTCGATCCGGATATTGAGTCCGGCATCCGTCAACCGGCGGTTTGCCTCGGAGAGCGGCAGGCCTGTGACTTTCGGTACGGCGGTATCGGACGCTTCTTTGGCTCCTGTGGACAGCAGGACGGTGCCGAGAGATTTGTGTATTTCGGTTCCGGCCGCGGGGGTCTGAGACAGGACCACGGCATCCGGGTCTGTCGTATCGATTTTGACCGCAAGACCCTCTTTTGCCAGTTGCTTTTTCGCTTCCCGGACGCACATCCCGGTATAATCGTTTACCGTGACCGGGAGCATTTCCTTTTCTTTTTCCGTATAAACAGCCGGGTAGCCGAGGTAGGGAAGAACGCGGCTCATCAACGAGGAAATATACGGTGCGGCAACAGTCGCGCCGTAATGCGCCGTGGTCGGTTCGTCCACCATGATAATGGCGGCAATTTCGGTGTTGTCATACGGTGCAAATCCGACGCAGGAACCAATCCTCAGCGAGAAACCGCCGTTTGCGTCGGGCTTGTCAAGTTTTTCACTCGTACCGGTTTTGGCGGCGATCCGGTAGCCGGGGGCATACGCGTTTCTGGAAGCGCCGGCCCCTGAAACGCCTTCTTCGAGGATCGCGGATACCGCGTCGGCCGCCGCTTGCGAAACCGCCTGTCGCTTCACACATGTTTCATAACGATAAACAGTATTCCCCTCGCTGTCCGTCAGCCGGTCCAACAGATGCGGCGTGACAAGGTATCCGCCGTTCGCTACGGCCGCCACGGCCGTGATTTCCTGTAAAGGCGTTACTTTGAAACGCTGGCCGAAGGATGATGTGGCCAGTTCCACGGTTCCGAGCGCTTCCCGGCGGTGAAAAAGCGAGTCTGCTTCCCCGGGCAGATCCACGCCGGTTTTTTCCAGCATTCCGAAAGCATCGAAGTAATTATAAAACGCGTCGCTCCCGAGGCGTGCAACCACCTGCATCATGGCGCAGTTGCAGGATTGCTGTAATCCGTGGGCGAAGGTAAAGCCACGCCCGTGGCCGATTTTTCTCCAACAGGAAATCCGCACGCCCTTGACCGGAGAAAAGCTCCCCCCGCAGGAAAATGTCGCATCATCCGGCCGCGTGACCCCTGCATCGATCGACATGGCGGCCGTCATGATTTTGAAGGTAGAGCCGGGTTCGTAGAGTTCGCATACGGCCTTGTTTTTCCACATGTTCAAGAGAAGCTCGTTCTTTTTGGCCTTATATTCGTCATCGGTTTCCCGATAACCGCTTTGAGCAAGTAAAGCGGCCGAAAGCGGATCCGGCTCGTACGGGGCGTTCAGGTTAAAAGAAGGGGCGGTTGCCATGGCAAGAACCGCTCCGGTATTGACATTCATGACGATCCCGGTTGCCCGGTCGCGTACATCGAACTCTTCCACAATGGCGGCAAGCTCGGATTCAAGCACCTGCTGGATATAGGAATCCAGTGTGGTGATGACCGTGAGGCCGTCTTTCGGCGGGATATAGGAGGCGTAACCGTAACTGTCGGCGTTTCCATGTGCGTCCACGGCGTTCAGATATTTGCCGTTCTCGCCGGAAAGGTCGTCGTCATAATAGTATTCAAGCCCGAACAACCCCTGGTTATCGCTTCCCGTAAAACCGATTGTATGTGCGGCAACAGACCCGGCCGGATAATATCTGGTGGTGGAAGCCTCGGTTCCGACCAGTCCGTCAAGACGTTTTTCTTTTATAAAAGCAAGGACGGCCGCGGCATCGTCTTCGTTCACGTTTCGTTTAACGGTTTCGTCAAGATAGCGCGTTTTTCCGGCTTTGGAAAAGACGGCGTCCCGCGATACGCCGAGCAGTGCGGAAAGACCGTCCGCAATCAGCTCTGCATACGGCTCTTTGTCTTTTTTTGAGCGCGCCGCAATGTTTTTCGGGCTGATATAAATTCTGTAAACCGTTTTATTGGTCGCCAGCACCTTTCCGTTTGCGTCCAGAATTTTTCCGCGTTCGGCGCGAAGGGCGGAGGAGACGGTGATCTCATCCATGACTTTGGCCTGATATACTCCGTAGCGGAGAACCTGCAACACAAAAAGGCGGCAGGACAAAAAGATAAAGATCAGCGCAAAGAGAAAGGAGATCCCGCGCACCCTGTTTGCGGTGCGATGAGCCATGTGTCGGTTTTTACGTTCCGTATCATTCGGTTTCATGATCCCTCCGAAAAAGAAAAAGCGACAGACAACCGTCTATCGCTATTTCTATTCGGTCAGGGGGTGGAATATGCGCGCCATGCATACGGACGTCCGACCGGCATCGTGCGCGGGTGCCGCCCCACACGAGCCGGAAAGAAGTCATACAGCCCGCGGATCTCCCTCTTCGAGCAGGAGCATACCGTGATTATAGCTGTTATCCGAATGCAGTGAAGAGGGCTTGTCCCCTCCACGGAAAATCCCCGCAACCAGCAGATAGGAGAGAATGCAGAGCGCGAGGAAAATGGCCAAAAGTGAAGAGAAGGGGAGCCGATGCCCGGCAAAACGGGGAAGGAGAAGTGCGCCGTCTGTTCCGGTGATGCCGTCCTTCGGCAACAGATTTGCGTGGGTGATATGTGTTTCCACCGTCATATCCCGAAGCTCGTTCCGCGTGGCGGGAGAAAGCGTACGAGAGGAACTGCGCGCGCGGGAAAGCATCATTTCCGCAACGGTTTTTCCGCTATAAGAAAAACGGGTCGCAAGCCTTTGATACAAAGGGTTGTCCATATCAGTTGTATTCATGTTTGTTTCGTTCATGGCGCTTCTCCTTTCAAAGCTTTTCCGCAATCCGGAGTTTGGCACTTCGGGCGCGGGGGTTTTCGTTTTCTTCCTCCGGGGAAGGGAGGATCGGTTTTTTATTGATCAGACGTATTTTCGGTTTTTTATGACAGACGCAGACCGGAAAATCACGGGGGCATACACAGCCGCTCATAGCGTCCGAAAAGGTATTTTTTACGATCCGGTCTTCCAGAGAATGGAAGGAAATGACCGAAATCCGGCCGCCGGGAACCAGTGCGTCAATGGCGGCGTTCAGTGCGGGGGCAATTGCGTCCAGCTCCCGGTTCACTTCAATCCGGATAGCCTGGAAACTGCGTTTTGCCGGGTGCGGTCCTTCTTCGCGGGCGGCGGCCGGAATGGCGGCGCGGATAATATCGGCGAGTTCAACCGTGGTGCAAATCGGCCCGGCACTTCTTCTTTCCGCGATTTTCGCGGAAATGCGCGCGCTGAAGCGTTCTTCACCGTATTCCGAGAGAATGCGCGAAAGCTGCCCGACCGGATAAGTGTTCACGACTTCATAAGCAGTCAAAGGGGCTGAAGTATCCATCCGCATATCGAGCGGGGCATCGCTTTTATAAGAAAATCCGCGTTCTGCGGTGTCAAACTGAAAGCTGGAACAACCGAGATCGGCAACCACACCGCCGAGATTGTCAACCGACAAGTCGCGAAGGACCCGGCCAAGTTCTTCAAAATTCTCATGGACAAAGGTGATCTTCTTTTCAAAGCCGGCAAGACGTTCTTTTGCCGCCGCCAGCGCGGCTTCATCGCGGTCAAGGCAGATCAGCCGGCCGTTGCCGGAAAGACGAGAGGCGATTTCCAGAGAATGCCCGCCGCCCCCGGTCGTCAGATCCACATAGGTCAGGTCCGGACGGATACGTAACCCCTCCACCGTTTCGTGCAGCAGAACGGAAACATGGCGGAACCCGCATGCTCGGTTCATAAGCCGAACTCCGGAAGTTTGAGCATCATTTCTTCCACTTTTTCTTCTTGCAGGCGCTTTTCGGTTTCCCAGGCGGCGGCAGAATAAATGAGAACATAATCGCTGACCCCGACCAGAACGAGATCACGTTCAATCCCTGCGTGCGCGGCCAGTTCCGCCGGCAGGAGAACGCGCCCTTGCGCGTCCGGGCTTACTTCCGCAGAGTTGGAGTAGATATATTCTTTGATCGCCCCGACCTGTGAATCGGGAATGCTGTCGATCCTTTCTTTCAGTCTGAGCCAGCCTTCGATCGGATATACGACCAGTGCGCGCTTTCCGATTTTGCGGGTAATGAAGAAGGTCTTGCCGAGACCGTCCCGGAGTTTGGAAGGGATAAAAAAACGGTTTTTCGCGTCAAGCGAATGCGAATAAGTGCCGTAAAAGCCGTTCATCTCTCCGTTCCTCCTCTTTTTTGGGTAAAAGCTGCATGTTTGCGCCACACAGCTCCACTTTGTACCACTTTGCCTTCATTTTACTCCTTTTCAAGATGAATGTCAAGAGAAAAAGCAAAAAAACCGGAAATCTTTTTTCAACCGCCGAAAAAGAAATTTCAAAAAACCGAAGAAAGCATTTACCGGAAGAAAAAAATATGATATAATGAACCGAGAAATCGTCGGCAGACCGTGTCGCGTCCGCGTCGGGTCGGAAAGGGTATCATGTCTTTATTCAATCGTCTTTTCGGCGGTGAAAACGCAAAAAAACGCCGCCGTGCCGAAGCATTGCACGGATTGGTCATCAAATATGTGACCGAACGGCATGACGACAATGAGGATGTTATCGGCCGGGGCGGGAACCTTTCGTTACACGGAGACGAATTGCTGGTTTTTTCTTCCGGAGAGATTCTTTTCCGCGCCGACTACCGCGAACTGGAAATCAGCGAACTGATGTCAGGTGACGGGGTAATCCTCCGCGGGCCGAATCTGGAAGAAGGAGGAAAGATACGCACCATGACGGCACATTATGTGTATCACCGGAAATAATGAAGCTCTTACACGGGATTTCCGCATTGATTCGGACGGTTGCGGCTCGCCCACGCCAAAAAACGGCGGCCGTGGTTCTTGCCGGCGGATCCGGCACACGCATGGGGGGAGAAGAAGCCAAGCAATGGCTTTTGCTCGGTGGCCACCCGGTGCTTTGGCATACGCTTACGGCATTGGAAAAAAGCGACTATACAGACGATGTGGTGGTGGTCTGCCGCCCCGAAGACAGGGAAAGGATCAGGGAAATGGTTCGTTCTTCCGGCTTTTCCAAGGTGCGCCGTCTGGTAAACGGCGGCCGTACCCGCCAGCGTTCCGCGTATAACGGGGCGCGGTGTGTGCCGGCCGGAACCCGCTTCATCGCTCTTCATGACGCCGCCAGGTGTCTTGTCACGCCCGAAGAGATTGATGCGGTGATCAGTCGCGCGTATGCGGTCGGAGCGGCCAGCCTCGGTATTCCGATCCGCGATACCGTGAAAGAGGTGGATTCAAACGGATATATCACCGGAACGCTGGATCGCGACTCGGTCTTTCTGGCCGCCACGCCCCAGGTGTTTTCCTATCCTATGTATATCAGTGCCGCCACTTCGGCCCTGCAAAACGCGGTGGATGTCACGGACGATAATATGCTGATGGAATCGCTCGGCCAGCGGGTGGCGCTGGTGACAACGTCGGCCACCGCAATGAAGCTGACGGTTCCCGAGGATATACCGATTGCCGAATCTTTACTTGCCGCCAGGGAGAAAAAAGCGGGGAAGGGCGCGAAAAAGGCCTCTTCGGAAGAACCCCGCAAACCGGCTCAAAGCAAAAAGCCTTCCCGTTTTAAGAGATTATTTGGAAAATGCAAGGAGAAGAAAAAATGACGGTTCCGTTCCGTATCGGTCATGGGTATGACGTACACCGCTTTTGCATCGGGCGGGAGCTGATTCTCGGCGGGGTGAAGATCCCGCATACCGAGGGGCTTCTCGGCCATTCGGATGCCGATTGTCTTCTGCATGCCGTGATGGATGCGGTGCTGGGGGCGATCGGAGAGCGTGATATCGGCTATCATTTTCCCGACAGCGAGGAATCATACCGGGGGATTGACAGCCGCGACCTTTGCCGCCGCGTAGCCGCCCTTGTCGCCGCGCGTTTTGCCGCCGTTGTGAATATCGATGCCACCGTGATTGCCGAACGACCGAAACTTTCCCCCTATCTGCCGGCCATGTGCGACTGCATCCGCGAACTTTTCGGCGGTTGCGCCGTCAATATCAAAGCCACAACGGAGGAAGGACTCGGTTTTACCGGTCGCGGTGAAGGCGTTGCATGTCATGCGGTCTGTCTTGTGGCGCTTTCCGCAGAGCAACCCGGGTAAAAAGAAAACGCGACGGTCGCCCTTGCCGGTAAAATAAAAGGGCGGTTTTCCCGCCCCACGCACCGCAGTACGCCCAAGAGTTCACTTCCTGTTTTTTCGTTTCCCGCGTACCGGCGGGTGCGGAATTTTCACCCTGCACTATTCATCTTATGGCGTGGCCGTCGCCCTGCCACAAACAAAAACAAATTTTTTATCAATGAGGATTCGTTATGATCAAAATTGCACCTTCCATGCTTTCCTGCGACTTTTCTGCCATGGCAAACGAGGCTCACTCGATTGAAAATGCCGGTGCCGACGTACTCCATCTTGACGTGATGGACGGAATTTTTGTTCCCAATATCAGTTTCGGCATACCGGTCATTGCTTCTTTGCGTCCGCATTCGGCTCTTCCGTTTGACGTGCATCTGATGATTACGGAACCGGAACGCTACATAGAACGCTTTATTGAAGCGGGAGCCGATTGGATTTCGGTACATTTTGAGGCTTGCCGGGATATCGGGATTGCACTCGATACCATCCGCCTGAACGGCAGGCGGGTCGGCCTCGCCGTCAAACCTGCCACACCGGCCGAAAGCATTTTCCCTTATTTGGAGCGTTGCGACTATATTTTGGTCATGACGGTAGAGCCGGGTTTCGGCGGACAGTCGCTGATTCCCGAAACGCTGGAGAAGGTGCGCCTTATCCGTGCGGAACTTGACCGGCGCGGCCTTTTGCAGGTTTCCGTAGAAGTTGACGGGGGGATCAATGCCGGCACCGCCAAACAGGCGATTACCGCGGGAGCGGACATTCTCGTTGCAGGCTCTTCGGTTTTTTCCGCCGCAGACCGGCGCGCCGCCATCAGGACCCTGCGCGAGGAATGAAACGGCCTGCCTGCTGATTTTTTCATCTGCCGGAATCCTCCTTGCGGTTTTTCCTTTTTCAAAAACCGTGCTTTTCAATTTTTTCGCTGAAAAAAACGCCGGAATCCGGCGTTTTTTATGATTTCTTTTGCATAGAGCGACGTACCCGTTCCGCAAGGTCGCCGAGCGCTGGGGCGGCATGCACGAAAAAGCGTTTGTACCCCTCGCAGAGCGTATTTTTTCCGTGGTTATCCCGATACCGGCGGCATCCGTTCCGGCAAATGGGGTAGAGCGGGCAACGGCGGCACTCGGCCGGGACCGGGCGCGATCCTTCCGAAAATTCCCGGGCGACTGCGCTTGTCCGCATTCGGGTGAAACTGTCGCTCTTTACGTTACCCAGCCGATATGCGGGGAGGACATAAAAATCACAAGGATAAACATCCCCGTTGGCTTCGATCACATTTTGTACGGAACAGATTCCGAGCGAACCGCACAGATGCGGCGCATACCCGAGCATTTGGTCAACGATCGATTCAAATTGGCGGATATGGACGGCATGTCCGGCGGCAAGATCGGCATACCACAAATCAAAGATCTGCGACAAAAAGTCGCCGTATGCGCGTGCGTCGGGGGCATGGCCGCTGTTTTTTTGCAGGGGGTTCAGGCAAGGGATAAATTGCAGATAGTCAAATCCGCACTCGCGAAAGTGCGTATAAATCTCGCGCGGACTTCCGACATTTTCCCGGGAAACAACGCAGAGAATGTTGAAGGGGATTTTTTCCTCCGCAAGCAACCGGCAGGTCTTTGTGACGCGGGCATAGGAACCGCGGCCGGAGGGGTCCTTCCGGTTCACGTCATGCATGTTTTCTTTTCCGTCCAGAGAAATGCCGACGAGAAATTTTTCTTTTTTCAGATAGGACACCCATTCGGCACTAAGGCCGAACCCGTTGGTTTGCAGAATGTGCTGTACCGCGACATTCTCCGGCCGATACAGCGCTTCCAATTCGGAAAAACGCCGAAAGAAATCAAGCCCCGCCAAAGTCGGCTCCCCGCCCTGAAAGGCAAAAGACACGCAGGCGTCTTCTTCATGAAACGCACGGCGTATCAACGATTCCAACGTTTCATCGTCCATGCGCAGGTTTTGCGGATCGGCGGCCCGGGCGCGCAGATCGCGGTAAAAGCAGTAGCAACAACGGAGATCACACAGGCCGGAGACCGGTTTGATGAGCAGTTCAAGCATCGCTTAAAATTTCCCGAACAGAATCTTGCGGTCTCTTGCAAAATCCGTATAATGCGACGGCAATCCGGCCGCTTCGAGGCTCTTGCCGCATGAATCGGGCAGGGGGTAAGCGATTTCAAGCGTTTCCAGCGCGTTCGGGTCCTTGGCAAGCAGTCCTTCCTGCCGCGCGGGGAAGAGATCCCACGCTTCAAAGCGCACCCCTTTTGCCAACGCCGAAAAATCGATGATATGCCCCATCATTTCTGTTATTTTTCCGGCGTAGGCGGGATCGGCGGCCAGGTTATGCTGATTTTCCGGGTCATTCTGCCGGTCGTAGAGTTCGATTTCTCCGACAAAAGGATAATAGGAGAAGGTGAATCGCTTGTCAACGACGGTTTTGACCGCATCGTTGAATTCGCTGAAATTGACTTTCCGTTCATTCTTTTCAATCGAAAGCAAGGACCGCGAGAATCCGAAAGGACGGTCAACGCCGGCGATTTCAAGCAAGGTCGCGCCGAGGTCCAGATTGCCGACGAGCGCATCCGAACGAGTTCCCGCCGGAACGCGGGGGTCGTTGGAAACGACAAACGGAATAAACAGCTGATCCCGATAGGGATAAGGGCCTTTGGAATAAAGGTGAAAATCGTGATTCGTGCAGCCGTGGTCGGCCAAAAGAAGCACGGTGGTGTTTTCCCATTCTCCGATATCTTCCAGTTTTTTGCGCAGTTTCCCGATCAGACGGTCGATTTCCACAACCTGTTCCAAAAATCCGATACGATCATTTTGACACCATTCGTCGCTCAGTCCCTCGTCAAAAAAATGTGAGCGGAACCGGGGATTCATAGGCATCGGCTCTTTTCGTTGCAGGATCGGCGGCACACGGCTTTCATCCACGCTTCCTTTTGCCTCTTTCGGCACAAGGTGCGGCGCGTGTGGCGACTGAAGAGACACATAAGCAAAGAACGGCTTGGTTTCTCCGCGTTTTTTGAATTCGTCAAGATACCGGCAGGCCCGGTCGGTAATCCAATAGTCGTAAAAATCCTCTTCTTCGTATGCCCACGTCGTGCCGTGCCCCATATAAGGGCGGGTCGCTTCCGGGTGCCGGGATTTCAGATAGCGCAAATACGCATAATCGGAGGCCCGGTCGTCAAATTCTTCTATGTGGGTAAAACCGAGCGTCCGGTCTTCGCCGGGGGCGGCGGTCGTATCAATCACACCGAAGGCCGCGGTGTCGTAACCGGCATCACGCAGAATGGCGGGGTAGTATTCGATACCCGGCCGGCAGGGGATCCAGTTCGTCCAACAATCGTGGTCTGAAACAAATCTACCGGTAAACATGGAGGAGCGCGCCGGAACGCAAACCGTGGAAGCGGTAATGGCGTTGGTGAAGACGCGCCCCGCCTGCGCCAATGCGTCCATTTCGGGCGTTTTGATGGCATTTCCTCCGTACATCGGCAAAAAACTTGCGCGGAGAGAATCGCAAACAACAACGACAATATTTCGTTTTTTATCCATGGGAAGCTCCTTTCCGATGGGGTTTTTCGTGAAAGCGGTCAACACATTTTTGTTTAATTATAGAATGAATGCGGGAAGAAAGCAAGGCTTTTGAGGAAAATGGGAGCGATATTGAAAACGAGTGCGCGAAAAAATAAAAAAACTCTTGCAAAAACCGCGCGGATATGCTATACTGAAAACAGAATTGAATATCTTATCAAGAGTGGTGGAGGGACTGGCCCTGTGAAACCCGGCAACCTGTTGATTCAAGGTGCCAAATCCCGATAGATGAGAAAAAATATCGGGGCGTTCTGCGTCCCGGTTTTTATTAGAGAAACATAAAACAGAGGAAGAAAAATGAGTAAAAGATTGTTTACATCCGAATCCGTGACCGAAGGGCATCCCGACAAAATGTGCGATATGATCTCGGACGCAATCCTGGACGCAATGCTTGCCAAGGATCCGAATTCACGCGTGGCCTGCGAGACTTTTGCCACTACCGGGATTGTGACCGTGATGGGCGAAGTGACGACCGAGGCATATGTTGACATCCCCGCAATCGTCCGCGATACCGTGCGCTCTATCGGCTATACCGGTGCCTGCGGCGGGTTCGATGCCGATTCCTGCGCCGTGCTGACCTCCATCCATGAACAGTCGCCCGATATTGCGCTGGGAGTAGACAAGTGTGCCGAGTCCAAATCCGGAGAAATGACCGACGGACTGAATACCGGTGCCGGCGATCAGGGAATGATGTTCGGGTATGCCTGCCGTGAAACCGAAGAACTGATGCCTCTCCCGATTTCTCTTGCGCACCGGCTTGCGAAACGCCTGACCGAAGTGCGGAAAAACGGAACGCTCCCCTATCTTCGTCCCGACGGCAAGACGCAGGTGACGATAGAGTACGAAGACGGCCGCCCGGTGCGTGTGGATACCGTCGTCGTTTCTTCCCAGCATGATGCGGACGCAGATATGGACCGCATGAAAGAGGACATCGTCCGCGAAGTAATCCGCCCGGTTATTCCGGCATGGCTTCTTTCCGGCGAAACCCGGATTTATGTGAACCCGACCGGCCGTTTTGTCATCGGGGGTCCTGCGGGCGACACGGGACTTACCGGCCGTAAGATTATTGTGGATACCTACGGCGGATATTCGCGCCACGGCGGCGGCGCTTTTTCCGGAAAAGACCCGACCAAGGTGGACCGTTCTGCTTCCTATGCCGCCCGGTATCTGGCCAAGAACGTAGTAGCGGCCGGACTTGCCGACAGGTGCGAAGTGCAGATTGCGTATGCCATCGGTGTGGCGCTTCCTGTTTCTGTTATGGTGGAAACGTTCGGAACCGCCCGCGTTCCGGAAGAACAGATTTGCGAACGGCTGAACGAGTTGGTCGATCTCCGTCCGGCCGCTATTATTCGCCGCTTTGCTCTGCGGCGGCCGATTTACCGTGATTTTGCGGCGTACGGCCACATGGGACGCGAAGACCTGAATGCTCCGTGGGAAAAGACCGACATTGCCGAAGAACTTTCCCGCCTGCTTTAACCGAATGCCCGCCTCCCGCATATCCTGTTTCCGGGAGGCGGTTCTTATGTTATATGATTTTGTACGAATTCTGATCTGCGCCCTGGGGGCATACGGCCTGTATGCCGCATTGCGCACACTTTTTTGCCGCGTGACCCTGTCGCGCGTCGGCTCTTCTCCCGGAGTCCATGTGCGGCTCGGGTATTGTGAAGAAGAACTTGAAGAAAAACTGGATGCTTTACGGATAGGCGCAGAGGCCGGGTGCGGCGAATACCCGGTTCTTTTGGTGGATTGCCCCCTGCGGAGGGAAGCCCTTCGTAAACTGTCCGGGCTGGATGTCGATATATACCTTTTATATGAGGATGAGAATGAGGAAGGATAAAGCAGAGAATTCCTTTGAAAAAAAGGAAACGGTCAGCATCAACGGAAGCGTCGAATCCGTCATCTATCGCAGTGACAGCGGAGAATATACAGTCATAGAACTGATCACCGATAAAGGTGATAGTGCCGTCGCGGTCGGGAATATGCCTTATATTTCCGAGGGGGAAGAGGCGGTTCTGTACGGGAGATGGACGCATCATGCGGAATACGGGCGGCAATTCTCGGTTGAGTCCTATGAGAAAAAATTGCCGAGCGGTGCCGCCGCCATACTGAAATATCTTTCCTCCCGCGCCGTGCGCGGAGTGGGAGCCGCCACCGCCATAAAGATCGTCGAACGGTATGGAGACGACACCTTCGACGTCATGGAAAATCATCCGGATTGGCTGGCCGATATTCCGGGCATTTCGCAAAAGCGCGCCAAAGAGATACACGATTCCTTCGTCGAGCAGACGGGGATACGCAATCTGATGATGTTTTGCCGGGATCACTTCGGAAGCGCCGCCATTACGAGAATCTACAACCGGTATGGCGGGAAAGCGGTCGGGATCATCCGGGAAAACCCCTATCGCCTGTGCAGTGAGATATACGGCATCGGATTTGAGCGGGCGGATGCACTCGCGGCATCCCTCGGTATCGGGCGCGAGTCGCGCGAACGGATTGTCAGCGGCTTAATCTATCTGTTGCAATATAACGCCAACACCAACGGCCATTGCTGTCTCCCGCGGGAAAAACTGGAAGCGGCGGCCACGGAAAAACTGGATGTCGCACCGGAATTGATTGTACGCACCATGGAGGACGCGGCCAAGGAGGGCCTCTTGTGCGTTTATCGCACGGGAGAAAAAGAATATTGGTATCTTCGGTCGCTCTATGAAGCCGAACGCGATACGGCGGAGCGCCTTTTCCGTTTGGATCAATATTGCCCGGTTTTCGATCTTCCGGATATCGAACGCCTGATTGAGAAGTCGGAGATCGAGTCGGGGATTCAATACGCGCCGATGCAACGTTGCGCCATCCGCGAAGCCATGAAAGGCGGGGTGCTGATCCTGACGGGCGGACCGGGAACCGGAAAAACCACCATTATCAAAGGGCTTCTCAATATCTTCAACAGTCTCGGGATGAAGGTTGCCTTAGCCGCGCCGACCGGGCGCGCCGCCAAGCGGATGAGCGAAGCGACTTCCGCCGAAGCCAAAACCGTTCATCGCCTGCTTGAAACTGTCCGGACGGACGGCGAACTTCCGGTATTCGGCCGGAACGCGCGTTGTCCGCTGGAAGAAGACGTTTTTATTCTGGACGAGTCATCTATGCTGGATATTCAGCTGGCAGACGCATTTTTGCGCGCGGTGAAAAACGGCGCACGGGTCATTTTTGTCGGAGATTCCGACCAGCTTCCGTCGGTAGGGGCCGGAAATGTCCTCGGTGATATGATCGGGAGCGGATGTCTGAACACCGTGCGACTGAATGAAATTTTCCGACAGTCGGAAAGCAGCCTGATCGTCACCAACGCCCACAGAATCAATGCGGGAAAGCTACCGGAATTGACCGCCAAGGACAACGATTTCTTTTTTCTGCCGCGTCGGGAAGAACAGATTTCCGCTACGATTGTCGATCTGATGGCGCGTCGCCTGCCGCACGCTTACGGGGAAACGATTACAGAGCAAATGCAATTGATTACCCCATCCCGCCGAGGG
This sequence comes from uncultured Eubacteriales bacterium, assembly GCA_934434925.1. Classification (GTDB taxonomy): domain Bacteria; phylum Bacillota; class Clostridia; order Oscillospirales; family CAG-272; genus UBA1740. The sequence continues at coordinate 26,855 of CAKSAC010000004.1, read as the reverse complement.
GGGAACGGAACCGAGGCGCTGAACCTGCTTTTACAGGAGACGCTCAATCCGAAGGCCGACAAAAAGACCGAAATCGTGCTTTCTTCGCGCACTTTCCGTGAGGGAGATCGCGTGATGCAGATCCGCAACAATTATGCGGTCGAGTGGCTGAATGACGATGCGGGAACCGAAGGGGTCTTCAACGGAGATATCGGGATTGTAGAAAAAGTCGATCCCTTGGGGAATTATCTGGATGTCCGCTACGATGAGCGCCATCTGGCCCGTTATGACCGTGCTTTGCTGGAAGAATTGGAACTTGCCTATGCCATTACGGTACATAAAAGCCAGGGAAGTGAGTACGGAACCGTGATTATTCCGCTCTATTCCTGCCCCCCGATGCTGAAAACCCGCAACCTGTTATATACGGCCGTTACCCGGGCGCGCACCCGCGTGATTCTGGTTGGCCGCCGGGATATCCTTGAAGAAATGATTCGCAATAACCGTCAGCTTTTCCGGTATACCATGCTCGCGGAACGCTTGCGGGAAACAGCGAATTTCGCCGGATTATAAATTATTGATAAGGGAATTTTCTTTTTTACTTGCATTCTTCACGCCTATCGTGTATAATGTACCTATCTTGATCGGAAGGAGCCAATATGAAGGACAAGTTGGGCATAGACCTCGGTGCCGCCAATCTTGTCACCTGTGCGGGGGACCGTTCTTCACTCTTCACGGAAAGCGCATTGTTTGCCCTGTCTTCGGACGGCGCGCTTCTGGGGATCGGCAGAGCGGCGGAGCAGGTGGCCCCCGATGAAGGAGTAACGCTTAGCCATCCTTTTGCCGCGGGAATTGTGGTCCCTTCCCGTACCCGCGCCGCGATTGCGCACGGGATTGCCGTTTCGGCTGTGGACCCGTCGGTCGGCCCTTCCGTGCTTTTCAGCGTTCCCTGTAATTTCAGTGAAGTTGAAGAGGGCGCTCTTGCAGAGCTTGCCATGCAGGCCGGTGCCGGTTCCGTGCATCTTGTATACTCTCCGATTGCCGCCGTTGCCGGAAACGGGCTTCCGATCAACCGCAGCGCCATTGTCGCGGATATCGGCGCGGCCCGCACCAATCTTCTGATTGTTTGCAACGGACGCATTCTGTACAAAACCACATACCCGGCCGCCGGCCTTTGTTTTGACCGCGCTATCGCCGATTATCTTTTACGTAAGCATAAGGTGCGCGTCACACCCCGCACAGCGGAACAGGTCAAGATGGAGATCGGCACGGTGTGGGTCGGCGGCGGAGAACGTTATATCGATGTCCGGGGACGCGATTCCACAAACGATGATTATTGCACGGTCCGCATTTGCTCGGCGGAAATGTTCACGGCGCTTGAAGAACCGATGGCGGCATTGATCGAAGGGCTGTGCGAAGCCATTACCAAGATTCCGCCGGACAGTGTGCAGGAAGTTTTTGATACCGGTATCCTGCTGACCGGCGGCGGAAGTCTGCTTGACGGACTGGACAAAATGATCAGCGGCGTTACCGGCGTGCGCGCAACCTGCCTCTCCGACGCTACCGAAACGGTCGCGCTCGGTCTTGCCGCTTTGCAGGAAATGATTCCGGAAGGCGATTTGCCGGAAACGCTCAATATTTCAAGGTATTGCATGAACCACTCGGGAAAGGAGAAAGAAAAAGCATGAAAAAGGCGAAAAAGCAAAAGATTTTGCAGATATCCTGTCTGGCGCTGGCGGTCTTGATGTTTCTCGGACTCGCATATATGGCCCTGTACTTTATCTTTCTCTGATTTTTATCAAAATAAGGAAAACGCGCGGTTTTGTCCGCGCGTTTTTATGTTCCCGCCCTATATGCCGCCGGAAGGCCGGGGCCGTTCTGCGGCGAGGCTCAGTCATGCTCCAATTGATAGACGGTAGTATGATGATAGATTTCTCCGGCACGTAAAATTGCCTCTTCATGATGTGGTGCGTCCGGTTCAAATTGCGTTTCCAGGCAAAAAGCGGTGAAGGGAGTTTTTTTGATTCCGCCGCGAAGATCAGGCGTTCCCCGGAGAGCGCCGGCCGTATAGAATTGCAGATCCGGCAGAGTCGTATAGACAGAAAGGCGAAGGCCGCCTCCGCGCACGGCCGCGGCGAAAGAAGGGGCGTTATCCTCGGCAATCTTATTGAGTATGAAATTTTTGTCATATCCGTCTGCCTTTTCGCCAATCCGGCAAAATTTGCGCAGGTCGTACGGGGTGCCGGAGACGGAGGGGCGTTCTCCGGTCGGAATCAGGTCGGCACCGGACTCGGTGTAGCGATCCGCATTGATCGTCACAAGATAATCAAGGATCGGGGTTCCGGGCGCTACCAGGTTGAAATAAGAATGGTTTGTGAGGTTGATCGGGGTGTCGGCATCGGAGGACGCGATATATTCCATGGTGAGAGAAGAGCCGTTCAGCGTGTAAATGACTTTAAGAGAAAGCGTTCCCGGATAGCCTTCTTCTCCGTCCGGACTTTGATAGGTCAGTACAAGAGAGGTATCTTCTTCCCGTTGTACGGCAAAGATTTTTTTGCTGAATCCGCAAATTCCGCCGTGCAAACTGTTTTCTCCGTCGTTTTTTGCCAAGTGATATTCCTTACCGTTGAGTGTGAAACGCGCCCCTTTCACGCGGTTACAGACGCGGCCGACCAGCGCCCCCTGATAGGAGTCATCGGCAAGATAGTCGGCCGGGTCGTCAAACCCGAGCAGAATACCGCGTCCGGCATAAATAAAATCGGTAATAATAGCACCAAGGTTCAGAATGCGCACCTCGGCTTCTTTTGTTTTCAGGGTATATTGCAGCACTTCTGTCCCGTCGGGCAGAGTACCGAAAATTCTGGGTTTCATAGGTTTCCTTTCTGAATTAACGGGTATTTGCAAACAAAACGTTACATTATTCCGGTTCTTCCCGGAAAAGTTCCTGCGTCCGGTCACGGCAGAAATTGACCGCCAGGACAGCCAGTATGACCGAAAGAACCAGTTGAACCGTGCGGAACCAGCCGAACACCGGCAGATAGACAGCCCCGCCGCCGTAGCCGGGGTTCATCGAGACCCGCTCCGTGAAACGGGTCAGAAAGACCCGGAAAAAAGACACGACGGCGGCGATTCCCGCAAACGCAAGTAAAACACGTTCCCGGTGCGCTTGCTCGCGTTCTTCGCGTTCGTGCATCCGTTGTTCGTAATCGGTTTTCGGACAAAACGCGGGGAGTTTGTCGGCACGAAAATCGGCCAGCGCCCGCAAAAGGAAGAACACGGTGAGGAAAAACAGGATTTCCGAAAGCGCGGAGAAGATCATCACCGGCAGATATGCGGCTCCGGCCTCCCCGATCCTTGTGATGTCGCTGTCGGTATAACTCGCGTAAAAAACCGAACGGAAGGTCGAAAAGAGAATGGTCGAGACGAAACCGGCCGCAGGAAAAACGATTGGGAGCAGTCTTTCTTTTTTGCCTTTTCTTATCGGGAGACAAAACGCGGCGGCCAGAAAAGCAAGCATGGAAAGCGCGTCCGGTATGACTTCCACGTTATCGAGAATCGGGTCAACGCAAAGAACCGCCCCGGCCGCAAACAGAAAGTGCGGCAGGCCGATACGAAGCCGGCTGTACTCCTTCTTTCGGGTGAGAAGGGCAACCTCCCGGTTGAAGACGGAAAAAGCCGCGTCGTCGCGAATCCCGGAAAAATACCGGCGCAGAAAAGTCAGCCACAGAATGCCGAAAAAGAGAACCGCGACGGCAAGCGCACCGGCCAGCAGAAGATAGAGCCGGACGGACATGGTAAAACCGGTTCCGGTCAGCGGGTCGTAACTGAAAAGAAAGCCGAATTCCGGCAAGGTGGAAGCGGCGGCCTTGACCGAAAGGAAAATAAGTGTGATCCTTTTCAGACGCTCCGGAGCCGGAATAACGGGAGACCGGGATATCGCCGCCGAGCAGTCAAACCGCTGGCCGAGATAGAAAAATCCTTCAAAAAGCGCGGAGAATGCGGGGATTGCAAAGAGCAATTCCAGAATAGCAAAAGACAAGGAAAAAAGTGTGATACTGACCCTTTCCTGGGAAAGAGTGAGAAGGATAAGGAGGGCGGGAATTTTCGAGAGCGTTACATACAGGAGTTTGCGGAAAGAATCCTGTGCGTCGCCGAAATAGGGAATGATCGTATCCACGCGACGGAGCGCCAGCAAAATCAAAGCACACCCGATGCAGTCCGGAAGAATGTCAACGATGCTGATATTCGGGTTGAAAAAGAACCAGAGCGACGCAAGGATTAACCCGATCGGAAAAATGCGGTTTTTTTCTTTCATTTCTTTTTCCTCTTTTTCTTTTTCGCTTTTTCTTCCCGATAAGCCGCATCACGTTCGGCGCGGCGTTTTAAGGAACCTTCCTGCCATTCGTCAATCTTGCGGCGGAGTGTGTTCACCCAGGTGAAACGCGATTCTTTCCGCTCCATCTCCGCGTCTTCCGGCAGGCATATCCACATGTAGAAGTTGTAAAAAAGTTTGAGGTTGAGGAAGGCCACCGCAAGGCCGAACACGAGAATAACAATGTTGTACCGGATGAGAAAAACACGATATTCCGGCGGGTAGTTGAACTGCCCGGCAATGAAGAGAAGGTAATAGAGCGTGGTAAAAATCCGGTTCCGGAAGGAGCGGACTTCCAGCACATAAACATCGGTTTCTTTCGCCAGAGATTGAAGGCCGGAAAGCAGAGGGAAAAAGCAGGCGAGTTCCAGCGCATTGCAGAGGACGGACGCAATCTGCACAAATAGCCCGATCTGCCCGGCGTCCAGAAGATGAAGGGAAGAGCAGACCTCGATGGCAAGATATAAAAGCCCGGAAAGGCAGAGCGGAAAAGCCGCGAACCATGCAGAGGCAAAGTGGCGGTTATAGCGCCGCAGTTTCAGCAGGGCGAGTAAAAGAATGAGGTAGGAAAAAATCTTGATATATCCCGGAAATGAGAAAGCAATCGTGCAAAAAAGATACCCGAGAAAAAGCGTTCCGAATCCCATGGTTTTTACTCAGTGTGCGCGCCGCAGCACTTTTTGTATTTTTTTCCGCTTCCGCAGGGGCAGGGTTCATTCCGTCCTACTTTCTGCGCCCGGGCGGCAGGTTTTCTTTGCGGCATTTTTCCGCCTTCAAATCCTTCGGTCAGCGGTTTAGCCACTTCCCGGCGCTCGATTTTCTGCTCCGGCATGACGGTCAGCAGCATTCGGACGGTGCGTTCCCGGATCTGTCCGATCATTTCTTCAAACATATCCGTTCCGATAATGCGGAATTCGTTGATCGGATTGCGCTGTGCATAGGCGTTCAGTCCGACGGAACCTTTCAGGTCTTCCATAGCGTCCAGATGATCCATCCAGAGGGTATCGACGTTGCGGAGCAAAATGACCCGCTCAATCTCCTGGAAGGTTTCCGCTCCGAAGAGTTTTTGCTTTTCCGCAAAGATGCCAAGCGCCTTTTCTTCCAGTTCATCGGCAATGGCTTCGGCGGACAGAGCAGCCGATTCTTCTTCGGAATACCGGAAGGAGTCGGAGGTCGTGAGCAGACCTGAAAATCTGTTGCGCAGTTCGTCAAAATTCCAGGCAGAGGAATCGTGACCCGCAAGACATTCCTCCGTCGCATGGCGGATCACCGTATGAATCATGTCGTTCATCATACCGGAAAGATCGCCGCCGTCCAGCACTTCGGCGCGTTGTTTGTAAATCAGATTGCGCTGTTGGTTCATCACGTCGTCGTAGGTAATGACGTTTTTGCGGCGGGCAAAGTTCATGCCTTCTATCCGGCGCTGTGCCGATTCAATGGAATTGGACAGAATGCGTGCGTTGATCGGCGTGTCTTCCGTAAGACCCAAACGCATCATCATATCCCGGCGCGAATCCGAAATAAAGAGACGGAGCAAATCATCTTCCAGCGAGAGGAAGAAACGCGATTCTCCGGGGTCGCCCTGCCGGCCGCTCCGCCCGCGCAACTGATTGTCAATCCGGCGGCTCTCGTGTCGCTCGGTTCCCAGAATGAAGAGGCCGCCGGCCGCACGGACCTTGTCGGCTTCGGGGGCGATATTCTGCTTGTATTTTTCATAGAGTTCCCGGTAATGCGCGCGTGCGGCAAGCAGGTCTTCATCCTCGGTGTGCGCAAGGCCTGTCGATTCCGCGACCAGCTCTTCGGGATACCCTTCTTTGCGCATTTCTGCCTTTGCCATATATTCCGGGTTCCCGCCGAGCATGATGTCGGTTCCGCGCCCGGCCATGTTGGTGGAGATCGTCACTGCGCCGAATTTCCCGGCCTGCGCGACAATTTCCGCTTCTTTTTCGTGATGTTTGGCATTCAGAACGGTATGACTGATGCCGTTCTTTGAGAGAAGGTTGGAAAGAAGCTCGGATTTTTCGATGGAAACGGTACCGACAAGCACCGGCTGCCCTTTTTTGTGGCATTCACGGATCTGCTCGATGATGGCGCGGTATTTTCCGTTCTGATTGATATAGACGGAGTCGTTGTGGTCTTTGCGGATCATCGGCTTGTTGGTCGGAACGACCACGACGTCAAGCGCATAGATTTCCCGGAATTCGGCTTCCTCGGTCAACGCCGTTCCGGTCATGCCGGATAACTTCGCGTACATCCGGAAATAGTTTTGAAACGTGATGGTGGCAAGCGTTTGGGATTCTTTTTCGATTTTGACGTGTTCTTTGGCTTCAATCGCCTGATGAAGACCTTCGTTATAGCGGCGGCCGGGCATCAAACGCCCGGTGAAAGCATCGACGATAATGACCTGATTATCTTTGACCACATAGTCAATGTCGCGCATCATGATACCGTGCGCCCGGATCGCCTGATTGATATGGTGGTAGAGCGTCGCGTTTTCGGGGTCAGAAAGATTCTCCACACCGAAAAAGCGTTCCGCCTTGGCAATACCGGTCGGCCCGAGCGTGACGCTGCGTGATTTTTCATCAACCACATAGTCTCCGTCCAGCGCATCGTTGTCCTCTTTCTCGTCCAGTTCTTTGACAACGCATTTTTTCAACGTGCGGGCAAAGCGGTCGGCGCGGTCATAAAGCTCCGTGGATTTTTCACCTTCTCCGGATATAATCAGCGGAGTGCGCGCTTCATCGATGAGAATCGAGTCAACTTCGTCCACGATGGCGAAATTATGGCCGCGCTGTACCATCCGCTCCCGATAAATGACCATGTTGTCACGCAGATAGTCAAAGCCGAATTCGTTATTGGTGCCGTAGGTTATATCGGCGGCATAAGCCGTGCGCTTTTCTTCGGGATACTGCCCCTGCACCACAAGACCGGTACGCAGGCCGAGATAGGCGTATACACGCCCCATTTCCTCACTGTCGCGGCGGGCAAGATAGTCGTTGACCGTGACGATATGCACCCCTTTTCCGGTCAGTGCGTTCAGATAGGCGGGAAGCGTGGCGACCAGCGTTTTTCCTTCCCCCGTCTTCATTTCGGCAATGCGCCCCTGATGGAGAAGAATGCCACCGAGCAACTGGACATAGAAAGGACGCTTTCCCAAAACGCGCGTATCTGCCTCGCGCACCGTGGCAAACGCGTCCGGCAGGATGTCGTCAAGCGTTTCTCCGGCGGCCAGCCGCGCTTTCAGGACGGCGGTCTGCCCCTGTAATTCTCCGTCGCTCATAGCGGCGTATTTTTCGCCCAGTTTCTCTATTCTGTCAGCAATCGGGCGGATCTTACGAATCTGCCTGTCGCTGTATGTTCCGAATATTTTTTTGAAAAGTCCCATTCGTCTTTTGTGCCGCCGGCACACTCCTTCATTATCGGATTTTTACATGGAAAAACATGTCACACATAAGTATATCATATTTTTATATGAAATACCATCTGTAATTATAAATTTTTTATTGACTTTTATCTTTTTTGTTATAAAATATAAAGAAATGCACAAAATAGCGGAGAAAAGCAAGATGAAGGATATCAACATCGTCCTGTACAGCCCCGAGATCCCGCAAAACACCGGGAATATTGCCAGAACCTGCGCGGCGACCGGTGCCGCGCTCCATCTCATCAAGCCGCTGGGATTTGAGATAGACGACAGACACCTGAAGCGCGCAGGACTGGATTATTGGCAATACCTTGACATTACGCTTTATGAGAATGAAGCCGATTTTTTTGAAAGGAACCCCGGAGAAACCGTTTACTATTTTACGACAAAAGCCAAATGCCGCTATACCGAGCCTTCCTATCCGAAACGCGTTTTTCTGATGTTCGGGCGGGAGACTTGTGGGTTGCCCGAGGATCTTTTACAAAAAAATCCGAAGACCGCCGTCCGTATCCCGATGCTCACGGGGTTGCGGAGCCTCAACCTTTCCAATTCGGTGGCGGTTGCAGTTTATGAGGTTTTGCGCCAGCGCTCGTTTTCCGATCTGTTGACCGAGGGAACGCCACGGAGCTTTTCGTGGTGATACATAAGGAAACCGCGGGGATTCCTGCGGCTTTTTCTTTTTTTCGGGAGGTTTTTATGGAAATTCAGCCGATTTTGTTCGGAGCGGATATGAATTGTTACGGGATGGCGCGGGCTTTTTGGGAAGCGGCCGGAGTCCGTTCTCTCGCGTTCGGAAAATATCGCCTCGGCGCGACCGCTTTTTCGCGTTTTGTCCGGTATCGGACCGATCGCCGTATGCAAACCGACGAAGGGCGTGATCGCCTGCTTGCAAACCTCGCCCGACGGGTTCCGGCGGGGAGCGGAATTCTGCTCGGATGTACCGATGAGTATGCATCTTATCTGATCCGTCGCCGGCCGCTTCTTGAAAAGCATTTTATCCTACCGGTTCCCGCGCCTGAAACGTTACGGTATGCGGACAAGCAGATATTCCAAAATGCCTGCGCCGAGCGCGGCATCCTGGTTCCGGCCACGGTTTTTCTGAACCGGGACGACCCCTTCCCGTCGGAATTGCCGTTTGCGTATCCGATAGTCATAAAGCCTTCTTCAAGCGAAGAATACTGGCGCTTTCCGTTTCCGGGAATGCGGAAAGTCTATTTTGCGGCAGGAAAAGAAGATGCTGGAAATATTTGCGGAATGATCCGCCGGTCCGGTTATCGTGGCGCGCTCCTTTTGCAGGAAATGCTCACAAACCGAGATGGAGACAACTATGTTTTGACGGTCTATTGCAACCGGTCGGGCGAGGCGCAGGCGGCGGTTTTCGGTCATGTGCTGATGGAAGAGCATACGCCGCGCGGGACCGGGAATCACGCCGTGATTCTGACCGGAGAACCCGTGCCGCCGATCGGGCGGCAACTGATTTCCTTTTTACGGGAAATCGGGTATTGCGGATTTGCGAACTTTGACATTCTGCGCGCCCGGGGGCAGGATTATGTATTGGAGATGAACCTGCGGCAGGGCAGGAGTAATCATTATATGTGTGCCGCAGGAATCAATCCCGCCATGCTGATCCTGCGCGAATATTTTTTCAGGATCACATTACCGTATGTGGAAGAAACGGAAGAGAATCTCTGGTATAGCGTTCCCCCGTCCGTTGTATACTCCCATGTGAAGGACGGCGCGCTCTGCGCTCGTTGCCGTCAATATATCGAAACAGGAAAAGCGTTTTCCCCCTTTCATGCAGCCCGGGATTTATCCGGAAATCTTTTGCGCAGAATCTTTGTCAGAGAACATGAAAGGAGACAGTGTAAACGCTACTCCGGGGAGTGATAATGAAAAAGCTCGGAATTCTCGGCGGCATGGGGCCTTTGGCCGGCGCTTATTTTTTCTTTCTGTTTTCCGCATGGACATCGGCGGAAAGCGATGATTGTCATCCGGAAGTCGTACTGTACAGCGCGACCGGGATTCCCGACAGAACAGCGGGGCTTACCGGCCATGGGAGCTCTCCGCTGCCAGCTCTTCGGAAAGCGACCGCCTTTCTCTGCGACAGCGGGGCAGAGGTGCTTGTCATGACGTGCAATACGGCTCATGCATATTTTGCGGAACTGCAAGACGCGTCGGCAGGGCGATTTTTGTCGATGCCGGATCTTGCCGTTGCAGAGGCGATCCGGTGCGGGGCCGGGCGGATCGGCGTTCTTTCGACTTCGGGCTGTGCCGCCGCCGGGGTATACAGGTCTGCCTGTTTTCGTGCCGGGGCCGACTATATTCCCACGCCCGAACCGGTGCAAAAGGCAGTCAATGAAGCAATTTACCGCAAAAAAGCGGGGGAAAACATAAACCCCTCGGCTTTTCTCCCCGCCATTGCCGCATTGTTGAACGCCGGGGCGGATCGGGTGATTCTCGGTTGTACGGAGATTTCTTTGATCTTTGCAGGGCGGACATACCCGGATGTGACAGACGCACTGGAAGTACTGGCCAAAGAAGCCGTTGTTGCCTGCGGGGCTTTTTGCCGGCCGGAAGGCGAAAGGAGAAGCGATGACCTTTATGCAGCTTACCGCTGAAGAAAGTCTGTCTCCGGCCGGAGCCGATCGGGCGAACGATACCGTTGCCGATTTGGCGGTTCATTCGAAAAAAACGGGGGAAGGGAGCGTCTTCTTTTGTATTTTCGGAGAAAAGAACGACGGACATGCTTATGCCGAGGAGGCCTATCAAAACGGATGCCGCCTTTTTGTCACCGAACATCCGGTCGCGCTCCCGCCGGACGCGGGCGTATATATCAGCTCAAATGTCCGCCGGACGCTGGCATCTCTTTCTGCGCGGTTTTTCGGATATCCGGCGAAAAAACTCTGCCTGATCGGCGTTACCGGCACAAAGGGGAAAACGACCACCGCTCATATGATCCGGAAACTTTTGGAGTCGGAGGGGGTTCCCTGTGCGTATATCGGGTCTGACGGATTTCTTGCGGGCGGACGTTGTGAGCCGTTGCCGAATACGACCCCGGACAGCCTGACGTTGAACCGATATTTTTCAATATTATTATATATGGGCATCAGAACGGCGGTCATGGAGGTTTCGTCTCAGGCTCTCATGACATATCGGGTATACGGTCTGCATTTTTCGGTCTGCGTCTTTACCAACCTGTACCGTGACCATATCGGACGCGGCGAACACCGGTGCTTCCGGGAATATCGGGAAGCAAAACTTTCTCTGTTCCGGGAATACGGTTGCGAAACGGCAGTTGTCAACGTGGCCTCTCCCGTTTATCGGATTATCCGCCGGGAAGGGCGCGTCGGGCGAATAATCAGCTTCGGATACGGGTGCCGGGCGGACTACACGGGAAAAAATGCCGGAGCTTTCCGGAACGGGCGGGAGCTGATGACCTCTTTTACCGTCACGCATCACGGAGAAACGGGGAAGACCGTCCTGCCGCTGGCCGGAAAACATTATATCGAAAACTTTGTCGCGGCGCTTGCCGTTGTCTGCGAAATGCGGGGGAGCCGGATCGATGCGGGTCTGCCCTGTGCAAAAGAAATGAAGATTCCCGGTCGGTGCGAGACGATACCGGTTTCCCTTCCGGGGCTTTACGTTCTCGACTACGCGCACAACGGCGCCGGTCTGCGGGCGGCTCTGCTCGGCCTGCGCCCCTATGCAAGTGGAAAACTCTGGTGTCTGTTCGGCGCGGTCGGCGGACATGCAGAGTGCCGCCGGAGCGATATGGCACGTGCCGCCTGTAAGTATGCCGATCTTTCGGTGATTACGGAAGATAACCCGGACGGAGAAGATGTGCTGGAAATCTGCCGGTCGATCTATCAGGCGTTTCCAGACAAGTCTGTCGCCCGCATCATCCCCGACCGTGCCGAAGCCATTCGTTATATTGCGGAACACGCTGAAGAAGGAGATGTGATTTTGTTGGCGGGAAAGGGCAACGAAAACTATCAGCTTCGTTCCGGCAGGCGCGTTTTCTTCTCGGAAAGGGAGATTTTACGAAGTCTTTCGGACGAAGAAAACGAAAAACAAAAAAAACGAATCTTTTTTTGAAAAAGCCTTGACAAATCGCGAGGAAACATTTATAATGACTAAGGTCCTCGCGAGAGTGGCGGAACTGGCAGACGCGCACGTTTGAGGGGCGTGTGGATTTTCCATACGGGTTCAAGTCCCGTCTCTCGCACCAAGATAAAGCACTTCGGAAGAAGTGCTTTTTTTATGCATAAAACCGAAGCGTTTTGTGTATCAGACAAAAGACCGGCGAAAAGAAGAGGGTATTTTGCGCGTAATCGGGGAGCGGAGCGTGCGGCCGCGCGATCAACCCGGAAAGCGGCGCGCAAAAGACCGGACCGGCGTAACAGATGCCGTAATGCGGATGCCAAAAAGGTGCGGCGACGGGTCTTTCGTCGCGCAGAAGGAGAAAAAGACCGGAAAAGCGCAAAATGTAAAGTATACATTACTTTTTTACATTTAACGGAATGATTTAAGAGCAACAGATCCGCATGTTTTCAATTTTTCGACCTTAAAAATATAAAATTTTCTTATTTTGGGAATAAATGGACAAAAAACGGCCAGAAAATAAGAGAACGGTGTGCGAAATGAAAGTGTGTCGGAACTGAAAAAAGTTTCTGAATCCGCTGAAAAGTTATTGACAACGCGGTGGACATATGTTATTATTCTTATGTAGATTCCTCTGTTCAGTCAGATTTATATATAGATTTTAATAAATTTTTATAGATAGGAGAACTCTATGAAGAAAGTGGTTGTTTGCGCTCAGTGTGGAACGAAAATGCGTGCCGGCATGAAGTTCTGTTCTAAGTGCGGCTACCGCCTGAAGGACGAACGGGCGCTGGAGCTCGAGGCTGCGTCTCAGGCGGAGGAAGCAGCTGCCAATCAGTTGACGGCGGAAGAGATCGCCGCGCTGGATGCCGCGCAGGAAAATGTTGCGGAAGTGGCGGCCGATGAAGTTCAGCAGGCTGCGGAACCTGCGGCGGTAGTTCCTGCCGAAGAGGAGGCATCCCGTCCGGAAAAACTCGTCCGTGCGGAGCAGGCCAGCGACGCGTATGCGAAGAGCGTGGAATCCCGTTTGATGGATCAGCGTATCAGCGCCGACCGTAAAATTCAGCGTCAGCAGGGCGAGGCCGACATTGCCATGCACGAGATGCACAGCAATGACGCGGTCCGCAATTCAAAGAAACTCCTGAAAGAGCAGGTCAAACTGACCCGTTCTCTGATTGCGGAAGAGGCAAAAGCCGCAGAACGCAACAACGATCAGCTCAAAGCCAGCGTGCAGGATAAGGCGCATGAAAACCAGTTGCAGAAGATTCAGGATGAAAACACTGCAAAGATCGATAAGAAAAACCGCGATCACGCCGTAAAGGCGATGCGGGACCGCGTGGAAATCGAATCCGGGAAAAACGCGACGCAGAAACAGATTGAGGAGCTTCGTATCAGCAACGAAAAGAACATTACCCGCAAAAGCTCCAGCGAAGAAGTCAGGCTCACGAAATCTCTGCTTTCCGAAGAAGCGAAAGCGGCCGCCCGGAAAAATGACGAACTCCGCAGGACCATTGAAGAAAAGAACCTTGAAAACAGCCTGAACGAGCAGAAATTCAGCCACGAAAAGAAGATTGCGAAAAAGCAGCAGGCCCAGGCGAAGAAGCAACTGCGCGCCAATGCGCAACTGCGCAGCCGCAAAGTCGATGACGAGCATGCGCTCGGCATGGCCAGGATCGACAATGAGCGGACCGTTGCCCGCAAACTCGCCAAAGAACAGCTCCGGCTCACCAAGTCCCTTTTGTCCGAAGAAGCAAAAGAGGCCGCCCACCGGAATGATGAACTCAAAGGCGCGGTCAGCGATAAGGCGTTTGAGAATTATCTCTACGGCCTGCGTCGCACCAATGATGAGAAAATCAAAAAGCAGAACCGCGCGCAGGTGAAGAAGATCACGGGCGAACGTTCCGGCATTGATACGGAAAAGGCCAACGCGCAAAATCGCCTGGATTATATGCGCGTCCGGGAAGAACGCGCAAATGCCCGCAAGATCGCCAACGAAAAAATCAAATACACCAAGGCTTTGTTAGCGGAAGAAAACAAGGCGGCCGCCGTTTCGGAAAACGCCGAGTTGAAAAATTCCGTACAGGACAAGAGTTTTGAAAACCGGCGCGAAATGAAACGCGTCCGGTCTGCGGAAAAACTCCGCAAGCTCCGCCAGTCCGACAGCGAGAAGCTCGACGCGCGCATTGCGGCAGCCAATGAAAAAGAGAGCAAGCGCCTCGGCGCCGCGGAAATCAAGTCCGCAAAACTCAACCTGAACGACGAAGCAACCGCGACCCGCCGCCAGGCCGAGGCCGTGGAACATGAAACGCAGGAAAAACTCTATAACGAGAAGAGAACTGCCCGTCGCGCCGAAAATGAGCGCCGGCTTCTTAAACAGCGTTCCGACGATCTTGACCGGAACGAAGCGTTGAAAAAAAGCATCCGGCAGAAAGAAAACCGTGAGCTCGGCAAGGTCGAAAGAAAGTCTCTTCGCCTGGAAAAAGCGGACGGTGCGCTGGAAGCCAACCGCCGTGCCAACGAACTCCGCCTGCGGATCGACGAACGCACGTTGGAAGAAAAGCTTTATGCCAAGAAGCTCGCGTCCGATAAGAAGCTCATCAGGCTGAAGGCACAGGATGCCGAAAAAATTCAAAATGCCGGCATTGAAGACCTCCGCATGATGCATGAGGCCCAGCATCTGGAAGATTCCAAACTGGCCCTCATGAAGAATGACGATACCCGTAAGGCGATCCGCGCACAGAAGAATGAGATTGCGATTTATCTCAAGAAAAAGCAGGCCGACGAAAAGATCGAGGCGCGTGAACACAAACTCGAACTGACCAAGGCCGACATCGTGGCAAAGCATGATAAAAAAGTCATGGCCGCCAAGGAAAAAGAGCTGAAACTCAATCGCAAACTCTATGAGCAGTACGAAAAAGAATCGGTAAAACGCGCAAAGAAGATCGCCCGGATCTCCGGGGTTCCCGTTTCGCTGGTTCCGGCTCTGACTGCCGGGTCTTCCACTGCGGTCGTTCAGACCGATAACGGAGCCGTTGAATCCGACGCGTGGGGTCTTGCCAATGTCGAAAAACTTCTCGACAATTCGTACGAGACCAACTGTGAACAATACCGCGCCTTCCGCGAACGCAAGAAAGCCGATAAGAACCGGATTCGTTACGCAGAGATCGGGATTCGCGATGACCGGAGATATTTCAACTCGATCTATGAACGCGGGGAAGTCATGATCCCCAAACGTAATGTCCGTCTTTCCCGCCTGCAGGGAATTATTGCGGTCCTGATGATGGCGGTCGCACTTGTCGGTTCGCTTCTTCCCCTGCTGACCGGAACGGTGGCATCCGATGCTGCCGCCGGAACCTCTACCGGCGCATTGCCCTCTTATGCGTATGTGATCTGCAACGGTGAAACCGGTAAATCGGCAACGATTTCGTTTGAAACCCTGCTGACCGATAAGGACACCTTCAAAAGTGATGCTGTCGCTTCCTATTTCACCACCCTGCCGAAGAATGTTCTGGACGGTTCAAAAAATGGGCTGAAAGAACTCAGCGACAATGCGAATGCCGCGGTCCGCGCAGGGAAAAACAGCGCTTATAACACCGGAAAATGGGCAGTTTTCGGACTGGTGACGGTGGCAGTCGTCCTCAACCCGATCCTCATTCTCTTTAATCTGCTGATCGGTCTGATCCGGTTGATTTCCCATTGCCGTGGAACCGGAGCCGGCGTTACCCGCGTGATGAAAAATCTCCGCGCAAGTTACGCTTTGCTCGGCTTCCTTGTTCTGCCCTTGCTTACCGTAAACGGGTACGCGCCCGGTCTCGGATTCTATCTGTATGCCGGCAGTTTCGCACTTGCCATCCTTCTTAACTTCTTTGTCGGTCTGTTCAAGAAGAGTGAAGAAGGGGACAAGAAATATCTTCGTTCGGTTCGCTGGATGGGCCTTGTGCGCGCGGTCATTCTGTGCGCGGCGGTCTTCTTTGCGGGTATGAGCGGGCTGTTCTCGTTGCATACCAACATTTCCGGTATTCCCGGATATGCTTCCACCGCATTGGTCGCGCTCGGTTGCGCGCTGACCGGCCTTTGTTTCAACGCGCTCGTGCCGCTTGGATTTGAATGTATTCCGTATACGAAAGGCCGTTCGACTTCGCACTGTGCCGTCGCGATCTGGGGCATTATTGCCGCAGCGCTTCCCACCATTGCCGTCTTTGCCTTCAAATTGAACGGCTTGAACCTTGTCGGCGTTATCGGTATGGCCGGAGCGTTTGCCGCACTGCTTCTTGCACGTCTGGTTGCGGCTGCCTGGCAGCACAATGTCCGCCGCCGTTACAGTCTCATCGATCCTATCGTTCATGCACTCGGCGAAGGAATTCCGCTGAAATAATCCCCAAGACACCCGAAAACGGGTGCCTTTTTTTTGTTGAAAAAAATAATTTGCAATAAAATTTATATAAACCCCTTGACAAATTATTTTTTCGTGCTATAATAAAGACAGAAAAACGAAAAAAGGAACTTGTGATGAAAAAAAGCGTCTATTCTTTGGTACTTTCCGATGAAGTGGTGGCTGCCGTCGATAAGCTGGCATACCGTAAGGCCACCAACCGTTCCAACCTGATCAATCAGATCCTGGCGGAACATCTTTCCCTGATTACGCCGGAAAAGCGTATCCGGCAGATTTTCGGGAGTATTGAAGAATTGTTCGGCGCGGAGGATTCGGCACAGCGGCTGGAAGGAAGTACGGATAATATGCTGACGCTTCGCTCGGCGCTGGCGTACAAGTATAATCCCACCGTTCGGTACAGCGTCCTTCTTTACAGACAACCAACTACGGCTTTCGGTGAGTTGCGCGTTGGGTTCCGCACCCAAAACCGCACGTTGATAGCCTATATGAACGCATTTTACCGGATGTGGAGCGAAACCGAGGTGCGATATATCGGCAATGTTGAATTTTCGGCCGAAGACGGCAAATATGCCCGTCGTCTGGTCCTGCGCCGGAACAGCCGAGACGGAGAATTCGGAGAAGGGCAGATTGCCGACGCGATTGTATCCTACATCCGGACCATGGATATTGCCATGAAGAGCTTTTTTGAAACGCCGGAGATTACGGAACTGGCCGCCAGGCGGATTGATGACGCATATCGTGAATATCTCAGCATTTGTCCGGAAATCATATAAACCCGGGGTCACACGACTCCATCATGTGAAAACAATCTGAAAGAGGTGAATTTTATGAACCTTGAACATTATACACAGAAAAGCATTGAAGCGCTGAACAACGCGCAACGCCTTGCCAGGGACAATGGGCAACAGGAGCTTTTGCCGTTGCATTTGCTGGACGCACTGCTGGAACAGCGGGATGGCCTGACCCCGGAAATCGTGACAGGAGCCGGCGGAACGGTCGGCGATATACTGGCCGATGTGAAAAAACGGTTGGGAAAACTGCCGAAAGTAAGCGGCGGACAGCTGTATATGTCTTCCGCCCTTGACGCGGTATTAGCCGCGGCCGAAAAAACCGCCGACGACATGAAAGATGAATTCGTTTCGGTCGAACATCTGCTTTTGGCTCTTTGCGAAAAAGGCGACGCGGCTGTCAAAGAAGTCCTTTCCGCCGCCAGGATCGACAGAGCCGGCATTCTTGCGGCGATGAAAAAGTTGCGCGGCAACCAGTCGGTAAACACCGATAATCCGGAAGCGACGTACGATGTACTGAAAAAATACGGACAGGATCTTGTGGAGGCCGCCCGGAATCAGAAACTGGACCCGGTCATCGGTCGTGACGACGAAATACGGAATGTGATCCGGATTCTTTCCCGTAAAACGAAAAACAACCCTTGTCTCATCGGTGAACCCGGCGTAGGAAAAACCGCAATTGCGGAAGGATTGGCACAGCGGATTGTGCGGGGGGATATCCCCGACAACCTCAAAGACCGCAGTATCTTTTCGCTGGATATGGGCGCATTGGTGGCCGGCGCGAAGTTCCGCGGTGAATTTGAAGAGCGGTTGAAGGCGGTGCTGAATGAGGTCAAAGCCAGTGAAGGGAAGATTATTCTCTTTATTGACGAACTTCACACGATTGTCGGCGCGGGCAAAACCGAAGGCTCCATGGACGCCGGCAACCTTCTGAAACCGATGCTTGCGCGTGGCGAATTGCACTGTATCGGCGCAACGACCCTTGACGAATACCGCAAGTACATCGAAAAGGACGCGGCGTTGGAGCGGCGGTTTCAGCCTGTTATGGTGGATGAGCCGAGCGTGGAAGATACTATCAGCATTTTGCGCGGGTTGAAAGAACGCTATGAAGTCTATCACGGTGTGAAAATCCACGACAGCGCTCTGATTGCGGCCGCGACTCTTTCCGACCGGTATATCAGCGACAGATTTCTCCCGGACAAAGCCATTGACCTTGTGGACGAGGCCTGCGCACTCATCAAGACCGAGATGAACTCCATGCCGACAGAAATGGATGAAATCTCCCGGAAAATCATGCAGCACGAAATCGAGGAAGCCGCACTCAAAAAGGAGAAAGACAAACTTTCTGCGGCGCATCTTGAAGAGATACGGAAGGAGTTGGCCGAACTTAAAGAATCCTTCGCCGCTATGAAGGCAAAATGGGAGAACGAGAAGGCCTCTATCGGAAAAGGACAGAAAATCCGTGAAGAGATCGAGCAGGTCAATGCGGAGATTGAGCGCGCGCAGAACGCGTATGATCTGAGCCGCGCGGCGGAACTGAAATACGGCCGGTTGCCCGCCTTGCAGAAGCAACTGGAAGAAGAGGAAGCGCGCGAACAAAAAGGAGAGAATACGCGGACGCTCTTGCGTGACTGTGTGGACGAAGAAGAGATTGCGCGTATCGTTTCCCGCTGGACCGGTATTCCTGTTCAGCGGCTTGTCGCCGGAGAGCGCGAAAAGCTGTTGCGCATGGAAGATATCCTGCATCAGCGCGTGATCGGGCAGGATGAAGCCGTAACCAAGGTCAGCAACGCGATTCTTCGTTCCCGTGCCGGGATCAAGGACCCCCGTCGTCCGATCGGTTCGTTCCTCTTCTTAGGTCCTACCGGTGTCGGAAAGACCGAACTGGCCAAAGCTCTCGCAGAAGCCTTGTTTGACGATGAGCATAATCTCATAAGGATCGATATGTCCGAATACATGGAAAAATATTCGGTATCCCGTCTGATCGGAGCGCCTCCCGGATATGTCGGTTACGACGAGGGCGGGCAACTCACGGAAGCCGTGCGGCGGCATCCCTATTCGGTCGTTCTGTTTGATGAGGTCGAAAAGGCACATCCCGATGTTTTCAATGTTTTGCTCCAGGTACTGGATGACGGACGCATTACCGACTCCCAGGGAAGGACCGTCGATTTCAAAAACACCATCATCATCCTGACTTCCAACCTCGGCTCCGACATAATTCTGGAAGGCATCACGCCGGACGGAACGATTTCCGAAGAAGCAAAGGCTGCCGTCGAAGCTCTCCTGCGGCGCAGTTTCCGCCCGGAGTTTTTGAACCGGTTAGACGAGACGGTGTTGTATAAACCGCTCACCAGAGAAAACATCCATGCCATCATCGGACTGCTTGTTTCGGACCTTGCAAAACGCCTTTCCGATCGCGGCATTGCTTTGCAAATCACCCCGGCCGCCAGTGATTATATCGCTGACGCTTCGTATGACCCGGCTTTCGGTGCCCGTCCGATGAAACGGTTCTTGCAGGCAAATGTGGAAACCCTGCTCGCAAGAAAGATTATCGAAGGCGATATCGCCCCCGACACGACCCTGACAGTCGATTATGACGGGGAAAAGCTCTTTGTTCGCTGAATGGCGAATATAAACGGAAAATCAGTAAAAAATAAAGAAAATTATAAATTATTAAATGGAGGTAAAGTTATGTTTGCTCTTACACCTTTCGGACATCGTTTCGGCGCGGATTCCTATAACCCCTTCCGTGAATTTGATGACATGGAGAAGAAACTCTTCGGCTCCGGCGCACTTGTTGAATTCAAGACAGACATACGCGAAAAGGACGGCAAGTATCTTCTGGAGGCCGATTTGCCCGGGTTCCGGAAAGAAGACATCCGTATTTCTCTCGATGGCGGATATATGACCATCACAGCCGTGCGAAAGGCCGAAAAAGAGGAAAAAGACGAGAAAGGCAAGTATATCCGTTCTGAACGCAGTTTCGGCTCTTTCTCCCGTACCTTTGACATGACCGGCGTTGACTGTGAGAAGATTGACGCTTCCTACAAGGACGGCGTTCTGACAGTCATTATGCCGAAAAAGGAAAAGGAAGAGAAAAAAGACCATCTCATCGAGATCCGGTAAAATCGGCGAGCGCCCCTTCGGGGGCGCTTTTTGTTGACATTTTATCGGGGTTGTGTTACAATAAACAAAAAACTTCCGTCGCACAGAGAGCGACGGGGCAGGGAGAACCATGAAAATACGCGACCTTACGTTGATCCCGTTGTTTTCCGCGCTGATTTCGGTTTGCGCGTGGATCACGATCCCGGTTCCTTTTGCGGCGCCGATCACCTTGCAGACCTTCGCTGTTTTTCTCACCTACATGCTTTTAGGCGGAAAACGCGGTTCGTTTTCCGTGTTGGTCTATATCCTTTTGGGGGCGGTCGGCGTACCGGTTTTTTCGGGTTTTCGCGGCGGGCTCTCGCACATTTTCAGCCCAGGAGGCGGATATATTATCGGGTTCCTCGGGATGGGGCTCGTTTGTCTCCTTTTTGAAACGGTTTTCCGCCGGGTGCGTTACGGATACGCGGTCGGGGCGCTGATCGGGCTTTTGGTTTGCTATCTGTTCGGGACCGTTTGGTTCGTTGCGCTTTATGAAGGCAACATCAATTTCATTTCGGTTCTTCTCATGTGTGTGATTCCGTATATTCCGTTCGATCTTTTGAAATTCTCGCTGGCCTGTATTGTGGCGAAAAAACTGAAGTACTATATCGGAAAAACAAAAATCTGAAGATGGGGGCAACCATGCAGAAAGTAACGATCAAGGATGTGGCAACAGCCGCCGGCGTCAGCGTTTCGGCAGTTTCGTATATCCTGAACGGTTCAACGGAAAAGAAATACTCCGAAAAGACCGTCAAGGCCGTCCGGAAAGCGGCAGAGCGCCTTCATTATATGCCGAATGCAATCGCGCGCGGAATGCGTTCCCAACGAGCGTTTTCCGTCGGTATTGTGAATTTCTGGGAGAACGGCAGCGCTTCCTTTGCGCGTTCTCTGCGGGCTGTGACCGAGGCGGCGGCTGAGCGAAATGTTTCCGCGGTTCTTCTGACCGGGTGCGAGGATTATTCCTATCTCCGGGCGTTTGCAAACCGTTCCGTGGACGGAATCGTTCTCATTGCCCCCGATTCATTGGTGTATAACGAGCGGGCGCACATCCGCGAAATGCAGAAAATGCATGTTCCTTTCGCGATACTGAACGCGACGGCATCCGTCCGTGAAATCTGCTCGGTTTTTTACGATTATTACGCCGCTTCCGCGCTGGCGGCCGAGACCCTGCTGAAATCCGGGCATAAAAATCTTTTGTATATCGACTCCTTTTCGGAATCTGCGGCGCGAGAGCTGCGGGAGAGAAGAGAAGGATATGCCGATACCGTACGCAGCGCCGGGCTTTTGCCGCGCATGGCAGACATAGAAAAACTGACGGTATCCGACCTTGACGGCGTAGACGGCGTGGTCACTTCCCGCGCCGAAACCGCACGGACTCTCTTACGCTTTCTTTACGATGCGGGCATCCGGTTCCCCGGTGCGTTTTCCCTGATTGCCGGAAGCGCGGAAGAAGAAAGCCGCGAGAGCGTTCTGCCGTTGACCTGCGTGGATTTCCCGTATGCCGAGGCGGGGCGGTTTGCCGTATCTGCTGTTTATGATTCCGTAACGAACACGCGTTTTACTCCTTCCCCCTTTGTCCGGAACGGAAAAACGGCGGCGATTCGTTCATCGGACGCAGAGCCGGGGTAAGCACGTTTTCCAAGCGGTACGACCGCGCGTTCGCGCCGCGTTCGCGCAAGGAACGGTCAAAAGCGTTCCCGCACTTGACATTTTTCCGTTTTTATGGTATTTTATATATTTGACAAACACAACAACGATTTTTGAAGAGATACAGGACTGTACCCGCTGAAAGGATGTAACGATGTATAAATCAACTGTCAGACCTTTTGAGGAAAAAGTCTGGCTCGCAACGCCGACGATGCATGGCGAAGAGTTAAAGTACATGACCGATGCATATAAGACGAACTGGATGTCCACAATGGGAGAAAACATCAACGAGGTAGAATGCATTGCCGCCGAAAAAACGGGGATGAAATATGCGGTCGCCCTTTCTTGTTGCACCGCCGCGCTTCATCTGTGCATGAAAATCGCCGGTGAACGTCTTTACGGGATTCCGCCAATCGGCCGCGGCGCACTGGAAGGAAAGCGCGTTTTTTGCGCCGACATGACATTTGACGCAACAATTAACCCGATCGCATACGAGGGAGGCATCCCCGTTTTTATCGATACCGAGGAAGAATCCTGGAATATGGACCCGGTCGCGCTTGAAAAAGCCTTTACGCTCTATCCGGAGGTAAAACTGGTCGTATATGCCGAATTGTACGGTTTCCCGGGGCGTGTTGACAGAATCAAAGAAATCTGCGAAAAGCATGGTGCGCTCTTGGTCGAAGACGCCGCAGAGGCAACCGGTGCCATGCTGAACGGCCGCCAATGCGGTTCCTTCGGCGATTATACCGCCATCAGTTATAACGGAAACAAGATTATCACCGGTTCTGCCGGCGGGTGCTTATTGACCAATGATTTGTATGTTGCCAACCGGGTACGTAAGTGGGCAACGCAGGCGAGAGAAGACGCTCCCTGGTATCAGCATGAGGAAATCGGCTATAATTACCGTATGAGTAATGTGGTGGCCGGTGTTATTCGCGGGCAATATCCGTATCTTGAAGAGCATATCGCACGGAAAAAAGCAATATATGAACGTTATTGCAACGGTTTGAAGGATATGCCTGTTCTGATGAATCCGATTCTGCCGCACGCAACGCCGAACTATTGGATTTCTGCCGTTCTTGTCAATCAAGAAGCCATGTGCCGCCAGGTCAGAGATGATGTGAAAGCGATGTATATCCCGGAAAGCGGAAAATCCTGCCCGACCGAAATTCTTGAAGCCATCACGTCTATCAATGCGGAAGGCAGACCGATCTGGAAACCCATGCACATGCAACCGCTATACAGGATGCACGAGACAATCGGCCGAGAAGGAACGCTTCGCTGTCGGACAAACGCCTATATTGCAGGCGGAGTCACCGATGTCGGTGCTGACATTTTCGCGCGTGGCTGTTGCCTGCCGAGCGACATCAAAATGACCCCCGATCAACAGGACAGGATCATCGAAACCGTCCGCGCATGTTTTGAATAAGAGGATTTATGAAAAACGACCATAAGCCGTACGGGCTGTATGAAAAGTATTTTAAGCGTTTGCTTGACATCCTTTGCGGCTTGATCGCCGTCATGGTTTTCGGATGGCTTTATCTGATATTGATGGTGCTTGGAGCTGTTTTTATGCGGGGAAATCCTTTTTTTACGCAGGAGAGACCCGGTAAAGACGAAAAGATTTTTAAGTTAATCAAATTCCGGACAATGGACAACCGGCGGGACCGGGACGGGAATCTGCTTTCGGACGAAGTGCGACTGAATCGATACGGCAGATTTTTGCGCAAGACCAGTCTTGACGAGTTGCCGGAAGTATTCAATATCATCAAGGGCGATATGAGCGTCATCGGCCCGCGGCCGTTGCTTGTGGAATATCTGCCCTATTATACTGCGGAAGAGAGACATCGCCACGACGTGCGCCCCGGCCTGTCGGGATTGGCCCAGGTACACGGGCGCAATTGCATAACGTGGGAAGAAAAGTTCTCGTGGGATTTGCGTTATGTGCAGAAGATTACCTTCTTTGGAGATGTGAAGATTGTCTTGGAGACCGTGAAAAAGGCGTTTATCAAAGCCGAGGGCGTGGAGCTGAACCACGAAGGAAACCTCGCAAAAATCCGGCAATCCGCTCCGGAAACGGGAACGCAGGAAAATGCGTGATTCGCAGTCCGCAGTCTTTTGGATTAACGAAACAAGCCTTTTTACACTTTTATGACCGATAATCGGCAATACAGGAGGTGCGCGGCATGAATTATTTAATGCTTTCCGTAGGCCGTCGCGGAGAATTGATGAAGAACTTCAGGGCATCTATGGAAAAAGGTTCCAGGATCATCGCCACGGATAACAGCCCGTATGCGCCCGCTATCTATTTTGCCGATAAGCAATATATTGTACCGAAGATCGACGAACCGGGTTATATGGATACGATCCTGGATATATGCCGGAAAGAACAGATTCATGCCGTTACTACTTTTATCGACCCGGAAATCATGCTGCTGGCAGAAAACCGTGAAAGATTTGCCGAAGCGGGCATCGAAGTGCTGGCTCCCTATACGGAAACCGCAAAACTTTGTTTCAATAAATATGAAATGTTCAAATATCTGCGGGCAAAAGGAATCCGTACCGTCATGACGTGGGGTACTTTCGGGGAAGTGAAAGCGGCTCTTGACGCAGGAGAAGTGTCTCTTCCGGTGTTTGTCAAACCGAGGACCGGCAGCGGCAGTGTGGGCGCAAGAAAGGTTTTGGATATCGAAACGCTTCGCGCCGCGTTTGAACAAGACCCCGGTTTGATTGCCCAGGAATTGATGACCGGAGAAGGCTGCTTTGATCTTGACGCGGATGTGTATGTGGACACCATCAGCCATAAGCCGGTTTCCATTTTCTCAAAACGCAAAATCAGCACAACCATCGGCGGTGCGAACAAGACGATTTCCTTTAAGGATCAGAGGTTATTTGACTTTGTGACGGAGGCGTTGGGCGCATTTGAATTCAACGGTCCGATCGATGTCGATTTCTTCTGTAAAAACGGTGAATACTATTTATCCGAGGTCAATCCCCGGTTCGGAGGTGCGTATCTGCACGCTTATGGCGCGGGCGTTGATTTTATCAAGCTGATCGATAAGAACCTGAAAGGCGAAGAAAACAAAGCGGAGATCGGGAACTATGAAGAAGGCGTTGTCATGATGATGTACGACAGCGTGGTAATCAAGAAAAGCGACGAGCTGGCAAAATAAAGGCGCTGTTACAAGCGGACGGCACGATAAGCCGGGAGAAAGCAAAGGAAGCGGAAATGAACGTTTTGTTTTTAACAATCGGGCGATTTGAGAGTATCGAGGCTCATTCTATTTATGCAGATCTGTTACGTTGCTTTCGGAACCGCGGTCATGAAATATATGTCATTACGCCGTCTGAAAAACGCACAGGAAAAAAGAGCGAACGGTTGGAAGAGAACGGGGCGCACATTCTCCATATCGAAACGGGCGATGTGACCGGGGGCAGTAATCTGATCCGGAAGGGATTGGCGCAGATATCGGTCGAATCTGTTTTTATTAGGGCCATCAAAGCCTGTTTTTCCGATGTTAAATTCGATTTGATTCTTTACACAACGCCGCCGATCACTTTTGCCAATGTAGTGCGGTATGTGAAAAAGCGAGACGGCGCAGCGTCGTATCTGCTGTTAAAGGATATTTTCCCGCAAAATGCGGTGGATCTCGGTATGATGAAAAAGCGCGGCGTGAAGGGGATTATCTACCGGTATTTTCGCGCAAAAGAAAAAAAGCTCTATGCACTTTCCGATCATATCGGATGTATGTCGCAGGCGAATGTCGCGTATGTGTTGGAACACAACCCGGAAATTCCGCCGGAAAAAGTGGAAATCTGCCCGAACAGTATCGCTCTGACCGCTGACCGGTTCAGCCCGGAACAGAAGAGGGCATTACGGGAAAAATATCATCTCCCCGCGGATAAAACCGTTTTTATTTACGGCGGAAATCTCGGCCGACCGCAGGATATCCCGTTTATCATGGAATGCCTTCGTGCAAACAAGGGGTTTGAAGATCGCTTTTTTGTCATTTGCGGAACCGGGGCCGAATATCCGAAACTCCGAGACTTTGCCGAGAAAGAAAAACCCGGCAATTTTCTGCTGATAAACGGATTGCCGAGGGAAGAATACGAGAACTTCGTCGGTTGTTGCGATATAGGTCTGATTTTTCTGGATCACAGGTTTACGATTCCGAATTTTCCTTCCCGGCTTCTTTCCTATATGCAGAATAGGATGCCTGTTCTGGCTTGCACCGATCCGAATACTGATATAGGAAAAGTGATAGAAGAAGGCGGGTTCGGCTGGTGGTGCGAAAGCAGCGCGGCGGAAAACTTCACAAAAACGGTGAACAAAGCCCTCGCGTCCGATCTTGCTTCGCTCGGAGAAAAGGCTTTTGAATATCTGAAAGAAAATTACACGGATGAAAAAGGATGCGATATTATTCTGCGCTCCTGCAACAGATAACACCCGCGCGCAAAACCCATTCCCGGGATATATCGTGAAAAGACCGTAAAAACTGAAAATTCCCCTATTTTTTGTATATGCGCGATGATTTATTTACCATAAATAAAACCGGTCGCGTGACACACAATAATAGCAGAGACGCGGAGGATCGAGCCCAGGGATCGTGATTCGCGGGCTCGATGATATAGATACAAAAAACAGGAGAAATGAAAATGTCCAAGAACAAAGTTGCGGTTCCTGAAGCTCAGGCCGCTCTCGACAAGTTCAAGATGGAAGCCGCCAGCGAAGTCGGCGTGAACCTCAAACAGGGGTACAACGGCGACATCACTTCCCGCCAGGCCGGTTCTGTCGGTGGCCAGATGGTCAAAAAGATGATCGAGAAGTACGAGAACGACATTAAAAACAACGGCTGAATTCCTCTCTGAGGAGACCGCCCCGGTGGGCGGTCTTACATATAACTGTCCTTTTCTTTCGACTGGAAAAGGACGGTTTTTCTTTTCGGGGGGAAAAAGGCGGAAAAAAGAGAAAAAACTTAAAAAACCCCCTTGACAAAAGGAAAAATGGGT